>CAWBMY010000014.1:0-17316 GCA_963790005.1 uncultured Methanoregulaceae archaeon
GCATCCCGCGCCAGATATTGGGCGTGAGTTCCTGGAGGTCGCGGTTGTAACTCATGGGGAGGCCCTTTACCGTCATGAGCGCTCCCGTGTAGGCCCCGAAGACCGCCCCGGTCTTTGCCCGCATGATCTCGGCGGTGTCCGGGTTCTTCTTCTGCGGCATGATGGACGAGGTCGAGCAGAACGCATCGTCGAGCGAGACAAACTTCACAAACGAGGTGCTCCAGATGACCAGTTCCTCGCAGAGCCGGCTCACGTTTGCCATGAGGATGGAGAGATCGCCAAGGGTTTCAAGCGCGAAGTCCCGGGTGGCAACCGCGTCCATGGTGTTTTCGACAAGACCGTCAAACCCGAGCAGTTTTGACGTGTGGACTCCCGGTCGATGGGGTAGCCGGTGGATGCAAACGCGGCAGCGCCGAGCGGGCAGAGGTTGACCCGGACATACGCGTCGCGCAGCCGGTCGAAGTCCCGCGAGAACTGCTGCTCGTAGGCGAGGAGGTGATGGGCAAGGGTGGTGGGCTGGGCGTGCTGCATATGGGTAAACCCGGGCATGAACGATTCCCGGTGCGTCTCGGCAAGGGCGATGAGCACTTCCCGGACTTTTAAGAGCGCTGCCATCTGCTTGAGCAGGTCTTCCCGAAGTTTGAACCGGATACAGGTCGCAACCTCGTCGTTTCTCGACCGCCCCATGTGCATGCGGCCGCCGACATCGGGGCCGACGGCCTCGATCATGAGCGATTCGATCCGGCATGGACATCCTCGAACCGGTCGTCAAAGACCTCTTCGGGCACTCCCTCGCTGTTGAGTTCGAGGAGCGCCGGGAGGAGCTGCTTTGCTATATCTGTCCCGATGATCTTCTGGCGTTCGAGCATCAGCACATGGGCGATATCCACCAGCACATCGGCATCGGCAATACAGCGGTCGGATCGCATGGACGAGAGAAACGCATCATCTCCCCCGTCCTCTCGCCCGAAAGGCGTCCCAGTCTCACAACATCGGTCCGCATCCGTTTACCCTCATCCTGTTCTTTATTGTCACCTCATGTTTGTGCGTGGATCGATTAAATCCACGCCTTCCGGGCGGCAAGCTCGATCGCCCGCTGGACCGACTCGCGGGGGATGATCGTCGCCACCGGGACATGGACGAGCTGCTCGATGATACTGGACACGATAGGGGCACAGACAATCGCAATCGCCCCTTCCCGTTCGGCACGGACCGCGGCGACAATGGCATCCTCCATCGTGTGGACCGGGTACTCCCGGACCCGCATGTGGTGGCCGTCCACATCGGCAAGGCGTTCCTCGACACTTTCGAGCACCGGCCGGGCCGCGATCAGGCCGATAAAGTTCTCATCCCCGATGTGGTAGAACTGGCGCAGTGCCTTTACGATCTCCCGCAGGGTCGAGAGGTTGGGCGAGCGTTTCCCGTGCAGGATCTTATAGAGCGAACTCTGCGCGATCCCGCAGTGAGCCGCGAGATCCCGCACGCTGATGCGCAGATCGTTCTTTAAGAGGTCGTTTAAGGTTGCGACAAACTCCTCATCAGAGATGAGAGCGGCGCGCATGAGCCGGTCGATGGGGTCCACATGTGCCATATTAAAGATACAATAGGGACAAATAAGGATAAATTTTTCCTTTTTTGTCCACAAAAGAACGAAAAAGAGGAGCGGACAGATGGGAGTATGTGGACAATATAGGTCAATTAATTATCTGATTGTGATTTTTTTCAGGATAAATTTGCCCAAAAGGATAAAAAAATTGCCCGAATGTTACACTTTTTTATTATTGACCGGGTAATCCATTCGTATGAAAGCCATGAAGATCACGGCAATCGCGTTTGTTGCGCTTGCCCTTCTACTCGTATATTCACTGCCGGCTGCACGCAGTCGTCAGGTACCTCCTCGAATGCAACGACCGTAAAAGATCTCCGTATCGGGTACCAGCCCAGCACCCACCAGATGGCAGAGATCACCGCCATGAGCAAGGGCTGGTTGCAGCAGGATCTCGCACCGTACGGCGTCACCAATGTAACGGATACCGTGTTCCCCACCGGTGCACCCGAGATGCAGGCAATGCTTTCAGGGCAGCTCGATGTTGCGTACGTCGGGGCAGCACCGGTCCTCTCCGCCATCAGCACCGGCCTTGATGCCAAGATCGTTGCCGGGCGTCAACACCCAGGGGTCGGATCTTGTCATAAGAAACGGCCTTAATTACACCGGTCCCCAGAGCCTCAAGGGCCTGACGATTGCAACGTACCCCGCCGGGCAGTATCCAGGACACGGTCCTGCGCGACTGGCTTACCAAGAATAACCTCACCCCGGGCACCGACGTTATCATCAAGGCGATGTCTTCTGCCGGCGATGCAACAACGGCAATTACTGCCGGCAAGGTCGATGCAGTCTTCCTGCCGACACCGTCACCGAGCGTGATCGTCGACCAGGGTGCAGGAAAGATCGTTGTCCACTCCGGGGAGATGTATCCCAACCACACCTGCTGTGTCCTCGTTGTGAGCGGAGACCTGATCCGCAATCACCCCGATATTGTCCGGCAGATCATCAAGACCAATAACAAGGCGGTTGCATGGAACGAGGCAAACCTTGACGAGGCAGCGGCCATCTATGCCAACAAGACCGGCGCAAAACTCGACGATGTCAAGGCTTCGCTCAAGGAGTGGGACGGCAACTGGGCATCGGACTCCAAGCTATCATCGTCCAGCCTGTTCTCGATTATGCGAAGTTCCAGTACGACAACGGGTACATCAAGAAGAACCTGACACAGGACGACCTCTTCGACCTGAGCTCTGTACCAGAATTAAGCAGAACGCACCGGCCTTTGCCACCGGTACCAACACTTATTTTTAGCAGCCCCCCTCAATTCTACAGAGAATAACCTTCAGCCGGGATGCAGGCACTCGATTCCGGCCGGCAGGACCTGTACAGGAACGGAGAGATGATGACTGCAAACGGGAAGAAGAACTACCGGTGGTACGGGGTGTGTGCCCTGCTGCTGGCGCTCCTGATCTGGGAGATTGCTGCCGCAGTCATCGTCGCCAACACGTTTATCCTGCCGTCCCCTCCTGACGTTCTCTTTGCTTTTATCGGTCTTGTCGCAAAAGGCAGGCTGCTTCTGGATTTCGAAGTGAGCATGATCCACTTCGCGATTGGCCTTGGGGCGGCGCTCCTTGTCGGGATCCCGATCGGCATTGCGATGGGATGGAGCAGGAAGTTTGATGCATTCCTTGACCCGGTTGTCGAGATTCTCCGGCCGATCCCACCTTTAGCCTGGATCCCGTTTGCCATCATCTGGTTTGGCCTGACTGCTTCATCGGCAGGTTTTGTCATCTTTATCGGGGCAGTCTTTCCCATCATTATCAATACCTACAGCGGTTTTCGGAGCGTGCCCAAGATCTACGTCGAGGCTGGCCGGATGCTGGGGTGCACGAAAAGCCTGTCGCTCATCCGTCACGTCGCGTTCCCCGCAGCCCTGCCCTCCATTGCATCCGGGATACAGGATCGCAACGGGCGTGGGCTGGATGTGCCTTGTCGCCGCAGAACTCTTCGGGGTATCCAACAACGGCCTCGGCATGTCGCTCTGGTTCTATTATGACCTGCACCAGATGGACTGTGTCGTGGTGTACATGCTCCTCCTGGGCCTGATCGGGCTCGCATTCGACATGAGCTTCCGGTATTACATGGACCGGCACTTCCTGAGCTGGCAGGTAGGGGAGGTGGCCTGATATGGGCTGGCTTGTCATAAGCGATCTGACACAGGAGTTCACAAAGGATGACGGCTCGGTGCTGACGGCACTGGACCATATCAGCCTCAAGGTGGATGATAAGGAATTTGTCTGTATCCTCGGACCTCCGGATGCGGCAAGACGACGCTCCTACGCCTTATTGCCGGCCTGGATACCGGCACGGAGCGGTTCGATTGTCCTCGACGGGGAGGAGATGCGGGGGCCCAGCCCGAAGATCGGGTTTGTCTTCCAGGAATACTCCCTTTTTCCCTGGCGGAACGTGATGGACAACATCGCTTTCGGCCTTGAGATGCAGAAAAAGCCACGCGATGAGCGGTACCGGATCGCGGAGCAGTACCTCAAACTGGTCGGCCTTACCCAGTTTGCGAACAGTTTCCCATCTGAATTATCCGGCGGGATGAGGCAGAGAGTGGCGGTGGCCCGTGCTCTCGCACTTGACCCGGTCATCCTCTTGATGGACGAACCCTTCGGGGCCCTTGATGCACAGACCCGTAACATGCTCCAGAAAGAACTGCTGGAGATCTGGGAGAAAACCAGAAAAACGATTATCTTTATCACCCACAGCGTGGACGAGGCAGTCTACCTGTCGGACCGGATCATTGTGCTTTCTCCCCGGCCAGGCCGGGTCTGCAAAATCGTCCCCATAGACCTGCCACGCCCCCGCGACCGCACCAGCGTGGAATTCGCAACGCTCCGGCGCGATATCCTTGACCTTATAAGTGGCAATTGCGCAGTCCAGTAAGGTTTAATACGCCACATCTCTATTTTATTAAAGCAGTTTGTGAAGTGTGCCGGCACGATGGCCATACAATATACGCTTTTTCGTGCCTGCTTTTACGATTCATACACAGGAGTAGGACGCGATGGTAAGAAAACCGGGAAAGATGTACAGGAATCTTGCAAAGAAAGCCTATACTCGGAGAGAGTATATGGGCGGGGTTCCTGGCAGCAAAATCGTACAGTTCGAGATGGGAAACCTTTCCCAGGAATTCCCGACTGAGGTTGACCTGATCGTTGAAGAGACCTGCCAGATCCGGCACAGCGCTCTTGAGGCATCCCGTATCTCGATCAACAGGAAACTCTTGAAGGATGTCGGAAGGACAAACTTCCACTTCAAGGTCCGCGTCTACCCGCACCATGTCCTCCGTGAGAACAAGCAGGCAACCGGCGCAGGTGCAGACCGTGTCTCGGAAGGGATGCGCCTTGCATTCGGCAAGGCCGTCGGGACTGCAGCACGGGTCGAGGCCGGCCAGTTAATCTTCACGGTCTTTTCCACGCCCCAGTACCCTGGACAAGATCAAGGCAGCGATGAGGAACGGGGCACACAAGCTCCCGACCCCGTCCCATCTTAAGGTTCACACGATCAAGGTGAGCGGCAGGATCGTCGCAGCACCGAAGATTGCCGGGGATAAGATCGCAGCACCGGTCAAGGTCGAAACCGAGGCCGAAGCAGCAGCGGCGGCGGCAGCAGCAGAACCGGGCAAAGGGCGCAGAGGCCGCAAAGGGTGCCGACCACAAGGGTGGAAAAGGACCCGCAAAGGCAGAACCGGGAAAGGCAGAACCGGCAAAGGGCGCAGAGGCCGCAAAGGGTGCCGACCACAAGGGCGGCGCACACAAGGGCGGCAAGAAGTAACAATTTTTGCCTGACCTACAAGGTGCGGGCACACAAGGGCGTCAGAGAAGTAATTTTTTTCCCTTTTTTTTCTTTTTTTAGAGTGTTTCCACCGGTACGGCAGTATACAGGATTCTCGCACGGCAGCTGCTGCCATTCGCACAGTATATAATCTCCCCGCCGCTCAACTATAGTTAAATGCAGTGCAGAGGACCGGAGGATCTGCAGGCGGCACTCGCAGATGCCACGTGCAGGGCCATGAGGGAGGCAGTCATCACCCTGCCTCCCGATGTAAAACGGGCGATAGAAAAAGCGACAGCGGGAGAGACAAGCAGCGTAGCACAGGGGGAGTACGGGAACATCGCACAAAATATCCTCGCCGCGGAACGCCTCGGGGTGCCCCTCTGCCAGGACACCGGGGTCCCGGTGGTCTACCTCACCCTGCCCCCGTCAGTTCCTTATTCCCAGGCCCTGTTCGATGCGGTCGCCGACGGCATCCGCAGGGCAACACAGGAGATCCCGCTGCGCCCGAACGTTGTCGATCCCCTCACCCGTCACAACTCCGGGGATAACACAGGCGCCGGGATGCCTGCAATCCACGTGCGGCCCGGGGAAAAGTTTACGGTGACCGTGCTGCCCAAGGGTGCCGGGGCGGAGAATGTCTCACGGGTCGTGATGCTCCTCCCGTCGCAGACTGATAAAATCGGGGAGGTCGTTGTCGAGACCATGCTGATTGCCGGGGGCCGGCCCTGCCCGCCGGTAGTGCTCGGCGTCGGGATTGGCGGGACATTCGACGGCGTCACGGCGCTTGCAAAAGAGGCGCTGCTCCAGCCCATCGACCAGATGACGGAATTCGAGCAGCAGCTCTGCGACGCGGTGAACACGCTTGGGATCGGCCCGATGGGCCTTGGCGGGAGCACGACTGCACTTGCGGTCAAGGTAAAGACGGCAGCCTGCCACACGGCATCACTGCCGGTGGCCGTGAACGTGCAGTGCTGGGCGAACCGGGATGCGACCGTGGAGGTGGAATGGTGAGCATACAACTCCACACACCGCTCGGCGACGAAATTCTCGCACTCAGGGCGGGCGATCAGGTCGAACTCTCGGGCCACGTCTACACCGCACGGGACGAGGCACACCTGCGGATGCAGAAAGAGGGCATCCCGTTTGACCCGGAAGGGGCCGTGATCTACCACTGCGGGCCGGTCATAAAAGACAAAACGATCGTCGCGGCAGGTCCGACAACGTCAGCACGGATGAATGCACTCTCGGGGTTCCTGCTCGATAAGGGAGTCCGGGCGCTGATCGGGAAAGGCGGCATGGGCAGCACCGTGAAAGAACAGACTCCGGGGGCGGGGCGTCTACTTCGCTTTCACCGGGGGATGTGCGGCGCTTGCCGCATCCCACATGACCTTAAAGGGCGTGCACTTTCCCGACCTCGGCATGGCTGAAGCGGTCTGGGTGATCGAACTCGACCGGCTGCCGCTCGTGGTCGGGATCGATTCGGAGGGGAACGACCTCTTTTCTGCCGTGCAGGAGAACGCGAAAAAAATCTTCGGCAGAGAGCAGAAAACGGAATGCGTATAACAAATAGGTTTTTTTCGGCTCAACGGCTACATACATAGGACACATCACATGAAACTCGCCATAGACGAGACCCGGTGCAAGGGCTGCAATCTCTGTACAAAGGTCTGTCCGTACAAGATTTTTAAGGAGGGGAAGCACCCCAACCGGCGGGGGATTGTGGTACCGGAACTCGACCGCCCGGAGCGCTGCACCAACTGCCGGCTTTTCCATCTCTACGGCCGGCGACTCTGCGGCGTCTGCCAGCTCACCTGTCCCGACCAGGCGATCCACTGGGTCGAGGAAGAGCCGTACGAACTCCACAAGGTGGCGATTGAATATTGACGCGGACTGAATTCTGGCAGGGAAATATCGCCTCGGCAGAAGGGGCGCTTGCGGCGGGGTGCCGGTTCTTTGGCGGGTACCCGATCACCCCCTCGACCGAGATCGCCGAGCATATGGCGGCAAAACTCCCGAAAAAAGGAGGGGTCTTTATCCAGATGGAGGACGAGATCGCGAGCATCGCCTCCGTGATTGGCGCCTCGTGGACCGGTGCCCGGGCGATGACCGCGACGAGCGGCCCGGGCTTTTCCCTGATGATGGAGAACCTCGGGTACGCGGCGATGACCGAGACGCCCTGCGTGATCGTAAACGTCCAGCGGGGCGGACCTTCCACCGGGCAGCCCACGATGGCGGCACAGGGGGATATGATGCAGTGCCGGTTCGGGTCGCACGGGGATTATGCAATAATCGCGCTCTGCCCTGCGAGCGTGCAGGAGATGTACGACCTCACGGCAAAGGCGTTCAACCTCGCCGACAAGTACCGGGTGCCGGTCTTTTTGATGGCCGACGAGGTGATCGGGCACATGCGGGAACGCATCATTGTTCCGGATGCGGTCGAACACACCGGCCGGCGGCTTTTGTGCCCGGCACCCTGCCGTTTAAGCCGGGTGCAGACCTTGTTCCCGGGATTTCCCGAATTCGGGAAAGGGTACGGGACGCACGTCACGGGACTCACGCACGATGAGCGGGGCTACCCGTGCGCGACGAACCCCGGGCTGCACGCCGCGCTCGTAAAAAGGCTCGTGGACAAGATCGAGTTGGCAACACAGGAACTTGCGGATTTCGATGTGATCAATCCCGATGCAGAGCAGGTCTTTATCGCGTACGGCGCACCCGTCCGCACCGTCCAGCAGGTGATCCACGATCACCCGGAGAAGAAGATCGGCTTTTTGCGGATCCGGACCGTCTGGCCGTTCCCTGCCCACGCGCTTGCGCTTTTCAAGCACGCCCACCGGTTCATCGTGCCCGAACTCAATCTCGGCCAGATCGCCCGGGAGATCGAACGGCACGCAAAAGTACCGGTTACATCAGTCCCGAAGATTGGCGGGGAACTGCATACACCGGCTGAACTGTATACGGTATGGGAGGCAGGGGCATGAGCTTCGAGGACTGGTTCCGGCAGGACCGGCTCCCCCATATCTACTGCGCCGGCTGCGGGAACGGCACGATCATCAACTGTACGCTTGCCGCCGTTGATTCGATGGGATGGAAGAAAGAGGACACCGTTTTTGTCTCCGGGATCGGCTGTTCGTCGCGGGCGCCGGGCTATATCGTCACCGATTCCCTGCACACGACCCACGGGCGGGCGCTTGCCTTTGCAACCGGGGTCAAGATGGCAAACCCGAAACTCCACGTCGTGGTCTTTACCGGGGACGGGGATCTCGCCGCAATCGGCGGCAACCACTTTATCCACGCCTGCCGCCGGAACATCGATCTCACGGTGGTCTGCATGAACAACCAGATCTACGGGATGACCGGCGGGCAGGGCAGCCCGACCACGCCCCGGGGCTGCATGTCGACGACAACACCGTACGGGTGCGCAGAGCCGGCATTCGATCTCTCGGAACTGGCTATCGCTGCCGGTGCGAATTATGTCGCCCGCTGGACATCGTACCATGTCAAGGAACTCGAACGTGCCGTAAAGACCGGCCTTGAGACACCGGGGTTCTCGTTTATCGAGGCCCTCGTCCAGTGCCCCACGAACTTCGGGCGCCGGAACAAGTTCCGTCAGGTCGCCGACCAGATCGAGTACATCAAGGCGCACTCGCTCTTAAAAGCAAAGCGGGACCGGCTGCTCGAACAGGGTGAAGCGATCCCTGAAGACATGTACGTGGTCGGCGAACTCATGAAGCGCAGCCGGCCCGCGATGGGCCTCGCGCCAAAGGAGGCACAGCCATGAGACGCGAGGTCAGGTTCTCCGGGTTTGGCGGGCAGGGGATCATCCTCTCCACGGTCATCCTCGGGAGGGCTGCCGTGATGTACGACGATAAGTTTGCCGTGCAGACACAGGTCTACGGGCCCGAGGCCCGGGGCGGGGCGTCCATGAGCGCGGTGATCATCGATGACGAGGAGATCCTGTACCCCGAAGTGTCGGTTCCCGATGTCTTTGTCATCATGTCGCAGGAAGGGTTCGAGAAGTACGGCGCCGCGGCCCGGCCCGAAGCGGTCATGATCCTCGATTCCACGCTTGTCCACTCGCGGCCCGGCTGCACGTTCTACGAGATCCCGGCGACTGCCGAGGCAAAGACGACGCTTGGCCGGGACATCGTGGCAAATATCGTGATGCTCGGGGCGCTTGTCGGCTATACACATGTGGTAAGTGAAGAAGCGTTGAAAAAGGCCATCCTCGATTCCGTGCCGAAAGGTACGGAAGCGCTCAACACCAAGGCGATGGAACTCGGGATCGCACTTGCCGGAGGGAAGAAACAGCCATGAAACTACTGGAGTACGAGGCAAAACAACTCTTTGCCGAAGAGGGAATCAGGGTGCCAACCGGCATCCTGGTAAGCAAACACGAGGAGATCCTCCTCCACATGGACGCGATCAAGGGAAAGGTTGCGGTCAAGGCACAGGTGGACGTCGGGGGAAGGGGAAAGGCCGGGGGCGTCCTGATGGCCGACCGGGACACGGTCATTGAAACAGCCCGGAAACTCTTCAACACCACGATCAAGGGCATCCCCGTCCAGAGGATCCTGATCGAGGAGCGCCTCGATATCCAGCACGAGTACTTTGTGAGCATCACGATGGACCGGGCAAAGAAACAGCCCGTGATCCTCTTTGCAGAGACCGGCGGGATGGATATCGAGGAGACCGCACGGAAAAATCCGGGTGCGGTCCGTTCGGTCAGTTTCTGCCCGCTTCTTCCCGGATGTACCGGGATTTCTCCTGCGGGAACTCTGCGGCGATGCACCGACCGATATCCAGAAGAGCGTCAACCGGTTGTACCATGTATTCTGCCACAAGGACGCGCTCCTTGCCGAGATCAACCCGCTCGTCACGACACCGGGCGGCGTCTATGCGGCCGATGCCAAACTGATCATCGATGACAACAGCCTTGCCCGCCAGGGTATTGCGGTCAACCGGGACCTGACCGAGCGCGAGCGGGAGGCCGAGAAACACGGCTTCTCGTTTGTCGAACTGGGCGGTAACATCGGGGTCATAGGGAACGGGGCCGGCCTCACGATGTCAACGCTCGACCTCATCGAGTTCTACGGCGGCAAGGCCGCAGATTTCCTTGACGTGGGCGGCGGTGCGGACAGCGAGCGGGTGATGCACGCGGTGCGCCTCGTTGCCAGCGTCCCGAATGTGAAAGTCATTGTCGTCAACCTGCTCGGCGGCATCACGCGCTGCGATGAAGTGGCACGGGGCATCATTGCCTCCGGTGTCAGTGTGCCGGTGATCGTCAGGATTGCCGGAACAAACGCGGAAGAGGGGCGAAAACTTCTCTCGGAAAAAGGCTACGAGATGCTCGACACCATGGATCTTGTGGTAAAAAGGGCCGTGGAGGTTGTGAAATGATCTACGGGGACAAGAAGACCGGTATTATCGTGGCGGGCGCGACCGGCCGGCAGGGCGAGTACCACATCGGGCTCATGAACGAGTATGCCCGGCAGGTCGGAGGGCGGGGCGTTGTCGCAGGTGTCACGCCAAAGAAAGGCGGCCAGACGGTGCATGGCGTCCCGGTCTATAACACGGTAAAAGAGGCACTCAAAGAACAGGACGCAACTGCGAGCGTGATCTTTGTGCCGGGGACCGCAGCGGCAGACTCCATCATGGAATCGGCAGATGCCGGTCTCGAACTGGTCGTCGCGATCACCGAGCATGTCCCGGTGCACGACACGATGAAAGCGATTGCCTATGCAGAGATGAAGGGCTGCGCCGTGATCGGGCCCAACTGCCCGGGTCTCCTCTCGCCCGGGGAAGTAAAGATGGGGATTATGCCGGCAGGGCTCTTTTCGAGGGGCCATGTCGGGGTCATCTCCCGGAGCGGGACGCTCACGTACGAAGTGGTCGATGAACTCACCCGGGCCGGGATCGGGCAGAGCACGGTTGTCGGTATTGGCGGCGACCCGGTGATCGGCCAGACATTTGCAGATGTGCTGGAACAGTTCGCAGAGGACCCGGAGACAAAGGCCGTGGTGTTGATCGGTGAAGTGGGCGGGAACCTTGAGGCGGAAGCGGCCCGGAATACGGAGGTCCCGCTTGTCGCCTACATTGCAGGAGTTTCAGCGCCACCGGATAAACGGATGGGACATGCCGGCGCGATTGTGGAGGGCGGGGAGAGCGATGCCAAATCCAAGATCGCGAAACTTAAGAAGATGGATATTCCGGTCGTTTCCCGGCCTTCGGAAATTCCGGATCTGGTGCGGGATTTGTTCCGGTGTCATTGTTGAAAAATTTCCAAATATTCCACTTTTTTCCAATTGATATTCCTTTTTTTGTTCAGGGTAATTGCAGGAATCAATTTACTTCAAAAAATCTCTTGTTTCTGGAAATGGCTGATACTCTTCACAGAATGCCCGATTCCAGCTGACTTAATAAATACCCCCGACCAGATTCGAACTGGTGTTGCCGGATCCAAAGTCCTGCATGATTGACCGCTACACTACGGGGGTGCTCACGATGAGACCACTAATCTAACAATTTCTAGATTTGTGATCTTATCCCTCTTATGTCAATGTCTGATCACAAAAAAGCATTGATGATGAGGTAAATCATCAGCCGGGGTTGACCTTTATTGTTCAAGGTTCTACGACGATAACTTTCCTAAATTTATTATACGCGCGCAGGTATTTCAATGCTTAATCAATCGAGTCCCGACCGTTACGATACATTAATATTCCGAAACGTGATAAAAAAAAAGATATGGGAAAAAATAGTGATTTATGTTTGTCCAATTTGTAAAAGCACGTCAAAAACCCCACTTAATTGTAAAGGTCCCTCAAATAAAAGACATCGGCCTACACCACATGCTAATCGTTAATACCAAAACATAAAGGGATTGGATTTGGAACGAGTAGTTTCCCTTGATATTATGAAAGAATTTTTTAAACATAAATTTAACCTTTTAAAGAAAATGAACGAATCTATCAATGAGACCGATAAAAAAATCGACCGGCCTCAATTTGCAGCAGGATTATTATTAGCAGTTGTAGGGATTGTAATTATTTTTATTCCAATAATCAATTTAATTTTGTCTAGTGCAACCAATACAACCTATACATTACGTATTTTGATGAGGCTTATTTAGCGGTGGGAATCGGGGTTTATTTTTTCGGACTTACTGTTATTTGGGGCAGTCTCCCAAACAAAATTCAGAGATCTTGACATTATCTAAACAAATTTCTGAACTTCAAAAGAGAAAGATTAGAAGATTTTGAGATTCCCCACCTTATTCTCTAATTTTCAATTTCGGATTTCGCCGAAGAATTATATCTTCTTCAGTCCCCGGTCTGGGCGGTGCAAGGTGTTGCTGAGCCAGGTATATCAGGGGTTTTCTTTCACGGGTCTTTTCATTGCCTTAGATAGGTCACGGGAACAGCCAAAAAACCGATATCCTTCATTTCATGCAATTATGTTAAAGGGATGAACGCTCGATCATATTCGCTCATCCTCATTTCCGTTCGCTTGCGCTCACTGCACTCCGGCTCGCTTCACATCGCCTCACTGCTTTTTGGGATTGTCCTGTCAGAACGTTGACGATCCACTGCGTTCGCAGGCTCGCTTCAATGCATCTGCTCTAGGCCCGCTCCTCTCACCATGCTTCGCATCGTGATCGTCACTGTTTTAGGGAGCTCATGCAATCAATTAGCAAAGGCAGATGATGAAAAGATATTTCGTTTTGTTTTATAAATTACTGAATTATATGAAATATTGTCCTGAGTGCGGCAAGGCTCTCGCAAGTGAGACATCAAATTTTTGTGATAACTGCGGCACAAAATTCAATAATGTAAATCCTCCCCAGCAAAAAGAGATCGTCAACCTGTTGCCCAACCTGTGACTGAAGAGAAAAGTCCGGTTTTAGCAGCGGTATGTTCATTCTTTATACCGGGATTGGGCCAGGTTTATGACGGGCAGATGGCAAGAGGATTTGCAATCTTGTTCGGAACGATGATAGGTCTTTTTCTCCTTATTCTACCAGGAATGCTTGTCTGGCTGTTCGGGATATACGATGCATATTCCACCGCTAAAAAGATGAACAACAAAGAAATTCCATTTCTTCCGACAAAGACAGCCCACCTGATTATCTTCGTCATTCTGGCAGTCATAATTGTTACTGTCGTATTCGCGATGATGATGATGATCGCTTTGGCAACGGTGCTTGCACCTCTGGCACATTCATCCTATTCAGCAGTTCCAACAATTCAAACGTTTCCACCCCTATAATAACCTGTATTCTTCCTGACACGCATCAATAAAAATCGGTTTGATAGAAAGTCCCCCCATTATTTTTTTTCAGTATATGCCATCGATATTTCATGATTCATCGTCAGCACTTCCTTTTCATGTTTGGTCAAGGTGTATTCATCAATCTCATCATCTTTTAGCAGGAGTTGTTGTCAAGTTCTTTCAAATACCGCCGCGCTTGTACTTGTTTTTTTTCGATTTACGAGACTTCTTTTCCGGGAGACCAAAATAAGGGGATTCAGGATGTTTTGGCATCCTCTAACCCCTTGAAAACAGCCTGCTCATCCGTCGAGATTTCTCCTTACTTTGTGCGAGCCATTTATGGGAATGAATGAAACTTACCGGGAAGCCGTGATGATTTTCCTGTTCTACGAGATAGTTTACGAGACGCCGAAACCTCATTTCTTTTGGATTTGTCACCCCGGACCCGTTCTTCGAGGTAATGCCGGTCGCCGGACCATTTGTGATTTCATGCCACATCCATTTGAGACGAGCATAGCGGACGTAGGGTTTTACCCAGAGGATATGAGCATGTTCCGGAGGAACTCCCACAAGAACCCCGACATACGGTATAGAGGATTTTTTCTTTCTCCCGACGATGTGTATGATGAGAGAATTTAAGACAATCCTCCAGGTTAAGGAGAGACCCCCGGGGAAGGCTGATCGTTAAAAGTTCAATCCGGCCATCAGCATGTGCCTTAAAAAAATTGAAGAGGTCGTTTGAAAAGGTGTCGAGGGCGTCCTTCATAAATAGTTCACCTTTTCAATCCTCCTTTCAGTTGTCAAGGTGTTCTTAACAAGTAATAGAGGGACGAGGCGGGAGGGCCCCGCGCTGCGCGCGGGGGCCCCCCTGCCGCTCGCCGAACGTCAAGAATGTCCCCACCCCTTCGGGGTCGCTCAGACGCCTCGTCGGGTCTTCGCTGGGCAAGGAGGTTCAAAGCCTCCGGATAGACTTAACCAGATGATTCTTTGTTTTCTCAATGGAATCACCTGGATGAGAGGTCTTCGCTTTGGTCAACTATCTGTAACGATTCCGCATTTCTCCAGCGCCTGTGCCGCAATCTGGTCCAGTGGACTTAATGCAGCAAATATTTTCCTCCTGATGACGAGGGATGGCTGATTGTAGATTCTGAACGTATAAAATGAGAATCTTTACCATCATTTAAATCACATCCTTCATCAGAATGAAGTGGGGACTGCCGCGGTGTCCCTCAAGTGTGGCTGATTCTTGAAACCGCTGTTAGCTGGGGGTTAAACCCACGGGTAGTAACCAAAATAAACCCTTGTTAAAGCAACATTCCGGCTTTGTTCAGCGTCAACAGCTCTGAAGCAGTCCCTGCTCAGGACGGGTCTCGAATGTTGTTTCACAGGCCCCATCGGATATACCGGGACACTAAATCCTTTATTCCCGAGTGCCGGATAATAATTCTTCGTCAGGTCGAACATATCGACGACAAGTGACACGTATAAAAAACTTTCAGAATAGAAGAGTGGGGATGCTACTACCGTCAGTAGTAGCGGCCATATCTCTTGTGTGCCTGCTCGATCGTATCGATTTCAAGCACTTGAACAATGTTAGGATTATTTGTGAATCCTGAAGATAATGGTGTATATCCGTTCCGATATGCATCCGATATGTTTTTCAGTCGGTTTCCCATGGAGACATTCGACCCCATTTGCACTTTACGGATCATTCAACATGCGGATATGAGGCATAGATGAGGTCCCACGGTCTCTTATCTGGTTACTTTCCGTGGATACCCTCCTGATAGTTCGTTTTCCGATCTTGTCACTCTGGAACATCTACTATCTGTTAATCCCTTTTGTCGAACCTGTCCTATTCGGACAAGCCATCTAAATCGCCAATAAGCAACACCTCTATAAGGACATCCTTTATGTTCAAAATCGTTTGCCGCCTCGGAGAGACTGATAAATTCGTCAGTTCTTTACCAATCTCATCCAGATGGGCCAGAAAATCGCGCTCCTGCTTGATTGCAATCAACCTCTTCCAAGAGAATCAATCGTAGGTCTGACCCGGTTTTTTTCAGAGTCTGAAAGAGACTCCCATACGCCTTCCCTGACAGGAATTCTTTTGCTTGCAACCTCGACCATTTCTTCAATAACCTTCGATCCCAACTTCGGTGCCTTCACCAGTGTTCATACGGCGCTACAACTTCGAACAATTCATCAATTCTTACAGGATGTGCTTTTTTCTCATCTCTCTGCTTACAGAACTGTGCAATCTGTAAGCACTTACAGTATAGCACATATGTTAAAATAAAGGTTTTGTATCCCCAGATCGGGATCAGGCGTGTTTTGCTTCAGTTCCTTGATGAGTTCACATATAAAGATCTGCTTGGACGGTCGGGTTTTCGCTGATAGGAGTTGCCGGATCCTTGTCCGCCCTGTCATCAGAGACGTTTTGTTTTGGCCTCCGAGGTCAGTGGGTTGCCCACACTGGCCGCAGAACTTCTTGCCGGGCGGGTTGAGGGTGCTGCACCGGGGGCAGGTAATTGGGTCGAGGGCCTTGAGGCGCCCGCTACTTTGCCCGGCGTCGGGATACCGGTCTTTTTCGAGGGCGTAATTGGTCATGTATTCGGCCCCGGGTTTTGCGTAGACCTGGAGCATGGGGGTTTTAAGAGTTCCCCAGTTTTTAAGCATGAGATAACTGGCATCATAACCGTCCTCGACATCGTGAGTAATTCGGGAGGGACGGAAGAGGGAGGGCTGAAGTTTCTTGATCCCGGTTCTTGTCGCGGAGGCTCCGGTATTAGCCGGACGATGGCGTCCATTTCGAGGGGAACGTGATCACCTCCGTCTAGTCCGGGTAGGTATGATGGCTGACAAAGACCGGGACGAAGCCTTCCGTTTCTCCGGGATAATCAGATCTCCATTGTGAGAGGTAGGGGGTGCTGAAGGTGAGGCGGATGGTCCGTTCCTTGCCGGTTTTGGCTGCGGTGCGGATCATGTACGCCGTAATCGTCAAAGGTGACTGCGGCCCAGGTGAGTTGCCGGAACATTAACCGGGCTGAAGGCTGCCATCATAGAGCATGCTGACAATGGCGCGGTCCCGGGAACTGGTGCAGGCTTTGATGATGGTCAGGACTTCTTCTTTGGTGAGCATGTCACCGGGTTTTTTGGTGCTCCAGTCCATACCGGGTGCTTTAATGGCCCGTATCTTTTTTTCATTGAGGGTGGTGACGCCGTTTTCTATGCGCCAGAGAAGGAAGCGTTTGAGGGCTTTTTATCTGGTCGTTGAGGTAATTTTTGGAAATTCCACTTTGGGCGAATCTGGTTTAACAGACGGAAAAACTTCTTCAGTTTCCAGATTATCCAATTTGGATCCGAAATGTGTGGAGAGTGACTGCGACCCGGATCAGGGATCAGGAGCGGGTCAGCATGGTGCTGTCAGCTGATCCACGCTGGGCCTGAATCTCAAAAATAAAGGATGAGATGAGGCTGGCCTCTGGTTGACTGATATGACCCATCTTTACCTGATCGTCCAGTGTCTGGGGTCAGGGTCTTTGCCATACCAGATGGTGCGACTTCCAAATATATTAGAGTAGCGGCCTCGTTGGCAATACCCTACGGGGGTATGTGGGAGTAATATTGGAAATGGTGCGTATTAAAGAGATGGT
>CAWBMY010000015.1:0-8785 GCA_963790005.1 uncultured Methanoregulaceae archaeon
ACGACGCCGGTCCAGGTATGGGTTTATTCCACCCGCGGATTTTTTACCCGGGCCGGTTACGACGTACTGTTTCCCAAAGCGTAACCGGGAAACATAATTAATCCGCGCGTCAAACACTCCATAAGAATGACCGCCCATAAGATCCTGTTTCTCGTTATTGATGGGCTGGCCGACCGGCCCTGCCCGGAACTCGGAAACCTCACCCCTCTTGAAGCGGCGCACCGCCCCAACCTCAACCGTCTCGCAAAAGAGGGCGTGTGCGGGATCATGGATACGATTGCAACCGGCATCCGGCCCGGGTCAGACACCGCACACCTTGCCCTGCTCGGTTACGATCCCCATACCTATTACACCGGCCGGGGCCCGCTCGAATGCGAAGGCTCGGGGATACACATGGAACCGGGCATGATCGGTTTCCGGTGCAACTACGCGACACTCTCCCCGAAGGGCTCGTGATCGACCGGCGGGCCGGGCGGATCCACGATACGGTGGCCCTCTCAAAGGCGATCCAGGACGGGGTCGATCTCTCGAAGTTCGGCGTGGAGTTCATGTTCCGGTCCGGGGCAGGTCACCGGGCAGCACTCGCCCTCAAAGGCGAAGGGCTCGGCCACTGTGTCTCCTCGAACGACCCGAAGAAGGATCACGTGGCACCCCTCACCGTCACCCCGGTCAGGGCACTCGAAAAAGACAAAAAGACCGCAGAGGTCTGCAACGAATTCATCCGGCAGTCAAAGAAGATCCTTTTCGACCACCCGGAGAACAAGGAACGCCTCAAACAGGGGCAGAACCCGGCAAACATCGTTCTGATGCGGGGCGCCGGCGAGATGGGCCACTTCGAACCGTTCGAAAAGAAATACGGGTTGTCAGGGAGCGTGATTGCCGCTGCAAGTCTCATCACCGGCATCGGGAGCGCAGTCGGCCTTACCAAGGTCCCGGTCGAAGGGATCACGGGCTCGCAGGACAGCAATATCAAAGGGAAGATCACTGCAGCGGTCAAAGAGCTGGAGATAAAGGATTTCGTCCTCGTGAACATCAAGGGAGCAGACGAGTCAGGCCATGACGGGCTTGCGGCCCAGAAAAAAGCTTCATCGAGAAAGTCGACACCGTGCTCCCGCCGCTCCTCGAACTCAGGGGCTGCATCATCGTCATCTGCGCCGACCACTCCACGCCCTGCTGCATCAAGGACCACAGCGCCGACCCGGTGCCGGTGCTGATCCACGGTGACGGTGTCCGGGTGGACGAAGTTACCGAGTACGGGGAGCGCTCCTGTGCAAAAGGCGGTCTCTGCCGGATCACGGGCGCCGGCCTCTTGCCGACCGCGATCGACCTGATAAACCAGGCACACAAGTACGGGGCATGACAACGATGAGGGCGCCTGTGGGGGATCGATGAGCGGGGATTCGGTAAAAAACTGGCATAAGCACTGTCTCCTTCCCGACGGGACGGAACTCCAGGAGCACAGCATCAAGACCGACCGGGACATCATGGTCGGCGAGTTCTGTCAGATCGATTACGGGCTGCGGGGTAAGGACGTCTACGTGGGCGAATCGACAACGATCCGCGAGTATGTCTGGGCAAGCGGCGACGCACGGATCGGAAACCTCTGCGAGATCGGGAGCGACGTGATCGCAAAACAGGACGCGTACATCGGCGAGGGCGTCAAAATTGCCGGGAAACTGGTGGTGAGCGGGACACTCGATATCGGCGAGAAGGTGGAGATCGCCCAGGGGTTCGAGGCGACCGGCGAGATTGCGGTGCGAAACCCGATGCCGGTGCTCGTCTTTATCCTCATCTACCTCATGACGATGCTCAGGATAGAAAACGAGAAGGAACTCGACCGGATCCTTGACAACCTCTTTACTGAGGACGACGGGAAGGTAGAGGTCCCGCTCATGATCCCGGCCCGGTCAAAGATGAACATGAAGGTCTTCTCGGTCCCGTCATCGATGAAGATCGGGAAGAAGTGCCGGCTGCACGGCAACATCCGGGCCGGTTCGATCGATGTCCTTGAAGATACCGTGATCTTCGGCAGCCTCCGGGCACGGAGCACGATCCGGGTCGCCGGCGGGGTGACCGTGCACGGGAATGTCGAAGGCAGCGGGAAGGTGTACGTGAAGAAAGGCGCCCATATCCTCGGCGACGTGATTGCAAAGGAGACTCTTCCTGCACGAAGAGGCAAGGATTGACGGGACCATCGAGGCCCCGCACGGGATGCACATCGAGCGGGGGGAGTAAGCCTCATGAAGGCCGCAGAAATTCTCGAAGTGGACACTCTCGCGTTTATCGAACCCTCGTTTGCCGATCTTACCGATCCGCTGTTCACAGATATGCTTGCCGCGGACAACGGGGACGAGGGCAGGATGCTCGTGGACGAGCACGACGATCCGATCGCGATCGCATTCCACGAGAAGGCCGGCTGGATCGCAGGCTCGTTTCTCTGCCGGCACCCGAGCGTCGACCTGATCGATGCCTTCGAGCAGGTGAACGGCGAGATCTACCAGGAGGACCGGGCCGTCTGGGCGGCGGCAGTCCGGGAATATTTCTCCCTGCTGCTTGCACATGAGGTGCCGTCCGCCATGGAGGACTTAAACCCGGTCAGGAAGGGTATCCTCGCGGACGTGATCGCAGGGGTCTGGGGAAAGGGTAAAGGCGAGACCTGCATCGACTGCGGCTGCGGTTCGGGTGTCGGCTCGCTCGTGCTCCGTGAACTGGGGTATACCCCGCTCTCGTACGACAACGACCCGGCGCTCCTCTCGCTCGGCATCGAGAAGGGCCGGTTGCTGCCGGAGGAGACGATGTGCCTCGATGCGACGCAGGTCGCCGCGTATACCGAACCGGTGCCCAGAGCCATCGGGATCATGATGGGCGAGATCAACACGTTTTCCGCCGACATGTGGCACCAGATCGCGGCCGGGCTTTTGCCGTGAGCAAAGAGACACTGATCACGGTCGGGACCGAACCGGAAACGCACCTGATCCGGGAATGGGGAGAAGAGGCGGGGCGGACGGTCGAGGTGCGCGAAAGTCCCGGTGATGCGTTCTACGATCACTGGGTATGCGTGGCGAGGAAGGAATAAAAATTTCTGAAGTTGTGTGAAAGCCGGGATCTAATGAGCCCTGCGCCGGTTTTCATGTGATTCAGATCCGGTTGAACGTTAACCGTGCCATCTGTGTCCTTACTGCAGGGGCAGCCCTGACACTGGATTACCATTGCCATTGCACTCAATCCGGGCTCAATATGGCCCCCGATTACCCTTTTTGCACTACAAAAGAAGCCCGTATCGGGCTCCGTTTAAAAATAAGCCCAAATCGGGCTTATTTTCGCAATCGGACAAAGTAAAAAGGACTCGATAATGCGGTTCTTTTGGCAGATCTCAGGTGAAATTGCAAACTTGGACGATCCGAAAAATGATCGCTGCCAGAACGCGAATATGAGGCTGTGAGGGGCATTATATGGGGCTCAATTTAGGCGTATTTTCGCAAACAAGGGGCTAAACAGGCTCAAAATATCAGGGTGCACAATCGACGGTTTTACGGGCCGGATTTGCCGGCAAAAAGGGATTTGAGGAGAAATCCTGCTACGACGGCGAATGCGAGATTGGCCGAGTATTCACCGTCTCCCGTGCCCCTTCTTTCCCCCGTGATGCTGCTTTTCTGACTTTTTTGAAGAGGTCTCCTTCTCCATCCCCTCGCTCTCCAGCTCCGCGATGATATCGAGCGGCTCGTCCATCTTCTGGCTGAGCCGTACGATCTCAAGCAGACGCTCGATGCCGATGAAATGCTCGGACATCACGCGGGCAAGGGGAGTGAGTTCAATTTTTGATCCCTTCTTCTGCACGAGCCGGTGGGCGACGAGCTCCGGCAGTACCGGTTCCATGCTCCCCACCATCGTTGCATTGATCCGGGCAAGGTCTGCCTCCTCGCCCCCGCAGGCGACCGCGTTTGCCACGTACTCCTCCGAACTCTGTTCGAGGTCGTGGACGGGCGCGACTTCCTCCATCTCCCCTTTGAGGAGTTTTAAGGCAATCTCCTCTTCCGTCCCCGGCTGCTCACGCGAGTAACTCCCGCCGGGCTCGGCAAGGAGCACCACGCGGCCGAGGTCGTGGAAGTCCGGCCGGCCGGCCCGGCCTGCCATCTGGTTGAACTCCTGCACGGAGAGCCAGTCCCGGCCCATCGCAAGGGCATCGAAGATCACCTGCGACGCCGGGAAATCGACCCCGGCCCCGAGCGCTGCTGTGGTCACGACCGCCATGAGCTTGCCATCCAGGAACTTCGTCTCGACCTCGCGGCGCTCCTGGCTTGAGAGCCCGGCGTGGTAGGCTGCCGCCCGCATCCCGAGCGCATCGGCGATCGTGTGGCACCGGGCCCGGGCGTTCGTGAAGATGATCGTCTGGCCCCGGAACCCCTTCGAGGACGTGTTCTTGTATTCCTCGGTCGTCAGTTTCTTGATCGTCGGGATCTTCTGCTTGCGTTCCGTAAAGAGGAGGAAACGTTCGAGCGCGACCGGCCGGTCGTCGTACCGGACGAGCTGGCAGTTGAGTTTCTTTGCGAGCGTCTTTGGCGATCCGATCGTTGCGGAGAGATACAAAAACTGTGCCTGCGGGGCGAGATACTTGAGCCGTGCAATAAGCCCGTCGAGCCGGTGGCCCCGTTCCGGGTCCTCAAGCATCTGCACCTCGTCGATGACGACCGTCGCGATGTTCTGCATCCGCTGGCCGCACCGGATCATGTTGTCCACCCCTTCATAGGTGCCGACAACGATCGGCGCCTGCGGGTTCCGGTCGCCAACCTTGCGGGTCTCGGGGAGATTGAGACGCGAGACACCGGTCAGGAGGCCGGTCTTTGCAAAGGCGCTGTACCGTTCGGTAAACCGCTCGTATTTCTGGTTCGCGAGAGCGACAAGCGGTACCAGAAAGAGCATCCGACCCCGGCCCGCGAGGTAATTTTTCATCCCGGCCATTTCGCCGATGAACGTCTTGCCGCTCGCGGTGGCAGCGACAACGAGAAGATCTTTTCCGAACAGCAGGCCGGCCTCCACCGCGAGCTGCTGGGCCGGCATGAGGGACTCGATCCTCGACGCAACCACAAACTCGTGCGGGAGCGGCAGTTCCTCCAGTTTTGCAGTCGCAAGCACCGGGTGCGCCTCGATCCGGTCGAAGAGGGCCGACTTCATCGAGAGTTTTTCCGGCTGGACGAGCGCGAGCACCCGGTCGAGGTTCCGGGTCGCCTCGAGCAGTTCCTCGAAGTGCCGGAGCGTATCCTTTCCCATGTGCCCGATCGGTGCCAGTTCGCGCCTGACCTCCCGGCGCCCGCACTCAAGGCAGATCTTCTCGCTCTTGCCGAAGATCACGAAGTTGTCGTTCGTGAGCGGCGTGTACCGGTCGTCCAGGAGGCAGATCCGGCAGACATCAACGGCGCCGGTGCGGACCTGGAAGGCGTGCAGGAACTCCTCGAAAAGCGGGTCCGGCTTTACCATCCGCACGTCGCCCTCGCGGAGCTGGCCGATCAGGTCCTTTGACGGCGTGGCCCGGTACTGCTTTCCGGGAGCCCCAGCGGAGCCGGTAACTGACCGGCCGGGGCCCCTTGGGGGTATCGGTCATCTCTACGATACCGATACCGTGGACGTGCTTCCCGTCGTAAAAGAGAAGTTTGTAACTGCCTTTGACCGGCTGGACGATGATCTTCATGGGGCGATCAGATCGACGATGACGTACGAGAGCCCGACGCCTTCAAGCCGTTTTAAGAAATCCGTGAACTCTTCGTCGACGATCACTATCACGCAATCGATCCCGTGGAACGAGGCCTCGATCACGCCTTCCCGCGCCCCGAAGAAGAGGTCCGGTTTATGCCCGGCGCTTTTGAGCGCGATATAGGCCTCGAGCCCGACTGCTGCCACCATTCCTGCCGGGTGGACGAGTTCCTTTAATTTGTCCATCTGCACCCGGCGCGATCCCCGTGCTGGATCCGGGGCACCTTGCAGATGATGATGGTCCCTTCCTGATGCTCGATAATGCCGTTTAACCGGGCCACGCCCACATCCTCGTCTTTTTTCGCATCGGCAACGACCGAACCGGTCGCCGGTTGCTTCTTTTTTGCGGCGTACAAAAAGCCGGCTTTCATGTAGACCCCGACCTCATCGCCGGCCCGCAGGTTCTCGGCAGCAATCGCTGTCCAGACCGAGACCTGCTGGATGATGTCGCGCCGGATATCCCGGGCGTATGACTCCAGTGACTCGGCGTTGGCGAGCACCCACTCGATGCCGGCCTTAGTCACCTCATAGTTTCCGCGCCCGCTCGCGGAGACCATGCCCTCCTCGGTGAGCTCGCGGATGTACTGGGAATCGCCTGCGGCGTGACGCCAAGTTTGTTCGCGATCTCCTGCTGGCGCACAACCGGCTGGTGCTCGGCTATCTCGACTAATATCTGTAACCGGGAGACCTCGCGCTTACTGCGAAGGATGGAATAGAGGGGATCCTTACCGTCCGGTGTCAAGCAACACCAGCCCCTGTCCCTTCACATCAGAGCTGAGGTATCCTCTTTGCAAGCCCCTTGATAAAGACCGGACTGACACCGAATTTTCTTGAGAGATCGCTGATGGACGTGTTGCCGTTCCCCATTTCTGCCTCGATCTGGCCGACAATTTCGCGGAGGTTCTCATCGTTTGAGAGCGAGATGTACAGGATGTCCGAGAGATCCTGCAGGTTGCACTGGAAATTTGCACGGAACTTGTTGTACGTTCCCCGGAACTCCCGTTGCGGCGTCTTGCCGGGCTTTGGCATCCGCCACTGCTCTTCCACGAGATTACCTTTCTTTAAGATCTGGATGCAGAGAGGAACAGACTCATCGTTTACCTGTGCCCGGAGTTCTTCCTCGGTCATCCACGATTTACTCAATAATTCGTATACCTTCTTGAACGCAGGACTGTTGAACGTCATGAGGAGCGGAACAAGTTCTACGGGATCGTTGACAATTCGGATGTGGCCCGGCACAGTAAAAACCCTATAATTATATCGCGGTATAAATCAATAAATTTATGCGGTAAACTCCATGCAAAAAAGGGGAAAAATTTCGGTTCGCGGCATCGTCCAGGGTGTCGGGTTCCGCCCTTTTGTGTATGCCCGTGCCTGCGAGTACGGGATCGCGGGTTCGGTAAAGAACCTCGGGAGTGAAGTGGAGATCTTCGCCCGGGGCGATCAGTTTGACACTTTTCTTGCGGCGGTCTCCCGGGGCCCGCTGATGTCCCGGATCGATTCTGTTGACGTGACTTTTACGGACGCGGAGATCCCGGACGGTTTTGTGATCCTCAAAAGCGGGACCGGCTCTTTTTCCGGCATGATCCCGCCCGATATCGCGATCTGCGACGACTGTATCGCAGATATTTTTACCCGGGGCGGGAGATGCGAGGGATACTGGGCGACCTCCTGCGTAAACTGCGGGCCCCGGTTCAGCATCATCAAAGAGATCCCGTACGACCGGGAGCGGACCAGCATGGACTCTTTTCCCATGTGCAACGCATGCGCGGGGGAGTACGGCGACCCGCACTCCCGGCGCCACCATGCGCAGACGATCGCCTGCCAGGCATGCGGACCCGGGCTACGGCTCATGGATACAACCGGCACCGATGTCCCGTGCACCAACCCGGTCCGTGAAGCAGCGGCACTGCTCGATACCGGAAAGATCCTCGCGATCCGGGGGGTCGGGGGGTTCCATCTTGCCTGCGTTGAGGAGTCCTCGGGCGACCTCAAAACACGGCTCGGCCGGATCGAGCAGCCGTTCGCGGTGATGGTGCACCCGGGTTTTGTCGATCAGATCGCGGCGGTCTCAAAAGAGGAGCGGGAACTGCTGGAAAGTCCCGTCCACCCGATCGTGGTGCTCGAAAAACGCGATCACGCCTCGCACAGCACCATCAGCAACCTGCACACAATCGGCTGCATGCTGCCCTACACCGGGCTCCATCACCTCCTCTTCTCGCACATGAAACACCCGCTCCTGATCATGACGAGCGCGAACATCCCCGGCTACCCGATGATCACCGATACGGACGTGGCGCTCGCAAAACTCGCAAAGGATGCGGACTATTTCCTCGTCCACAACCGGACCATCACGAACCGGGTGGATGACTCGGTCATGCGGGACGGCTATATCCTCCGGCTCTCCCGGGGGATCGCCCCGAAACGGATGGCCATAGACCTTGGGCCCCGCTGCATTCTCGGTGTCGGCCCGGAGGCTCAACGCGAACGCGACGATCTACAAAGGGGGATTTGCCGTCACCTCTCCCCACGTCGGAAATGTCCGAACCCGGCGACACTCGAATACCTGCAGGAGACCGTCGCCAACTTCTCGCGGCTGCTCGGCGCCGAGTATGATGTGGTTGCCCACGACCTCCACCCCCAGTTCCTCTCCACCCGGTTTGCAAAGGAGATCGCAGAGGAGCGGGGGCTCGGGCTCGTCCCGGTCCAGCACCACCGGGCGCATATCGCGGCGACGACGACCGAGCCCTGCATCGGGATCGCGATCGACGGCGTCGGGTACGGGGACGATGGCACGGTCTGGGGCGGGGAGGTCTTTGCCGGGCGGGTGCCGGACCTGCCCGGGTCCGCCCATCTCGAACCCGTCGCAATACCGGGCGGCGACCTTGCAACGAGGTTCCCGGAGCGGATGCTGTACGGCATCCTCCCGGATGAGGAGTGCCTTGCCCTTCTCGCCGGCCGCGGCTGGTCCGATCTGGAACTCGGCGTGATAAAAAAACAGGTCGCGACAAATTTCAACGTCACGATGACCGTAGAT
>CAWBMY010000016.1:0-23219 GCA_963790005.1 uncultured Methanoregulaceae archaeon
TACTTCTCTAAATTTTCCTCCATGAACTGTGGATAGTCATCAACCCTAACCAACCTCATATCAACCGAGAGATCGAAGAACAGAAACAGACGAAACAAATTTGAGTTTTCTCCGAAGCCCTTCCCAGACGAAGAGCCGGAAAAGATCAAACCGGAACAAATCATCGTCAATCGTTCTCGGCCCTCGTTGAACCTTTGAGAAGAACATCCATTGAAGAGCCACCCAGATATTCTTGAGGAGGAACGAAATTATCGTCAAGAGATACCGGAGCACAACGTTTCTCGACGATGTTTTCGCTTTCACAATATTCCTGATACGGTACGAGGACTCGATAGCGAACCGGTTCTTATAGGCCAGGTAGACCCTGCGAGGATTCCAGTCAATGCCGTACACGACGTAACCGAGATTCACATTCCCGAATTTCTTATTCCTTCCCTGAAGGTACTGGACATCAATTGCGAGGGTAAGATCAAGAGGTTACCGGTCCCCATCATCGTGTACTGGGCATACCGGGAATGATTCCCCCGGAGAATTTTCTTAAGTTCCTGGCCGTATTTCCTCACCGGAACAATATGCGGGATGTTCTCCTTCTGGAGAAACGAAAACACTTCGTTTGAGTAAAAACCCCGATCAAGACAGAGAACTGTCGATATTCACTTTTGCGTCATTGATGATATGCCAGGAATTTCCGAATGTACTCGACCTTTGATACTCCCTTTTTCACCGGGAAAACTGCAAGGGTCTGCCGTTGACCTTTTGTTGTGATGTAGAGCGAAACGTACGAGTAAAATGTCGTTGTTGATTTCTTCATTTTGCTCTTGAGGACGTAATCTTTGTTCGCTTCAATAGTTTCACCATAATAAGGATCGTCGGTGAAATCTATGGCAAAATGATACGATTTTCCCGGGAACAAGGATCTGATCGTTTGAATAAGTGAGGATCTTTGATTGTATTTCCAGGAGTGAATCTAAATCCACCTTCGACAAATGGTATCTGACCGACGTCTCACACGGGACTTTTTCTACGGCTTTATTGATGGAATGTACGGAAAGTTTGTTCGCTGACATCCCGACGAGTGATTGAATGATCGTCTTTTGTTTTAGCGTGCCGTTGATGGAAATCGTTAGGTTCCGGTTTATTGCTTCAACTGCAATTTCGGAACAATCTTTTGCTCGAAGCTCATTCTTTATTCGGCGGGCAATTTGCCGGTGTTTGACCATATTCGGCGCCCGCTGCCTATTTAGATCTTACTGTTTTCTTTAGCCCGAGCTAAAAATTAGTGAAGTACTGAAGCCGGCCCCGACCGGCCTGACATATTTTGCCAGGGATATGGCAGAGGGGAAGAGGATTTTATCATTGATCCGCCACGGGGCGTCCCTTCGGGAGCGGCGGCACTCATCGTACTGCGAGAAGTGCCACATCCCTCACAGTGTGTTTTGCTATTTGCAAAAAAAAAGATTTTTTCCCAAACAAAAAAAATGTGAACCGAGGAACCGGATCAGAACACAATCTCACTGAGCGGAAACCGGATCTTCGGCCCCGGCTTGTCCGCCGCGTACCCGATCGGGCAGAGCATCACCGGTGTGAGATGTGCCGGGATTTTGAGGATCCGGGAATATGCCTTCGGGTCGAACCCGCCCATCGGGCAGGAATCAAAACCAAGCGACTTTGCGCCGTTTAGCGCATTCCCGAGCGCGAGATAGGTCTGCGCCTGCGACCACGCGGCCTGCTGCTCTTTTGACATCCCCGCGGCAAACAGTGCTGCCATGCCGGTGACTTTTTCAACGATCTCTGCCGGCACATGGTTTGCCTTCATCAGCGCCCCGAGCCTCTTTACCAAACTGTCGTAATCCGCATCTGCGCAGAAGACGAGCAGGTGCGAACAGGTCGTGATCTGCTCCTGGTTGTTCGACGCCGGCTTGAGCGCTTCTTTTATCTTTTTGTCCGTTACGACCTTGATCTTCCAGGGCTGGACGTTTAGGGCCGACGGTGCATACCGCACCAGTTCCAGCAGCTCGTCCACCTTTGCCTCGGGAATTATCCTCCCGTCAAACTTCTTTGTCGCATACCGCTGCATCACGCATTCTGCAAACTGCATTCTGTCACCACCGTGATATGATCCGATCATCCGCCGCCCGGACGTAAAGGGTTTCTCATGGCCGTGGGCATGCGGGCCGCCGGGCTTATCCGGGCCGCCGGTGAGCATAAAAAACCAATCAATTGCCTTATGCTTCCCGGTGCCGAAATATCCGGGACATGGGGAGTTATGTGCGGGGCGACGTGATCCTTGCCCCGGTTCCGTTTGATGAGCGGCAGCGGTGCGAAGACCCGGCCTGCCGTAGTCGTTGCCGCACGGGAGAACGGGGACGTCTGCGTCTGCCCGGTCAGCAGCAGGCCCCCTGTCGGACACACCCTGCATCCCCATCGGGCTTGACGATTTTGCAGAAGGCGGCCTCGATCTCTTCAGCGAGAGTTTTGTCCTCACCTCAAAGGTCACCGTGCTCCGGGCCGGTGACGTCATCGGGAAGAAGGGCCGGCTTGCGGCCGATGCCATCGATGCAATCAGCGAACAGGTGCCGCACCCGCCCAGCCCCCGGAAGAACCGGAAGGGTGCCCGCAAGATCTCCCGGAAAATAATAAACGCTGTTTTTGCCGTGATTGTCCGGCCGGATCAATAACCTTAATATTTCCGGCATGGAGGTTGTGAAGATGGATATCGCACACCGCCTCAAAGAGATCGAGGAGCATGTGGGCAGGCTCTCCCCGGTACAGAAAATTCTGCTGGGCACTGACGGATCGGTCACGCAGCTGCTGGAATCGGTCACCGGCCACCCGGTATCGGTCCGGACCCGGGAACAGGAAGTCATGAAAAGCCGACCTCTGTGCCGCAGAACGCCTCAACATCGCGCCCGGCGATGCGGTGAACCACCGGATCGTGGAACTTTGTGACGCCACGACCGGGGAAGTGCTGGTCTACGCGAAATCGCAGACGCCGGTGGCCCGGCTTGCACCGGAGTTTCGGGACGACCTCATGAAGGCCGATATTCCCATTGGCAGGATCATCGAGCGCCACCATATCGAGGCCCGGAGGGAGATCCTCACCGCCCGGGTAACTCCCGGCAAAAGATGACGTGAGCGGGATCTTTTCGGTCTGTAAAAATGAACCGCTGCTGATGCGCCAGTACCAGATTATCCACGGCGGGGAACCGCTCATTTTTATCGAAGAGCAGTTCCCGTACAACAAATTCCTTGACGGGCGCCGGGTGATTATGAGGACTCCGTCGCGCCTCCATCTTACCCTGCTCGACATGAACGGCAGCCTCGGGAAGAGTCGACGGCGGGATCGGGATCGCCCTTGACGACCCCGCGATCCTCATCGAGGCACAGGCAAGCCCGTCGCTTGAAGTCCGCGGCTGCGACTCCCGTGACTGCACAGCGGATCCGGGACTGTGCAGAAAGCGTGCTCGCAAAAATCCATGCGGGAAGCAGCGTATCGATCACGGTGCGGGAACACTTCCCGGCCCATATCGGCCTCGGGGGAGGTTCCCAGCTCGCGCTTGCCACGGCCCGGGCCTGCTGCGAACTGTACGGGAAGACCATGACCACAGGAGAACTCGCCCGGATGGTCGGGCGCGGCGGGACCTCCGGTATCGGGACGGCCGCGTTCGAGCACGGGGGTTTTATCCTTGACGGCGGGCACCGGTTCGGGCCGGGCTGCGAGAAGACCGGCTTTGCACCCTCCTCCGCGTCAAAAGGCGTACAGCCGCCGCCGGTGCTCGTGCATCACGATTTCCCCGGCGACTGGCGTATCCTGCTTGCGACCCCGTCACTCCCGGAAGGGGCGAGCGGAACACGGGAAGCCGAGATCTTCCAGGAACTGCTGCCCGGTCCCGCTTGACGAGGTGCGGACGCTCTGCCACGAGGTCCTGATGCGGATGCTTCCCGGGATCGCGGAACGGGATCTCGACTTGTTCGGCACGTCGGTCAATGCCATCCAGGAACTCGGTTTCAAGAAAGTCGAACTCTCCTTCCAGCCCCGGGAGGTGCCCGGTCTCCTTGACACGATGCGTGCGGCCGGGGCCGCCGGGGCGGGCATGAGTTCGTTTGGCCCGACCCTGTATGCCATCAGCGATACGGGGATGCAGGATATCGAACGGGCAGCGCAGTCATATATGCAGGAGATCGGCGGCGGATCCACGCTTGTCACCGCTGCACGCAACAGCGGCGCAGCGGTACGGATCGCGTAACGTTTCCCGGGCGCGAAGTTTCAGCGCAAACGGGTAACGACAGACCCGGCACTGGAGAGCACCAGCGGGAAAAGAAAAAACATCGCAGGCTTACTGCGTCTGGAGCCGGAACATGGCCGGCGGGATCAGGATCTCGAACCGGGCGCCTTTCCCGGGCGTACCGGTCTCCCGGATCTCAAGGCCGGTCAGCGAGAGGATCTCCTGCGACAGGTAGAGCCCGAGGCCGGTCCGGGTCCCGACCCCTTTTAAAAAGATCCTTGTTTTGTCGGCATCCTGAACGCCCACGCCGTTGTCCTCTATCGTGAGGACGCCCCGGCCCTTCATCGCAGGAGAAACCGACCCGGATCGCGGTCACGTGCATCCCGTGGAATTTCGCGTTCTCGAAAAGGTTGTAGATCACCTTCTCCAGCATCGGGTCAGCATACACCTCAAGCGCACGGCAGCTGGTTTTCAAGCCTCACGCTGCCGGTGAACACGTCCTGCGCGGAATGCTCCACGATTGCCCGCACGTCGCACCATTTCGGCGCGGAGACCCCCAGCTGCTCGTACTCCCGCGCAATCTCCAGCAGGTGGGTGATCACCGCCGCCTGGTGGGAGATCTTCTGCACGTACTGGCCGCTGCTCTGACCCGGGCGCAAGGGAATTATCCAGCAGGAAGAGATACCCGCTGATCGCCGTCACCTGGTTGAGGATATCGTGCCGGGTGATACTGGAGAGCAGGTTCAGTCTTCGTATTCGCCGCATGGAGCGCTTCCTGTGCCTTTTTCCTCTCCTCGATCTCAAGGTTCGCGAGCTGTCGTGTTGCACGGTACAGCCGTACCTGGCTTGTCAGATCGTTAATATCCTCGATCACGATCATGCCCAGGCGCTCCCCGTTGCCAATCGAACGGGATGACCGAGGCATGCTCTGCCATCAGCTCGCCGTTCTGGAGCGGCGCCGGGATGAAATGGGGATGGAACTGGGAGGAGAAGACTGCCGCAGGCCCACCTTCGAAGACCTGGTCGATCCGTGAGGTATAGACCGGGCTTGCAAGATGCGTGAAACGCGTGCGGAGATCGCTCCCTGACGATCGCATCCCGGGGGATACCGGTCCACCGGGCAATGCACTGGTTCCAGAAGAGGACCGTATAGTTCCGGTTGATAATGACGATCCCGACCGGCAGGGGATCGAACATCTCCCAGTCCCGGTCCGCCACCCCCCTGGCCCGTGCACCGGTTCTGCATCGACAGTCACGGTGTCATCTCGCGAATAGCGTCAAGCAGGGCTTCAAGCGATCCCACTTCGAGGATCAACAGGATGCTGCCCTCGATCTCCCGGTCCTCGATGGTGAAACGCGTATCGGCAAGGATCACGCGATCCTTCCGGGCTTCGGGGATTGTGCTGGTACGGGCGAGCGTGAGAACATTGATATCCAGGTACCGGGGCAGGGAATAGGAGAGATGATGTTCGAGGATGTTTGCGATCGATCCCATGACGCTGTTGATGACGATATTACCGACCTCTTTTAACGTCTCGATTCTGAGGGCGTCAGACTTCCGGGCTCTCCGCGGGTTCACCGGAGAGCAGCATGACGAGCGCTGCCGCACTCTCCGGGGGAAACGCGAGCGCGGACAGGCCGCAGAGTGGGCCCTCGAACGTGAGGGCGACCGTGGCAAGAGTGTCGGTGGCCCGGATCTCGTCTGCCCCTTCAAGTTCATCGATCGTGATGACCCGTATGGTCGGGACGCGGAGCAGGATCGTGCCAGCCGGTCATCTCGTTGAGCATACCGGCAGCACGGCCCACGCCGATATTGATCAGTTCCCGGATGGCGTCGAGCGCCTCCTCATCGATCTCCATTACACCTTCCCCGTGCAGAGCACCTGCTGTACCATCTCGGAAAGGCTCTCCTTTTTTACCGGCTTGTTCATGACGCCGGTTGCACCGAGGGCAAGGCACTTGTTCTTTTGTGGCGGTCTGGATATCCGAGGTCAGGATAAGGACGGGGATAGTGACACCTGCCGTTTTTACCTCGCGGAGAAATGCAAAACCGTCAAGGTCGGGCATGAGCAGGTCGGTAATAATCAGGTCGGGTTTCTCCCGGACTGCGGTGTACAGGCCCTCGCGGCCGTTTACGGCTGTAAGGATCGTATGACCCGACCCTTCGAGAAGGGAGGAGAGGATCCTGCGCTGGAATGAAGAATCATCGATGATGAGGACGCGTGCCATGCCATCTTCCTGACCGTTGCCGAAAAGATCACGGCGCCGGTTCTTTTGTGCCTGTATATTTCGGAAAATGACCCCATAAGGGTTGTGATTTAAATCGGGCCGGCGCTTCGGGGCACCACCCCTACTTCCCGATCGCAACAAGCATCTCTTCTAATGAGGGGTACCGGGACTCGATACGTTCCACCCGGCCGCCCGGCAGCCGTAATGGCGGCAGAGACGCATTAAGGCCGGCCATATCCCCGGTGCATCGCAGGCAAGCGCCCCGTCTTCCTCCCGGTACGGCACCTCGCGCCGGTCGATACGGGCCGGATCGGCGGCGGAAAACCAGATCGTGTACGTGATCGAGCCGAACTGGTCGCGGAGTTCTTTCATGGTGCCGGATGCGACCACCCTGCCCGCGCCTGAGGATCATCACCCGGTCGCAGATCGCCTCGACCTGGAACAGGTTATGGGCCGAGAGCACGATCGTCCGGCCCTCGCTTTTGAGTTTTTTTAAGTATTCGGCGATGAACCGCGAGGTCATCGGGTCAAGGCCGCTTGTCGCCTCATCGTAGACAAGGAATTTCGGGTCATGGATGAGCGACCGGGCGATCGCGGTCTTGCGCTTCATGCCCTTACTAAACTCGCCGAGTTTCTTGCCGTCCGGTTCAAGCGACAGGGCGGCAAAGAGCCGGCGGGTCCGCACGAGGATCTCCTCTTTTGGGATCCCGTAGATCTCGCCGAAGAATGCGAGGTAGTCCTCCGCGGTCATCGTCTCGTAGAGCCGGGACTCCTCGGGAAGGTAGCCCAGCGTTGCCTTGAGCGCCACGGGATCCCGGACAACATCGATCCCGTTTACCACGAGTTCACCGGACGAGGGGGCGATAAGTCCAGCGATGCACTTTAAAAGCGTGGTCTTGCCGGCCCCGTTGTGCCCGATGATCCCGAAGATCCCGCGTCAGGAAACGAGAAACTCACATCGTCAAGGGCGGTAAAGTCGTCGTAGCATTTGGTCAGGCTGCGGGCAGTGATCACGGCTGGCACTCCGGCATGCACCGGGTTTTCCGGGCTTTTTTTGGTAGTTTAGACTTGTGGGGAGGGGGACATATAGGTTGGGATGGGGACAGCCCGCACATGCCGGATACGAGAATTCCCCGGTACTCCCTTGTCAGTACCGATCAGTATTTTACCCCGGTGCCCACACTATTGGTTATCACAGGTTTTTCCCGTTAAAAAGGGATCCGGGCGGATAATCCATGAGTGCAGGCAGGGACATCGCAACCATCGCACGCTGGGAGGTGAAAAAATCCTTCTCGATGCTGTCACGCGACGTCCTGCCGATTGCGGTCGTCCTCTTCGTGCTCCTGATCGTTGTTACCGGGTTTTGCCGCCGCAGAGCGGCCTGCATATCCAGGACGGGATGTACCGGATCGGGGTCGATGACCCGCAGGTCGCTGCCCTGTTTTGCCTCCGATGCACGTTTCACGGTGTACGAGTCCGACGCCGCTTCACTTACCGCGAACCGCGGGGCGTACGATCTCATTATCGTGAACGGAGCAGGCATACGCGAGCCCGACCGAGAAGGGAAAATCGGCACTCAATACGCTCGAACGGGACTACACGAAGTACGTCAACAGTGTCTACACGAGTGAGAACGATCTCTTTGCCGCGTACCCGCTCTGGATCGATGCGCAGACCGTAAAAAGCGAACTCAATTTTACCGCCCCCGGGAACGGCCAGTTCGTGCCGGCACCATCCGTCCGGGGTCCGCCGGTCCCGCAGGGCCCCGTTGAGAATGTTCCCACGCCTTCGCCCACGCTCGGGATAACAAAGGATGAGACTCAGGCAGGAACTGGTCACGTCATCCTCACAGAATACGCAGGTCTCACGGTATACGGACGTCCTCTCCCCGCAGCAATCCGCGATGGGCACCTTTGTGACCCCGGACCAGCTCTCGCCCCCGCTCCCCTTTGACTCGATCATCCTTGTGTTTGTCTTCATCTTCCCGCTGTATTTCACCTCGCAGTTTTTCATGATGAGCATCATGAACGAGCGGATCGAACGAAAGGGCGAGGTGCTGCTTTCCCTGCCCGGTAAAAACGTCGTCCATCATCATCGGGAAAATGCTCCCGTACTTCCTTGGGATGCTTGCGATCTGCGCCGGCGATCACGCTTTACATCAGGGCCTCGCCGCTCATCCTCCTCCCCCTTATCCCGATCATCTTCTTCTTTCTCGCGAACGCGCTTGTCATCGGGATGCTCGCCCGGAAGCTTCAAGGAACTCTCGTTTATCTCCATCTTTTTTTCGACCGTCGCCACCTCGTACCTCTTTTTCCCGAGCATCTTTGCAAACGTGCATGTGATCAGCCTGATCTCCCCGCTCACGCTGATCGTGCTCACCCTGCAGGGAACCGCGTGGACGGCCGCCGATTTTGTCTATTCCACCGCGCTCTTCTGGCTGACCGGCGCCGTCCTCTTTTACATCGCGGCACGAAACTTCAACGAGGAACGCCTCTTCTCGGAAAAGAAGTTCCTGCCCCGGATGCGCGAGTTCCTCGCCGGGATCATCCAGTACCGGCACCCCTATGCATCGCTCTTCCTGCTTGCCGCATTCTCGATCCCGTTTGTCTTCATGGCGCAGATGATGGGCCTTGTCCTCTTCTTCAACCTGCCCATGCCGCTCTCGCTCGTGCTCCTGCTCGTCCTTGCGGCATTCATCGAGGAGGCGGCAAAAGCGGCCGGCATCTACACGCTCTTTATGCAGGACCCCGCATTCTTTTCGTGGAAGCATCTGGCCGGTGCCTGCGCGGCCACCGCGATGGGATTTTTGATCGGGGAAAAACTCCTGCTCTTTGCCACGCTTGCCGAGATCACCGAGTCGGTCTTCGGGAGCGTCCTCTTTTTGTCGCTTGGCGTTCTCTGGCTGCCGCTTTTGATCCACTTCGTCTGCATCCTCATCGTTGCCAGTTCTCCTTAAAGAACTGGGGGAGGAAGGCGCCGTCCCCGGGCTGCTTGCCGCAACAGCGCTCCACTGCTGCTATAACCTGTACCTGATCCTGGGGGTGGATCGAGTGAAGGCCCGGCACGTCACCATCATCGCAAAAAAAGAGTTCCGGGGACTCTTTTCCGAGAAGACGATCCTCCTTGCCGTCCTGCTCCAGCTCTTCATCGCGCTCTTCTCATCGTTTCTGATGGTCGGGCTCACATCGATGTACGACCCCACGTCGCTCTCGAAGTATTCGCACTTCCGCTACGACATCGCGTACGCGGGAAACGAGTCCCCCTGCTCGGGGATCTGGAGAACAGCCAGGATTTCCGGGTGCACAGGATGGATCTCTCGACCGCGGTCGAACTGCTCAAAGAGCGGAGACTCTCCGCCGTGGTTTATGTCCCCGGCACCGCTTCCTGACGCGGACGAGCCGGTGAAAATCACGCTCTATACGCTCGCAAACGACCTCCATGGGTGCGGTCGTCGATGTGAAGATGAAAGACGATCTTTCTCAAGTACGAGAGCGAGACTTACGGGCGAGCCGCACCGGCCGTCTCGATGGAACAGCCCCATACCGGTCGAGATCCCGCCATCATCGGCAGTAGCGGGTTCTTTGAGTTTGTGTACGGGCTTTTAATCCCGCTCCTTGTCTTCCTGCCGGGGATCATCTCTGCCGCGCTCATCATCGATCTCATCACCGAGGAGTACCAGCACGAGACCCTGGAGACGCTCGTCTCCACCCCGGTGACCTTTGCCGAGATGGTCTGGGGCAAGGTGCTCGCCTGCGTGCTGCTCGTCCCGCTCCAGGCAGGGGCGTGGATTATCCTGCTCTCAGGCGAACGGGATTACCATTGAAAATCCCGTCCTCATCGTGCTCCACGTCACCCTCGCATCGCTCCTGTCCTGATCCTGATCGGGGCACTGGTCGCCCTGCATTACCGGGAGCGGACGGCGGCGCAGTTCGTCTTCTCGACCGCCCTTGTCGTCATCATGCTCTTTGTGCTCGCCCTGCCCGTACAACCCGCTCAACCTGATCGCCCGGCTCTCGGTGGGAACGGCGGGCGTGGAGCAGTGGCTCGTCCTTGGTGCGGTGAGCCTTGCCGTTCTCGCGCTCGGGTACGGGATGCAGAAATATGCCGGAAGGGCCGGGCGGGAACTTCACGCGGGGTAAGGAATTAAAAAAAAGAGCGGGGCCGGTCACTGCATCGCGTAGAGATTCTTGTCGATGACCTTGTAGACGTTCCCGGCAGTCGCCACCCAGACTTCGCAGTGGTCGCCGGTCCTTGTTCCCTGAACAATCAGTTCATCGCCACGCTTGGGCTGGATGCCGCCGTCCATGAGCTGTGTCGGTGACGGTACCGTCAGAGCGGGTGACTTTCATCGTGACGTTCTGGACAAAGATTTCGCCGGGGCCGCCATTGTACAGCAGGTGGATCTGGCTTGTTGGCCGGTCTTTGGTACAGTGCAAGATCCACCATCAGGTTTGAGGGCAGCGGGACGACAGATTCGAATGTGGTGGTGACCTCTGCCACCGGTAGGGGTGGTTTCAGGCACCGTTGTCGTGACCGTTGTGTCGACGGGTTTAATCTCTGCCTGGGTCGGACTCGTGCACCCGGCAAAAGCGCACAGAAAAGAAGCACGATACACGCGGCAGCGATAGTTGTGTATCTCATGAATAACCCTTTCATTTTTTGATATTTCTGATTTGCGTATGGAATTGAAACGCTGATGACCCGAAAATTCACACAAAAAACTGGCCTTTTTTGTGCAGGGGCAGGGAAAATCCCTTAACATCCCCGAAAAGAACAGTTAAATTAAAAAGGACACCCGGATTAAGTTAACGTATCAGGAGTATGAGGAATGTTCTGTCCAAAATGTGGAAAAGAGACTGACGCGTCCGGACAATTCTGCCAGTGGTGCGGGGCACCGATCGAAGCTGCCCCCCTTGGGCCGGCAGCGGTCGCTTCTCCCGAGGTTGACGAAGCTCCCGATGTCGGCATCTATGCCGGCCTTGGACGGCGGTTCGTTGCGTTTATCATAGACTTTATTCTTATTGCCCTGTTCGGGATCATTGCGGTTGCATTTTTCAACCAGGCAAACGGGATCATGTACCTGTACTATCTCGTGGTCTCCCATGCGCCGATCGCCTCGCTGACCGAGGCGGGAACACCGATCGCCGCTCTCGGGCCTATCGTTGCTGCCATCGGTATCCTTGTGATCGTTGTCCCGTGGCTCTACTACGCGGGCTTTGAATCCTCCCGGGGACAGGCAACCCCGGGGAAAGTCCTGATGCACCTTGAGGTGACCGACCTTGAAGGCAACCGGATCTCCTTTGCCCGGGCAACGCTCAGGTTCTTCGGGAAATTTATCTCGACCCTGATCATCTTCATCGGATTTTTGATGATCGGCCTCACGAAAAAGCGCCAGGGTCTTCACGACAAGATCGCCGGGTGCCTCGTACTCCTTCAGGATTAAAACTCTTTTTTTGCTATTAAGCGCCCCTGCTTCATGCGGGCAACCGCTTTTACGCAGGTCGCGTACATCCATTTTTCAGGATCTCCCACAGCCTGAGGGGATCCGATAAAAAAAGAGCGATCACCGGTACCGCAAGCTTGATCCCGAGCAGGACGAGGATCAAGACAAGAGAAATTCCGTTTGCCGCGATGATGGGGAGGGCGTTTGTCCAGACCCCGTACACGAACCAGAGGAAGACGCCAACCGCATAGAGCACGAGCATGGAAAGGGAGATGTCTTTTGTCTCTTTAAGTCTCCAGCTCCGGATGACCTGCGGGATATATGCGACGGTCGTGAGGGTCCCGGCAATAAAACCGACAATAGTGATGGAATCCATCATGTTTTCCTTACACTCAATTGGGCATCTGCTCTTTTATACCGGTGGGCATGCGGGAATGAACGCCACAACGAATGCGTCACTCAAGCCCGCCCCGCGCAATTCCTCCGGCATCACGCCATGCCGGGTTCCGGTGAAAACTGGTCGGCGACCACCAGCCAGCGGCCGCCCTGCTTTACGAGCGTGAACATGTCCCGGCCCCGCATGGCAACCTCCTGTCCTCCAAGAGTAAACCGCATGGTAAAGAAGTACGTGAGCACGGCGCAGGTGCCCCGGGCAGAAGAACCTGACCCGGTGGCCGGTCTCGTTCCATTCGTGGATTTTTGCCGCCTCCACAAATCCCCGCCACCCGGCCACATAGGCATCGCGGCCTTCAAGCCGGCCCGGGGTGGTGGGGGCGATTGCCACCGCGTCCGGGTGGATGTACCGCCCAAATGCCGCTTCGTCCCAGGTTTCTATCCAGAGCCGGTTCATTTCCCTGACGGTCGCGATCACTTCATTTGTCCGTTCTGTATCATCCATGATAGTCCTCACTTCCTTTTTTGCATGTTTCAGGATATAACCCAGAGGACTGCGCACCGTGAAAGTGCCCGGCGTTGGGGATCCACGATGCGGGTCACCAGAAAGAGAGTGCTGACATGCAAGAATGTTACACGGGAAAGAGACTGTCGGGTTTAATCTGTTTTTCCCCGTATAATCCCGGTTGCCTTAAAAAATGTATAACAGAACACACCGTCCGGCCCGACAGGTGCGGTATAAATCGGCAATGCCCTGCTCCCATTCACTCGCTGTCATCAGCCCCGCTCAAGCACGGTGTCCCTGACCCCTTCGACCATCGCGGTGAACGTCTGCCGGGTGAACCCCTCGACAAGTGCCGGCCGCGAGGCGTCGACATACACCATCTTCGGCAATACGTGCACATCCGCATACCCGGCCTGCACAAGCAGCGGGTAGAGTTCCCGGCCGATAAGGGCGTTTCCCCCGGCCTCCCGCTGGAGATCGACAAGGCACCGGATGGCTTTGTCTGCCGCTGCACTTTTCGGGTGGAAATACGCCGAGCCGTGATCGCCTTCGATAACCGTGATCGTCCCGCCCGGCCTGATAAGGGAACGGAGTACGTGGAGCGCCCGTCACCGGATCGGCGAGGTGTTCCAGCACGAAACAGACAAAGACGTGATCGAAACTTTCCGGCGCGAACGGGAGGCTGAAGAGATCGCCGGCCAAGAAGGTCACATTGGTGATCCCTTCGGCGCGCACCCGTGCCTCCGCACGCCGGATCGAGTCCGGGGAGATGTCGACAGACGTGATCTCTGCGTCCGGGCTGTTCTTTGCAAGGATTACTGTCTGGGCACCGGTCCCGCAGCCGGCTTCGAGCACCCGGCTCCCGGCCGGGTACCGGGTATCGCTATGGAGAAGGGAGGTCAGGGTCCGGGCCTGGTCGCCCAGCCGTTCCGCTTCCCGCTCCGAATACCCGTGGACATAGTCTCCCCCGTTCATGCGCATCTGCCCGGGTACCGGTGCAGTTTCCCCGCTATAAAAGCGCGGCGCTTCCCAAAAGAAAACCTCAATGTCTGACCGGTACTCCCCCCATTCAGCAGATCATGCCGTGTCCCGCTCCCCCGTATGCAATCCTGACCTGTTTGAAGTGCGGAGGGTAAAAGATCCTTCCTGAAACCCGCAGCGGATCAGAAAAGATGATTGAACCATCCTCTTTTTCCGCGGTCACGATGTACGAATGGTACCGCAGCCTCTGCACTTCCGGGAGTGCAGAACAGGGGCGACCTCGTTCTGGCTTGTATTTCTGAATTTCTGGATAGCTCACCGGGTCGGTCATCCCAAGGCCGATCCGGTAGTCCCGTGCCGTCCAGGCATCCCCGCTCTCGTAAATTGCAAGCCACCGCAGCGGGTTCACCTGCGGGATCGCCCACATGGTGCCGCGAAGCGCAGGCCGGGATACAAGGAATGCGGCGAACCGGACGAGCAGGAACAGAACAAGGATCGCCCCGTAAGCGACCATCCCTTCAGCGAGAGTGACGACCCCCAGTGCCATCCAGATCAGGAAAAAGAGGCTGACCGCCATTAAAAATATGCTCGGGCCCGGGAGGATAAAAAGCGCATATTTTTTATCGGAAGCCGGGGCAAGGAGCGGGAGACCGGGCGTTGCCGGGAGATCCATGGCGATGTGCAGGAACGCGCCTGCGAGCACCACAGCAAACCCGGCAGGGCCGGTGCGGACGAGAAGTGCCGGAGTCGACGAGCCCGGCAAGGGCCGCAAGGGTGATGCCGGCATATGCGAGGACTGACATCACGACCGCGCCCACAAGGCTGTGGGCGATCCCACCGTGGATAAAGAGGTAGAGCGACGGGTGCCGGTCTGATATGAGGGAAAAAAGCACATCTGTATCGATGATCACGGCACCGATGACTGCAAACGGAATGAACTGCGGGAACCCGAGAGCGTAAGCGAGGATTGCCGCAACAAGCGCGTGAGTAAGTGAGTCCACACGATCCGTTTACCGGCGAATCTACAAAAGGCTGCCCGTCTTAAAAAAAGCGCCGGGGACCCGATCGTAACGGGGGACACGCACCGGCAGCACCACTCCTGCCATCGAAGGCAAAAATGGAGGATCGATAGATATAACCTGGTGGTTACATCACCGGAAAGTACTCAAAACCCGGAAGATAAAATGTAGAACTATCAGGGAGTGTTGAACCGGGTATGAAACTACGATCAGTCTGCCATCTCAATAACCTGCAGGGAACCGGGTCACTTGTCCTGATCGTTCTCTGTATCGCCCTTGTCCTTGCGGCCGGGTGTACGGGTCCGGCACGACCCCCCCCGCCCCGGCGGCCGCGAATGCCCTTTCGCCATTTGTCACGCCATCAGGATCCTCAGCCACGAAATTATCCTTTGACCCCATTGTCGGGATCTGGAGGAGCACCGGCTCCGGGCACCAGTTCCAGATCGTTTTCGATGTAAATGGCAAAACGCAGGAGACCGATTCAAGTCTCCCTCATGTGATTTACAACGGGACGTGGATTCCTGCAGGAGACAATACGTACCTTGTAACCCGCGATACCGGGAAAAACACCCTCTGGATCCATGACGTGGCTGCCAATACTATCCACAAACAGGAGGCTCCCAGTGTCGTGTATTCCCTCTACCAGGGGACCGGCATGTCAGCGGGAAGCCCGACTGCAACCGCAGGACCCTCTGCAGTTCTTTCCGGGACCGGCAACATGGTTGTGCCTTTCACCGCGACCGAATCCGGGTTATGGGTATTTACCCTGAACTATTCGGGCCCGAGTAATTTTATTGTCTGGCTCACGGATGACCAGGGCAACCAGACTGACTCCCCTCGCAAACGAAATCGGCGTGTATTCCGGGACAAAAACCCAGAGCCTGGACGCAGGTAAATATTACCTGAAGGTTACGGCAAGCGGCGCGTGGACCATCCAGGCCTCGGTATCGTAATACCATTCCTCTTTTTTATTCCGAAGATTCGTAACCATTCACGCACAAAAATCTCCCCATGTGAGCCTGCGATGATATCGGATTCTATTATGTCCCGATACAGGATTATCAGGAAATAAACGTAAATATGGCTCAAATTCAGGAACAGACGTTAACTAAAAGTAACAAGGCCAGGGCCGAGATTTGAACCCGGGTCGAGGGATCCACAGCCCCTTAGGATAACCAGACTACCCTACCCTGGCAGATGTTCCTGTTAATTTGGTCGTGGACTCTGATTAATTTAACTCCCCGCTCACAGGGTGCCCCGCTCACGGATGACCGGCCAGGCCCCGACTGCTCTCCCGGAGCGATTATTAATAGGGTAGGGCGTCCATTAAGTTATCAGGTGGCTCTGACAGGATATTTGTAGGGAAGGCAGGTGGCGTCGGGTGACGCCGCGCCACGGATAATTTTTAATCCACTGTTTTCAGGGCACGTGCGAACGGGAGCGAGGGGATATGGCGGCAGACCCGAAGATCAGGACGCCGATCGTGTGCGTCATGGGGCATGTGGATCACGGCAAGACCTCGCTTACTTGACCGGATACGCGGCTCATCGGTTGTCGCCTCTGAAGCGGGCGCGATCACCCAGCACATCGGGGCGACGATCGTCCCCATCGAAGCGATCCGCATGATGAGCGGCTCGATGGAGAAGATCCCGATCAATATCCCCGGGCTGCTCTTTATCGATACCCCGGGGCACCACGCGTTTACCACGCTGCGTGCACGGGGCGGGGCGCTTGCCGACATGGCGATCCTTGTGGTCGATATCAACCAGGGATTCCAGCCCCAGACGATCGAGGCGTTGCAGATCCTGCGGAACTGCAAGACGCCGTTTGTGATCGCGGCGACAAAAGTCGACCGGCTTCACGGCTGGCGGATCAACAAGAACGAGTCGTTCCTTTCGACGTTTGCAAAACAGAACGAGCGGGTAAAGACCGATGTCGAGACAAAAACCTATGAGATCGTCGGCAACCTCTCTGATCTCGGTTTCTCCGCGGACCGGTTCGACCGGGTTTCGGATTTCCGGCGCAACCTTGCGATCGTGCCGGTGAGCGCCCACACAGGAGAAGGGATCGCCGACCTCCTGATGGTCATGATCGGTCTTGCCCAGCGCTACCTTGGCGAGGAACTCAAACTTGCGGTCGAGGGGCCGGGTTCCGGCACGGTCCTTGAAGTCAAAGAGGAGCGGGGACTCGGGGCGACGCTTGATGTGATCCTGTACGATGGCACGCTCTCGGTCGGGCGACGAGATCGCGATGGCCTCGCAGGACGACATTGTGGTAACCAAGGTCCGCTCGCTCTTAAAGCCCCACCCGTTAAAGGAGATCCTTGTCGAGGACAAGTTCGAGCACGTCAAATCCGTGGCGGCGGCGGCAGGGATCAAGGTCTCGGCCCCGGGCCTCGAAAAGGTGATCGCCGGGTCACCGCTCTTTGTCGTCCGTGACAACCTGGACGAGCTCGCGATCCGGATCAGGAAAGAGATGGAAGAGATCCACGTCAACCTTGCCGAAGAGGGCATCGTGATCAAGGCGGACACGATCGGCGCCCTCGAAGCGCTCTGCAAGGAACTGGAGGCAAAAGATATCAAGGTAATGCGGGCACAGGTCGGCCCGGTGAGCCGGCACGACCTCATCGACACCGAAACGATCAAGAACCCGACGTTCCGCGTGCTCCTGTCGTTCAACACCCCGATCCTTCCCGATGCGGCGGAGATCATCAAGGACCCGCTCTACACGCAGGTGAAAGTCTTCTCCGCGCAGGTGATCTACCAGCTCATCGACCAGTACGTCGCGTGGCGGGACGAGCAGAAGCGGATCGCGGAAAAGGCGCAGTTCGAGCACGTGATGATGCCGGCGAAAATCCGGCTGCTGCCGGACTGCGTGTTCCGGCAGAGCAACCCGGCGGTGGTCGGGGTCCGGGTGCTGGGCGGGAAACTCCGGGGCGATGTCGACCTCGTCAAGCTGGACGGGAAAAAGGTCGGGCACTTAAAATCCATGCAGCTCCGGCAGGAAAATATCCGCGAGGCGGACGCCGGCCTCGAAGTGGCGATCTCGATCGAGGGCGCGACGATCGGCCGGCAGCTGAACGTGGGCGACGACTTGCTCGTGGATCTCCCCGAGCGGCACGTGAAAGTCCTCGAACGCGAGATGCTCAAGAACTTAAACATCAGCACGCAGGAAGTGCTTGCCGAGTTCGTGGCGATCCGACGCAAATCTGAGCCATTCTGGGGCAAGTAAGAGACCCCGCGTACCGGCATATACGGTTGCACCTTTCGCGTGACGCGAGGATTTAATAGCGTTACAGTAGAATAACATGGGTACTTCACGTGCACAGGCGTTCTTGCGCCGGAGAGCCGGAGAGTGAACGGGTCGCCCGACAACGGGGGCGGCCCGGGATAATCAATAAGGAGAATCAAGAATGGTTGAGTTAAAGGTAGTTGTTTCAGACCCAAAGACCGGTCGCGCCTACAATGTTGATGCCAGCACCGGCGCAGCAGGATCGATCGTAGGGAAGAAAATCGGGGACGAACTTGACGCAGGCCCGCTCGGGCTTGCAGGCTATAAGATCCTGATCACCGGGGGCACGGACCAGACCGGGATTCCCGCAAGAAAGAGCCTCCCAGGTGCAGGGAGAAGGAAGACTCCTGCTCGCAGAAGGCGTCGGGTTCCACCCGGTGATGGAGGGCGAGCGCAAGAGAAAGATGATCCGCGCCCACGAGATCACCCTTGAGTTCGTGCAGGTCAACGCACGTGTGACCGCGTACGGCGATAAGCCCCTTGACGAGATCTTCCCCAAGGTCGAGAAGGCCGAGGGCGAAGAGAAGAAGGGAAAAGAGAGAAAAGCCCGGAAGTAATTCCGCGGCCCTGATACTTTTTTCACGTTGTTGTTTTTGGTGTGGGCGTTGGCGGTACGCGTGCGTGTCGGCCGGCATTTGCTCCCGGGTTCTGAACGGAGATTTTAAAAACGCGTTTTGGGAGAATTTTACCCGGCCGTTGGCATTCCCACATTGCAATAATAATTTCAAAGATTTTTTCCGGCAGGTAAGTGCAAAACAAATTTCACTTAACGCCAGATATATGCCCTCCTGAAATAACCAGATTGTATGCAAACCAGGATCAAGTGTCCCAAAGGACTCAGGTACTCCTGCTGCAACTGCTGGTTCAGGGGCTGGTGCCCGTTTTCCAACTGCGGCTAAGCGCATGAACATGGCCGAAGCCGGTCCGGCCGAGAAAAAATCCCTTGTCATGGGACGACCGGGTCTGTTTACCCTCTCGCGGGGGGAGACGGAAAAATATGCTTTTTGTGGATAAATCAGACCATGGCCCCGATTCGTCCGGTCGAACAGATCATCCTTTAAAATTCAGTTAGGTAAATTCTGAAAAAGTCTTTTTTGCCGTTCTTTTTTTATCTGCACACCCGTTCTTTTTTAAGGCATTCTCGATAGACCACCGGCCACGGCCGAATTTCTCACCAAGCTGCGCAATCAACTCTTTTTTTGTCGTCCCTTTTGAAACGAGCCGCCCGTATTCTTCCTTCAGGCAAATGCAATCTTCCTGTGTCCAGGACTTGCCGTGATTTTCAGGAGTTTGTGCGACTGAATGCCGCAGAGAGGGGCATAAACAGCCGAGTTTAACGTTCTCAATCTCTTTGATCTTTGCATCGAACATCGGTTTTGAAATCTCAAATCCGAAGGCCCTGCGGTTGAGACCCAGAGCGACTTTTGCGGTGGAGAATCCACCAAGGAAGAAATCGCAGACCAGATCTCCCTCGTTACTGCTGTACTGGATCATCTTGATGAGCAGTTGTAAGGGGAGCTCGTTCTTGTTCTTGAGCTGACCGGGTTTATATTCGCGGTTGATAATCCAGACATCTTCGCGGTCGGTATTGTTGAGGGACCGGTTATCCTCAGATTTTTCATCAAGACCGTACCGGGATTCAAGGTTGAATGTCCGGGTTCCGCCGGGCTTTTCGTAAAACAGGATATGGTAGTGGGACGAGACGTATTTCTGGCGGGTGAATACCCCGAAGTTATATTTCCAGATGATGTGGTTGATCTCTTTGAGGGTTGTTTTCCGTAATGCATTGAGAACATCAATGAGGTTGGTGTATCCGGATACGATGTAGATCGACCCGCCGGGCCTGAGCACCCGTTCCGCTTCCCGGATCCATTTTTCACTGAATTTTGCGTACTCTTTCTGCGGGATCTCGACGTATCCTTCAACGACAAAATCCTCGTTCCGGTTATAGTGCTGGTGAAGTTTGTCCCCGTTAATCCCATACGGGGGATCGGTGATGATAAGATCCACGGAGTTATCCGGGATGTTTTTGGCTGCACCACTGATGCAATCGCCATTGTAGAATGTGCTGTTGTGGAGGATGACGGGTTTCATAATGTGCAGGGATTTTTTAGTAAGGTAGAGTGGGAGATGATGGTATTTGAGAGATGTGTGTTAAGGGGGTAACGTGATAACCCGGGGGGCTGTTCCTCGCGAGTATATACCGCGGCAAGCGTCCAGCCTTTTCGTTCCAGATACACCGGGCACCGCAGCCAGACCCGGCTGATTTTTATGCGCACGGGAGATACAGTTCCTCAATGGCTCCCGGTTCTTTCATCGACGACCGCCCGTTCTGGCAGCGGGCGCTCATCGGTTTCTGTGTCCTCCTGATCATCGCGCTCATCCCGATTATTCTCTCCTCTTCCCTGCACCCCACATCAGTACCGGGACAGGCAGCCCGGCCCGGTCCACGTGAAGATCCTCGCGGTAAACGACTTCCACGGCCAGCTCCCGCCGGCCAGACACTGGACGGGAAAGCCGCAGGCAGTGCGCCGGTGCTTGCTGCCTACCTGAAAGCGGCCATGAACGAAAGCCCGAAAGATGCGACATTTATCGCGCTGCCGGGTGACGTGGTCGGGGCATCGCCACCGGAGTCCGGCCTGATGCTGGACGAACCCACGCTGCTGTTCTTTAACGAATTTGCAAACGGCTGCTGCGGAAAGGATTCTACCTGCAGCGCATCGTGTAACATGATCGCCACGCCCGGGAACCACGAGTTCGACAAAGGCACCGCAGAACTCATGCGGAAGATCAACGGCGGGGATGGTACCACCACGATCACTCATCTCGTGGATCCCTACCCCGGGGAAAAGGCCGGTTATGTCAGCGCAAACGTGGTCTGGCAGGCAAACGGCACGCCCCTCTTTGCACCCTACGTGATCCGGAACGCAGGAGGAACAAGGATCGCATTTATCGGGGCCGATACGACAAAGACCCCTTCGATAACAATGCCCGGCAAATATTGCCGGTGTCACTTTCTTAAACGAGACCGATGCGATCAACCGGTATATCCCGGAGATCCAGCAGCAGGGGGTCCACGCCATCGTCGTCCTCCTCCACGAGGGAGGGAACCAGGACGCCTACGACGGCCCGACCCGGGAAAATACAAACGTGACCGGGCAGGGTCAAAGATATTGTCGCCGGCCTCGACCCTGACGTGGATGTCGTGATCTCGGCGCACACCCACGCGTTCACAAACGCGTACCTGAATAATTCAGGCAACAACCCCGTTCTCGTCACGCAGGCGTACAGTTACAGCCGGGCATTTGCCGATATCGACCTCACCATTGATCCGTCAACCGATGAGATCACGCAGAAATCCGCAAGGATAGTTTTGGCGTATGCAGACCGCCCGCCCGGCACCACGCCGGATCCGGCCGCCTCTGCCCTTCTTGCAGCGGACGAACAGGCCGTTACCCCCCTCACCGACCGGGTCATCGCGGTCGCGGCTGGCGATATCACAAGAGACCAGACGGATGCAGGGGAAAGTGCGCTCGGCGACCTTGTCGCGGACGCCCAGCGGGCGGCGATGCATGCCGAGGTGGCATTTGTCACGACCGGCTCGGTACGTACCGATATCAGGAGGGGTAATGTCACGTGGGGCGATATCTACGCGGTGCAGCCGTTCTCCGGGACGGTACTTGCCACAAATCTCACCGGAGAACAGGTCCGAAGCGTGCTCGAACAGCAGTGGCAGTCCCCGCTCCCGCCCCACAATCTCGCCGTTTCCGGCCTTACGTACACGTTCGATGCAACGAGACCCTCCGGCAGTAAGATCGTGGATATCCGGGTCAACGGTGTTCCGCTCGATACAGGGAAAACGTACCGTGTGGCAATAGCCGATTACCTTGCAGCCGGGGGCGACGGGTACACGGTATTTACCAAAGGTACCGGCACGGTCACCGGCCCGTCCGATGTCGATGCACTCGTCTCGTACATCGGGTCGCTCCCGCAGCCGGTGAACGGGACGACAGAAACGAGGATCGCCATGAGTGCGTGAGCTGCCCTGACACAAGGCCATCCCTGTTCAGGCTCCAGGCAGATCGCAACAGGAATTTTTCAGCCGGGATACGAGGAGTGGCGGGAAAATTTCCCGGAACAATCGTAATCGTGTTTTTTTAATGACGCAATCCTGTCGAGAAGAGAATATCACCGATCAAATGTTCCCGCGAAGAACGACACGAGAAAAAAAGGATTCCCGCCGGACAGGTTACACGCTGGACGTAACCATAACCTTTCCGTAGGATGCGCTCGTGCTGTTGGATGCGAGCTGGCTGCCGTTCTTGTAGATACTCACGGTCAGCGGATGGGTGGCGGTATTGTCATTTTTCTGGAAGACCGCTGTTACCGTGCCGGTGGCATTGGCCACCTGGTACATCCTGTGCTCCCGAGTCCGCTTCCTTTGTGGTCTGGCCATTTGTGCGTATACGGTACCGGTGAATCCGCCGAGATAGTCGACCTTGACATAGACGCCTGTAACCGGGATAGTCACCGGTGTTGTCGTGGCAACAACAACAGCAGACGTTGTTGAGGCCGATGAACCGGAGGAGGTCGCTAGCACTGGTAGTCGTTTGCGCTGCCGTACTTCCCGGATGAGGTGTGCCCTGCGGACGATCCACCCAGACCGGCAAAGAAGAAGAGTGCAACGACCACGACCACAATAATACCAACCACCGTGGCAACCAGAAGCCACGGGATCTCGGGCGATCTGCGCCTGCCCCCATGAATATGTGTTCGCATATATACCTGTACCACGTTGGGTTTAATATGGTTTTTTAGAGCAAATCCGGGGCTGACAGGAGAAAACTGGCGAAGATGGCCCGGAAAAAGACTAAAAGGACAAAAGGCGCGGCGGTTACTCTTTTTTTAACGCGGCAGTCAGGGCGTCGCGCAAGTCCTCGTACGGCACCCGGTATTGCTTTGCAAGCAGGACAAGCGCCGCCGGGGGAAGCAGGTTCCCGTCGAACTGTTCCTTTATGATTTTGTTCATCCCGGCGACCACTTCCGTCTCCGGCACGCCGCGTGCCTTCACAATCCGGCCGATCAGTTCCTGCGCAGGATCGTTTGCCTCAAAGACAGCGGAGGTTGGCTTG
>CAWBMY010000017.1:0-105977 GCA_963790005.1 uncultured Methanoregulaceae archaeon
CTCCGTGAACTGGCAAAAAAAGCCGGATCAGGTTGAACCGGGTCCCGTTACTGCATAGCGGCCAAACGTGGGGGAGCACAGACGGATGTTGTCGGGCATCATCGCCACCCGGGAAGGGAACCGGGCCGTTCCCCCGGTTTCGGACAGGCAGGAACATTCATTACCTCCCGTTCCGGATCGAACTATATGCACGATGTTGTCAGCAGCAAAAAGATGGAGAACGGGATTGTCGTTTTCTGGGAAGAGAAAGGCGAGAAGACGTATGAGTCGTTCAATTACTCCGAACTCATCGATATGAAGATCAATGCACTCGACCTGCTCGAGCGCCCGAAATCCTACAAAGTCGACAAGGATGCGCATACGCTTATCGTAAAAAAATAACCGGTAAACACCGGTGAACCACTTCGGTTTTCAGACCGCTTTTTCCGGCTCAAGACGGAGCAGCACAACGGCTCCGTCTTTTTGCGTGGACACAAAAAAGTGAAGTTCTTCGGGCGTGTCCCTGATCTTGCGGCTGACAACTGCCGGGCGACGGGTTACCGGCAGTCCGGTTTTATAGGTCTCGTTGACAGACGCCCTGATCGTACAGTCGGGACAGAACGCAGTTTTTCCGCATCCTTCGGGAAGGTAAGCGTTGATGCATTCCAGCACTTTTCCGCAGATGGCTCCCCTGACCTCTGCAACGGGTTTTTTCGTTATTGCAATCGCGAGGGTATTTGCCGCAAGGATATTGACATCACTATCCACCAGAAAGACCGGGGCATCAAGCATATTGAGGAATTTCCGGATATTGAACCCGTACCGGCTCAGGATCTGGTTGTAACAGGACCCACAGATACCGTGGCTGACCGGTTCATCCGGTGATGTACCGGCCTGTATTGTTGTATTACAGAATGTGCAGACGATCTTCATGCGAATCCAGGCAAATGATCATGGAAAGTATTCGGATATATATCCAGACTAAACAGGTTCAGGCAGGGTGATGAGTAAGTGGGTCTTTAATGAAGGGGAAAACCGGCCCTCTCCGTTGGAATCCCCGGATCTCACGGCACATCCGAACGCCGGAATGCACCATGAGGTATGATCAGCTCAAAGCGTGCACCGTTCCCCGGTTCGCCGGTTTCCGCAATGGAGATACCGGTGATTGAAAGGATTTCCCGGGCCAGGAAGAGCCCGAGACCGGTGTTCTTCCCGAACCCCCGCTTGAAAATCTTCTCCTTCTCCGCATGGGGGATGCCCAGTCCGTTATCCTCGCACACGATGATATGGTCTCCGTTCCGGTCTTCCAGGAAGAACCGGATCGTTGTGATCCTGCCACCATACCGCACGGCATTTTCCATAATGTTGTAAACGACTCTGACGACAAGCGGGTCGGCGAACAGTTCCAAACCGGCAGGGATCTCGTTTTGCACCCGTACCTTGCCGAGCGGAGCCTCGTGTGCGGCAGTGTCCACAACGGTGCGGGCGTCCTGCCATGCGGGAGCGGCAATCCCGATCGTCTCGTATTCCTTGGTGAACTGGATCATGGCGGAAATACGGGCTATCGATTGCGTAATCCAGCCAAAATAGTAATCGAGCGCCGGATCCGGTGCTTTTTCGTGGAGTAATTCGATAAAACCATCCAACGCCAGGAGCTGGTTGTTGATGTCATGCCGTGTGATGCCATAGAGGAGGTTGAGGTTCCTGTTTGCCTGGCGGAGCGCCTCTGCCGCCTGCTTGTGCTCGCTGTTATCGGTGATGTATCCTTCAAGAGCGACAAGTTCGTTGTTGGCATTGAAGATCCCCCGTCCCTGCTCCCATACCCACCGGATCCGGCCGGTCTTGTCGGTGATCCTGTACTCCATCTGGAACGAGCGCCGTTCCTCAATACCTTTCTGGACTTCGTCCTGTACGTGCTGCCGGTTCTTCCAGGACAATGAGGGATCCATACGACACGACGCGATTGTTGATCAGATCCCCGGGATCATACCCGGTAAGATCCTTACACCCCCCGCTCACGAATTCCATGGTCCAGTCCGGATCATTACAGCACCGGTAGACCATGCCCGCCAGGTTATGCATAAGGGTGTCAAGCATCCGCCGGTTATCGGCAAGTGCCTCCTCCGCTTGCGTCTTTTCAGTGATGTCCTCCATGTGGACCATGACAAGATCCGGGGGGACGAAGGCAGCAGTGGTATGGATGTGCCGTCCTGGCAGAAAATGCTTCGATATGCCATCCTTGAAAATCACCGTCTGTCCGGAGAAACAGTGCACGATTTCGAGATATAAGTTCCGGCCGGGCTGCATAGAGATCGGATGCATGTCTTCCGAGGTAAGTACCTGCCCGGCCGCTGGTGAGGGCTTCTGCTGCCTTGTTGAAATCGATAAGGATGAAGTCACCATCCCGGTGCTGCCAGGTGAAAATGGCGAGCGGGTTGTTCTGGTACTGCTCGCGGAACCGTATTTCGCTTCTCTCTAATGCTGCTTTGGTTGCCTTTTCTTCGGTGATATCCCGGCCTACTGCCTGGTATTCAGTGACCGTTCCGGACGGATCGAAGATCGCACGATCGCTCCACCGCTGCCACCGGAGTGTGCCATCCGGCATGATAATCCGGTTTTCAATGGTATCGGTCGGGTGGTCCGGGGACAGGGATACAAAGAACACTCTTAATCGCTCCTTGTCTTCGACCGGGATCTTTGGCCGGAACCGGTGCCCGATGATTTCGTCACGTTTCATGCCGAAATACCGGCAGTAGGCCTCGTTCGCAAAGACATGCGTGCCATCCGGTAAGAACCGGGAGATAAATTCGGTCTGGTCCTCGATTACGTTCCGGTATTTCATTTCGCTTGCTTTAAGCAGTTCTTGGCTTTTTACCAGTTCATCATAATTCTGCCTGAGACTTTTCCTCGGTTGCGGTGAGCTGCTCGTATGCTGCATGAATGTCCTCGTTCTTGCGGGCAATCTCTTCTTCCGCTGCTTTACGATCCGTAATGTCGGAACACATTGCAAAGGAACCCCGGAACGTGCCGTCAGGATCCATAAGGGGGGTCGCAGATACCTGCATCCACCGGATCCTCTTATCTTTGGTAACAAAGCGGCGCTCAAACCGGTCGCTTTTCCCCTCCCTGCGGTCTTTTAACCGGGGGATATTATCGGGTATATCCTCTGCTGCAATAAACGAATGAATGTTCCCGCCAATCGCCTCTTCCTGGGTGTAGCCAAGCATATCTGCCATTCGCCGGTTGACATAGACCATGTTGAACGTTTCATCCATCTCGAGGATACCTTCATTCGCGGTCTCGACAATCCGGCGGTACCGCTCCTCGCTCTCCCGCAGCATTTTTTCGGCCTGCTTTCGGCGGGAGATATCGCGAAGAATGACAAGGCCGGCAAAGTGATTGTGGTACCGGAAGGTCGCGACAGCCGATTCGATCTCTACAGGAGTACCATCCATTTTCAGGTACACCGTTTCCTGGAGCCCGACCGGTTTACTCTGATTCACTACAATCCGGGCACGTTTATGGATTTGTTCGTGGAATGACGGATGAATCCGGTCATAGAGCGACATGCCGAGCAGCTGATCAGCAGATGTCGCTCCCATCAGCCGGACCATGGCAGGATTGACATACGCAAATTTTTCCCCGATGGAGATGTAAATGGCATCAGGTGCACTCTCAACCAGCGACTGGAAATTTTCCTCGCTCTCCCGGATCTGCTGTTCACTTAATGCCAGCTCGTTATTACTGAGTGCGCAGTTCTTCTTCGGCAGCGTTGATCTGCTCGTATGCGGCACGGAGCTCTGTCTCTGATTTCTTGCGTTCGGTGATGTCCCGGATGGACTCGATTGCACCGGCAATGTTCCCGTTCTGGTCAAAAAGCAGGCTGGCCTTTCCCCAGAGATGGACCTGGGTCCCGTCCGGCTTTTTAAACTCAGATTCGGCAGTCAGCATCTCGTTTTCGCGGATGGTATAGAGGTATCGGCCTTTTTCGATCTTTTCATCGGGAACAAGAATGAGGTCGATGAGAATCGGGCGGCGTTCGTTATACAACCGGAGAGCATATTCATAATTGTCTTTTTCGGCGATCTCCGAAAATTTAACGCCGGTTAATGCTTCCATCGCCTGGTTCCACGCGAGTATTTTCCCCGTCCTGTCAATGGCAAAGGTCGCGTCCGGCAGGAAGTTGAGGATATCCGCTTCACGTCGCTCAAGGGCACGGATGCTCGCCTCTGCCCTTCTCTGCTGGACCGCGAGGCGGGTCTGGTGTGCAAGCTCGGCAAACTGCGACAGGGGTTCCCCGCCTTTCTGGAGATAAAAATCGGCCCCCTCGTTTAAGGCCTGGATGACGATCTCTTCACGTCCCCTGCCGGTAAAAAGGATGAACGGGATCGTATTCCCTGAAGTTTCGTACCTCCTTTAAAAATTCGATGCCATCCATGCCGGGCATCTGGTAATCGGAGATAATGGCATCGTAGGCTTTTGTCTCCATCAGTATGAGTGCATCCGGGGCAGACGTGATGATATCAACATTATACTCCCCGCTCCGCTCAAGGAACAGTTTGCCGATCTCAAGCAGGCCGGGCTCATCGTCAACATATAAAATGGAGATCATGCGGGAGTGTAACTTCTAATCTGAATTCTTCGTTCGATGTTGAATAACTTTGGCATCGGCACGTTCGATCGGATACGATGAACGATTCCCGACAGGAGGAAGAACTGGTTGTTATGAGGATTAAAACGGACCGGGGGAAAACAGGCGAACAGGGTATCGCGGGGAATTATAAAAAACCGGCCCTCCTCCTCTGTTCTCCACGTGGCCGGGCAGAGGATGCATTCTCACCTCTTTGGCGTGCGATCCTGATTAAAAAAAGTGCGGAGAAATACCCGCCGTTATTTCTTTGCTTTCCGGATAACGGTCAGGTCGCCCAGCGTCTGGGTGATCTTCGCCTGGGTCTTCTTCTCTGCATCGTTCGTGAGGATATCGACGAGCTTGATGCCGAGGACCTTTTCGAGTTTCTTCCTGACCTCCTCTTCCGGGATCAGTTCACCTTTCTCGATCTTTTTGATGAGCAGTTCCCTCACCATCATCTGCAGGGCAAGGTCTTTCTGGGAGAGCCCTTTTTCCATACGGGCGTTCCTGACCCTTTCTGCATAATCCTCGACGATATCGCCTTCCATATAGTCGAACATATCCCGTTTCCGCTGTGCGGGAACCGTCATCGGCGGAGCCCGGGCCCCCTGGGCGGGCCGGGCAGCCGGTCGCTGCAGATCCGTACGCCGGGCCTGCTGCACCTCGGTACCGAACTTCCCGCACTTGGCGCAGACCTGAAGTTCTGCCCCTTCCACACGGATCAGTTTAGGGATGCCGCGAATCGTTTCTCCACACATTTCGCACTGCATAATCTCACAAACACTTTATATGCAGATTTCCCTATATACCTATTTGAGGAACCCCCGTGGCCGACATTCTCCACGATACAGCCGAACCGCAGAGCCCGGAAGAACTATGCAGGCTGTACCGCACGCTCAGCGAGCAGCTGCGTGATCAGCTCCAGCAGATCGAGGGTGACAAGCATGAACTCGAAACCCAGATGCTCGATCGGGTCAGTAATCTCGAGTCACGCAACCTTGAACTCCGGGAGCAGCTCCGCCAGGTCGAGGCAGACAAGCGCTATATCGAGACCCAGAAGATCCGGTACGAGCGTGAGGTCAGGAAACTCAAGAGCGAGAGCGAACAGCTCAGGAGCCCCCCGCTTATCATCGGGACCATTGTCGATGTTGTCGATGCCACCCGGGTCATTGTCCGGAGCAGCGCCGGGCCGAGGTTTCTCGTGCGGAGTTCGCCGAGCATCAACCCGGAGGACTTAAAGGCCGGGGCCCGCTGCACGCTCAACCAGCAGTCACTCGCCATCGTCGAACTGCTGCCGAGCAGTTTCGATGCACAGGTCTACGGTATGGAACTCGTGGACTCTCCAGAGGAGAGTTATTCGGATATCGGGGGCCTAAACGACCAGATAAACGAGATCCGCGAAGCAGTCGAACTCCCGTTGAAACGCCCCGAGCTCTTCACCCGTATCGGGATCGAACCTCCGAAGGGTGTGCTGCTCTACGGACCGCCCGGGACGGAAAGACCCTGCTTGCAAAAGCGGTCGCCCACGAGACAAACGCCCATTTCATGCGGGTGGTCGGGAGCGAACTCGTCCAGAAATATATCGGCGAAGGTGCCCGTCTCGTCCGCGAGCTCTTCGACCTTGCAAAGAAGAAAGCACCGACCATTATCTTCATCGATGAGATCGATGCCGTGGGAGCCTCCCGGACCGAGGCGAATACGTCGGGCGATCGCGAGGTGCAGCGCACCCTCATGCAGCTCCTGGCCGGCATGGATGGCTTTGAGAACCGGGGCGATGTGAAGATCATCGGGGCCACAAACCGGATCGATATTCTCGACAAAGCACTTCTCAGGCCCGGCAGGTTCGACCGGATCATTGAGATCCCGCTGCCGAACGAAGAGGGCCGGCTTTCAATCTTAAAGGTACACACCCGGTCCCTTGCGACAGACGATACGGTCATCCTGTCGGAGATTGCAAACCTGACCGAGGGAAAGAATGGTGCCGATCTCCGGGCAATCTGCATGGAGGCCGGGATGTATGCCATCAGGAACGAGAGGGCCTCGATTACCCGCGAGGATTTCCTTTCTGCGATCGAAAAAGTCCGTCTCGATTTCAACCGCTCGCTCTCCGATGTGGAAGGCAGGATGTTTGCATAAGATTCCGGGGAACCACGAAAAGACCGTTCGTGCGACCGGTGGAATCGTTACGACGAGTGGTATCACTCCCTGTTTTTTAACAATCGTCCTGCATGGCCCCGTATGCAGGTAGCCCGGTTGAGGAGGAGTCGGTCGGGGGCGTGCGACATTCCAGGCAGCGGTTGCCATCTCCGGTGACCGCGAACTATTTTTCCCTGCAACGCCAAAATATAGGAATCAGGATGTAAACGGAGTGGAACAGTATGAGCGATCCAATGACATCAGATGATACCCCGACTACCCCGGAAGAGAAGACCGGACCTGTGGCGGAGAATCACGGATGCCCCGGAGAAAACCTCTGCGGATGCAAAAGATGAAACCCCTGAATCAAAGGATGCGGTTCCGGAGCAGGAGACACGGGAGAAGCGTGAGAGACGAAAGAACCTGCTGATCACCGTGGGCGTGGCAGCAATCATCATCGTTGCTGCGGCATGTGCATTTGTTTTCCTCACGCCGCAGGTGGCGACGACCGGCGACCGGGTATCTGTCTATTACACCGTGGCGTTCGACAACGGCACCGTGTTTGACTCAAACATGAACGGCACGCCGCTCGAATTTACGCTGGGCAACAAGAGTGTCATTGCCGGGTTTGAAAAGGCAGTGACCGGCATGTCGAAAAACCAGGTCAAAACGGTGACCATTCCCTATACCGATGCCTACGGGGCGTATGACCCGGGACTTATCCAGACCCTCAACCGTACCGGGCCTCTCGCAAACACCACCTTTGTCGTAGGTCAACACTATACTGTCCACGACAAGATCACCAACACTTACAGCACCATAAAAATCCTCAATGTCACGCCGACGACCATAACCTGGGATGCCAACAACCGTCTTGCCGGTGAGAACCTGACATTCACGATAAAACTGGACAACCTCACAAAAATGCAGTGACCGGCGACATCCCGGCCTCACCTTTTTTTTAACGACGAATCGTGATTCTCCTTGATCGTGTTACTCAACTAAAATCAGTCGGGTACTTCCCCCGGATCACCGGTTATTCGTTCCCGTCTGTCCCTCGGATCTGGGATTTCCCCTGCATCTTCAAGGGGGATCGGCTCCCCGATGTCCTCGACCTCATCTTCCGTGCACCAGACTTCGATGGTGGTATCGGTACCGGCAAGGTCACGGGCATAGTCCTCTCGTGCCGAACCCGGCGACATCACGATCTGGCGGGCCAGTCTGCCATGGGAAAAACCGTAGAGACGGCGGAATGCCCACGTTTTTCCGAGGATTGCAGTCCGCTCGTAGTAGACATCCTGTGCAAGGGTCTGGGTGCAGAAGATCCCCGTTTCCACTTCAAACAGTGTCTCTCTTACATAGCGGCGGATATACCAGCGCATTTCCGATACGAGCGAGAGGGCGCTCCCGAGCGTGGCGACCGTGATATACACGCCACAGGGGATCTTTTTCGGGTGGTAAAAACGGAGTGCCAGACGGCTTGTCTCTGATGAGAAAAAGGTGTGGTGGAGATCGATGCCTTCCCGCTGGATCAACAGAATTTTCATCCGGGCGCTCCGTGTTCCTGCCGACCGCCCCTGTTCCTCTAGGTCAGGTATACATCCGGGTATCGGTTATCGTGTCAGCCTTGACCTTGTGAACGGCACCGAGGAAGTCCGGCATTTCCACTGAGGGTGCGTCCCGGCGCACCGCCATCATGCCCGCTTCCCGGCAGATGGCCTGGAGTTCTGCCCCGGTGGCGGCATCGGTCATGGTCGCAATGACCTCAAGGTTCACACCGGACAGGTGCATCTTTTTTGTGTGGATCTTTAAGATCTCCAGTCGTGCAGTCTGGTCGGGCAGCGGGATCTTGATCAACCGGTCGAACCTGCCGGGCCGCAGGAGAGCCGGGTCGAGCATGTCCACCCGGTTTGTCGCTGCCATGATCCGGATATCCCCCCGGTTGTCAAAGCCGTCCATCTCCGCAAGGGATCTGCATGAGCGTGCGCTGGACCTCGGCACTGCCGCTCGTCCCATCGTTTGTCCGCATGCTGCCGACCGCATCGATCTCATCGATAAAGACGATCGCCGGTGCCCGCTCGCGGGCGAGCGTGAAGAGTTCGCGGACAAGCCCGGCCCCTTCACCGATAAACTTGTGCACAAGTTCGCTTCCCGACATGCGGATAAAGGTGGCCTTTGCCTCGTGTGCGACCGCCTTTGCGATCAGGGTCTTTCCCGTCCCTGGCGAGCCGTAGAGCAGGATGCCCTTCGGGGGCTCGACACCGATACGCCGGAAGATCTCGGGTTTTGTGAGCGGGTATCGACTGCTTCCCGCACTTCCTTGATCTCATCGGTGAGGCCGCCGATCTGCGCATAGGAGATCTCCGGCGACTCTTCGAGTTCCATTACCCGGACACGGGAATCGTACACGTTCCCGATCACCTTGACGATCGAGAGCGCGTTGTTGACGGCAACTTTGGTGCCGGGTTTTATCAGCGGTCGGATTTCATCGGATGCATGGGTGAGGTACTCCTGGTTGTTCCCCTGCTGGCGGAGATAGATCTCGTTGTTCTCCAGAATATCGATGACTACCGCAACAAAGAGCGGCATGCGCTTGAGCTGGTTGTTCTCGCGTTTCGAGCTGCGCATTTTCTTTCTGGAGATCTTCGGCTCTGACCTTCTGTTCAAGGAGCGCCGCCTCAAGCTCGTTTAACTGGATCTGGTATTTGAGTTCGTTCTGAGGGGCCGCGTTATCGACCGAGGTCTCTTCCATATTACTCATATATCTGCATCTTCAACCATTTATGTGGTGTGATTTTGCTCATTACCGGTCGCAGCATCTCAAGGGGCAGGGGGACGGGAAAACTGCTCGTCAGCCCGGTACCGATATCGTTTCTTTCCGGGGTCGATCCCGAAACAGGGGTTATTGTGGAGAAAGGCCACCCGCTTGAAGGGACTTCTGTGGCCGGGACCGTGCTCGCGTTTCCCTACGGCAAGGGTTCGACCGTCGGATCGTATGTGCTCTACGCCCTTTCCCGGAACAGCCACGCCCCGGCTGCTATCGTGAATACCGAGGCGGAACCCATCATTGCCACCGGGGCGATTATCGGGAATATCCCCATGATCGACCGCCCGGATATCCCGCTTGGCCGGCTCATGAACGGGACACGCGTCACCGTTGATGGCGATCGCGGGACGATGGAATACGAGGGATCTCTTCAGTAAGATGGGAAGAGCATCACCCGCTCGCATGTACTGCTGAGTGCTGCCGCTCCTGAAGGGATGCCCCGGCGGCGGGTTGGTAATAAAAAGGGGCTATGGCTGACCCCATGTGCCTCCCACGATGCCCTGAAGCAGGGATTCCCATAACATTTTTTCTGGTTTTATGGGTCTGGTGCGGGTGTCTCTGGTTATGCCCAATCCAACCGTGTAAAAAGATCGCAACGAACAAATAAAGCGACCCCCCATGCTCTGGTATGAGAGCCAGTGCATTCCTTGTGGTTATATTTCTCATCTGTGGTGCGGTTGCTGTCGCCGGCTGCACCAGTTCGCAGTCCGCAACGCCACATCGGGAAAACGTCCTCGTCATCAGGCACGACCGCTTCTTCCAGCCTCACCACGGGCCCCACCGAGGTGATGCCCACGAATATTGCGGTGACGGTCACGGTCGGGGAGAAAGATTACCTCGGTAATATTCCCGTGACATTCGATGGGGGTCAGGGACAGAACAATGTCCATACGATTACCGTCACCATGACCCGGGCCGATGGATCAACCCAGACCGAAACGCTCGGGTCAGATGAAGGTGACACCATTACTCTCGACGGGACACGCGGCAGCGGATCCTTGTCAGGCCAGGCTGACCGTGTTCAGGTCGCGATCACGATGAACAACGGTATAACCTACAACGTAGCCGATGTCCTCCGGGTATACCGCTCGCGAAGCGGAACCGGTGCATAACCGGGACATCCTTTTTTTAGGAGTCATGCGGACTGGTACGCACCATGCGGGTGAACTGGCGGGAGATCCCCGCAGCACGTAATTCATGTGCGGTCCTGCTCGCTGCATGCGAAAAATCCGGCTGGCACCTTCGCCCGGTCTTAAAGCCTGAACCCGATATCACCTGTTATTCCCTGAATTCGATCAGCGAACCCCGGTACCGCGACGAGATTGCGGAGGCGGGGTGTATCACGGTTGTCGGAGGGCCGCATGCAACGGCCTGCTGGCAGGAGGTTGCCGCGTATGCCGATTACGTTGTCGTGGGAGAGGGGGAATACACGCTTCCGCTCCTGCTATCAGAGCTCGAAGCCGGAAGGGACGGGCATATCCCCGGCTGTCGCGACCCGGGACTGGTACGAGCCGGCAAAAAGCAGCGTCCGGCTCGATGGTTACCCGCCGTTTTCCGAGGTACAGGGATACGTGGAGATCTCCCGCGGCTGCCCGTATGCCTGCGGTTACTGCCAGACACCGCAGATGTTCGGGCACTGCATGCGGCACCGGTCGATAGATGAGATTGCCCGGTACGCAAACCGGTACGGCCAGGCACGCTTTGTCACCCCCAATGCGTTTGCCTATGGTTCGGATGGGATCCATCCCCGGTTCGATAAAATTGGCCACCTCTTACGAAAATGCTCCCACCAGATCTTTTTCGGGACGTTTCCCAGTGAAGTCAGGCCGGAATTTATCTGCGAAGAGTCACTTGCCCTGATCTCGGATTACTGCACGAACACGAAACTGCATTTCGGTGCCCAGTCGGGAAGCGATGCCATCCTCTCCCGGCTGCACCGGGGACACACGATCGCGGATGCGATACGGGCAGCAGAACTCTGCCATGATGCCGGGATCACCCCGATCGTCGATTTCATTGTCGGGTTCCCGTTCGAGACCGACCATGACCAGCGGGAGACCGTTGCCGCCATACAGGAAATTGCCAGAATCGGAAAAGTCCACGTCCACCGGTTCATCCCGCTTCCCGGTACGCCGCTTGCCGGAACCCGTGCGCGGTCGCTCCTGCCAGAGACCGAGAAGACCTGCGGCGATCTCGCTCTCGGAGGAAAACTGACCGGTTCGTGGAACGAGCCTGAGATAAGGTTTTTTAGACCCCGTTTGAAATGATATACCATGAAAGATGTGCTTTTGATAGCAGATCTCCATGGTCAATTCGGTAAAATTGATTCATTTCTGGAATTGAATCCGGAAGCTGTATTTATTGCCGGCGATATCACCAATATGGGTCCGGTGGACACTGTTGACGATGTGCTTTCGCGCATTGACGTACCCTGTTTTGCGGTACCGGGCAACTGTGACCCCCGAGAGATCCTCGATACGCTTGAACACTCTGACGCAGTCTGCCTCCATGGCGCTCAGATGAACCTGGGGAAAATGACGCTCGTGGGCGTCGGTGGCTCCAACCCAACGCCGTTCAATACGCCGTTTGAGCTGACCGACAAGCAGATCGATGATCTGCTCCACGATGCAACGGCAAAGATGGAAAAGACGGTTCATAACGTCCTCATCTCCCATGCACCGCCGTATGAGACGCTCGATCTGCATAAAAGGCGAACACGTGGGCAGCCAGAGCATCCGCCGCCACATCAAGGACTTCGATCTGGTCTGCTGCGCCCATATCCACGAGCAGCGTGGCGTCATGGATGTTGACGGTGTAAAAATCGTGAACCCCGGTGCCGCGATGGATGGCTACTGTGCCATGCTCCACTTCGGTACCGAGGCAAAAGACATTAAAGTCGAACTCCTCACCGTGTAGAAAGGAGCAGTTCGAGATAGGAGGCGAGGATCGGCTCGCCATTAATTCCCATCTCTTTTGCAAACTTCTGAATCTGTGCGGTGGCATCTGCACCGTTGTTTTCCGTCATGATCTCGATCTCGACAAAGGTCCCGAGACCATCAACGAGATCCAGCGCAAACGAGGCATTTTCGAGACGGAAGTTCTCCCGCCATTTGTTCACTTCGGCGGTCTTTGTAAACCCGAGCCGGGAAAGGATCTGTTCGAAAACCTCGCCGGATTCAACCGACGTGTTGAGTTCTTCGCGTGCCTTGAGCCCGTACTCGCGGAGTTTCTTTCCCTTGTAGGTGACAAGGGCAGGGCCGTCCGTGTACCGTACCCTCAGGGCTTCGTCCGTTGTCCCGAAGTCGCGGTGCGGGGCGTTGTAATAGATATCGTGTTCATGCTGTTTTCCCTGGAATTCGGCGTGCCGGGCATTCAGGTTCTGCCGGATGGGATCGAGGGAATCCACCCGTACTTTGAGTTCTATTTCGAGCATTGTCGTGCCACACTTTTATCTGTCCCTGTTGCGATTTAATATAGTCAGGTGATGTATGGCAATAAAAGAAGGAGATTTTGTTAAACTCAGTTATACTGGCAGCGCAAACGGCATGGTTTTTGACACTACCGAGGAAGAGGCGGCAAAGGCCGCGGATATCCACAGCACGACCGCCATCTACGGTCCGGTTACCATCTGCGTCGGGCAGAAGCACGTTATCGCCGGCCTTGATGAGGAACTCGTCGGGAAGGATGTCGGCACCGAAGCCGATGTGACCGTTCCGCCGGAAAAGGCCTTTGGCGAGCGCGACTTAAAAAAAGTCCAGTCGTATCCGAAGAACAAGTTCAAGGACAAGCCGACCCGGGGAATGCGGATTAATGTCGAGGAACACGGAGAAGGTACGGTCGTCGATGTCATCGGTTCCAAGGTCATCGTCGATTTCAACCAACCCCTCGCCGGCCAGACGCTGACGTACCATTACAAGATCGACGAGATCGTAACGGATCCCCTGGAACAGTTCAAGGGTCTTATCCGGCTCTATGCCGGAAAGGATATGGAAGTTGCCCTTGATGACGGAAGGCAACGGTCACCCTCCCGCCCGGGATCAACTATGACCGGCGCTGGCTCCTGTGGCATGGCCGGATCCTCCATGAAGGTTTCGAACTCGTGAACGGCATCTCCGAGATCACGCTTGTCGAGACCTACAAGAAACCGGAGAAGAAGGAAGCATAATCCGGTTTATCAGAAAATTACCGTATTTTTTTAGCGTTTTTTTGGTTGGACCAGACCAGTGGTTCAGGGTTGTTTTACGTGGTAATGAGCTGGCGCAGCCGGGATATTCTCCCGTCCTGTTAAACAATTTTTAATATCCTGCAGAATAACTGTAGTATATGAAAAATCCCGCCAGAATTTTCGTTATCCTGAGTATTTTTCTTGTCCTGTGCGTGACCATGATGGGCTGTTCCAGTAGTTCAGGCTCGACTGCAACTACTACAACAAGTGCCGTTACCACTGCGACAACCACAGCGCCGCTGTACACTGCAGGGGATATTGTATGGAGCTCATCTGCCAGCACCACGGCCGCCTGGCTGATTATCAGTTACGATTCTTCGACAGACTCTGTACACCCGGGCATATGTCCACAAAAACACTGACGGGTCCTGGGGATACCGTACAAATTCGGACACGGACACGTCACCGCGTTCGACTATGGAAAAAGTGTACCCGGTAAAAGTTACTCATGTGACTGTTTCATCGATACCCACAGCGGCGCCGACCCTGGTGGTGTCAACAACCGTTGTTACCGCGGTGACCACCACCACTGCCGCAACAACGACAACGACCGCTGCCGGAAAACCCTCGTTCAAGGATATTGTTCCCAGTGAGGGATACTGCCGGGACATCGGTCGCCATTACCGATCTGTCAGGGAAGTAATTTCCAGTCCGGAGCGACGGTTCAGCTGGCTGCATTCGGGAAGCACCATCAATGCGACAAGTGTGGCATGGGTGAGTCGCGTCCGAGTCTGACCTGTACCTTTGTTATCCCCTCGACTGCCGCGACCGGATCGTGGGATGTTGTGGTTACCAACCCGGACGGGCAGTTTGTCTCCTATGCCAATGAGTTCATTGTTCATGGATCCACATCTTCGGTGACAACAACGACAACAACGTCCGCTTCAACCGGGTCGATCACAATTTCGAGTGTCGCTGCTTCTCCGCTGGCTACCGGGATGGGTCTGACAACATGGTCAGGGAGACTTACCATTGATACCAGCGTACAACCCTCCAGTCGGGATTAACGGTCACGCTTTCAAATACGGTTTCCGGGGCTAATATTACCGTTACCAATCCTCAATTAAATTCTAATACCGAGAATATCGGCACAATTTCAGTGGGGTACCTGCTGGGACCTATAATGTGATTATTACGAATCCTGACGGGAGTACCGGAACCCTGTCCAGCGGGTTCACAGTCAGTTAAGCAGATCGATCAAATGGGGCGAACCCCCCATTTTTTCCGGAGATCTCATGGAAATTGATTTTTTTTTTAAACTTGACGGAAAACGCCCGCACGACTCAATGGGTATAATGACATTCAGTTTTTTTTTGTAAAAAAAAATTCTAAAAAATTCACGTCTGCACAAATGAAAACTTGTTGGATGTACATCCGAATTACGGATAATTATCCGTAATTCGGATAAGTAACTGACACAAGAAAATTGCGATAAAATTATTTTTACCGGATTTTTTGTCGGGCAATGTACGAATCTGCCGCTTTTTTGTAAGTGTGGCAGAGTTTACGACACTACCGGAATACCGTGCAGGATGACAGGGGCCTGCAGGAAATGAACCAGGCGCAATCAGAACAGAATAAAATCAGCACGCCAGTTTATACCGGAGCAGGGCGGCAATCCCGCCCAGTGCCTCGAGGCGCTCACCGGGTTCAAACTCTGTCGAGAGGACGACGATCGTTGCCTGCATCCTTTCAGCCGACTCAACGAGCTGCATAATCTCTTTATCCCGGAGCTGGGTATCGGCAAGCAGCACTTCATCAACAGCGCCGTACTCGATCGCTGACGCCACCTGTTGTTTCCCGTAGGCAACCGCCCCGTCCCGGGAAATCCGGAGGAGCACCTCGTCCATCAGTTTTACCTCGCGGGAGAGCTGGATGTCGCCAATCAGTTTTTCGAGTGTTCCCGTACCGATAACGTCCTGCACCGCCCCTTTCCCGATCCTCCGGGTCTCAACCACAATTGCCCGCCCGGCGGGAGCGCTGTTTTTGTTCCTGGCATATCTGACAAAATCGTCTTTGACAAAGCCGGGGCCTGCAATGATAAGCGGCCCGGAGATCTCCGCGATAATTTTGAGCACGGCATCAAAAAAACCGGTCCGGGTATCGGTCTCTCCGCCTTTGCCACTCCCTGCCGTGATGGTGACTGCGCTCTCGGGGCCGTACTGCCGGAGCCGGAAGAGCTCGGCCTCTCCCTCTTCGATGGTCAGGATGTGGATCACGCCAAAGACCGATGATTTTACTGCCCGGGAAATCCGTTCGAGATCGACCGGCCGCCACTGGCGGATGACCGATATTTCATAACCGGTCTCGACATTGATCGTGTGGTATGCACCGGTATCCACGCCGGACTCGATCATCCCTGTGATCCGGAGCCTCACCCCGTGCTCGGAGAACTCCACTTTTTCCACCCGGATCCCCAGCCGTACCGGCCGTTTCTCCACCTTTTCGGGACGGATCTTATCGGTCGCTGATTCGACGCTCCGGAACGTTGTCGCAAACACCAGGTCCCCGGGTTCGATAAGGTGCTGGAGGTGCCAGAGATCGTCAATACTCTCCGGCAGGAGCCGTATTTCGCCTGAATTATCCTTAAGTTCGCCGTACTCCGCTTTCATGGCGTCCCCGAAATATCCGAACCCCCGGGCGGGACAAAGGCTGCAACCGTATCGGTGTTCAGGATCCCTTTGAGCAGTTTTTCCTCATCGGGACTGATATTCTGCCGGAGCTGACGCAGCACCTTCTTTGCCACATCGTTTGGCTCGTACTGGCCGGGCTTTAATTCGGCAAATGTCTTTGTCCGCGACCTGATCACGGCCGGGGGTCCGCCGATTACCGCTGCCTGCGGTTCCAGCACAAGGCCGATGCCCACCGCTAAGGGAACATCGCGGTAATAGGTGCGCTCGCCCCGGACTATGAACGAGCCCCGGGTGACAAATTCCCCGGACTCCGGGGTCTTGCTGACCTGGTTTGGCTGCGCACTGTACACATCGGCGGAAAAGTGTCCGCTCCGCCACGCGCCGGAGTACGATGCGGCAAACTGCGCCACTTCGTCCATCTTCTCCGTTGTGCCCTTTACGATCACGACACTTGCGCCGTGTACATCGGCATGCACAAAGAGATCGCCCCCGGTCATATACTTCTTGACCAGTTCCTCGTTCTGCGATGCGTCCCGGCCGCCCAGCACCACCACGCCATCGCTTGTAACAAACCACCGGAACGGTGGTACCAGAGTTTCTTCATCGGGACAATATCGTGCCGGATATTTTTTTTCTTCGGCTTGATGGTCTTCATCGCAAGAAGGGCGCCTTCTTTCTTCTTTTTGAATTTTTTTATCACGTCATAGTACCGGCCGGCATTCTGCTCGACACTCTCGTGGACGAAGATCTTCACCTTCTTTCCCATGTCGACCTCGACTGCCGCGTCATCCGGATAGAATGTCACGATACGTTTTGCATCAGCCGTTGAAGTGTCCCGGAGGTGGTGCTCTATCTCCTGCCAGGAAAGGCGTTTGCTTGCGGCATCCAGCGAGGAGATCACCTGTGCAACGAACTGGTAGTTCTCGTAGATCGCGGCAACAATCTCTTCAGTCTTTTTTATTTTCTCATCAAATTTTTTTATTGCCGCTTCCTGGTACTTGTGAATCCGTTCCGCTTCGGAGAGTTTTGGCTTTGATGTGACCCGGACTTTCTCTGCCTTTGTCATCGGGTAGAATGTCTCAAGTGCCTCGGAAAAACCTGAAAACCGGTTTTTGTCGTCCGGTGTGCTTTCTGAACCTGCGGCAAGCACGACAGGTTCGCAGCTTGTGGCAGAAACAACCGGCTGGCCGGCGTGCTGCACCATGTCAAAAAGTGCCTGGATCGCGGCAAACACCGTTCCGGGATCGGCTTTTTGTGCCGGCGTGGATTTTTCGATACCGGCAGTCCGGCACACGTATTCCGCGTAGGTGCCGCCAAGCATCCCGGCTATCGCAAGGGCACGCACGAGATCCCGGTCGTCACCGGCAAGGGTTGCGGTAAGGTTTTCGGGCGATCCTGTCGGGTCGGTGCCGCTCATCGTGTAGATGGCATCGGGCACGATATCCCGGTCCTTGAACCGGTGGTGGCGGAGTGGTTTTATGATCCGGTAGGCTTCATCGGTCAGGATCACGTTTCCTTCATCGAAGAGTTCGATGATGAGCCGGTAGGTGAGATCCCCTTTCCCGATATCGAAAATGAGTATCCGCTCTAACCCGTGCTGCCGGATCGCAAGCACTTTGCCACCCGAGATATATTTACGCAGGAGCATGGCAAACTGCGGCGGATTTTTCGGCGGGGGCAGGGAAATTTTTCACCAGGTGCGCCCGCCGGCCGGCCTCGATGAGCAGCAGGTACTTCGCATGGCTCTCCCCGTTTAAACGGATCCCGAGAGTGCGGGTTTCAAACTGGTAGACCTTGTCGATCCAGAGCGGCAGCTTGACGCAGAGACTCATGCGTCACCGCCCTCACATCGATCCCGCTCATTCCCTGTGCAGTCGCCATGGATTATACCAACTTACATATGGCTTGCGCACTAAAAAATAAGACTACTGGGTGTAGCCGGATGACCGAAGAAGTGATCGTGGAAGAGCAGCCAGCCCTTTCCCGGAAACAGAAGACCAAACTGGAAAAGCAGGCTGAACACATCAGACCGGATAAAGAGAACCGTTATCGCCTGCCTGATGGGTATATTTGTTGGGATCCTGTCGGTACTACCTTCAGGTAACCGTAAAAAGTGATATCGGGCTTCTTGCGTTCATGCTGATGCTTGCCGGGGTCGTTGTCCAGCGGCATATCTTCATGCTGATGCATCTCGACACCGCAAAACTGGGCGCAAAGGACTGGTTCTACCAGGGATTTATGACATTTGCGTTCTGGTTCATGTCCTGGACCCTCCTGCTCTCTACGATGACAGTATAATCGTTGCTTTTTAGAGACAACCATGAGAATAGCCATCGTCCATAAGGATCGCTGCCACGCGAAAAAGTGCGGGACTGAGTGCATCCTTTACTGTCCCCGGGTACCGGACCGGTGATGAGACCATTGTCATCGGTGAGGATGGCAAGGCGGTCATATCAGAGGAACTCTGCGTCGGGTGTGGTATCTGCATCAAGAAATGCCCGTTCGATGCGCTCGATATCGTGAGTCTGCCCGAAGAACTCGAACACCCCACCCACCGGTACGGGAAGAACGGGTTTGCACTGTACGGGCTTCCTATCCCGGTACAGGGAAAAGTCACCGGTATCCTTGGTGCCAACGGTATCGGGAAAAGCACCGCGGTAAAAATTCTGTCAGGGCAACTCCGCCCCAACCTCGGGAATTTTGACAACGAGGTTGCCTGGGAAGAGATCCTGAAACGGTATGCCGGGACCGAACTCTTCGATTACCTCCAGACCGTTTCAAAAAAGAGCAGGAAGATTGCGGTCAAACCGCAGTATATCGATTTTATCCCGAAAGTTTTTACCGGGACGATCCGCGATCTGCTCAGGACTACCGATGAGCGGGGCAAACTTGCAGAACTTATCCCCGTGCTCAAACTTGATGCAATCCTCGACCACCATGTCAGCACGCTGAGCGGGGGAGAACTCCAAAGGGTGGCGATTGCCGCCTGCCTCGCCCGGAACGCCGACCTCTACTTCCTCGATGAAATCACGCCGTTCCTGGATATTTACCAGCGTATTTCAGCGGCCAAACTGATCCGTGAACTCGCGATGGACCGTCCGGTCGTGATCGTCGAGCACGATCTTGCGATCCTCGACATGCTTGCCGATACGGTGCATGTGGGGTACGGCAAGCCGGCCGTATTTGGTGTCATCACCCGGCCAAAAGGCGTCCGCGTCGGCATCAACCAGTACCTCGAAGGATATCTCGCAGAGGAGAATGTTCGGTTCCGGGACTCGCAGGTCGTCTTCGAGAAGCGGGCGCACGAAAAAGGCTCGAAAAGGGAAGATCTGGTGGAAATTCCTGCCCTCACCAAGAAATACGATACGTTCCGGCTCACGATCTCGGGAGGAACGATAAAGGCCGGTGAAGTACTGGGGGTTATCGGGGCAAACGGTATGGGGAAGAGCACCTTTGCGAAGCTGCTTGCCGGGGTTGAGAAACCCGATACCGGCACGATGGACACCAAGCTTCCGGATCTCCTACAAGCCGCAATATATCAAACCGGAAACATCGGATTCGGTCGAATTGTATCTCCGCAAGTGCACCAGCAAATTTGATACCTCCTATTACCAGCACGAGATCCTCGAACCACTCTCGCTTGAGGCCATCCTCCAGTCACCGGTTGATTCCCTGAGCGGGGGAGAACTCCAGAGGGTGGCGATCGCTGCCTGCCTCTCACGGGATGCGGATCTCTATATCCTCGACGAGCCGAGCGCCCATCTTGACGTCGAGCAGCGCGTGAAGGTGACCCGGCTCATCAAGCACCATGCAGAAGGAAAGGCAGTGGCGATCCTCGTCATCGATCATGACATCTATCTCATCGATATGATCAGCGAACGGATACTTGTCTTTGAAGGTGAGCCCGGCATCGAAGGTACCGCAGCCGGTCCCTTTGCCATGCGGGACGGGATGAACCGGTTTTTAAAGGCACTCGACGTCACGTTCCGTCGCGACCAGACCGGCCGGCCCGGATCAACAAACCAGACTCTTTCCTTGACCGGGAACAGAAAAGCCGTGGCGAATATTACTACTATGCTGCTGATGACGAATAGTTATCAGGTTCTTTTTATTGAACCCGTTTAAGGGGTGCAATCCCTTTATGCGTGCATTTTTTTTAACGGGATGGGTGAAGGAACGGGAAGAACCCGGAAAGGGTGGCGAAGATCCAGTCAAGGGGTGATGTGGCTGTCTGTTGCGGCACCACTCCTAGAGGTGTTGTTTGTGAGACGTTTACCAGTAAAGGAACCGGGTCGGGGTGGGTGTCGGGGTCATGGTCTCAATGGCGATAAGGGGCTCTGTTGATGCATCCCCGGTATAGTAACCGACCTCATCCGGTGTAGAGAACCACAACCGGTTATCAGCGTCGGTAAAGACCGTCCTGATGCGCGGTGAGGTGCCAAACCCGTCAAAGGGACTCAGATGGCGGGTGATCCTGGCGTTTTCCCATACATACATGCCATTATCGGTTGCCACATAGAGGGCCCCGTTTGATCCCCCGGCCACATCACTGATAAAAGACGCCCCGGCGCCCAGATCTGACAGATGGATGAGCGGTGTAAATCCCGTTGCAGCGTCATAGTGCGCTACCTCCGTGGCATTAAAGAAATAGACGCCCCCGAGTGCATCGCGCCGTACATGACCGAGCAGCCCGAAAGGATCGTCTTTATCCTGTATTTTATCGAAACGGGCGGTGCCGTTTGCATGTCGTCACTTCCCAGAGCCCTTCATGGTCTGTGGCAACAAGGAGTGTATCCGTTGCACTGTCAAGTGCCATACTGTCTGCCTCATAGAATCCCGGCCCGTTTTGTGAGTAGGGAGAAAACCACGTCCATGTCCCGTTGTGGTACCGGTTCAGCGCCGAATTCCCGGTTGCAACCCACATATCGTCATTCCAGCGCTGGAGACACCTGATCTGGAGGCTTTTTAAGAGTTCCTGATCCTGTATCACGGTGTAATCGTGCCCGTTATAGATCTGAATCCCGTTCCCAAAACCAATCCAGAGGTTACCGATGGCGTCGTACTCAAGGGCCGTGACATAGTCATCCATCAGGCCGGCGGAGATATTGTTCCGGTTGACATGCCGTGTGCTCCAGACTCCCGTTGTAGGTTGAAAGACCAAAGGCTGTGGCCACGAGGACTTCCCCATGCGGCCCGTTGATAATGTCGGTTACCTGCGTGGAATGGATCGACCCGGCCTCCGGAATAAAAAGGTGGATCGCTCCATGATACTGCTGACCGTCAGGAGATGCGGGTGTTTCCGTTAGCATTCTCTGCCCCTGCTGCAACCGGTATAAGGAGAGAGCAGCAGGAGACACAAAAAAAGTTCAGATCTCGTGTGCGACGCCATCCGCGCTCCTGACGGTGACCTTCCCGCCATCGTCCGGATAGAACGCCACGGTCCTGCCGCTTTTCCCCCCGACTTCCTCTGCTGAGATCCGGAGGTGGTTCTCTGCAAGAATGGCCCGGACTTTCTCTGCGTTCCGTTCCCCGATATTGAGATTATTGCCAAAATATTCAAACATGCATGCCCCACCGGCCATTTTTACCACAAGTGATGCCTTTTGACACCCCATATCGGACAGTTTGTTGAGAAGGAGGAGAACTGCGGTATCAGCGTATTTTCCCGGCCGATCCGTACGCCCGGAACTTTCGGGCAGCATGATATGCACCATCGCGCCGATGTGACGGTCTTTGTCATAGATGGTCAGGCCGATGCAGGAACCAAGGCCGATTGCCATCATGGGTACGGAACCCACATGGTACTCACCAATACCAATCATGACCGGTAGTTTATTCTGTGAGGATGGTTCAGGCATTCCGGTTCCGTTGGCATCAACTGGGTTTCATCAGGTTTTCCAGGCGTTCGACAAACGTTTTGAGCGTGCTTGTCTCCGGCATCATGATGATGTCACTGTCGATCTTGTGTTCCGCGCAGAACAGTTCGGTGGAGAACAACATGACCTCGTCAATCTCTTCCTGCATCTGCGCAATGAGTGACTGCATGGCGGCATGCGCCATATCGATGGTGAGCGCCGGGGGTGAGGGGAGCATGATAAAGCCGAGGAGTTCTGCAGTGGCATCAAGAAATGCCGAGGCCATGATATTACCGACCTCTAAAAGAGCGCTCTCGTCCATCTCGTTGAGCGGCCGGTCCGGATCGGTCAGCCCCAGCATCGTATTGGTCAGGTGGACCGCAGATTTACGGGAGATATAGAAGATGATGTACCCCCCGTGCGGGATCTCGCCCTGAAGCTCAAAGACCACAAGCGCTGCGGATTCATCCCCGATATGGTTTGCCAGTTGGGCAACATCCACTACCTTGATCTTGGGTACACTCATCTCGACCGGGCTTGACAGCATCTGGGACAGGGTGGTTGCAGCGTGAGCCGCCCCGATGTTTCCCAGTTCCTGCATTGCATCCATCTGAACTGATGATAATTTCATGGTTTGATCACTCCTGCATCGTGTTTACATCAAGAACCGGCACCACATCCCCATCCCCGAGGATGGTTACCCCGCTGATGCCTTTTGTGGTCCCGATAAAACTGCTCAACGGCTTTACAACAACTTCCTGCTTTCCCTCAACAGCATCGACGGGAATACAGCATTTCCGTTTCTGGTACTGAACGACAATGAGGATCTCGCACCGGTCCGAGCTCCCGACCATCTCATTAAGCCAGAGGATCTGGAGCACTTCATCCCTGAAGCAGGGTCACTTCACCTTTCCCGATCCGGTGCTGTTGTCCTCTCTTGAAGTTTGCCACTTCAACAATGCTGCTGATCGGTATCGCCAGGCGCTTCTTGTTGATCCGGACAATCATCACGTCAACGATTGCCATGGTGGGGGGAAGCAGGAGTTCAAACGTGCTCCCTTTACCGGGGTTCGTCTCCACTTTAATGGTGCCTTTGAGCGATTCGATCGCCCGCTTCACCACGTCGAGACCGACGCCTCTCCCCGAAATATCCGTGATAGTATCCGCGGTGGAAAAGCCCGGCTGGAAGAGCAGATCGATTGCCTGATCTGTCGTGAGCGTTGCGGCAGCCATCTTCCGTGATCAACCCTTTTTCCACAGCTTTTTTCTTGACTTTCTCCACATTGATACCGGCACCATCGTCAGTCAGTTCGATGATAACATTATCCCGGTCGCGGTGTGCTGAAAGTCTGACAAGGCCTTTTCTTGCCTTACCCGCCTTTTCACGGAGATCCGGGGATTCGATACCATGGTTTACGGCGTTTCTGATCAGGTGGAGAAGTGGATCATTGAGGCCGTCCATCACGCTCCGGTCAAGCTCGGTCTCCCCGCCTTCCATGATAAACTCGACCTCCTTGTGGTCGTACTGGGCGACATCGCGGACAACCCGGGGAAGGCGGTTGAAAATATGGGAGAGCGGGATCATACGGATGGTCATCATCAGATTCTGGAGTTCGGAAACCGACCGGTCCACCATGCTGATCGCTTCATCCATCTCTTTTATCTTATGTTCCTCTGCGATCTGCTTGAGCCGGCCCCGGTTGATCACCAGATCCTCAACGAGGTTCATGATATGATCGAGCTGGGTAATATCCACCCGGAGATTCTTTATCTCCCGGTTCTTATCCGTGGCCGCCGGCTGCTTCCTGTCAGGTTCCACGGGTTTTTTTGCCACACCGGGTTCTGCTGACAGGGAATCTGGTTTTTCCAGCGGCTGGATGTCTACAGAAGCGATCTCGGTTCCCAGAGCGGCGGTTTTCAGTGCCTCTTCCCCGGCATCGCTGGCGATGGTGAGATGAACCGTCCCGTCAAACTTCCCTTCATCGATGTCATCCTTTGACGGCTGCATGGACCGGATCGTGCCCAGTGCCTCCAGGTTCTGTATCGCTATGAGGGCCCGGACATCTTTCATCATGCAGTCCGGGGCAACCACGATGGTCATCGCAAATTCCGGCCCGGCATCTGTTGCAGGAAGACCTGAAGGCTGGCACTCTGCTCCGGGCACTTGTCTCCTCCTTCTTTGAGGGAATCTCATTTTTCCTGTGTCCGGTAGTGGCACCGTGCTGCTGCAGCCAGGCACGCAGTGCCTGTACCTGCTCGTCGGGATTTTTGGAGGAGGAATCGCCGCCGGCTTCGATATCGTCCAGCATCTCCTCGATAAGATCGGTGCAGGAAAGGAGGATATTCTCCAGCTCTTCAGACATCTCCGTACTGCCGTTCCGTATCAGCTGGAACACGTCCTCCATCGTATGACAGAGGCGTTCCATGTCAGCAAAACCCATGGATGCGGAGGAACCTTTGAGCGTATGGATCGACCGGAAGATCTCGTCAATGGCGTTCTGGTCGGCACCTTTTTCCAGTACCAGAAGGTTTTTTACAAGATTTTCGTGGTTTTCCCGGGATTCAGCGACAAACAATGACCGGTACTGCTCAAACTCAGACATGTGCATCCTCCACCATCTTTGCCACAAGCCGTTCCACCGCATCCGGGATCCTTGCGAGCGGGAGCACCGAATCTACGGCATTTTTCTGGATGGCGGATCGTGCCATGCCATAGACAAGGCAGTCTTTCTGATCGCAGATAATACTTGTTCCACCTGCCAGTTTGATTGCCGATGCCCCGGCGCCGGCATCGTTTCCCATCCCGCTTAAAATGACTGATACGATGTTTTTCCCGAAGACCTGTGCAGCGGATTCAAAGGTCTTGTCCACGGCAGGCCGGACACCGTGAACCGGTGGCGCATTGGAATGGATGATCCTTCCCGTTCGTTTCCCGTCTGTGGTCATCGCCGCCCCAATCATGGTGTGGACGCCGGCCTTTGAAAGAAGCACCGTACCGTTTTTAAGCATATCCCCGTTCTCGGTCTCCTTCACCGGCATATGGGCGATACGGTTGAAACGGGCTGCAAGCGGTGCAGTAAAGCCTACCGGCATATGCTGGGTAACGACAACTGCGGCAGGAAGGTCCGCAGGCAGTTTTGAGAGAAGGGCATCAAGCATCGGAGGTCCACCGGCTGACGACCCGATCAGGACAACCCGTTCGGCACTCCCGTCTTTGTGCGGGACTGTGGGTATGTGTTCCTGCGGCGGGAGAAGATCCGTCGTGAGATGGTGTATGGTTGCGACCAGTTCATCCGCGATAAGCCGGAGCTGCGGGATATCCTTTGGCTTGAGCAGGAAATCATCGGCGCCCAGCCGGATGGCCTCGGTGGTCATCTCTGCACCCTCCGAGGTGAGGGAACTCAGCATGAGTGTTTTCGGGCGCCACGAGGCTTTTTTAAGTTCACGCAGCACCTCAAGGCCGTTCATCCTGGGCATCTCGATGTCCAGCGTGATCAGGTCGGGTTTGAGGGTGCTGATTTTCTCCAGGGCCTCAATACCGTTTGATGCAGTTCCCACTATCTCAAGGGAATGATCCTTTTGCAGCATGTCCCGGATGACCGTCCGCATGAATACGGAGTCATCAACAATGAGAACCTTTGACATGGCAGCTAGGATGCGAGCACATTCTTGACTTCTTCGAGAACTTTTGGTGCCTGGAACGGCTTGACGATATACCCTTTGGCCCCGGTTTTTATGGCCAGTTTGACCATCTGTTCCTGCCCGACAGCGGTGCACATGATCACCCGGGCGCCGGGATCGAGCTGCTTGATTGATTTCAGGGCTTCAATCCCGTTTACCTTGGGCATGACCACATCCATGGTGACAAGGTCAGGTTTCAGTTCCTTGTACTTGGCCACTGCCTCTTCACCATTCGCCGCCTCTCCCGCAATTGTATGGCCCCCGGAGAAGAGAATATTTTTGAGAAGAGTTCTCATGAAGAGCGTATCATCCACGATCAGAATGGTTCCCATGAAGTATCAGACAGAATATTGGTATATCCTGCTATAAATCAATAGTGGAGACAAAACGGCGGTAATTTTAGTTTGTTTGGGTTTTTGTTGCATCGGAAATATAACGCACTCCTTTTGTTGTCAGCTGGACTTCACGCCGTATGGTGATCACTTCTGCAATTTCCAGTTTAATGATCCGGTCATAGATCTCGTCGAGCTGCTTATGGGGGATATTGAGCATATTCTCGATGGCATGGGAATCCATCCCGGAATACACGAGCATTGCCACCTGCTGGGCAACGGCATCAAGTTCGTTGCCCTTCATATCCATCCCCTTTGTGGTGTCTTTAAGGAAATTTACAAGTACCTGGAGCGTGGAGAGGGGGCAGAGGACGAGGCTTGACACAACTTCCCCGGACATCAACGTGATCGATCCGGACAACATCTGTCTGCTTGCCCTGCACGTCCCTTTTTGTCAGTTCGATTGCCGCCACATCCAGAAGGGGTACAGAGATCTGTTTTGCCGCGCTGACAAACCAGATCCCGGTCTTTACCACCACGATACTGCCTTTCTCCCATTGTGCATCCTTGGCGAGAACACCTCCCCGGATCGCCGGGGACATGAAATACGCCATGAGCCGGTAGGCATTGCAGTTGGCAAGGATAAGCCGTTTTAATATGACGAGGACTTTTTCGACACTTGCGATCCGTAGAATAATATCCGGGGTTCCTTTGGCCGAAATGATGAGGACATTCTTTTTCTCCTCCAGATCAAAGACTGATTTGAAGAGAATCTCCTTTTCGACCGGGGCGGGAAACGAGATCCGGTCTTCACCGACCCCGGCTTTTATGACAATCCATTTACCGGCATGTTCGATTTTTAAGGGAACTTCTTTCATGGAAAACTCACACGGGCATTATCTGATGTGTGGCGATTTTTCAAACACTGAAAGTTTATTGCTGCACATGTTTATTTTACACTCTTTGTTGACAGGGTTTTCTTCGTTGCACCTTTGCTTGCATTAAGCTGCTCCGACATCTCCAGAAGTTCTTTTTCGATATCTGTCGCAGGCGCTTTGAAATCTTTTAATTCACGAAGCAGACTGACATCCTTCTCCTTTGTCACATGTTTGATGTCGGAGGCAAGCGAACTGAGCATATCATCATCAGAGCCGGTGGCAGTTCCTGCTGCAAATGAAGACATATCTTCTGTTTGATTGGCATAATCACTGCTGTATGATCCCCCTGGCAACCGTGATGGGGGTCGCCGGAATGAGACTTCCTGATCCCAGGGCCGGACCCTCTGCCGGGGGGCGGAGGTCTGGGGCGTCGGGTCCTGCATCCCGCTGTCATCCCCCAGATCGATATCATCCAGGTTTATGTTGTCCAGATCCCCCAGTGTTTCATCGGCTGCTTCTCCACCTTCAAGACTATTAAGTTCGATCGGTACATCGTCATCTGCATTCGCTCTGAGAATCGCGTCGGCATCAGCGGTAGTCTCGTCCGGCAGGGCGGGCATGTCCGATCCGGCATGGAAAGGCCGGAATCTGCATCCGTGGATACCGGTGTATTTTTGATCCTGCTGCCGGTTCCGGTTCATCCAGCCCATCCAGCAGGCCGGTTCCGAGGTCCTCATCCGAGAGTGACAGGAACGGATCGGACTCATCTCCTGTTTTCTGTCGGTAATGCGCCCCCGGCACCACCACGGTTTGATCCGGACGCTGACGGGTACTGTTGCGGCGCTGTCGAGTGCAGATCCCTTGCTGACTTTTTCTGTTATTGTTTGTTCCAGAAGTTTGTTGATCTCCTCGGGTTTTTTGGCGGTTTTTTTGCGCTCTGTAAGAATTTTTCCGAAGGATTTGATGGATGATGCCAGTAACGAGAGATGGTATTGGATCCCGCCTGTTTTCTCTTTTAATTTTACCGGGACGTTTTTTCCCGTTTCCTTCGCCGCTGTCATCTTTACGGGGCGCATTTTTCTTTTCGAAAAGTTTTATGGAATCGAGCCGTTTGAGGGATGGCTGCTCACGCAGGTTCTTCAAGGTCAGTTTCGAAGACCGCATTTTTGATATCCGTAACCGTTATCGACCCGAGGAGTATCAGAAGGAAAAAACCTACCACAATGATGAGGGGAAGCAGGTAGATGAAGCGGAATATCTACAAAGATCAGGACAGAACCGGTTCCCACGATCGCTGCAAAAAGAACCAGCCTGCGGATATTCTCCTTCATCTCATACACCTGTCCCGGATGCCCCGCCCCCCATATTCGTCAGCGCCTGTGCACTGAAGAAGAGCCCGACCACCATCGGTGCCACCAGAAGAACAAGTCCGGTCAATGTGCAGAATATTGCCGCGTAGAAATAATACATGTATCGATCTCCCCCACCCACGATACGTGCGGCGATAATATTGGATACGGTGAGAATGATAAGCGAGATGGTGACATAGGTCTGCATCGCTGCTGCCGGGAAGTTGGAAAAGAGATTCATCCCGCCGCCAAATACACCCCCCATGGAGATCCCGGCGCTCTGCCCCCCGATGATGCGGACATATTCTGCATCTGGCTCATCATGCTCGCCACGGATCCGGTGAGCACAAGAAGGATCTGGTACAGCGCAACAAAAATACCGGTCATGGCGATATGCATCGGTACCAGAAGCACGATAAAGCCTTTTGCAAGATTATCCTTCTTCTCCCGGAGCAGGGTCTGTTCGAGCATCGAAGAGCCCACCACGGTACCGATGGGTTCCGGCGGGCCCCCGAGCGCAACGGTGTCCCGGTAAATGTTAAGGTACTTGTAGATGAGGTTGCTTCCGGACTCCCCGATAAACTTGTCCCAGCACTGTTTTTCATCAAGTCCCAGGTTGAGTTTTGAATACACGGAATTTACCAGGGGTTCGAGAGCCGCGAGTGATTTCCGGTCGATGGTTCCCAGCGCATACACGGCGGTTGTTCCCTGTCCGCCCATCACCGCACCAAAACTCCTGATAAATACGGAAAAATCATTGTCCCGCAGGGTAATGTTGTGGTCATCAATAAAACCGATAATGCCGAGCGGTGCCATCAGGATTCCTACAAGAATAAAGATCAGGCTTGCCGAGACCCCGAGAAGCACAAGAATAATGATGATGGCAAGCGTGAGCGGGACGATGATCCTTTCCATGGCGTGAATCGTCTCCTGCTCCTTTGATGTGCGTTCGGTGAGCCCGTGGCTTTTGGGGTCGTCAGGGACTGAGGTATACATAAGGGTGATTCCAAAAATACAGATGGCAAGGATGATCGCATATGACATATCAAATGTCGACTGGAGATCCCCGGGAGAATAGATCACCACCGATATCATCATAATGATGGCGATGACGGTTCCTGAGAGGAGCATCGCAACGTATGCATCTCCCCATTTCTGCAGCATGGACATTCCCTGCTCCAAGCTGGCTCCGGTAGACACTACGGACTGTTGAGAGTTCATTGCTCAGGAAATCGTCATCCGGGACACCGGATTCGATGGAGTTTGCATACCGGTTCAGCATGCTCCTGAGGATCTCGTTCTGCGTCCGCTCGGCAACGATGGAGAGGCTTTCGGCGTAACTGTAGTTCCATTTTTTTACAAAGGTATCGACTTTCCCGATGTATTTTGCCGAAATATACTCGTGGCGGTTTGACGCAAAAGAGAAAATCTCGGGCCGGGTCGCATTGGCAATTGCAAGCGATGCCATATACGTGGTCATGAAAAAGAAGATCCGCGCCCATCTTCTTTTTTTCCTGAAGGCCGGCAATTTTCGCTTTGAGTCCCGCGATTTGCGAGGCAAACGGCAGCGATCGGGCCGGTTGCACTTTCGGGATCTCATCGGGGGGAGGAGCAATCTCTTCAGGCATATTATGAACCAATGGTAAGGAGACCCTGTTTCTTGATCTTGGTCATCATGTGGAAGAGATCCCAGAATTTCACGTACCCGGCCTTGTGCAGACGTTCGAGGATCTTTGCGCGTTTCTCGACTTCAAGATAAATTTCCGCTTTCCTGCTGTCCGGGATCCCGAGCATGGTTGCGATCTTGTTCTCAAGGAGAAATGAACTGCCTTTCCCGGTCCACACAAAGGTATCGGTAACCGGTTCCCAGGTAAACATCTGGACAAACGTAAATCCCCCGGTCTCTGCATTGTATCCGACCAGTTCGTTGCAGCTGATCATCCGGCGTACAACCTGCCCGTCCGGCCTCTTGACTGCGCTCTGGATAATGACTAAGTTGAGGTTGTCCACGTACGTCTTTGGGATATTAATGGGGTCTCCGCAGAGACGCTGGATCAGTTTCTCCACGGATGCTGCGTGGAAGGTACTCATCACGGGGTGACCGGTCTGCATCGCACCAAATGCGACGGCTCCCTCAACGCCCCGGATCTCACCGACAAGGATCTGGTTGGGACGCTGACGCAGGGCAGCCTTGAGGAGATCGAACATGGTGACCCCCCCACCAGCGCCGTCCCCTTCCCCTTTGCCTTTGGCGAGGGCCACCTCACGTATCCAGTTCCTGTGCGGGACGGTGAGTTCGGGAGTATCTTCGATGGTGATGATCTTGTTCTCCGGGGGGATGAAGGTGGTGATGGCATTCAGGAGTGTGGTCTTGCCGCTTGCCGTTTCGCCGCTCACAAACAGGGACATGCCGTATTCGACACAGATCCAGAGGTATGCGGCAGCGAGGTAATCTATACCGTTGCTCTCAACGATGTTGAGGATGGAGAGCGGCACTTCGTTCACTTTACGGATGGAGAAGTTGCTGCCGTGCTTGCTGATCTCGGTCCCGTAGACGATGTTGATACGGGATCCGTCAGGGAGGGTTGAATCGACGATCGGGCTGCGGTAGGTGATCGGCCGTTTTATCCGTTCGGCAATCTTTACCACGAACTCGTCCAGTTCGCTCGATACTTTGAACTCAATGACGGATTTGAGGCCCTTGAACATCTTGTGCTCGATAAAGATCGGCCCCACACCATCACAGGAGATATCTTCGATATAGGGGTCGGAAAGGAACGGCTTGAGGACCCCCATATCGATTTTATCCCGGATAAGGAGATACTCGATAGCCTGGTACTCTACGTTGGAGAGAATAATCTTGCCATCCGGGGTGATGGGAAGATTCTTGGTCTTCTTCCCGGACTTCATCTTGTTCTGCGCGGTAAAATCCGTGTTGAGGAAGGTCATCAGTTTGGATGATCCCCCTCCCTTATTTTCTGTCCGGATCAGGCTTGCGATATCCACGCCGGGCGGCTTGATCATCGCAACCGAGGCGAGCATCTTTTTTAAGACATCTGTCCGTTCCTTGTCTGTGGTGGGATCCGTATCGAGGCCATCGATGAGATCGATAAGTTTGGTCTCGATGGCCGGCAGGATATCGCTGACGCTGTGCAGGAATGAGGGTTCGATGGGGATGTAGTAGTTCCTGACATCATCCGGGTCCGGCAGGATGTGGACAAACGTGGTATCGTTGACCGGGTAGATGATGTTGGGATTCTTCATGCTGCGGACATCCTTTTTTAATTCCGATAAAAAAAGCGGGATGCCATAGGTATTCACCGGGAAGGTGTGGAGGTATTCGAGAAGATGCGGGCTGTTCTGTACGTACTCCTTTGCATTTGCCGGGAGCATCTTGAACAACGCGTCCGATTCGAGATCCGCGTACAGGTCGACATCGACATCGACCGGTTCGGGTTTGAACGGGAGGTTTACTGCGACCGACAGGGAACCCATATCAGATCCTCGCAAAACTCATCGGGATTACTTTCATCCCATAGCCCGGATGGACCTCAAAACTGACAAGGTTTCCGGTTGTTTTTCGTGCACCACGGACTTTGACGACTTCCATGACCATGACATACTTGTCCCCGACAAGTGCTTTTTTCATATTGAGGTGTGCATCACAGATGGAACGGATCCGGACAAGCGTGTCTTCCTCGAATGCGTAGGTATGGAGCGTGACGAGGATCGTTTTGCCGTGATCCACGAGTGACTTGCAGTTGGTAAAGAAGGTAAGGATGGTATCGGTTTGGGCATATTCCGTAAAAAGTGTCAGTGAATCGACGATAACAACCTGCGATTTGCTGTTCTGGATATGGGTGATCAGCCGTGCCAGGATGCCTGCCATCTCCTCTTTTTTCCATTCAAAACCCACCACATGGAGGGGAAAGACCTTGAGATATCCCCATGCAAAATAATCGGAGATGTCAAGGCTCATCGATTCCATCTGCTTGATAAAACTCTTGCTGGTGTTTTCCGTTGTAAACAGGTCGACAGAATACCCTGTTTCATTGCGCCCCAGACAATCTGCTGGGTAAGAACACTTTTACCGGTATCGTTCTCCCCTTCAATGAGGGTCAGGGATCCCACCGGAAGGCCATCGGCAATTTTCTTGTCCAGTTCGTTGTTGCCGGTGGAAATGATCTCGCCGGTCTTCGCCCCCCATCAGATCGGAAAGATCAGCGGCCATGTTCTCTTTCCCCTTCAGAAAGAATTCCGATGCATAGACCCCGTTTCCTGTGGTGATCTGGAACCAGTGCGGGGATATACCTGATGTTGTGACCTGAATTATGTAGGATTCTCCCGGATCCAGTTCGTGGGAATGGATAACCTCATTGCCATAATCGACGATCGTCCATGTTCCGGGAGCTCCACTGCAGCATTGCTATAGGTACACAGTTGATAGTCATTGGAATTATCGTCATAGACGATGATATCCATGTGCGTGAAATCCGAGATTATCTCGTTTCCGGTATTGTTAATCGTGCAGTTGAAATGTGATCATCCGTTCTCATCGTCGCACTCGGATAATGGTAAAATCGGTCCTCAATCTGCGTTTCTTCCTGCAGTGTGCAGATTTCTGGGCGTTTGTAACAATCTCGGCAGTGGAAATAACACTCCCGACCAGCAGATATGCGACGATCACCAGAAGAATCACTCCTACTGCCGCCCCGATAAGATCTGCAACTGCCATACCGGGTCACCTTATGGAGGAACAGTTCCGTAAACTGGTCCGACCTCCAGATGCCGTTTGGCAGGACAAACTGGAAATAATTCGGACCGCCGGCCGTATTTAATGTTGAGGGTAATGCGTCGATCTCCAGGGTTTCACCGGGATCCCAGTAGTTATTGCCATTCAGATCGCTCAGCGTATACGTCCATTGCCCGTGCCGTCAGAGAACCCGTGGCGGGACTAAACTCAGCCGGTTAAAATTCCCGTTGCATCGCCGCAGATAACATCGGACCGCTGGATATCAGAAACCGGTATCTGTACACTTCCGGTATTTTTCATCCAGATCTGGGCGTCACCCGCTGCTGTTTACCACAGCCAAGAACAATCTTGAAATCCGTCCGGAGCTGCTGGTCAGAAGCATGGCCCGCAGAAGAAAAAGTTCCTGCCATCTGGTAGACAACCGGAAATATGGCACTGATGAGTACGCCTGCAGCTATTACCGCAGTAATCAGGAACATGGCAGTCGTGAATGTATCGGCGGACATTGGTTATATCCTGTCCGGGAGGTTCATCCACTCTTCGTCTTTTCTGGCATTCCGTAAAGGTTCCCGTTCTTTGACCGATAATTCCGGGCCTCCGGTCTTTCTTTTGCCGGCAGTATCTGCTGGCGCTGTTCCATCATGACTTCAATCATGTCCCGGTCAAGTGAAGAATCGGTGGGTGACAGGATCCGGTTGAGTGCGTACAGTTCTGATACAAACTCATCCGGCCCGACCTCGTGCTCATCTCCAAGGTTTGCCGGCATCAGGCGGGAGATTTCTTTGATCTCATCGCAGGACTCCCGCGAGATATACCCCATGATCCGGTACGATTCAAGGATGATGTCAAGCCGGTCGTGCCCGAATTTACGTATGGCCCCGTTCGTCCACTTGAACAGTTTGTATACTTTCTGGAGCCGGAGTTTTTCATTGGCGAGCGTATTCTGGCCAGCCTTATGGCCGTTGACGGGGAGCTGGGTCTTTAACAGGGAGATCATCTGCTCATCCGGAATACGTTTCTCCTCAGGGATTGCAACGGGCAGGTGTCTCTGGTTTTATTTCCGGCTCGGCTTTTTTGCTCTCCTTTTCCGTTTTAACTTTTGCGCTTCAGCGGCATCAAGTGTGGATTCCCGTGCGTCCAGATGCCGCCTCCTTTGCCTCCAGTGCGGCTTTTTTTGCATCATGTGCGGAATCGCAGCGCCACCGGTATCAACGGTTCCTCCTGATGCAGAGGCTGACAGGGTAAACGGATTCTCCAGTTCATTCATCCGTTCCCTGATATCCATTAACAGGCGCTTGATGGAGGTTTTGATAAGGTCAACTTCCCGTTCGAGGTTCTGGAGTTTGACCTCGGGATCATCCTCAGAAGCCGCGGTGATGATATGGTCGACCTGAGACTGGTTTACCGCCATAGCATTCAATTACTATCCTGTTTTTCGTTAATATACTTTGCTCCGGGAACCCGGGTTTTGGTGGAGATTTTTCCTTTTTTAGAGTTCAGGAACGGTTTTTCTGGTGGGGCCTGGGTGGTGGGGTTTCCCCTTTTCCATGCTTCATGTAGTTGCAGGCCGGGTGATCGTAATAATGGGGTTGATGTCTCCATACCCTCACGAGCGATGAGTTCCGCCGCACCAAAAAGGGACGCCCCCGCGGCGGATCAGATGAATAAATTTCCGGGACGGATGTGTTCTACCACAAAACCCATTCAACCATCTGTCACACTATTGCAACCGGGGGATGCCCGTTCTGCGGGAGCGTGAGCCCCCAAGAGCACGCTCTGCTCGAAAAATCATGGCCGCTACAACGAAGCCAGAGAAAAAATGCGAAATCAAAGAATCCCGATGACGAGTCGTTGGCTGGAACCCTGCCTATCACCGATGATAAAAACCCTTAAAACCACTGCCTCCCTCTCCCCGGATGCCCTTATTTCTCTCTAGGAATGCAAGGGAGGCCGATCTGCGCATTTTTCCGGAAAAAACCCGGTCGTTTTTTTCCGGTTGCAGGACCCCCTTTATTTTCAGGCTGTACCACGCACCGGCCACTCCCGGCGCTTTGTATGACCAGTTGGCTCTCCCCCTTTTTGTGACAAAAAGAACGCTGCTAAATTGCACGGTTTTTTTCCGATTAAAATGGCCGGTTTCAAAAAATACCTGATTATAACTAGAATTTTGTCGGGCGTTGGCACCATTTCCACTGGAGAGTTACAGCATTAGACCCAACCCGAAATCCCTCCGTCGGAGAGTGGATCAGGGGAGAGGGCATGTCCGACCAGCAGCACCCCCTTATAAAAGGGGTCTGACATGAGGAATACCGCAGGCGAACAGACCTGTGCGGGTTCGTATAACTATCCGGCCCTCACTATTCGAGTTCCTCCATGGTGATCTCGTAGGTTTGGAGCCGCCTCCAGGCCCCCTCGTGCTTGAGTGCGGAGCCGGATCCCTTGTGTGACCCATGGCGGGAACGGTAGCGTGCAACTATCGCGAAGATCGTCCGGAAGAATGTCATCGTAGATCGTGTCCGGGTTAATCAGTACGGATCTGCCGGGATCCTCCCGATGTGGGCCGTCTCGGGTTTAAAGATGAAAAGATCGTACGCGAAATCCGGATCGTTGTTCTCCTGCCACCGGTTCCCATCAGTTCTGCATTTTTTTGCTTCGGCGATTGCAGTCGTCGCTCTTCTCCCGCAGATACTCCCGTATTGTGGGGGCAGGGGAATGAAGAATTTGTGCTCAGGAGAGATCGTGTCGAGTACGCAATCAGTGTCAGCAGCGGCTGGCTTGTCCCCGTCTCTTCTCCGGAGTACATATTTCCGGATTTAAGTGAGGCACATCCAATAAAAAAAGGATTGATTTAGTAGACCGGCTGCACGACGTTAATGGTGCCGGGGATAGTCCTTGTGATGGGAAGAGATGCTCCCGATGCCGGCTGCAGATTAATTGTGAACTGGGTATTGGTGGTCGCTGATGCTGATGGCAATGCCACATCAAGAACAACCTGAGCGTTGGGATTGAGCATGGGATTAGCGCCTGTAGCCCCGCCTCCATTAATTATCTGCTCTATACACCAGTTGGTAGTAGTACCAAGTTTCGTGTTTGTGCAGGTTGTAAAATCTGTAGTTGACTCAGGCGTCATATTTGCATTGTGGCCTCCATTGTTATCCGTATAGGATACTACCATCTTGCTCAGATCTATCGGAGTGCCCCCTGCAGTGAGTGCGATAGTTATTTTAGCATACAGCAGGTGATTAGCACCTGCAGACGGCCCTATTCCGTACACGTTCCCGACCACTTCCATACTTGAGCTTGCCTGGCTCACTCCCGTGTGAACAGTAGACTGGGCCGTCTGGGATGTGAAGAACCCGGCGCCAAGCACCACGTATGAGAACACTGCCGCAACGACAACGAATGCGATCAGCACAATCGCTGCTTCAAGGCCGGTGAATGCATCTCTTGAGTAAAGATTTTTCATTTTTTTCACCCTCCTTAATATACCTCATACCAATTGGGACTGGCTATTGATCCTGCGGAACGGTTCTTGCAATCGGGAGCGCTGCACCGACCGGGGGCTTCACTTCAACAATGAATTGAATGTTAGGTCCGATTGAGGTTGTTGAATTGTAGGTGTAACGGTAACAAGAACCATCTCGCGGGGATTCAGCATTCCTGTAGTTGTAGTGTGGTCAGCTTCACTTTTGTCTTGAACCCAGCTTAAACTAACCCCGGTGTTGTTAAAGGTTTCTACTATTGGTAGAAGTGGATACGGTATACGTTACTTTGCTCATGTCACACCGGTACCTCCGGCAGCAAGCTGCAGATAGAAGGTGATTTTGTCAATTGCAGTACTCGAACTCGCTTCCACACTCACCGGTCCAGAAGGTTCCACTGCTGACGTGGTCTCTTGAACACCCGTGTGGACAGTCTGCTGTGCCTTCTGCGTCGTGAAGAACCCGGCGCCAAGCACTACGTATGAGAACACCGCCGCAACGACAACGAATGCGATGAGCACAATCGCTGCCTCAAGGCCGGTGAACCCTTCATCGTTATGTTTACACGAACTCATAAATTCACCTTCGTGAATTAGTAGACACTAGTCGATACCAGCGTCTCTACTTTGTTAAAAAGGCATTTATAGTATAAATAATCTTGTTAAAAATCAAAATCCCTACAAGCATTTTTTTTAAAATTTGATGCGTGTAATGGTGGAATTGAGTGCAATTTATAATCGTCTTGATCGGTGCCCGGATTTTTCCATGCTCGTCCGGGCTCTGGAGATGAACGTCACCACTTTTTATTTATGAACGCTGCAATAGAGAACTGCAGCAGTCATGGATAAAAAAGATATCACCTACATTATCGCCGCGTTCGCCATTATTCTTGTCATTGCGTTTGTTATCAAACCAATGGCCACCGGCCAGCCGGTCAATACCGGCATTTCCTTTGCGACACCCACGCCATCCGATAACGGCCACTCCCCTCGTGGTATATGCAAATATTACAAGTATTATTACTACAACCATACCTGCAACCCCGCCTACACCGGTCCCGACATGGAACCAGAAGGCCCAGACCGTCGGCTTTGTCAATCCCGAAACATATCACCTCTCCACCAACCAGTCTCTGCCTCAGGGTACACGGATCAATGCGACCCAACCGGATACCAACCGTACGGTATATGCGACAATATCAGGAAAATACAGCGGAACTACCCAGATTATTAATATCCCGTTTCCCTACTGGGAATTGTCCTACACGATCGACCCGATGATCGGCCCCATGTCAGGACCTGCGATACAATCTATTGCAATTACTCCGACACTGGGAAACGATGTTTCCTATAGTGGTATACAGGGATCATATGCCAGCGTCAGCCCGCAATTTTCCATCCAGGTCATGGATGCGACCGATCCCAACCGTATCGTGAGAACCATCTCACCTCCCGGGGGAATTGATCCTGACCTCTGGGCAGGTATCCTTGGACAACTCCCCCAACACCGTGCAGCATTACGAATGTCTATGGATTTCCAGTTCCCACGAAGTACGCAACGATTGAACCCACGCCGACATTATCCTCAACGGACCCCCGCCCATGGATAGAAAAATTCTTCGAAGGCCAGCGGGGCTATTATTTCATTATCAATTCCCAGTACATCAATTCCTACACGATTAAGATCCTTATACCCACCCGATATATCGGGAAATACTGATCTTTATTTTGGAAAATCCGTGGAACAATCAACGGCGGAATAATTTAAAAAACGTATTCTGGTCTGACTGTCATGCACACTGTTAGTAAAATTCATCTCAACTAAAACTCAAAAGTGAACTTATGTTATATCATTGCAAAGCGACAAAACAAAAAATTTCCCGATATATATTCCAGCATTCTCCGGAAATGTCCGATAAAAAGTATTTTTATGACAATCCGTGACAAAACAATCAGTCGAGTTTTCTTTTTCCCATGGATTCGATATACATGATCTCTTTCCCGACTTCGAGCTGGCCCTTTTTATCTTCGGGGATGGCAATCTCGAAGTTGGAATAATCTTTCATATCCATGAGCTGCGCCATATCACCGGCAATGGAGATTACCTGCCCGCTCTTGCGTTCGACTACGGGGATATACGCCTTTGCCGATACCGGCGAGACGATCGAGCGCTTGACGCCGTCAAAAATACCGACCGCGTCAATCCGTGCCTTTGCAGCCCCGTGTTTCCCGGGTTTTGACGTGGCAAGACCGACGACTTTGCACGGTTCATCTTCCACAACAATATAGCGTCCTTCTTTTATCTTTCCGATTTCTGTTTGTTCCTTCATTGTGCTTCACAACCTAAAACGTAACCATATCTTAAGCGCAGAAGTAATTTATCTTTATTGCCGTACATAAATACAACGCTGACCGCATTTAGAGGTTTTTATCGCTATGGACTTCCTTTCTGCCTGCAAAGAGATGGCCGCGCTTGTCCGTGAAAATATCCGCCCGCTGGTCGGATCACCGGAGGGAGGGCAGATCCTCCACATGGGTGCCGATCGCACCCCTACCGAAAGGATCGATCAGGTTGCAGAAGACTGCGTGATCGGGTATGTGCGGGAGCATCGCCTGTGCTCCCTCCTGATCAGCGAGGAAGCAGGAAAAGTACCCGTAGATGGCGGGAAAGGAACGATATTTCTCGACCCGATCGATGGCACGTACAACGCGGTTGCCGGTATACCGTTCTATGCACTCTCCCTTGCGTGGGCAGAAGACGGGGTCGTGCAGCAGGCATTCGTGCAGGATCTGGCAACACAGGAGACATTCACGGCAATCCGGGGTAAATTTGCGCGCTGCAACGGGAAACCAATCCATGTTTCGTCCACATCAAGGCTGGATGCCTCTGCAATGAGCGTGTACGGCCGGAAATTCGATCCTACCCGGATGATGCAGCTCGGCCACAAGATACGCCGGTGGCGGCTCCTTGGTGCATCTGCGCTTGAACTCTGCTATATCGGGGCCGGGAGGATTGACGGTTTTGTCGATCTGCGGGGCACCCTGCGGGTGACCGATGCAGCGGCCGGGATGCTTGTCTGTACTGAAGCCGGGGGGAAAGTTTCTGATTTAAATGGCGATCCTATCGACTTTCCCGATGAAGTGACGGTTGGCCGGTGCATTATTGCCACGAATGGCGTGCTGCACCACAAGGTGATCGAGTATCTTCGGTGATTTTACATGAAGTGCCTGCTTGTTTCCCGCATTGATCTGCCCGGCGCCCTTTCCTGTGCGCGGCAGATGAAGGCCGCGCTGGAACGTGAAGGGGTGACAGTAATTCTTGAGAAGGATACCGCCGCGTGGCTCGGCGGACCCGGCATCCCGTGCGAACAGGCTGATGCAGATGTGGCGGTGGTGATCGGCGGCGATGGCACGATCCTGCGGACCGTCCAGCAGATGCAGCACCAGATCCCGATCATCGGGATCAACCATGGCGAGGTAGGGTTCCTTGCGGATCTCGAACCTGACGAGGCATGGGAGTTTGTAAAAACGCTGGTCTCCGGGTTTGAGGTTGAGGAGCGGATGCGCATCTCGCTCATGAGGGACAACAAGCCGCTTGGCGATGCATTGAATGAGGCGCTTATTGTTACCACCCGACCGGCAAAGATGCTGCGTTTCTCGATTATCATTGACGGCCGGGTCTCGGAACAGTTCCGTTCCGACGGCCTCCTGGTGAGCACACCTACCGGGTCAACGGCCTACGCGATGAGCGCCGGGGGGCCGATCGTGGACCCCCGGATACAGGGCTTCCTCGTTGTCCCGCTCGCCCCGTACATGCTCTCGTCCCGCCCCCACATCATCAGCAGCAACCGCAAACTCGAGATCCGGCTGGAGTGTTCAAAGCCGGCGAAACTTGTTATTGACGGGCAGAAGACCGTGGAACTGGGGAGTACTGCCACCCTTGTGGTGCAGAAGGCAGAGCAGCCGGCGCTCTTTGTCGACGCATACCGCAATTTCTTCGAAAAAGTGGATGACAAACTTCGGAAACTATGAGCCCGCCCCGTTCGTGCAGGGAAGAAAGAACAAGTTTTTCTTAATGGGCGTCCCCATTCTTGGTAATAAGGTGGTTTTTCATGCAGGTCTCCATGAAACTTGAGATGAAGGATTCTCCCGGACAACTGGTTGCGGCCCTCAAACCGATCTCCGATGTCGGGGGAAATATTATTGCGGTCATCCACCACCATGACCCGGCTTCAAGCAGCCATACCTTAAACGTGCAGATCGTGCTTGCGCTTCCTGAAGGGCGGCTCGACAAACTCGTGGCGCTCTTAAAGGAGCAGGGCGTCCACATCCAGCGGATCGGAAAGGAGCGCCTGCTCTACAAACGGACGGTTATCTTGATCGGCCACCTGATGCACACCGACCTGTCCGACACGGTCGACCAGATCGATTCCACGGGTTTTGCCGAGGTCTGCGAGATCTCGATGAGCATGCCGGCAATAAACGAGCGCTCGACCTCCCGGGTCACGATCAAGGCGACCAACCGGGTGGATATGGATGCGGCACTTGCCGTCCTGCGCCGGGTCGCGCAGCAGAAATCGCTGCTTTTGATCGAGCCGCTGGGGGAGATCGCATGAAGGCGGCACTGATCGGCCTTGGGTCGGTGGGACGCGGCGTCGGCGGAGATGATCGCAAAAAAGAATCCCGGCATTACGATCACCGGTATTGCGGATTCAAAGAGCGGGTGTATCTGTGATGAGGGCATCGATATTGCGGCAGTGCTCGAACACAAGCGCAGGACCGGGATCTGCGGTGACACGGCGATCTCCGCGATGGACGTGATCAAAAAAGCGGATTACGATGTCCTTATCGAGGTAACGCCGACCAACGCACTCACCGGTGAACCGGCGCTCGGGTATATCCGGGCGGCCCTTGCAAAAAAGAAGCACATTGTCACGTCCAACAAGGGGCCGATCGCCCTTGCGTACAGGGAGTTGTCAGCCCTTGCAAAAAAGAAGGGCGTGGCGCTCCGGTACGAGGCCACCGTCGGCGGGGCCATCCCGATCATGCACACGCTCGAAGACGGTCTTAACGGGAACGAGATCATCGCGATCTATGGTGTCCTCAACGGGACCTGCAACTATATCCTCACCCGCATGGCCGCAGAAGGGCTTACCTATGAGCAGGCGCTCATGGAGGCGCGGGAGATGGGATATGCCGAGGCGGATCCCACATACGATGTCAAGGGCATCGATGCGGCAATCAAACTGGTGATCCTCGCAAATACGATCTGGGGGGACGGGACAAAACTGGCGGATGTCGATCTGACCGGCATCGATCTGCTTACGCCCGATGCCCTGAGGCTTGCCGAGGAAGGGGACTGTACCATCCGGCTGATCGCAGAGGCGATTCCCGCACAAAAGATCCTGCGGGTCTCCCCTCGTCTCATCGAAAAGAACCACCCGCTGGTGGTTGAAGGAACGTTAAATGCCCTTACCCTTGAGACCGATATGGCAAAGGAGATCACGCTGATCGGGAGGGGTGCAGGATCGATCGAGACGGCAAGCGCTATTATCGGTGATATCCTGTATATCAGCGACCACTATGGCAAGCGTGCTTGAACACCGGCGTGAATACCTGCGCCTGATGCGCCAGTTCACGCAGGATACCGGTTTTTTTACGGTGACCGATATCCAGAAGGCGGCCGGTATCCCGCGGAGCACGGCGCAGGACTGGGTGATGCGCCTCGTGCGGGAAGGCTGCGTCCTTATCAAAAAAGAGAAATCAGGACGAACAGCCGCACGGTACGCTGCCATTTCCGCGATCCCCGAGAGCACCTGCCGGAGGATCTTTACCACAACCGATGGCGAACAGGTCGAGATCTTCCACGACTGTATGAGTGGTGCCTGTGCGGCGTTCTGCGGCTACCACCATGCCCGGGCCGGGGGTGTTCTTACCGATGTGAAGCGCGATGGTACGCTCCTGCGCGAATGTGCCCGTATTGGTGACGCCACGGTTTCAATCGGCCTTCCCCCCCTTTCTGCGGTCGGGATCTGTGGTGTCGGGTACACTGATGGTCATATCGTCCAGCGGATCCGTTGCATCGGGGGCCCTGCGTACTCGCTCACTGATATGATGTCGCGGGCGGAGGGTGTCACCCGTGTTGAACTGGACCAGACCGGGAACATTGTTGAGGGAAGAGTCTGGACGCAGGCGTATTCTCATTTCACCATAGGTGTTGACGATACCGATTCTGATGCCGGGGGGGCGACATTTGCCCTTGCACTTGCATTGCTGAAACGGCTTGCGGCAGGCAGAGTCGTGCTGCCGATCAGCCACCATGTCGTGATGCTTAATGAAACCATTCCCAATAAAACTGCCGGGAATTCGGCAAGTTATATCGAGGTGGCAGTACCCCCGAACAGGATCGACTGGGTGGTGGCAAAGAGCCGGGAGTTTGTTGAAAATGAGGCTCTTTCAGCACAATGGGGTCTTGCGTTCCGGAAGGGGATGACGATCCCTGATGGCCTGCGGGAGTACGGCAGACGGGTACGGGAAGAGGTGGTCGACCGTGCCGCCGCAGAAGAAGCCGCCGGGCGCTTTGGCGCCGTCCTGTACGGGGGAAACGGTGTTATTGGTGCGCTCGGCGCCGTTGCGCTGGCCCGGCTCCCGCATGAAATCCAGATGGATCCGGCCCGGAAGATCGCGTGATGTGAAAATCCGCAGAACCGGCATCGTTCTTATTTTGTGATGAATGCCTCTGCGATCATCCGGCAGAGCCGGTTGCTCTCCGCGATGTAGCGGGGAGTTTCTTTTAGGATCATATCTCTTGTCGCAGCATCCATGTCCCGTGTCCATTCCCGGATAATCGTGTCGGTGAGTTCCAGGTGGAACTGGAGCCCGAGCGCAGTTTTATAAAAAAAGCCTGGTTTTTCACAGCATGCCCCTGCAGAGAAGGCGTGCACCTGCCGGAAGATCGAATGTTTCCCCGTGGAGCTGGAAAACGTGGAATTGCTCCGGGAACGTCGAAAAGATCCCCTCCACGGCAGGTTCCTGCATGAGCTCGTGCCAGCCGGTCTCCTGGATGTACGGGTAGACCCGGGCTCCGAATGCAGAGGCGATAAGCTGGGCGCCAAGGCAGATGCCAAGGACCGGCCGGCCCTGTCGCACGGCGTCACGGATCAGCGCCTTTTCTTCTTTGAGATACGGTAGATCATGATCGTCGTTGACACTCATGGGCCCGCCCATAAACATAAAATGAGTCGCACAGGTAACCGGTAACTCCCCGGTTTTGTAGAGCCGGATATATTCGTATGGAATATGGTGTTCAGTAAAGACCGTTTCGAAATACCCGGCCGGTTCGGAAGATACATGCTGGAATATGGCGATCTTCATACGTGTACCTGACATTTATGCGAGGAAACACTTTAACAACTTTTCTGGTACCTTGCTCCCCCCGCTTTTCGAGATCTCCGTCTAAATCCGGGCCTGAATCAGGTCTCGTTCACGGACATACTGCTGTGGTGGACACGATCCGGGAGCCATCCTGTCCACCTCTAGGGAAAAGTCAAATTATATCGCGGTAATCGACGAAATACGCCCAATGCGTTTAAAAATATTTTCCCTTTAACGGTGTTCCGGGAAGGGCTATTTTTGGAGATGCAATATATCTGATGGGCCGTCGATCCTGCCACAGGATGCGATTATGAACGTATTTTTTCAGAAGGAAGTATATCAAAAACCGGGGTTGCCTGGACATTGGGGTTTAATCACCGTTGATCAACATGAATCAACAGTTGATATGAAGGAATGATCGCTGTTAGTGCGAGGGAAGGGATTCGAACCCTTGAACTCCTGCGAGCCGGACCCTAAATCCGGCGCCTTTGACCTGGCTTGACTACCCTCGCTTACAGTCTTTATTTGTCCGGGCGGAGAATTAAGAGTATATCGTGAAAAAAGAGACCAACCTTAAATCCCCTACAATTCCACCCGGGTCACAACGCCGTGGATCTTATCTGACGGCAGCCGGTAGAACTGCACGACCGACGGAGTAAGGTGTTTGATCGCGCCGAAGATCTTCCATGCCACATGGTTGGTGACGATATCTTCCATCCCGTAGAAGATGGTCTTCTCTTCAATGTCCGCTTCTTTAAGGATGGTCGAGATATCGACAATCTCCATGTATCCCAGATAGATCTCAAAGATGGAGAGCCCTTTGGTGAGTTCCCGGGTTACGCCCCATGTCACCCCGAATGGTTGCTCCGTACGGATGATCGAGATAATGATATTCTCTTCATACACAATGTTGTTCGTGAACATTGTTCGGGGGATATACTGCGGGATCTGCCGGAAGTCCCGGGCAAAGTACAGCGCGGAACCTGATATCTTGTTCACCGATTTGTAGAGATCGTTAAATTTCGGGAGGAATTCATCGAGCGGTACCGGTTTTAAAGAAGTCGCGAGGCGCCGCTGGCCGTTCACATAGATAAGGATAATCCCCAGTGGAATGGCCGCTATCAGAAGAGACCAGTAGCCACCCTGTGGGATCTTGTGGAGATTCGAAATAAGGAAACTCCCGGTCACGATAAAAACAAATCCTGCGATCAGGCTCTTGAGGACTTCGCCACGAAGGACCAGGATCCAGATAATCAGGATGCTCGTGATAGTCATCGTCCCGCAGACCGCAAGCCCGTATGCGTGGGTCAGGCTGTTGGAGACTTTAAACACAAGAATAATCAGCAGGACGGCAAAGAGCAGCATCCAGTTCACGCTGTCGATATAGATCTGGGAACGGAGATGGGGAGAAGTATATTCAATCCGCAACAGTGGCAGGACACGGGTCGTGATGCCCTGGTACACAATGGAAAAAATACCGGAGATCATTGCCTGTGAGGCGATCACCGTTGCTGCGATGCTCAGTATGAGGAAGGGGATATACAGGAGTTGTGCCTCGGAGTTGATCATCTGGAAGAGTACGTTCTGGGCGTCCGGATGGGTGATCAGGAACGCACCCTGCCCGAAATAGTTGATCGCAAGGGCGATAAACACGAGATACCAGGCCTGCACGATCGGCTTTCGTCCGAGATGCCCCATATCAGCATAGAGTGCTTCCCCTCCTGTGGCACACAGGATCACGGAAGAGAGGATCAAAAATCCTGCAAGGCCGTTATGCAAAAGATAGTTGATCGCGTACATCGGATTTATTGCAAATAGTACCCTGAGGCGCACCGCTGAGGGCAATAACACCGGATATCGCAAGAACGGCAAACCAGATTACCATCACCGGCCCAAATGCCCACGCCACCTTTTCCGTGCCCCGTGCCTGGAACGCAAAGAGACAGATGGCGATAACAGCGGCTACGAGCATCAGGAGAACCTGTGCGGTGTTCTCAAAACCCGGGACCAGGAGCACCCCTTCCACCGCGGAGAGGATACTGATTGCAGGTGTAATAACACCATCGCCGATAAACAGCGAGATGCCGATGATGGAGATAAGTGAAACAAATGCTATCTGGTTGCTGGATTTCAGCATCGGAAGAAGGATCTCCTTGAGCACAATCGTCCCGCCTTCACCTTTTTTACCCAGGTGCATGGCGAGGAACGTGTACTGGACGGTTACAAGGATCGTAAGCGTCCAGAAAATAAGGGACAGGATCCCCATCACGTTCTGTGGGGTTGGGGGGATTAAAAGAAAAATAGCGGTGAACGTATAGATGGGACTGGTCCCGATATCGCCGAACACAAGACCCATCGATTTGACGATCGCGGGCATTACAAAATAATCCCTGAGCATTCCTGCTTTAACGGTGGGAACATAAAGGGTATATTGCTTTCTCTTCAGTGCTTCCCGCCCGGATTACTCCGGAAGGACGGTGGCAAAAAAATTCCGGTTATGGGCCGGTTTCCCGTGCAGCATCATTTCCTGCAGTTCCCTGTCTTCCCTTGCGATCATCAGTCCAGATCCGGTAACTCTTCATGAGGAGCACAATGATCAGCGGTCCAATCACAAAACCGGCAACTCCCATCGTAAGAATACCTCCGATAATACCGACAAACATAATCAGAGGGTGGATTTTGACCCGCCGTCCCACGAGCACCGGGCGTACGAAGATCTCCGGTAATGCAGAGACAACAATGTATCCCAGAATAAACAGGATAAGGACCCCGCGCAAGTCCCCCAGCGCAAGAGCGTATGCGCCGATGATGATGAACGCAACTGAGGATCCCAGAATGGGTATGGCCTCGCAGAGAGCAGCCAGAAATGAATAAAAGAGAATATTCCCGTACCCGAGCAGGTAAAAGACCGGGATAGCAATGAAGAACGTTAAAACTGCGATTGCGATCTGAACGATATAGATGACATAGAGTGTATCGATAGTGACCGGCGAGAGCTGGTCCCAATACCGTTTCACCGGCAGTGGCAGGTGCTGGTATATCCGGTCCCTGATCGCCGTTCCTTTGAGAAGCAGCAGAAAGAACGCGGTAAAAAACACGAATCCCTTAAAAATATTCAGAAGGAGATTATTGGCAATCATTGTCCAGTAATCGACAAAGAGTGCATTTCCTTTATCAAGCCATAGGTTAAGCGTATCCTTGCTGATCGAAACCCCGAATGCACCCGGATGCGTTGTGGGATTTTCGAGCCACAAACGGATCGTTCCAAATATCTTGTCTGAAAGGAGCCCGGCATTGGCCTGGAGAATCATCACGGTAACATACACAGCCCCGGCAAGGAGAACCATAAGACAGACGGTAATAATAACCGCGGAGAGGGCTGGTCGGGTGTACCGTAAAAGCCGGTGGTGGAGCGGCAGCAGTATCACTGCAAGCGATGCAGCAATAATGACCATATCGAGGACCGACCAGAACAGGACAAGGGCCACTATTGAAAGGAACAGTACGATGAAGAACGGATAGAGGTCCTTGTCTATGCGGGTCATATCTGATCAGATGATTTGCGGGGATTAAAGTAAATAGGTGCCGTGGGGCGGAACGTCCGGCCCTTGCGGGACAGCACAACCCATAACAACACCGGAACGCCAAATATCTTCACGATCAGATGAAGCGGCTCGATCACCTCGCAATGATTATACATGATGTGGGACGGATCTGCCGGTTCCTCGGATTTGTGTCTCTTGTCCCCTTCGTGGTACTGGTGATCTTCCAGGAATGGGACATGTCGCTGCCCATGGCAAGTGCTCCTCTGGCGTTTCTTGCTCTGGGGTACCTGTTCACAAGGGTACCGGCCCGTGACTTCGATCCGCCCGTTTCGATAGCACTTGTCGCGGTTGCCATTGCGTGGTTTTTGATCGCCCTTGTCGGGGCGCTTCCATTTGTTTTTGGCCTCGGAATGTCATACACCGACAGCGTATTCGAAGCGATGTCAGGCTGGACGAGCACCGGCTTTACCATGATCCCGTCGCTTGACCTGACGCCAAAAACACTCCTTTTCTGGCGGTCTTTTATGCAGTGGATCGGCGGTATCGGTATCATCGCGTTTGGGATCTCGATGCGCAGGAAAACCCAGGTCTCGCTCTTCCAGATCTTCCGGTCCGAGGGAAAACCCGAGGATCTCATGCCGAATCTCGTGTCGACTGGCTGGAGAATGTGGAAGATTTACATCTTTCTGACCTGTCTTTTTACCGGCCTCGTGATGCTCGCTGGTATACCCCTCTGGGATGCGCTCAACCTGGTCATGGTCGCCATCGCAACCGGGGGATTTACCCTTCATTCTGCGGGCCTTGCCTATTACAATAATCCCCTGCTCGAAGTTCTCCTCATACCGGTGATGCTTGCCGGGGCGATACCCTTCAAACTGTACTTCCTGATGTACCGGGGGAAGATGGATGCACTGTTCCGCGACAAGACCATACGACTCCTCCTGTTGATCGCGCTTGTTGGTTCGGCCTTCATCTCGCTCGAACTATACATCTTCAATGGCCTTTCCCCTCTTACCGCACTACGGGAAGGTGTCTTTGTCTCCATCTCAGGTCTCTGCACCTGTGGTCTCCAGAACGCTGACCCCCATATTTGGGCAGCAATCCCGTTGGCCATGCTCTCCCTTCTGGTATTTATTGGTGGGGCCATGGGTAGCATGGCCGGAGGGATCAAGGTCAACCGGATTGCACTTGCATACGAAGGGGTGAAGTGGTGGTTCCGACGGTTTTTCGTGAGCAGCCGGGTGATCGTGCCGTTCCGCTACGAAGGACGGATGCTTTCCCGGGAGATGTCGGAAATGGAGATATCAAAAAACATGATGGTGATCGCGCTCTACGTCTTTACGATATTTACGGCGACCATCCTCTGCCTTCATTTGTATATCACCACGTTCCGTCTCGATGAAGTGCTCTTCGAGTGCATATCAGCGCTCTCCAATTCCGGCATAACGGTCGGGTTTATCACGGCGACAAGTCCTGTTGCCATCAAATGGATCTTCATTGTCCTGATGTGGCTGGGGAGGCTTGAGATCGTACCGGTGATTATCATGGTCATGGGTATCGCAAAGGGTATGCGGGATGAGTTGTTCACAGAGCCTCCGGTTCAGGCAGTGTCTTCCTATTTACGGGATGACAATGAACCTGCGTGAATCTGGCGCTGACTTCGAATTCCCTTTTGGATCAGGAGCGGCTCTCATGAGCCACTCTTCACCGCGTGTAGTGTGTACAACCCGGGGCTGGATCCCTTGGTGCCGTGTACGTTTACCTGAATGCCCGATCTTACCTGTGATCAGGTTGACGGGGGAAAGAGATCCGGTCTTCCCGGGATGTAAAGGGCTGCCGCATATTCTTCGGCAAATGCGGTATCCACTAAAAGGTCGATGTAGACCATGTGCCGGGCCATTTCCTCGGCAGCCACCCGGTACTTCGTGGAGACAAGCGTTGCATATGCCCCCGAGAGCGAGCCGTTTCCGAGAGTGTGGACGGCGGCCGTCGTAAACCGGGGGATGATGCCGAAGCGGACGGCATTGCTGATATCGGTATAGGCGCCAAACGCGCCGGCAAGGTACAGGTGCCGGATATCCGTGACTTTGCACTTGTACCTCGTTAAGAGCACAGCGATCGCCCCGCAGGCAGCGGCTTTTGAGTCCATGAAGATAGTCGATATCCCGCTGGGTGATCACGATATCCCGCCCGGTCCCGGTCTTTTGGGCCACAACAAGTACGTATTCAAGCCCTTCCGGCGCGGTGCGGACGTCGGGATGCCGGGCGTTGAGTTTCCCGGCGAAATCGAGCGCGCCGGTCTGCACCATGGTGACGGCAAGATCGATGATCCCGGAGCCGCAGATGCCCCGGGCCGGGGCAGAGCCGATGGTGCTCCAGCGGATCTCACCGGTTGACGGATCGACATGTACATGGTCGATCGCGCCTTTCATCGCCCGCATCCCGGCCATGATGCCGGCGCCTTCAAATGCGGGGCCGGAGGCGCAGGAGACCGAGGCCGTCCAGTGCCGGGTGCCAAGGACGATCTCGCCGTTTGTCCCGAGATCGACCATAAGCGAGACCTCATCTGACGTATGTATCCCCGGCCGCGATCAGGTCGCCGATCGCGTCCCCGCCGACAAACCTGCTGACATTGGGAAGGCAGTATACCCCGGCGCCGGGATTCACTGCAAGCCCGATCTCCCGTGCGGTTTTCTGGATAGGCGCTCGCGGAACCGGGGCATTTGCGAGGTCCAGGTACCGGGGATCGATGCCGCAGAGCAGGTGGTTCATCACCGTGTTTCCCGCGATGCAGACATCCAGGATATCCGTACTGCTGATCCCTGCGGTACGGGTGAGGGATTCGATCACTTCGTTCGTGCTTGCGACTGCCGCCTTCTGGAGCGTGGCAAGCCCCGCAGGTGACCCGGCATACCCTATACGGGTGAGCAGTTCCTCGCCGTACGTGATCTGGCGGTTCAGTGCGGAACCAGTGGCAAGGATCGCACCGGTATCGAGACGGGCGAGGCAGCCGACAACCGTCGTGGTGCCAAGATCGATGGCGACACCGTACAGCGGACGGGCACCTTCAGCCGGGGCGATGGCAAGCACCTCCGGGGGGGACCTGACGGTCGAGAGCGTGGCTGCCTGCGGGGTTTCTGCGTCGAGCAGTGCATGATACTGGTCGTCAGTCATGCGGGGCCGGAGGCCGGAATACCCCGCAAAACGGATCGACTGTGAGGCAAACGGCAGGCCGTCAGAGGGCGCGATCTCAACCCGGTAACGCACGACCGCAGGCTCGATGTCACGCAGGTGCCACCGGGTGCGTGATCAGGATCTGGGGAGAGTCGATCCGGCTCTCCAACGGGATGGTAAATTCGGCATCCGCGGAGAGTGTCACCTGGCAGGCAAGGTAATACCCCTCATCCCGCTCCTTCTGCGTGAGCCGGCAGCCCGTCCCGATCTCCGGTAGCTACCGTGCAGGTTCCCGAGGTTAAAATAACCCGGCACTTGCCACAGGTGCCTTTTCCCCCGCAGATACCCTCGATCGCGACACCTGCCATGCGCAGTGCGACAAAGAGCGGTGTACCCGCAGGCACGGTGAGCACCCGGTTCATCGGCTGGAAGATGACCCTTATCTCACGCGTGTCTTGTTGTTCCATAGGTATCTGTTCCCCTGTATTCATCCGGTACAACCATCAGAAGGTTGAGGTGGCATACCTTCCGTGCCAGAAAAGCGCGGAGGTATTCACCGGTTCACTGGCGGCCAGTGTGCCTTGAGGAAGGCCGGGATACCGGAAGAATCCTTCGGGCCGACCAGCACGTGCCACCCGCTTGCCTCTTCGGTCTCACCGCTCAGGCGGGCGGCAAGCCCCGGTATGATCAGGTGCCGGTGATCGACCAGATCGGCAATTTTGTTGTCTTTGAGGGCTGCTGCCATGGACTCTGCGTTCAGGTACCGGCCGGCGACCGCACTCTCCACGCTGTTGCCCCCGGTGTCCACGACAATTAAAAAGCAGTCGATACCTGCTGACTTGATATCGCTCTCGACCGTGAAATAGGTGAGCGCGTAGTTCGTGGTGATAAGCACCGGTGCGTCTTTCCCGGGCGACCCAAATGTCCTGATCCCGGTATCGACCGAGACCGGTTTTCTCGGGTCGGTGTAGATGTTGAAACGCCAGATCAGCTGGGGCAGGAGCACCCAGCCTTCGAGGCTGTGGAGGATCAGGAGATCCGCGTACCGGGAGAGCAGCATCGATGCGGCACAGGCCTCCTTCCACTGGATCAGTTCGTGCGAGATCTCGGGGGAGAGCCACGCGGTAATCGGGGTGCCGAGCAGCGGGTAACCAAGAAGTTCGTCTCCATCGGCAAAGACTGCCCGGCGGATCTGCGAGAAGGTATGGATCGTCCCGGACAGGCCGGGCTCGACTGCCGTTCCCGGGTCGAGCACAAGATCGATAACCCCATACTCCACGAGGGTTTTCACAAGCGATCGCAGGAGCGCGATGTCGTGGGGGGCTGATACCACGAGCGGGCACCCGTAGCGGAGGGCGAGTTCCGCCATCTCCTTCCAGTTATCCTTTGTCGCCGCGTAGAGAAGCGGGCGGCGTTCCCGGATATGGGCGAGGCCGGCCGCCATGATCGCTGCATCGTAGGTGCAGAGAATGAGCGGCAGATCGGTCAGGGCGGCAACTGCAGTGACCGCAGACGCGAATGCGGCCGGGTCGTGCCGGGTCGAGCGGATCGCAATTGCGTCCAGACGCAGTTCGCGCCCGATATAGTTGTAGGAGAAGTCCGCGACAGCCCTGACCCGTGCGGTGCGCTCATCCTCGGGCAGATCATCTGAAACATCTATGGCAATGGGCGTGGGATTGCTGTAGGTGAACTCGTGCCGGTACAGGACGTACTTCCCGCCCAGTTTCATGGCCCGGTCGCCAGTCCCGACTACAATTGTCCTGACCGGGGGCGCCATGAGATCTTCGAGTTTGGAAAAATTGACCCGGTACTCCTCTTTTGTGACCGGCGGGCAGTTGTCAACGGCCAGCTCCCCGTTGACAACCCTCGTCGCAAATGCCATGCAGTTTGCTTCGCCGCACTCCTTGCAGTTGGTCTTGGGGAGGAGTTTGTACACGTCGATGGGGCTGATCTCTTTTATGGTCTTTTTGGGTTCGCGTTCTGACATTCTCATACCCCCCTTGTCTAGATCTTCATTGTCGCCCAGCGGGCAACCCCTTCCGGCACCGGCGCATCTTTTTCCGCGAACATCCGGATCGTGTCCTTGCAGGTCCGTGATGGCGGCCGGGTGCATCATCATGAAGATATCGACCCCGGCAAGGAGGAGGGTAAGTGCATTTACCGTCTCCCAGAGCGGGCCGCGAAGCCCCCGCGAGCCGTATTTTTTGTCCATCTTCATCCATGCCTCGCGGGCTGCCCAGGCATTCGTTGACGCGGAGATCGTCGGCTGCTGGAGTTCGGTATCTCCCATCAGCGCCGCGTGCCGGGCCCGCTCGTGGATGGTAAACAGGTACTCAAGCCCGTACCCGAGTGCGACCGTCGTTAAGTCCATCACGATATCTTCCGGCGGGAGGTACTCGTAGAGCCGGCGGTTGAGTTCCTTTGCCTTGTTGAGTTCGAGGCCGGTAAAGCCGAGCACCGCGTGACCGTGCTCCTTTGCCGCCCTGGCGACAAGGTCCAGCGTCTTTGTCTCGGTCATTCCCAGCGTGACCGAGTTTAAGAGCAGCCGTTCGCCATCGGCGACTTCCGCCACCTTACAAAAGACCGCCGCGTCCTTGCGCGGGATCCCCGCATCCTCCGATAATAAGCGGGACATCGACCGCCTGGAGCACGTCTTCGACCGTCCGTGCCGCTGCGGCAGGTGTGGCATCGCTGATGAGCGGGTCGGTGGACATGAGGTGGACGGTGATCATGTCGGCGCCGTACTTCTTCACGTTCATCCGCGCCCATTCGGCCGGATCGTTCATCACGTCTTTGACGTTTTCCATGAGCACTTTTGAGAGCGGCACTGCCATGTCAAAAACATCGAGCGCAAAGACCGGTGGGTGAGCCACCGGATGGTCCGCGCTGACAAACGGCGGGTACGTGGATCCCCCGATCACAAGGGACCTGCTCCGGCTGCCCCCCTCACTTTTTGTCGCACCGAGGCGGACTTCATGGATACGGCCCACGAATTCTTCGTGAGAGGGAATAAACGTCTCGGTAAAAAGGGTCGTGGGTTTCACGCGTGCCGGGGTAGTCGATCCCGTTGGGGTGGCACCGGTCCCGGTGGGGATCCAGAGTTCGAGATCGCCGATCTCCATCGCAAAATTTTCCAGTTCTACCCGTTTTTTGCCGGACAGCATCGCAAGGAGACCCGGGATGGCATCCTGCACCTGCCTCGTCCCTGGCAGGCGTTTTCTCTTCGTGAGGATCAGGGACGGTCATTTTTTATCCGCTCCCGGTTTTTTGGGCTGGATCGGCTCGATGATCACCCGGTCTGCGGTGATCCGGGCGTTCTTGAAGATGATCTTAAAACCCCCTGAGGTGATCGGGAAGTCACCGCCGGAGAAGACCTGCACGGCGCCGGTTGTCCCGTTCACCGGTACGTCCTCGTCTGCTTTCCACCGCTCCATGACCGGGTGCGCATGCGAGGAGAGGAAGTCCCTGAGTTCGCTCACGGTGCTGACATCTTTTTCCGTGGCAATCGCAGAAAAGAGTGCTGCCGGGATAAACTCCCTCATCTGCTCCTTTAAATCGGATGGCATCCACGCGACCCGGGCATATCCCCCGTCCGCTGCAAGGAACTTGGGGGATCGCATGTACTCAAGCGAGATCCCGTGGAACCCGTCCACCTGCCGGCCACCGGCAGTCGAATCTGCCATCGTGGAGAATGGCAGGCCGTTCACGGTCACGTCCTTGTATCCCCGCATCACGATCCCGAATCCTTCTACTTCGGGGATGTAGAACGCGATCCCTTCGAAGCATCCGCAGGAGGTGTGCGGGTAGGCAAATGCGCTGTACAGGTAGACCCGGTGCACGGTACCGAGGGAACGCTTCTTTGCGCTCTCGTTTATCCCGGTATATTCCCCTCTCACCGGATCAAGGCACTCTCCCTTTTCTATGGGAAAGATCGGGCCCTTTGGGATCGATCCGGGCTGCCGCCCTCCCGTCAAACCAGCTGATCGCCCCGCAGTTTGCATACCTCTGCGGGGTGATAACGCAGACATGGCTGGGTGCAAACGACTGGCAGAGGGCGCACCCGTAGAAAACATCGACATCATCGTCGGTCAGGCCCCGGGCGCGGGCATCCCGTGCCTCATATATCGCTTTTGCATCTGCATACCGGGCCTGAATCTTCTCTTTGTCCGTGAAGAAGGTGACCTGGATTTTTTCAATAATGGGCAACTCGTTCTTGAGGAGATCGAGCATGACTTTACCGACATACGTAAGTGTCGTAAAACCATGGGTGTAGGCTTTTTTCGAGACCCTCACCCAGATGTCGTAGCGCTGGTTGAGGTGCATGAACCCTTCGATGTAGTTGGAATATTCATGGATGCGGCGTTCGATCACGCCCTCGATATCCTCTTCCAGTTCGGGCCCGGCAATTTCGATGAGAATACCCAGCGGGTACTTCTTTCCCTCTTCCATATCCGGGAGATCCGGGCCGACTACCGTGATCGCCCCGTCACGAACCTCTTCGGGTTTTTTCACCCGGACCAGTTCAAACTTTTCCTCTATTGACGGGCCGCCCAACTCCACGTACATATCGTTTTTCCGGATCCGTTCGCCGACATGGACGAGCCCGACATCCACCGGGATATCCTCAAACATCTTCTGGCCCCTCCCGTTGTTGCCGTGATGGCTTCGAGGTTCTCCTGCCATTCCTTAACAGAGATATTTGCAAACGACCAGTTCGCGTTGGGCTGGTAGGTGTTGTCGAGCATGATCGTCTTTGTATGCGGGGCGAAGTTCTTGAGCCCGGAGAGGAGCGTCCATGCCATGGGATAGGGCAGGCCGGCGATGATGGCGAGATCGCAGGGCCCCTTCCCGTCCGGCCCGTTCCAGGTGGGGTCAGCAATCCGTTGGCCGGCCTCGACTGCGGGTATAATGGCGGCGCTCTGTGTACCCCCGGGCTTTCAGTGCCCGGTTGATATGGCCCGTGGCGATCACCGGGATTTTCTTTGTCCGGGCCAGATCAAGCAGGTAATCGACCAGTTTCCTCTCGCCTATATCGATCGTTGCGGCACCATGACCGATGAGAAGCACCGGGTGCTGTGCCCGGCTGATGACCGCGAGAACCATTGCAGGCTTTGTAATGACGGCTGCCTTTTTCGGGCCGGCGATCTCTGCGGTCTGCCAGGGGTCTTGAGAGGTCATGGGGTATCAGCGCTCCTTATGGGGGGACGGCTTATCCCGCGTGAGCAGCGTTGGATCCGGGATGGGACGCTCTTTCCAGTCAGACTGTGCGAGGATCTTTGTGATCTCCCCTTTGAAGGTGACCGGAATATCCGCGGTCGTGCGGATATAACGGGGGATATCATCAGGAATTGTACCGAGGTTGCGCTGGGAAAGGTCGATATAATGCGTCAGTTTCATTGCCCTGCCCCGGGTCGTATCGTTGGGCCGCATGCAGAGTTTTGCGACAAGAACCATTGCCTCTTCCTTGGTCTCCGCCGCGACAAAGAGGTGTTCAGGTGCCGGGCCTGCATACACATCCTCCCCGGTCCGCTGGTCGTGCACATACCAGTCTGCATCATGATCGGCCCGGCCAAGAAGCATCCGCCGGTACCTGGTCCCGTGCGGGCCGACAACCACCGGGATCCCGAGGCGCCAGAACCCCGCGGCAATTGCTGACGCTTTCTGGGACATCGCACCCCAGGAAACGCCAACCGCGCCGACACGGTTATGGACATAGTCCGCAATCTCGGCATAGTTACCCCGCAGGTTGCGCCGTGCAAAGATGCTCGCGATCTTGATGGTCGCCCCGGCGATATGGGCGTTTGAGACGCAGGAGCCGACGTTCACGATCCCGCCGGCGGTAAAACTTCCCGGGAACTGCTCGTACGGGGTTTTGCCCTCCTCGTCCCGGTACATCCCGATTGACATCGCGGCGCAGCCCGAGGTGCAGACAATATACCGGCGCTTCGCGAACTCCACCGCCATCTCCGCGACCTCTTTTCCCCCGTTTGCGTAATTGGCACAGCCGACAAAGGCGACAACGCCCGGGATCTCGCCAAGCACGATGGGACCGCCGACATTGCGGATCTCGATATCCTGGATCGCACCCCGGCCGGTACGGATCGTGAATTTCTCGTTTCTTGTTCTCTCTGTTGCGGCAGCCACGATCAGCGAATGCACCGGGATATCCTTTGTGCAGGCCTGTTCGCACCGGCCGCAGCCTACGCAGGCCTCGTAAAGGCCGGCAAGTAATGACAGGTCGCCCGCTCCGGCCGCTTTCATCCCCTGCGGGATTTTGAGATCGTTCGGGCATGCCCGCTGGCAGAGACGGCACTGCGTGCAGGTTGCTGCCTGATCACGGATCGTTGCCGGGTCAATTGAGAAACGGGTGGTTTTACGGATCGGTGCAACGGTCCGGGCAACCCGGACTGCCACCTCACCGGCTTTCTCCGGATCGAGAATCAGGACACCGGTCTGCCTGCCGCTTGACAGATCCGCGACAATTGCATCTGTCGGGTCATGTGTCCGGTCGGGCAGGCCCAGGCAGTTCTTCTCCGAAGTCGCAATAAACGGCGCATGGATGGCTGTCTGCCTCTGCAAGTGCATCGGTGCGGATGCACTGCTCGTCCACGACAATCACGTCCGGTATCCCGCTCCGGATGTACCGGAGCTGCCAGGACATGGGGCCGATGATCTTTGCCCGGGGCGAATACCGGGTCGCGTCGATCGAGGTGCAGCAGATGCCGGTCACCTCGACCTGGTCCGACAGGTGTTCTTTGTGCAGGTAATCGATGATGGCGACCGAAGGCGGCACGTTGTGGCCGATAACAAGAATTACCGGCTTTGTAGTATCGACGGTGCCCATGCCGAGCGCGGCAAGCGGGGCATCCGGGTCGGCTTTCGGGTACCCGAGCGCCGATATCTGCGCCAAGTCGGCGACCTCCATGCCCACCTGGTCGATCATCCCGGCATGGAGCACCTTGCTCTCGAAGTCAAGAGGATCGCCTTCCTGGCCGGTATGCGTCACTGCGAGGAGGGCCGTGATCTGGCTCTCGCAGTAGTCAAGGACCGTCTCAAGGTCGGCAAGAATTTCCGGTTTTTCACCGCAGACAAGGCGGATGACCGGGGCCTCCACCCCGATTGCGTTGCCGCCGGGATTTATGGGGCAGTCACGACCGGCTTTTTTTATCGCGTAGGTAACGAGTTCGCGTGCATGGCTGGTATGGGTGGCGGCACCGATGCATGCGGAAAGGAGGACGATGCGGGACTGCTGGGCCGGCATCGTGATCCCGCAGGCACCCTTTTTTGTACCGGTCAGATCGCACTTTCCATACGTGCACAGGCAGCAGAGATCGCAGAACGGCATATAGAATGGCTGGTACCGGGAAAGGAGTGTCCGGTCCCAGGAACGGAGTGCGGTAAGCGAAGGATACGGGGTAGGCCCTTCCGGCTCGGCCCAGTCTGCTGCCGACAGTTTCCCGATGGAGATGGAGAGATCCTTGATACGGCCAAGGCCGGACTCCATCTCCTTTATCGTAAGCGAGATCTTTTTTTCTGTCACTGGCAGCACAACCGGGGCTTTATATCGTATCTGGAATACAGGAATGCAGGTTTATATTTATCTTACCGGTTTTTAACCGAATCGCCTGGACTGTCAGGGCGCCGGCAGAAGGATACGGTTCCGGCACGATCAGCGCGCCTTCCCGTACCCGGCCTTTTCCATGAGTGCACAGACAGAACGGTATGCCGGGGAACTCTCCGGGATATCAAGAAGCGACCGGCCGGCGATCACCGACTCCTGCACAAGCGGGTCAAAGATGATCTTTCCCAGGTACTGCTGCCCGGTCTCTTTCCGCGCCGTCTCTTCAAGATCCGCAGGAAACAGGCAGCCCCCGACGACAAAGAAGTGATCAAAACCGATCCCGACCTCCCGGGTGATCCGGTCTGCCCGTTTTACGTGCTCAAATGACTTGTGCGAGGGGCCCATGACATCGAAAATATCGTTGACGCGTGCGGTGATCTTACGGTTGAGGTGTTCAAGGCCGGCCGGGGAATCGATCAGCACGTACCGGTAATTTTTCGTGAGTGATTCAAGGGCACCTTTGAGTGCCGCATCGGGCATGCAGTAGCAGCCCTCGATCCACTTGGTCCCGACGGCAATGAGATCGAAGTCGCCACCTTCGTAGAGCCCCTCCGAAAGGACCCGGGTCTCTATCCGTTCTTTCGGGGCGATCCCGGTCATGGTCCCGCCTTTTTTGATAAAGGTGTCCGTGACCAGTTCGGCAATGGTCTTTACCCCTTCACGTTCGAGATCGACACCCACCATCTCTGCAAGGTTCTGGTCGGGATCGACATCGACAAGAAGGAGAGGTGTCTCATTCTGCTCAATAAAAAATTTCGTCTGCAGCGCGACAAAACTTGTCTTGCCGGTCCCGCCCCGGCCCATCGTCACCAGCGTCTTCATGTGAGTGTCTCCGTGTCAGCCCGGGCTTGCGGATCTTTTTGGTCTCTCCGGATCGATCCGGGAAAGGATATCACCGATGGCACAGAGGGCATCCGAACCTTCGAGCGCGGAAATCGCATCTCCGGTAATGCCGGCACGGAGCCACAGCAGGGTCAAATGGGATCATGCCCATCACGGCCAGATCATGTGCTCTGGCAAAATCCACGATTACCCGTTCCTGCCCCGCATCCACGATCCTGTTTCCGATCAGCGCGACCCGGGGAATACCTGCGTCCTGCGCCATCCGTGCGATCGCTCCTGCAATCGTGAGTGACTGCCTGTTTGCGTCGCTGACTACGAGCATCATATCGACGCTCTCCGCAGTCCCCCTCCCGATATGTTCGACCCCCGCCTCCATGTCAAGTACCACTGCCTCGTCACGGTCGATGATAAGGTGGTGGAGCAGGGCGCGGATAACGCTGTTTGCCGGGCAGGTACAGCCTGCACCCATTGACATTACCGTGCCCATGACCAGCAGGTGCACCCCGGCCGGGGTCGGGACCGCATACGTTAAAACAACGTCATCCACGTTGAAATTCAGGGTATACACTCCGGGATATCCGGTACCGGTCTTCGCGGTAATGAGCGCCTCGTTCTTTGAAACAGGAACAATCGCGTCTGCATCACCCGAGGAAAGTCCGAGCAGGAACCCGAGGTTGGGCGCAGAATCAGCATCGATGGCAAGGGTCGTGTAACCGGCACGTGCCAGCAGGAATGCAAGTACCGGCCGCCACCAGCGTCTTTCCTGCCCCTCCCTTCCCGGCCACGGCGATCTTCATGCAGCCCCCATTATGCCGGATATATACGTGAATCCGGCATAATAAACCGGCCACAGTGACAATCCTGCCGGGCTCGTACCCGGTCTCTCCCGGTGCGTACCTATTTGTGGGGGTTGGCGCAAATCCTATGTCTAGAGATGATGGTGCAATGAAGATACTACGTCCCATGGTTATCACTTCTGGCCATGGCTGTTGTTGCAATCCTTGTTACAGGCTGTACTTCAACCAGTCAGCCGGTTGCGGTGGTGACTACGGAACCTACGGTCACCGCTGCGCCGACTGAAGTGCCGACACGTGGCTCGCGTGCGGAATTCAGACCTGCAACGGGCTCGCTGTCACGTGCGGCCCGAATGTGGTCACGGCCTGTCCAAATACTACTTAACCCTGGCAACCAGTGCCTTCAGTATGCCACCTGCCAGGTTGTAAGCGGTTCATGCCAGCTCGCCACTGAGTCGAGATATGGCAAGTGTGTCAACTGTGTTGAGGCGTGCCAGAACTCGTTCCCCAATAACCCCAACCAGGTTCTGGACTGCTCGCAGAGTTGCTGACCGCAGCGTTTGTTGAGGGAGGCCGACCGGGCTGGGGACCCGTGCGTCTGTGGGATTCTCTCTTTTTCCCTTTATTTTCTTTTTATTGGCAGCAGACCGTTATCGTAGTGACTGGCGTATCCCCGATCCTTCTTTACCCCACCCATTAATGAGGATAAAAGACCAATACCCTGGGAATTACGGTGACTGATGGCGGACTTAAAGATCGTCGGGACGGCACATGTCTCCCAGAAAAGTGTAGATGAAGTTCGGGCAGCAATTGATGAGTTTAAGCCTGATGTGGTGGCGATCGAACTTGATCCCGCCCGGTTCTCGGCCTTAAAAAAACAGGCCCGTGATCCGACCGTCGACGATGTCCTTGAAGTAAAGAACTTTAATTCGCTTCTTGTCCAGTGGCTGCTCTCCTACCTCCAGCGTAAGATCGGTGTCGATGTCGGCGTCGAACCCGGTGCCGAGATGAAAGCTGCCATTGAGGAAGCGGAGAGCCGGGGCATCCCCATCGCGCTCGTGGATCGCGATATTCGTCTTACCCTTCTGCGATTTTGGAAGTCTATGGGAATCATTGAAAAGATCAAGATGGTCTTTGCTCTGATTTACTCAGTTGCAGAAGTGGACAAAGGTGAAGAACTCGATATCGAATCACTCAAGGAGCAGGATGTCATCGATGCGGTCATGGAGGAATTCCGCAAGTTTTCTCCCAACGGCGCTCATGCCCTGATTGACGAGCGGGACGCGTATATCGCCCACCAGCTCGTCCTTTTAAAGGTACAGCGACCTGAAGGTCGCATTCTTGCCATTGTTGGCGCAGGTCACCGGCAGGGCATCACGAATTACGTCGAAAACCCGCAGACGCTCCCGCCGTTTGATTCTCTCGTTAAAGAACCGAGATCGTTTCCCTGGGCGAAAATATTCGGATTCGCGGTCACGGGACTTTTTGCATTCCTGCTCGCAGCTATTGCGTTCTCCGGTGTCGGCTGGATGGTGCTTTTATATGCGCTCCTCTTCTGGGTGATCATCCACGGAGTGCTTGCCGCAGTATTTACCCTTATCGCCGGCGGCCACCCGTATTCTGCCCTTGCCTGTTTTGGGGTGGCATGGATGACCTCCTTAAACCCGTTGCTCCATGCCGGGTGGTTTGCCGCTTACGTTGAGGCAAAGGTACGAAGACCGCCGGTTTCGGATTTCCGGAAAATTTACGAGGCAGAATCGATCCGTGAGATGACGCACATCCCTCTTTTCAAGGTTGTGCTGGTGGCCGCGCTTGCAAATCTCGGAAGCCTTCTTGGGACGATCCTGTATTTCATCTTTGTATTCCCGCTGCTCCACATCGACCCGGCTGTCGTGATCTCGACCGGTGTCCATAACATGTGGACATGGGCAACCGGGTTGATCTGATTCCCCGGTTTTACCCGTTTTTTCCATGTCAACGATGGAGCCCGGCCGTGATTTTATCTGTTATCCTGTTTTACGAGGGATGCTCTGGCAGGTAAACCCTGCAAGGATCGTTTATGGGGACTACTACTATCTGTTGCGTTGCGTCCCCGCATTCCCTGATCTCCTGATCGATCCAGTCCTGCACGATCAGTTTCATCTGCTGTTGTGTCATTCCCGCCCGGCACCGGACCCTGATCTCGACTTCAAGAAGATCGAGAAGTGGCTGGACTGTTTTAAAATATGCATCAGGCCCGGCAAATCCTCCGGATTTTTCGATATGCATCATTACCAGTTCGTTAAGATGGGTAAATTCGCCGGTAATATCGATGATCTGTTCGAGCGTCATTCCGGTGAAAACTTCCGGGGAACATTCCATCCCGGATTTTTCCGGTTGATTATCGATGAAGTGCAGGACGCTTCTTCCGATCCTGTATCTCCTGTGTCTGCCGGTAATGGGATGCCGGAATTGCCGTCCATAATACTTCCCCTGTTGTGCGGCTGCATCTGTACCAGAGAGCCTCGTTTCTGCCGCAATAAAAATGGTTGTTCCTCCATCCATCTTTTTACCTCACTTTCTGTCCGGATAGTAATCCTCTTCCTTTGACAAGCCTTGATGTGCTTCAAGAAACATACAACGAGTATCGTATTTTCGCGTTGGGTAAATAGTATGAGACAAGGGAGGAAATTACAGATAAACGTGGAGTGTGACCCATGAGCAGTACGGCACTTCTGGTGATCGAAGGACTCTGGTGGACGCCGGAGCAGAAGCCCAAACGCCCCTCGGTGTTGGCCTTTCTGGAAGGACTTGAGAGTTACCGGGGGGATTTTAACCTTTATTACTCAAATTTCTACGAAAAAAATGGTTTTAAACGGGCGCTTTCGGATGACCTCACGAATACCCGTGAAGACCGGCTTTCCTGTACGTGGCGGCGCACGGGACCGGCAAACGGATTGGCGGGCTCAAGGCCAAGACCGGTATGAAGATCCCGGCGATGTTCAAGGCCGTCAGGAACGCGGCGAACTACTCCAATATTGAAGGGGTCGTTATCGGTTCGTGCAGCGTGGGTAACAACATCGACGATTTTTTATCCACAACGAAAAATTCGCGTATCGCCTGGATCTTCGGGTATACCTGCGAGATCGGCTGGATGGCCTCGACGTTAATCGATCTTTCGCTTTTTGAGCATCTCATGAAACTCAAAAAAAGCGATCTTGCGGACCGGGAGAAGATCGCAAACGCATTTGTCAAGGCGCTGGGCCGGTTCAACGGTGACTATCGTTCTCTGCAAGGGCAAGGGTGAAAGAGCCGGTATTGCGCTCAAAAATGCGCTGACTATCGTGATCCAGCCGCGCAGGCCGGGAGGTAAGGCGCAGGACGAGACCCGGTACGTGCTGGAAAAACTGGGGTGGGTCAAAGAATAAGCCGGGTGCCGGCGGTGAATGAGTCCGGTGTGTATCTTCACCTCGGGCTGGTGCAGGTTTTCCGGTCTTTTACATAACTCCTGATGTGCGTTTCCCGGCCCGCTCGCGGATTCCCTGCGCTGCAAGAAAACCCGTGGAGAACGCTGCCTGAAGGTTGAAACCCCCGGTGTCCCCATCGATATCGAGCACCTCCCCGGCAAAGAAAAGCCCGGGCACCAGTTTGGATTCCATCGTCTTTGCATTCACCTCCTCGAGTGCGACGCCGCCGCGGGTCACCATCGCAATGGAGAGATCCCCAAGAGCAGAAACTTCCAGTGGACATTCTGTCAAGAGGCCGATCAGCCGGGTGCGCCCGGCCGCAGTCAGGTGCGCTCCTGTACTCTCCGCTGGGATCCCGGCAAGATCCGGGAGCAGGCGGGCCAGCCGCTCGGGAACCCCTAGGCCAGCGATAATGGTTTTTATCGATTTCTTCGGGGATTTGGAGAGAGAGTCCATAAACTCCCGCGCAAACGCGTCGCGCTGCACCGGCCCGGCAAACGGGAGCCGGATCACATCACCGGCCCGGATATCGCGAGAACAGTCGAGGATCCCGGGTCCGGAGAAGGCCGGTATGCGTGAAGAGCACGTCTCCCTGCCCATCAACGATTTTCCGTTTCTCCCGCCAGACCGAGAACGGCAGCCCGGCAAATGACATGCCCGCAAGGTCAGCAAACGGAAAATTTTTGATCAGGAGCGGTGTGAGCGCCGGCCCGATCTCCTGTATCGTGTGCCCAAGGGACGCGGTGAGCCGGCAGCCATCGCCGGTCGATCCGGTATTAGGATAGGATGCCCCACCTGCAGCTATGACCAGATTTTTTGCACAATAGGTATGCTCGGCCGTATTCAGGACAAAACCTGAAGGTGTGTTTTTAACCTGTAGTACCCGGCTCCCCGCATCGCAGGAGAACGCCCCGGTTCCGGCATTCCCGGGTAAGAACATCGCAGACATCAATGGCTTTACGACTCACCGGGAAGACCTTGCCACCTTCTGTTATCTCCATTTTGAGGCGACGCTCCTCAAAAAACCGGATGAGCGCGATGTTTGTAAACGATAAAAGTGCGGGTTTGAGGAACTGCCCGTGTGCGCCGTACCGGGAAAAAAACGTACGGATATCCCCGTCATGCGTGATGTTGCACTGGCCTGTACCCGAGATCTGAAGTTTTATCCCTGGCTGCGGGTTTTTCTCAATCAGGAGAACACGGATACCCAGCCCCGTTGCATGGATCGCACAGAAAAGACCGGGCCGGCACCGATGACTGCAATGTCATACTGTTCCACAGGTCACCTTTTACCGGAGTATCTCTTTTGATCGCACATGAACATTACAGTCCGGTGCCTGTATTACAATCCGCCATTCAGACTCAAAAAAAAAGTATACGGCATCATCAGCGAACTTTTTCCGGAATCCTCAGTCTGGAACCCGGACTTTTCCGTGAATGTCCGCTGGGCCATCGTCCGGTCAGACATAATGATGGGGGCTGATGCCCCCGTACCCCCATGAGCGAGGAGTGCTGCCGCCCCCGGAAGGAAGCCCCCGCGGCGGATCGAGTGAATAAATTTCCGGGAAAGATCGCTCCATCGAAAATCCCCTTCAACCATCTGTCACACTATCGCAACCGGGGGATGCCCATGCGGTGGGGGCGGAGCCCCCAAGAGCACGCTCTCTCCGAAAAATCCTGGCAGCAACGAAACCGGGAAAAATACAAAATCAGAGAATCCTGGTGATGTGCAACCGAGAGAGAACCTCTCCTTCACCGAAGGTAAAACCCCCTCAAAACCACCCTATCCCACCATCCGGATACCCCTGTTTCCACCATACGAAAACGATGGAGGCGGATCACAGGTATTTTCCCCCAAAAAACGGGTCATTTTTCCCGATCAGGAACCCCCTTTATTTTTCGGCCGTAATGCCCCTCCGGGCCTGCCCGAAGTCCCGGACAACCTGCCGAATCATCAGTTTTTCACGCTCAAAGGAACGCGGCTAAATTGCACGGTTTTTTCCCGCTTAAAACGACCAGTTTCAAAAAACAGCGATTTAAAACAAAAATCGTGGAGAGGATTGGCACCATTTCCACTGGAACTTCCTGAACCAAAATCCGGCCAGAAACCTCTCCGTCGGAGAATCGATCATGGGAAGACCGTAGGTCCGGCACAGACCCCCTTTATAAAGGGGGTATGCCCGGATTGAGGGGATACCTACCGGGAATGCGGGTTCGTGTAATCATCCGGCCCCCACCATTCGATCTCACCGACAACGGTCGGATAGAACCCGGAGCCTCCGTCACACCCGCTTGTGCCGAGTGCGAAGCCAGATCTCTCTTGGGAACCATGGTGGGAACGGCAGGCGCACGGACTTCGCGGAGATCATCGGGAATCAGGTTTTCGTAGATCGTCTCCGGGTCGATCCGGTACCGGGTCTGCCGGACCCGGACGATGCAGGCCGTTGCCGGCTTGAAGATGAAGAAATCGTACGGGAAGGTCCGGGTGTTCTTTTGTCTGCCAGCGGTAGCCCATCTTCTCCGCGAATGTTTTTGCTTCGCAATGGCAGCGACCGGCTTTTTCCCCGGGTCATTTTTTAGTGTGGGGTTGGGGGTTGAAGGGTTTGTGGTTGGAGTGGTGGGACAGACACTCCCTTTTGGTGTTACTGGCCTTTATCCGGCCGGACTTTAAAAAATCCCGCCGATTCCGGTTCCACCGGACCGGTTATTTATGAATGGCACAGCCTTATGAACCGGCAAAAAGCGGGTTTTTAGTGACACTTTTTCCCGAACCACTCGGCATAATGCCGTCGCAGTTCATCGGATTCTTCCGGCGTAAAATCCTTTTTTTTATGGGTATGCAGGTGTTTTTCCATCTGTTTGATGATATGCTCGGCATCGTGGTAATCCTCCACTTCAAGGTACGCAGGAACTTTTGCCACTTCATAGGCATGGCCGCAGACCGGGCAGAGTTTCCATTTCTGGAACCGGTCAACATAGGTAAACGTTCTGCACCCCGGACAACGGAGGATATGATACATAATTATGTGGTGATGCGCGCATCCTTCATAAAAATATATCGGTGTCCCTCTCCTTTGTGTAAATCCATAAAAAACCAAACGAAATCCCTATATCGTGCGATCACCTCATAGAACTGGTACTATGGAAAATATTGTCGTCACTGGCATACGGGGACTTCCCCTTATCCGGGCCGGTGATAATATTGCCGCGATGATCTGCGAACGGGTCACGATGGAGGATGGTGACATCGTTTCCCTTGCATCGACCGTGTACTCGAAATCAAAGGGATATACAAAACCTCTCGCGGAGATCACCCCTTCAGAGCGTGCGTTGCGGCTCGCAAAACTCAATGGCGAGGATCCCCGTTTTGTCCAGGCAGTACTCGACGCCTCGCAGGATATTATCATGGAGCACCCGTTCATTCTCTCGGAACTCCCGTTCGGCCATATCGGCGTACGGGCGGGGGTTGACCAGAGCAATATCGATGACGGTATGGTGATATTCCTGCCTCCTGATCCAATGAAAGCGGCAGACGGGATCCGCGAGGAGATCAAAAAGATCACCGGGAAAAATATCGGCGTAATTATCACGGATACCTGCGGGCGATCCTTCCGGCGCGGGCAGACCGGGAATGCCATCGGCTGGAGCGGGTTTACTGCTATCCGTGATTTCCGGGGCGACACCGACCTCTTTGGTCATGAACTCAAGATCACGGAAGAAGCGGTTGTCGACGAGATTGCGGGATTTGCAAACTTCGTGATGGGCGAGAGTAACAACGGGGTCCCGGCGGTCCTCTTCCATAACTGCCCGTCATGGACCGGTCACGATAGCCTGTATTTCACAAAAGACGAGGATATTACCCGGCGGCTCCTCAAAAAGACCTGTCCCTCATGAGGGAAAAAAGGATATTCCGGTCCGGCATCACGGGCCGGATTTATGCATGTGTTGAATAGAGAAGATTGAAGACCATGACGATGATACCGATGACTGCGGCAACAATCATGACCGTTACCGGGCTGATATGGACTGCCCGCCGGTCCTCGCTCTCGTAATAGTTGACGAGACCTGCCGATGAAAGTAACCTTCCGCCTTGTTTCTTTGCCATGCAAATATATTTCATTTTTCGATATATAAAGGAGAGTCACGACATACCATGAATGCCCATCATATTGTGTCCGGTCAGGCTCTGCTTGGTGAAGAGCTCGCGCTCCGGCCGGTCGATATCGTGATCGAGAATGGCCGGATCACTGCAATTGAGGAGAATCTTCGGGCACCTCAACTCTGGATCTGCCCGGCATTCTTTGATGCCCATACCCACCTTGCCGATACTGTTGCGATGGACTGCGGGAGTACCGGAGATCTGGTCAGCATGGTGACGCCTCCTGACGGTCTTAAGCACCGGCTCCTCGCTGCCGCGTCCCGCCAGGAACTGGTCACCGCGATGCGGGCTGCTATTATCGGTATGATGGGTTCAGGAACATTCGGATGTGCGGATTTTCGGGAGGGTGGCAGGCCAGGGGTTCGTGCGCTACGGGAGGCAGCCGCCGGCCTTGACTTTCTACCCGTCATTTTCGGTCGGGAAGGTGGCGAAGCGGATGCGGAAGGTCTTGGGATCAGCAGTACCCGTGACGTGGCCGGGGTGGAACAGCAGGTCAGTGCGGCACGGAAAGCCGGTAAAAAGATCGCGTTTCACGCAGGAGAGCGGGATAAGGATGATGTCGATGCCGCGCTCTCGTTTGAACCGGACCTCCTCATCCACATGACCCATGCGACAAAAAAACAGATCCGGGAATGTGCAGATAAAGAGATCCCGATCGCAGTCTGCCCCCGTTCCAACTGGGTGCTGGGCGTCACGGCCTCGGCCCGGTATCCCCCCTGCAGCTGATGCTCGATCTCGGGTGCACGGTAATGCTCGGCACGGACAATGCGATGTTTGTCCCGCCGGATATGTTCTCGGAGATGGCGTTTGCTGCAACGGTTTACCGGCTCGATCCAAAGACCGTGCTCCGGTCCGCAGTAGCAGGATCACGGTTCACCGGTTCCCCGTTCTTTATCCGCAAAGGGGCACGCGCAGCCTTTTTTACGCTGGATCCATCCCATTCTGCGCTCGCTTTCAGCCGCGATCCCATAGCATCCATTGTAAAACGTGCTCCTTATAATGCAATCGGGAATAACGTTTTTAATTTGTAAACTCAATAAAAATGGCATGTTTGTTTTGGGTGATGCCAGTGTTTACTAACATACTCGTTGCAATCGATGGTTCAGAAGCGAGTGATCATGCGATCGAACGGGCTGTCGATGAGGCAAAGGTATGGAATGCCAGGCTTCATGCCGTTTATGTGGTAGAGACCGGCCTCTTTTCATCACTCCCTTCAGATAATACTGTTGAGATCATGTACCGCGTTCTTGAGAACGAGGGAAATGCCGCTCTTGAGAAGGCCAAGAAAACCGCTGCAAAAAGCGGGGTGGCCCTTGTCACTCACATGAAACAGGGCCATGCGGGGACTGAGATCATAACGCTTGCGCAGTCCGAGAAAGTGGATCTCATTGTTTCCGGTTCCCACGGGAAAAGCCAGACTGATCGTCTTCTTATCGGGAGCGTCAGCACGTATATTACTGCACACAGCACGGTCACGACCATGGTGGTGAGATCATAACGGAAATGCTCGTAAAAGACTACATGACTGCGGATGTCGTCCATGTCGACATTCCCGGCAACCGTGACGATGTCCTCAAGATCCTCAAAAGGACCGGCATTTCCGGTGTACCTGTCTTAAAAAACAAGAAACTGGTAGGGATAATCACCCGTAAGGATCTGCTCCGCAAACCGGAAGAGACCCAACTCGGGTTACTGATGGCTTCAAAGCCGATAACGATCGGGCCCGATGAAGATATCCATAAAGCAGCCCGGCTGCTCGTTTCGCACAAGATTCGGAGGCTGCCGGTAGTCGAGGATAATACTTTGATCGGCCTGCTTTCGGTTGCTGACCTGATCCATGCGATCGCCCAGATGAAAATAAAAGAGGAGATCAAGGAAACCTACACGAGCACGACCTTTGCACTCTGGGAAGAGACCCCGTTGCCGCTCGTGGGGCGTATCATGGAGATCTCCGGGGTGGATGCGATCCCTATCCTGAATGCAGACAGCGTACTGCAGGGCATCATCTCGGAACGTGATCTTATACGGAGCTCGAGCATTGAGGATTCGGTAGGCGTGAGTGACTTCTCCAACGGTACCGATGATGACGAGTGGACCTGGGAGAGCATACGGGATAACCATACGATCAGTTTCGGGATCTCCCGGGTGCAGCTGCCGAACCGGCCGGTAAAACTTGCCATGGTCAAAAATGTCGTGGCCGTGCCCAAGAATGCCGAGGTCAGCGAGTGTGCGTTAAAGATGCGCAGATCAAGGGTCGACCAGCTTCCCGTGGTTAATGGAGACAAGCGCCTGGTAGCCCTGCTTTATGACCGTGATCTTATCAGGGTTCTCTGTAAAGAGGATGCAGATTAACCACTTTTTTGGGCAGCAGGAGTTTATTTTGCGTCTGTGCACCGATAGCAACCTTTAAATTTCCTGGTGTCATCTAATACCATAAAACGCTTTTAATTGATTTTTAGCGTTCATTTGTTTTTGAGGTGTAATATGCCTGAACAGTATCAGGAATCTATGACGGGAACGACCACGGTCGGTCTGGTATTTGACGGAGGAGTGATCCTCGCAACGGAGAAACGTGCAACCATGGGGTACATGATTGCAAGCAAACGTGCAAAGAAAGTCTACCAGATCGCGGACCGGATTGGCATGACGATTGCCGGCGGTGTGGGTGATGCCCAGCAGCTGGCCCGGATTATAACGGTTGAGTGCAACCTGTACCAGATACGCAGGTCGCGGGCGATCACAGTCGGTGCGGCATCAACCCTCCTCTCCAATTACTTAAACCAGAACCGGTATTTTCCCTATTATGTCCAGCTGCTGGTTGGCGGTGTGGATGAACACGGCCCCAGCGTCTACTCGGTGGACGCGATGGGAGGGGCAACAAAAGAAGAGGATATTGTCTCGACCGGTTCCGGTTCTCCCATGGCCTACGGTGTGCTGGAAGACCGGTACCGCCCGAACCTGAACGAGGATGAGGCAATTGAACTCGCGGTCCGGGCACTCAAGTCTGCGATGAAGCGTGATGCCGGGTCCGGTGAAGGCATCCACGTCGTTATCATTGCCAAGGACAAGTACCAGGAACTTGGTGAGGACGCGCTCAAAAAATTCCTCGTCAAAAATCCCGCATAATCTTTTTTTAGGACGTTTCGTGTTATGTTAATCGAAGAACGGCTCAAAGAGCTCAAAGACAAGATCAACGAGAAGGTGCCCGCCGGCATCACGGTAAAAGACGTAGAATTTGAAGGTCCGGAGCTGGTCATTTACACCGATGACCCCAAACGGTTTGCCGATGAGGCTGACCTGATCCGGATCCTTGCCCGGGATCTGAGGAAAAGGATCGTCGTCCGCCCGACCATCCTTGAAGATCCCGAGAAAGCAGCAACCGAGATACGGGCAGTCGTTCCGGAGTCCTCCGGTATCACCGATATCTTTTTTGACCCCGATACCGGGGAAGTTCTGATCGAAGCTGAGAAACCCGGTGTCGTCATCGGGAAGAACGGGATCACGCTCCGTGATATTACCCGGCATATCGGCTGGACGCCAAAAGTCGTCCGGACTCCTCCCATCGAGAGCAGCACCGTAAAGCAGGTCCGCCAGTACCTGCGCTCGGTGAACGAGGAGCGAAAGCAGTTCCTGCGCACGATAGGAAGGCGGATCCACCGCGATATCCCAGGTCGTGACGATGCAAACAAGGATGCAACCAAGAAAGATCAATGGGTTCGTGTTACCACCCTTGGCTGTTGTCGCGAAGTCGGCCGGGCAGCATTCCTGCTCACCACCCCGGACAGCCGCGTGCTGATCGATTGCGGGGAGAAACCCGACAACTCAAATGGTACCCCCTATCTCTACGTTCCCGAGATCCACCCCCTTGCGCAGCTCGACGCGGTTGTTCTCACCCACGCGCATCTCGATCACTGTGCGCTTGTCCCTCTCCTCTACAAGTACGGATATGAGGGCCCGGTCTACTCGACTGCCCCGACCCGTGACCTGTCAGCAATGCTCCAGCTGGATTACCTCGATGTCATTAACAAGGAAGGCCGGAAGATCCCGTACAGCTCAAACGAGGTCAAGACCTACATCCAGCATTCGATCACCTTAAACTACGGCAGTGTGACGGATATCGCCCCGGATATCAAACTCACCTTCCACAATGCCGGTCATATCCTTGGCTCCGCGATCGCCCATTTCCACATTGGTGACGGCCTGTACAACATCGCCTTTACCGGCGATTTCAACTACAGCAAGAGCCGGCTTTTTAACCCGGCGGTCAACCAGTTCCCCCGGCTCGAGACCCTGTTCATGGAGAGTACATATGGCGGCTCGAATGATTTCCAGCCGGCACGTTCGGATGCGGAACTCAAACTGTACGAGACCATCAATAAGGTACTCTCCCGGGGCGGCAAGGTGATTATCCCCGCGTTCGCAGTCGGCAGGTCGCAGGAAGTCATGCTTGCCCTTGAAGAGGGGATGCGTCTTGGCAAGATCCCGCAGGTCAAGATCTATCTTGACGGCATGATCCGGGAAGCAACGGCAATCCACACCACCTACCCGGAGTACCTCAACAACGATCTCCGGAACCTGATCTTCCGGGAAGGGATGAACCCCTTCCTTGCCGAGTGTTTCCAGCAGGTGGACTCTCCCGTTCTCCGCGAGAAAGTGATCAACGGCGATCCGTGCGTGATCATTACGACAAGCGGTATGCTCAACGGCGGACCGGTTATGGAGTACCTCCTCAATCTTGCCGAGGACGAGAAAAACGCGCTCGTCTTTGTCGGGTACCAGGCTGACGGTACGCAAGGGAGACGCATCCAGAAAGGATGGCGCGAAGTGCCCATGGGCCGGAAAGGCACGATTACCATCAACCTTGAGATCGATACCATTGACGGATTCTCCGGGCATTCCGACCGGCGGCAACTGATGAACTACATCGGACAGATCCAGCCGCGACCCGAGAAGATCTTCTGTATCCACGGGGACGAGAACAACACCATCGATCTTGCCAGTTCCATCTACAAGCGGTATCATATCCAGACACACTCGCCAATGAACCTTGAGACGTACCGCATGATCTGATCCCATGGAGGCATCAAAGGCATACCTGACCATAGTCTGCCTTGGCATCTTTGCTGTCATGGCGCTCTCGAATGCGATCGTCCCGGTGCTGCCGGCATTTGCCGGGCAGTCTGCATGGCAGGGTGCTATCTATGCCGCATATTTTTTCGGTGCCTTTATCTCAACTCTTCCGGGAGGGGTTCTGGCTGATCGTCATGGTTCTGTACCGGTTATCCGTGTCGGACTCCTGATGACGGTTGCGGCCGGCATTCTGCTTTTTGTTATAACCTCGCCGTTGTTAGTGATCATCCTGCGTGGTTGTGAAGGGATAGGGGCCGGGCTCTTTGTTGCTGCTGCACTCTCGTATGTCAATTCACGGAGCGATCATACCCGCATGAGCGGGTATTACATGGCGATGCTCAATCTCGGACTTGTTCTCGGTCTGATCGTTGCCGGCCTGCTTGCGGTACGTTTTGCACAGCCTGCTCTTGGGATCGGCGTCTTTACCCTTTTTGCCCTTGTCGCGCTGGCAGGAAGTGCGGTTACGGGCAATCGTCTGGTCTTGCCAGCGGGGGATGGAGATACTGCAAACATATCAGCGTTCATCCGCGACAACCTCTGGCTGTGGTATTCGGCCGTGATTCTTGTAGGTATAACGGGAGTCGTCTCATCGCTGTACCCGAAATTTTCCCATGATGCACCCGACACTCTCGGGCTCTGGATTGCAGGAATGAGCATTGCCACCATTGTCACCGTCCTTGTGGTCACGTATATGCCCCTTCGAGCCGGTGCCGGTCATCCGCTGGTCCGCGCTCTTCATGGCGGCCGGTGTTCTTCTTACCTATGTAACCCCGCTTGGCTTCATCGTGCTCGGCGCTCTGGCCGGTGTCGTGATGATCGCCCAGATGGCGTTTCTTGCAGGAGTGCCGGATCACCAGGGCCTTCTCATGGGATTGTTCTCGACGGCAAGCTATCTGGGGATGGCGATCCTCCCGTTCCTTGCCGGCGTCATCGTGGATATGGGCGGATTTCTGGCAGCATTTGTCGTCACCGCGATTCTCGGTGGAACCGTCGCTGTCACAACAGGGTGGTGCGGGTGCCGGTCTCCCCGCCCTGCGGAATAATTTACGAGATCTCAATAAAACAATACATTCATCTGCGATAAAAGAGAATTTTCGGATATGAAAATGAGCGCAAAGGCAGGTATACTGTTTCTGATTATTCTTATTCTGGTTCCTGCTGTGGCAGCAGATGATGCCCTTGACTGGTACACAAAAGGTCAGAATGCTGCGACTGCGGGGGACTATTCTGATGCGCTTACGTATTATAACAATGCACTCTCGCTGGATCCCTCCTATGCGCTTGCCCTGACAGGAAAGGCGGTGACCCTCAATGCGCTGGGACAATACTCTGCTGCGCTGGATGCAGCAAACCAGGCACTCACGATACGAACAAGCACCGATGCACAGAATGCACAGGCATATGCCCTTTTCAAACTTGGGATGTATAATGAATCAATTGCCTCATATGTGAATCTCACGGCCACGATCACCAACCATGCGGATGCATACTGCAACCTTGCCTATTCGTATGTCCAGACCGGAAACATGGATGCCGCGCTCAAAGCGTACGCACAGTGCACGAATCTCGATCCCCATAATGCAGATATCTGGAACCAGATCGGACTTGTGTACATGTCACAGGATAATTACACCGATGCACTCGATGCCTTCAATTATGCAACCCAGATAACCACGACAAATGCTGAGATCTGGAACAACAAGGGCACGGCACTGGCAGCGCTGGGACGCTATCAGGATGCACTGGGTTGTTTTAACACGGCGATTACACTCAGTCCCGCGTATACTAATGCGATAAATAACCGGCAATCTGTGCTGGGGAAAGCTCAGGTCTATCAGGTAACCGGTTCGCCGACCCCGACAAAGGCGCCATGGGTTCTTGGAGGGGTAACTACTACCCCCACGACAGTTACCACCACGGCAGTGGTGCAGAATGCCACGGTGGTGGAATCGTTGCCAACCGGCACCATTGCCGTGACTGCGACGGAAACACCGGTTCCCACGAAGACCACCTATACCCCCCTCTCACCATTCTGCGTTCTGGTGGCACTTGTCAGTGGCCGGAATTGTGCTGTCAGGTGCAAAACGCTAGAAAAACCGGATCATTTTTTAATGGATTGCCAGCACCATGTCGGTTCTTGTAAAAATGAGTCGAACCTGTTGTCCGGCAACGTAAGGAATCCCTAAACCACGTATCTCACGACAATCCACTCATAGTCCTGTACGCGTTCAGGATGCCCCGGTAAATGTTTACGGCATTCTCAAGCGAAACAACGGAGACCCGTTCGTTCGTCCCGTGAAGTGTTGAAAGTTCTCCCGGGCCGTACTCGATCACACGGAATCCCGATCCCCGGAGATGTCGCGCGTCGCTTGCAGCCCACTGGAGGATGGGACAGACATTTCCCCCCCACACCCTTTCTACTTCGCGGCATACTATCCCGACAAAATCGCAGTCAGGAGCCGTGAATGAAGGGTCGTGAGTGGTTTCCTGAAGGATTGTCCCGTGCGGGGCATGCTCACGGATGTCCCTGACCAGATCCGGGATGCTGCATCCCCAGGGAATCCGCAGTTCCAGATCGAGTGTACAGTGCTGGGCGACGATGTTGACCTTCTCGCCTCCCGCAATGACACCCGGGTTAAAAGTCACCCGTTCGAGAATATCGCTGCCCTCCTGGATCCGGAACTCTTCAGAGAAGACCTCAGATGAGTGCCGGATAATCTCACGGAGTTTTTCATCGATCGGAAATTCCCGGTCATGGAGGCTTTTTACGTATTCAAGCAGATCCATCGCTTCCATGATCGCGCTTACACCGATGGTCGGGTACAGGGAGCCATGGCCGGGTGTCCCGGCAAATTTCAGATCAAGACGGCAGAGCCCTTTCTGGCCTATGCAGGGATGGCGGGCCGGTGACGGTTCTGCGATCAGGCAGTCACAGGGACTTATCATATCGTGTGCAATCAGGTACCGGATCCCACATTCTCCCCCTGTTTCTTCATCACAGACAAATGCTAGGGTCGCGGGCAGATCGTGACCTTCCTGCACGAGCATATCGCAGGCAGCAAGGATCGCCGCACACCCGCCTTTCATATCGGTTGCACCCCGGCCCCAGATATATCCGTTTTCTCTGGTACCCGAGTATGGCGGATGAGTCCATCCCTCGTCAAGCGCCGGTACGACATCCACATGCCCGCAGAGCAGGAGTGGTTTTTTTGGCCCCCGGGTGACCAGGTTGCACCGTCCGCCCCCGGCATCCGTAACCGTGGACATGATACCCCGGGAGTCAAGGAAATTTCTGATGTACTCGATAACCCCTGATGTATCCCCGGGGGGGTTCTCGCTTTTTATCGCCACGAGTTCCGCACAGATTCGGCTTACATCCATACCGGATCAGGTCTTCTGTTCTGCGATAAACGCTTTAAAGAGCATGGAGAGGGAGGCATCCTCATACAGGCTTTTTAAGAAATCTTGCTCGAAAAACTCATCGATAACCGCAAAAAAGAAATTTGCCGGTATAGCCTGACGGCTGTCCGGGTCAAGGACGATCCGAAAACTACGATATCCGGCAGGATCTTCCAGGTCATAGAGCATCTGCCAGAGAGAGGGCAGGACCGCAAATTTCTGCGGGTGGGTGGTTTTGAGCCATGCGATAAACGCCGGGAACTGTACCCGTTCCCCTTTCTTCTCCTCATCGATACGCCAGCGCAGGTACTCGGCGCCCATAATATTTTTCGGCGACTGATAATTGAACGCGTAAAGGCTGCAGGTATAATCAATGTGCGCGATGGAGTCGACAAAATAGAAATAGAGGGTCTTATTGAAGAGTGCAGTGTCGTGCAGGATCAGGGATTTCTCATAGAGGTGGGTGAGGACATTGAGGTATTCATTGTCAGCAGTCATACGATTCTCAGTGTACGCCGGAATTGTAAATATATTCCCGCACACCTGTGCCCGACTGACTATTGATGAGACCCGTTGTCTGCGGTAAGAATCTATTTAAAAAACGGTTCCCGTCTTGCAACCGCATCCTGAAAAAGTGCTTCGAGTTCAGCGCCTTTTTTACCCCGGATGGTGACATGGTTATCCGTTCGCAGCAGGCAGGGCTTGAGCTTCCCGTCAGAGGTCACCCGGAGCCGGTTGCAGAATGCACAGAACTCGGTATTGTGCAGCGGGCGCACGACCTCCACCTCGGCGCCATCGAGGCAATATTTTTTTCGGTGATGCATCCTGCGTGTGAGGATCTGTTCCGATCGTGCGGCAAGGCTATCTTCGACACTGTTCAAGTCGCCGTGGTAATCGCAGTTGTTGAAATGCATCAGTTCGATGAGCTGGAGGACGAGATTGCGGTTGTTTCTCACATACGCAAGGAAATCATCGATCTCGTTATCGTTGATTCCCTGAAGGACAACCATGTTGAGTTTAACCGGGGTGAGCCCGACCCTGAGTGCCCCATCGATGCCGGCAAGCACATCGCTGAGCCGGTCGTTCCCGGTGATCTGCCGGTAGGTTTCCGGGTTCAGGCTGTCGAGGCTGACATTGACCCTGCGGAGCCCGGCGGCTTTCAAGTCAGCAGCCATTCCTGAAAGCAGGATACCATTCGTAGTAATAGAGCACTCAATACCTTTCGGGGCTGCCCGGATGATCTTCAGGATATCCGGCCGGATAAGGGGTTCCCCGCCGGTGAATTTTATGCTTTTGATCCCGAACTTTGTTGCGATCTCCATAATGGCGATGATTTCGTCAGCGCTCATCTCGGACTCAGGATTCTTCTCGCCTTCGGCATGGCAGTAGATACAGGAAAGGTTGCACCGCGAGGTGAGACTGATACGGAGATTGGTCACCGGTCGTCCGTAGGAATCCCTGAGCGCTTGTGTCATGGGGGCGTATTCATCCCTTGAAGTTCTTTCCGACGATATAAATTTCCGTACTTCCTTTTCGTGTGGCCATGGTTGAGTAGGTTTTTACCACGAAAAAGTGCTCTTTGATCTGGCCCAGCAATTCGGGAAAATCCGTGCCCTGAAAAGATTTTATCACAAAATTGCCGCCAGGCTTTAACACGTGGCAGGCAAAGACCAGGGCCTCTTCGCCAAGAGCTATAGCCCGTACCTGGTCGTAACTCCTGTGGCCTGAAAGTTTCGGGGCTGCATCGCAGACCACCACGCTGACCGTGCCGAGGAGTGTTTGTGCCTGCTTCTGAATGACAGGATCGGTAAGATCGCCTTCAATGGTCTCAATTCCCTCAAGGTCTGCAATCGGATTTAAATCGATCCCAAGGACTCTCCCGTCCGTGAGCGTACGCAGTACCTGAAGCCAGCTGCCGGGGGCGGCACCCAGATCAATAATGTTATCATCCCTGCGGATGATGCCAAATTTTTTCTGGATCTCGATGAGTTTGTACGATGCCCGGGATCGAAAGCCCTCCTGTTTTGCCCGGAGATATACTTTATCCCGTGACCATTGTGATCCCATATTCATTCATCCCCAAAAAATAAAGCGAATCGAACCCAAAACGCTATAATTAAAGTATGACGATATACTGTATAAGACAGTTGTTAAGGGGAAAGCGATGTTAAAAGCAACCATTGACGCAGAGATATTCCGGGAGGCCATTGACGCGATCTCAGGCACTCGTTCCCGAGTGCCGGCTGCACACGGCAGAAGACAGCATTTCCACCCGGGCGGTGGACACTGCAAATGTCGCCATGATCGCATTCACGCTCAAAAAAGAGGCGTTTGATACGTTCAAGGCAACGCAGAGCGAAATTGGCGTTGATATCAACAAGATGAAGAATATCTTCAATATGGGAGGGAAAGGTGACCTTATCAGCCTCGAACTGGGGGATAATGCCCAGAAAATGGCAGTCAGCGTCCACGGTTACCACTACTCGATTACTCTCCTGGACACGAATACCATCCGGAAAGATCCCAACTCCCCGACCATCAACCTCCCGGGCAAGATTGTGATCTCTGGTGAAGATCTCAACAACGCAATCAAAGCGGCTGCGGTGATATCTGACAAGATTGCCATGGGGATCAACCCCAAAGACCAGACTTTTTACATGGTCGCAGAAGGAGATACCGATCATATCCAGCGCGAGTTCGGAAAAGACGAACTCAAATCGCTCACCCCGGTCGAGGCACGTTCGCTCTTCTCCCTTGATTATCTCAGGGATATGGGCAAGGTGATGTCACATGCTCCCGAAGTCGAGGTCTGCCTTGGCGTGGATCACCCGGTCCGGTTCTCGTTTGATATTGCGGGCGGCAACGGGCACGTGGAGTACCTGCTTGCACCCCGGATTGAGGCTGACTGAATGGAGTTTGTGCCTTCCGGCAAGGAACTTTCCCATTTTCCGTTTTTAAAAAAAGCCCAGGATCCCATCAGGTCTCGTTTCGCTTCGCTTGGTACACTTCTTGGTACACCGAAAGGTGAAGCCCTGATCTCGTATGCGGTTTCCCGGATACAGGATGCAGTAACTCCGAAGAAGGCCCGTGTTCCCGAAGTTTGCGATACCCCTGAGGATGAGATCGCCGCATATGTGCTTGCCCGGATCATTGCCTCCTGCGTCAATGATAAACAACTCATCGACCGGCTGACCCGGTACGAGGCCGAACGTGCCTATTATTTTCTCGTAAATGAAGAGGAGTGGAACAACAGTTACGTGCAGGATGAGGGGGAGTATTCACGGTTGTGGGCTGCGATTGCAGACGAACTGGGTATCAGGATCGCGCAGGACCGGATGCCTGTTCCCGATTATGTGGAACTCGTCGCTCCCCTGCATGATGACCGTTACCGTCTCGTTAACCGGCATGTGGTCCGGGGTTTTGTTGCGATCAACAAAAACGAGCGGTACAAACTCCTGCGGGAACGGATCCGCGTGCTCCTGCGCCGCGATCTCCCCCACCGGGTGCCAAAGGAGATCTGCGAACAGCTGGCCCCGCGTGCAGCCGAGATCAAGAAGGCATACCAGGAACAGATGCTGCGGCAGTTCGGGAAAGTTGAAGAAGGTGCATTTCCACCCTGCATGCAGGCGCTCATTACCGCGCTTGCAGCAGGCATTAACCTCACGCACGCTGGCCGGTTCTCGCTGACGGCATTCCTCCATAATATCGGCATGGACACGAACGGGATTGCGGAACTCTATGCCCGATCCCCGGATTTCGATATCGAGAAGACGATGTATCAGGTCGAGCATATCACGGGGCGCGGGGGGAGCGGCACCGAGTACACGACCCCGGCCTGCGCGGCGATGCAGACAACCGGTCTCTGTGTCCACCGCGATCCCCTCTGCGAAAAGGTTAGTCACCCGCTCAGTTACTACAAAGTGAAAAAATCGCGAATACCCGGAAATCTGCGACTGAAAATAAAAAATCGGAATCCTCAAAGGATCCCTGACTGTCCTGAAAAAGGAGATACCTGATCGTTACTATTCAGGTAATTTTCTCATTCACCCGGTATCCTGCAAAAGAGAGGAACAGGATAAATATAACGATCGCGATGATATATGCCGGCCCGGCGCTGATGACCAGCGGGAGCACCGCGAGAAGAATGACCAGAACCACAAAGCCGGTCACACCAATAAGGACATCAAGCAGTCGTGCATCCATCCAGTCCATTTTGGTGTTTATTCGTTATATGCATATCCGTAAGGGCGAGCCGTTATTCTGATGTTTTCAGCCGGCAGAAACGTAGTCCATGGAACGTTCTGCTGCGATTGCCCTGCTTTGCCAGTATGTCCATGAAGACGGGCTCAAAAAACACTGCATTGCAACCGGTGCCATCATGAAGTCGCTTGCTGCGCGCCTCGGTGAAAATGAAGAACTCTGGGAAACGATCGGTATCCTGCATGATATCGACTTTGAACTTATCCGCGGGGATATGCAGCTGCACGGAGCAAAGGGTGTAGAGATTCTCGGGAAGCACGGCATCGATCCTGCTCTGGCCGGGATCGTCCAGCGGCACAACCACTCTCTTTATTCGGGAACCTACACTAGGCCGGTCGAGATCGGGCTGCAGGCAGCAGACAGTGCCTCCGGTCTCATCACCGCGTGTGCGCTCGTGAAAGGTGGCAGGCTCTCGGATGTCACGGTAAAGACGGTGACAAAAAAAGCAAAAGAAAAGTCCTTTGCCGCAGGGTGCGACCGGTCCCGGATCGCGCTTATAGCACCGATTCTTGCCCTGCCGGAGTTCTATGCTGTTGCAATTGACGGACTGATGGGGATACGCGGAGAACTGGGCCTGACCTGATTATGGGGAACTGGCGAAAGAGAATAAGAACATCCCGGATCAACAGAACCAGCAGATACAATGATCAGCCCGAACCAGCAGAGAAATGAGGTGCTTACCCGGCTCTCGCGTGCCGTAGTTCTCCTGGAAGAATCGATGGACTCCCGGCTGGTTTACCGTCCCGGCACAAATATCGGGTATGCCATCCCCGGCGCCCGCGATAGTATGGGTGTCGCTGCTGTTGCCGGGGGGCTCGTCGTGCGGGACAATGCGGTCCGGGCTGCGGGGACCTGCGGGTTTGGCGCCGACGCGGAAATTGCGAAAATTATTCTTACTGCATCAAAATTCGATCCGGAAATACGCTGTGCAGGAACGATCCGGTATGCGGATGCGGTCCGCCGCGTGCTTGAGGACATGTTCCTTGAGTGCTGCACCATTGACATCCGCGGGCAACCACCCGGTTCCAGCACGATGGACTGGGGGGTGGCTTCCTGTTGCAGGAATGGTATTCCGGAGGCAATTGTGGTTCCGGGGATCTCACAAGAGGCATCGATTATCCATCTGTTTGGCGAGAACCCCGCGGTTGTTGCGGGGAATATTATTATGTTGTCGAACCGCATTATACGTATAGAACTTTGAGGAATACTCCATGGGAATTAAGCCATCGTATATCAAGACCATCGGTACCGCACTCTTGGCCAAGCAGAGAGAGAACTTTTCGAACAGCTTCGATGCGAACAAGCAGCAGCTCTCGGCATCAGCATCGATCGACAGCAAGCGCGTCAGGAACCGGGTTGCCGGCTACATAACAAGAAAAATTAATACAAAAAGACACGCATAACCCTTGTTATGTTCGAAGGTGTCCTTCCCGCAATAATTACCCCTTTTAAACGTAATTCCGCGACGGACCTTGACGTACAGGGTCTTGAACGAAACATTGAGTACCCTGCTCTCCTGTGGTATCCACGGGATCGTGCCCTGCGGCTCGACCGGTGAGTCTGCAACACTCTCGTTTAAGGAGCACGAAAAAGTTGTCAGTGTCACGATTGATACGGTCAACGGCAAGGTGCCAGTCCTTGCAGGTACGGGTTCAAACAACACGGCGGAAGCAGTCATCCTTACAAAGGCGGCAAAGGACACCGGTGCTGATGGCGTGCTCGTCATCAGCCCGTATTACAACAAACCCAACCGCGCGGGACTTATCAAACATTACACGAAACTTGCAGACCTTGACATCCCTGTGGTGATCTATAACGTCCCCGGCCGTACAGGTCAGAACCTCGAACCCGACCTGATAGCGGAGCCTGCACAGCACCCCGGTATTGTCGGGATCAAGGAGGCAAGCGGGAATGTCGGCCAGGTCTCGCGGATCATCGAAATGACGCAGGATGAGGACTTTGCCGTGATCTCCGGTGATGACAACCTGACCCTCCCGATCATGGCACTCGGTGGTGCAGGTGTTATCTCGGTCGCAGCAAATGTGGATCCGGCACGCATGGTCGCCATGTGCGAGGCGGCAGCGAAAGGTGACTGGAAAAAGGCGCTCACCCTGCACTATGCGCTCTCACCGCTCTTCCGCTCGATGTTCATCGACACAAACCCAATCCCGGTAAAAAAAGCCGTGGAACTTATGGGTATGTCAGGGGGCCCGGTCCGGCTGCCGCTTGACAATCTCGATGAGAAAAAGACTGCAGATCTCAAAAAAATCCTTGCCACAATACCGGCTGCAAAGAAAACTGCGGCTTATGGGTCAGCGGGAAAAAGAAAGAAGCTGCCCGTGAAGAAAAGCCGGCGGTGAATCGATCATGATCAAGGTTGTTGTCTGCGGTGCATCCGGCCGCATGGGCCAGACTATCGGAAGGATGGTTGCGGAATCATCTGATCTGGAACTTGTCGGCGGGATCGATCTACGGCCCGGTACCTTTTTCGGGGCCGATATTGTTGCGACGCAGGATATCGAGACGCTCCTTAAGAACAAAAAGCCCGATGTGCTGATCGATTTTACCATAGCGCAGGCCGCTGTAGGGAATGTGAAAGCGGCGGCAAAAAATAATGTTGCGCTCATTGTCGGGACAACCGGCTTTACCTCGGACCAGAGAAATGAGATGGCCTCAGCCATCGAAGGCCACGTTCCGGCCGTGATCTCAAGCAACTTCTCGGTCGGTGTCAATATATTCTGGCAGCTCGTAGAGGGAGGCCGGAAAAATGCTCGGGGATTATGATATTGAGGTGATTGAGGCGCATCACCGGAACAAGAAGGATGCCCCGAGCGGCACGGCAAAAACGATCCTGCAGATCCTCGATGAGGTGGTAGGGTCGCGCAAAAAACTCTACGGTCGTGAAGGCATGATGGAACGCGGGAACGAGATTGGTGTCCATGTGATCCGGGGCGGGGACATTGTGGGCGATCATTCAGTGATGTTCTCGAAGAACTTCGAGACGATCGAACTCTCCCACCGGGCATACGACCGGTCTGTCTTTGCGAGCGGTGCCCTGCGGGCGGCCCGCTGGGTTGCCGGTAAAAAGCCGGGAATCTATGGCATGAACGATGTCCTTGGCCTTTAAAAAAAATAATCCTTCTTCTCTTTTGACACCTGTACAAATCGAAACATATTTTTTGTCTTTGGCCACATAATAACGATGGAGTGAATAGTTTGGTAGCTGTTATTGATATAACAAAATGTACTGGTTGTGAAACCTGCGTCAGTGAATGCCCTGCGTCTGCGATCGCGATGGAGAACGAGAAGGCGAAGGTTGACAAGGACATGTGCGTAGACTGCGAGACCTGCGTGGATGCATGTCCTTCAGAAGCTATCCACATGGAATAAAATTTTTCGTATTAATCATTTTTTGATACACCGAAGCAGGCGTTCAGCCGCATGACAGAATACCGTTCTGCAATCTGGGGCAACTCATTTCAAACCTTTGCATATCCGGGCAACTGGTGAAAAAAATTTCCGGCTTTTTATAGGGTTTATATGTATAAACTTTAAAAAACAATGTTTTTATTATCACAGGTGAAATGGGATTTTACAACCCGCCATCATTTCAAACGGGAAACACAAAATACACACAGGACTTGTCACCTATGATCAATGTTGGAGTGCTCGGAGCTACGGGCGCGGTTGGTCAGCGATTTGTCGAACTTCTGGCGGATCATCCATGGTTCAATCTGACAACACTCGCGGCCTCGGAACGCAGTGCGGGAAAGCAGTACGGGAAAGTGGTAAACTGGCGTCTTGAAACGCCGTTTCCGGAAAAGATCGCAAAACTGAAGGTCGTAAATATTGCTCCTTCAGCGATGAAGGATGTGGATCTGGTCTTTTCAGCTCTCCCTGCGGAAATAGCGCTGGATGTTGAGAACAAATTTGCCGATGCGGGCATCGCGGTCTGCAGTAACGCAAGTTCACACCGGATGGAACCGACCATTCCTCTCGTGGTGCCTGAGGTCAACCCTGATCACCTCGGTCTGATCGATGTACAGCGGGATGCCGGCAGGGATGGTTTTATCGTGACCAACCCGAATTGCTCGACTATCATGCTGGTCACTGCTCTTGCACCGTTGCGGAAATTTAAGTTTACCGATATCAGGGTCGCCACGATGCAGGCAATATCGGGAGCCGGATTTGCGGGCGTTGCGGCAATGGCCATCTATGATAACGTTATTCCCTATATTGGCAAGGAAGAGGAGAAGATGGAGTCTGAAACCCTCAAGATCATGGGTACCTTAAAAGGCAAAAAGGTGGCCGATGCGCCGTTTAAAGTGAGTGCCAGCTGCCACCGGGTGCCGGTGATTGACGGGCACACAATGGCAGTCTGGGTGGATATCAAAGAACCGGTCGAAAAAGTCAAAAAAGCCTTTACCGACTATAAACCGCCGATTAAAGGCCTGCCGACCCAGCCGGCGGAGTCCGTTCATCTCTTCACTGAGGATGACCGTCCCCAGCCCCGGTCTTGACCGTATGCGGGGTAATGGCATGACCGTGTCGGTCGGCCGTGTGCGGGAAGGTCTCCGGTTTGTGGCAATGGGACATAACACCATCCGCGGTGCAGCGGGGGCTAGCGTGCTGAATGCGGAACTGATAACCAAGAAGAAGTACCTGTGATCTCTATGGAAACCACCATACAACCTACCCTGCAACCGATGAAGGAAAATACCGTATTTGTGGGAAACAAGCCGGTCATGAACTACGTGCTGGCAGTCGTAACACAATTCAACAATGGGGCAAGTGAGGTTGCCATCAAGGCCCGTGGCAAAGCGATCTCGCGGGCGGTCGATACTGCGGAGATTTCTTTAAACCGGTTCCTGGAGGGTGTGACAAAAAAGGATATTATTATCTCAACCGAGGTTATCGACACCGATTCCGGCAAGACCAATGTATCGAGCATCGAGATCGTTCTTGCAGTCCCACAAATAACTTTTTTGTGGCAACCTGACAGTTTGCCCGGGCGGGTTAACCAGTATATCGGCATGATTCACTGCAAACAACCGTAAACCATATAACTCGTTCATTCGAATTTATAGTGCTATGCGAGTACGTGCTGCCGCACTTCTCTGTTTCATCTGCATAGGTCTCATTATTGCGCCAGCGATAGCGGCAAATGATGAGCGGTACGGGTATATCACCGTCGATTCCGTGCAGATCCAGTTCGAGAACGATACGGCACTCGTCAATGTTCATTATTCTGTTGATGAGGGCACACGGCTTATCTTCTTTTTGCTGGGAAAGCAGGATTTAAAAAATAAATTATTAAAAATTCTCAATTATGACGATGCCCAGATGCAGCATATTGATCTCTCCGATGCCCAGTTTGTCGTTGACGGGGTTGCATACTCGTACGGAAATGGAATCTACTGGTATCCTTCCCATCAGTTCAATGTCATCATCCCGAAACTGACTGTTGTGTCTCCTCAGGTCATGCGGAATTATACCAATACCAATATGTTCCCTGACGGGATGGGATATTTTTCGACAATCCCCGTGAACAGTACCGGGGAACAGGTGCCGTTACCGCCATCCCCATCTGACTTTATTTCTCCCCCCCGGAATAATGGGCATGTTACCGTTTGTATGTGTTTTTTAAGAGGTATTCCAGCGTGAGATGGTGCCCGGGTTTGCATGCAGAAAATGATTGTCTTGCATGGTCAGCATATCCGGGTTTTAAGTGCCCGTTTATGAAAATACTTACATGTCCTTATAACAGGAACTACCGGGAGTCGTACGGATAATTCCGTTTCAAATCCCATTAAAAAAACAGGATAGCCCGGATTATTATCTCTCTCTGAAAACGGCGGGATTTTCCCGCGAAAAAAAAAGTCCCGGTAAAAACGGTAACGATTCGAACCCGGATCACATGGTTTCTATGATGGCTTCTTTCTGCTCTTCGGATAGTCGTTTCGCGACAAAATACTGGATGACCGCACCGACAATCGCACATGCAAGCCCGAAGAATGTTGAGTACATGATATACATTCCGGCGGATGCAGATTTTATGGGGAAGTCAGGAACGCTGTTGACTGCGAGAATATAAGCGCTGCCACCGTACAGGATAAGTCCGATTGCCGTAACAAAGAACGGGAAGACAATAACTTTTCCTAGGTTTTCCCGTTCATTGAAATACACATCGATAATAACCCCGACCGATGTGATCAGGCCGGCAATTATCAGCCACATGATTGCCCCGTAAACAAAACTCATGACGTACAGAAGAATCCCCATGCTGTCATCTGATGAATAATAATTCAGGACCGTGAAAATACCGATGGTAAAGCCGATAAGCACGAGCACGATAGTAGTCGAGTACGTGACAAAGGAGAATTTACCCCGTGACATGGACGCCCGGAGTGCATTGATGATTCCGTGAATGAACTCGTCCAGCCCAAACCCTTTATACAGCAGGTACATCCCGATCACGCCGATAACAATAATGGTTGCCGTTCCCGGATACCCGAGGATGAATGCGGTTGCGTACAACAGCATGGCAAGGCCGAGGGGAACGAAAACCACCCTGGAGATCTTGGGATCGTCAAGGAGTTTTTTTAAGATATAATAGGTGCCCTCCAGATTGGGCATCTGGTTGACAATCACGCGCCGGATGCTCGCGACCGGCAGCCGGGACTGGATGATCGGTATAACATACTCATCTTCTGCGCCATCAGAGACAAGGATGCAGTTTGTCGGTTTTGTTTCATTTATTACATCATCAAGGGTTGCTGCGATCTTACGGTCTCCTTCGATCATGTGCAGGTGGTTACCTGCAATAACTGCGACGATGGCCTCTTCGCCTTTGGCGATTAGTTCGTCGTAGATTTTTACCGCAGAAAAGATCGCATTGACATCAGAATCTTCCGGGTCAGCGAGGGCAAGCGTATCAGCAGCCTTCAGGCATTCCTGCCTGCCGACGACCGGGCTTTCGATCTTCGCCTTCCACCCGATATCATCGTCCCGATCAACGCTCAGGACGAGAGTCCGACCTTCTGTCATTGGTATAATAAAATCACCGTAAATCTATTAAATTATTGCTTAAGGAAAAAAAGCGGGATAATATGAAATCAGATGAGTTTTGAACGCTGGAGCAGCAGGATGTCGTCTGTGGTAAGTTTTTCGCCGGCCCGGAAGTTCTTGAACAGGTGCTCGGCTTCCTGGCGGACTGCTTTCTGCTCTTTTGTTACTTTGACCTTTTTGGTCTTCTTGCGCAGTCCTGAAATTACCTTGTCGTAATCGCGCAGTTCTTTCTGGCAGGCAATAAATGACTTGTGCTCGGCATCGGCTGATTCCTGGGCCTCGACAAAACTCTTGTGGGCCGCATCCGCTGCCTCGCGTGATTTGTCTGCCTTCCGGTAGGATTCAACCATCAGGTCATGGTGTTTCTGGGCGAGTTCGGCAAGTTCGGTTACCTTTGCATGGAGTTCGGATGCCAGCTTGCGAAAATCCCGTGCAGAGGAGATCTTCGTGCGCATCTCTTTGTTCTGCTCAAGTTCGGCTTCCTGCTCCCTGACCTGGCCTTTCATCTGTTTGATCTTGTCGATGAGCTCGCGCTCTTTGTCGGTAGTGAAGACCTCGGTCTGCTCCCGGTACTCCATGTACTCAATCTGCTTCTGGAGTTCCTTGATGCCCCGGTTCTTGAGCGTCCCGTGCTCTTTTTTGAAGACCTCGATATCTTCGAACAGCACATTCGCCTTGTCGTTTAAATCGTTGCGCTGCGCTTTCTGGTCAAGGACTTCCTGGTTGTACTTGTCCCGGAAGATCCTTGTTCTTCTGCGCTTCTTCCACAAACTCGCGAGTCTGATTGTTGAGCGTGTTCCTCTCCCGCGCAGATTTGCTGGCGGTGGCGTTAAGCTCATTTCTTCGGTTCTTGTGCTGTTCAGACTCGGCGAGAATCTTCTTTCGCTTTTCCATTAAGTCATTCAACATGCGTTACCACTCCTCAATTGTATTTCCAGTAAAGGGAGGTGCAATCACAGTGTCAGAGGCAGTAACCGACAAGAGGGTGCGCGATAGTTCATGCGCATCTCTTTTGTAACCGCTCTGCATGCAGGATGCAGGGCGAAAAACATCAGAAAAGGATCGTTGCATTGAATGTTTGCAAGACTTCCAAGAGAAGCCTTTGTTCGACACACGGTTCATGATGTTCAACTCCCGGTACACGGATGACACCCATGCACGGGGTGTCGCCCTCCATTCTCCCTTTTTGATGATCTGGTCGAATGTACTATATTTTAAAGGAGGGGACTCCTATTAAGCGTTTCGCCGGTTTTTCGGATGAGAATGCCGGTGATGCCCCCGGGGCAAAGCAAACACGCAGGGAATATTTAATCTAAAAATGGGGGGGTGTTGGCGTACTGCCATCACCCCCGGATCACGGATATCTGTTTTTTATTTGTTGTGCGTAGTGTTTAACCGACCCATTCAAGGACGCCGCCACCGCTGGTCTGGTCCTTTGGTGCAGCGCGCCTGCTCTGGGGCATCTCAACCTGTTTTGGGCTGGAGCGCTTGGCATCCATCTCCTGGACCATGGTCTTGTAGGACTGGCGTGTTCCGAGGATCTGTGCGCTCTTGACACCGGTCATGATGGCCAGCACACGGATTTTGCCTTCCATGTCGGGCCTGACGCGGGCCCCCCAGATCACATCTGCGTGCGGGTCAAGCTCGTACGTGAGTGAGGTTGCGACTTCTTCTGCATCCTGCAGGGTCAGGTCGGTACCTCCGGTGATGTGGATCAGGCTGCCGGTTGCGCCGCGGTAATCGATATCAAGCATCGGGTTGCTCAGGCACTCGCGGACGACGCTCTCTGCCTTGTTCTGCTGCTTGCTCTCCCCGACAAGCATGGATGCGACGCCACCCTTGGACATGATCGCCCGGACATCTGCGTAATCGATGTTGATGAGCGAGGGTTCTGTAATGGTCTCGGAAATACCCTTGACCGTTTCACCAATCAGCTGGTCCATGACTGAGAATGCCTGGCCGAGCGGGAGGTTGGGGACAAAGTTTTTCAGCCGGTTGTTATCAAGGACAATGACCGAGTCTGCTGATGCAGCAAGTGCTTCAAGTCCTTCTTCTGCGCGGATCAAACGTGCCTTTTCGACCTGGAACGGGTAACTGACCATCCCGACTACGATTGCACCCTGCTCCTTTGCAACCTGTGCAACGACCGGGGCTGAACCGGTACCGGTACCTCCACCCATACCTGCTGTGATGAACACAAGGTCTGCTGATTCGAGCAGTGCCTCAAGAGTCGGGCGGGCCATCTCGGCTGCCCGCTTACCGACATCGGGGTAACCGCCGGCACCGAGACCACGGGTCAGGGATTTCCCGATGAGGACACGCTTGTCGGCCTGGATCATGTCCAGGTGCTGCTTGTCCGTGTTGATCGCAATCGTTTCCGCACCGGAGACCCCCATGTGGTGGATACGGTTTACCGTGTTGTTTCCGCCGCCACCGCAGCCGATAATCACAATTCTTGGCTGCCCGAGGAAATCGTCATCAGGTGCATTTGAACCGGACTTGCTTACCTCTTTTTCAAGTTCGGCATTTTTTAATGCGTCGTTAATAATGCTCTGCATTTCTACCCTCTCATACCTTGAATGAAACCTGGTCATTATCTTTTAAGACACGGCCTGCTCGTTTTTCAACAAGTTCGCGTACGGCGGCCCGGACTGCTTCTGAAACATTGGGATACTCGCCTGCATCCACCATCTGCTGGAGCAGGTTGATCTGCTGTTCGGGTAACCGGAGCGTGATTCGTTGCATCATTGTATCTCCATTTCCGACATATGTCTGTCAATTGTCATTTACATGTCTGACAAGGGGAACTCTTGTGTCTGACTTAACCAGATAAACCAAAATGATACACAATGGTATATATGTTTTCTGATTTGATCCTGCCCCTGTCTCCAAACGCATTTATGACATCCCGGCCAAGTAATTTTCAAAAATACGGACGATTCAATGGCTGTTGATTTTCCCAGACCCGTGGTGCATGGAGGAACCGGAAAGCGGCAGCGCGAAAATACCGGGAAAAACCTGCTGGATTTCAGCGCGAGCCTCAATCCCCTGCCACCCCGGTTTGCGTGGCACTGTGATCCGGCGTGCCTTTCATCGTATCCGGATAATGAATATACCCGGCTCAAGGAGTGTATCGCGCAGACATTCCACCGGGATCCCGATGAGATCTGTGTCGGAAACGGATCTATCGAACTGATCCGTGTCTTCTGTTCGGTTGCTCTATCGGGAAAAAAGACCTATTTTACCGAATCACCCACGTTTGGTGAATATGCGCTCTCCGCCCGACTCGCCGGTGCATCGGCAGCAGGGACTCCGGAAACTGCCAGTGTCTCTTTTGTCTGCAACCCCAATAACCCGACCGGGGAACTGCGCAGCCGTTCCGATCTGATGGCGCGTATCAGTGACCTGTCATCGCATGGGGGGACCCTCTTTGTTGACGAGGCATTCATTGAACTCGCAGATCCCCGCGAGAGCCTTGTGGATGTCCGCGAAGCACCACTTTTTCTCCTGCGCTCGCTTACCAAGAGTTTTGCGGTTCCCGGGATCCGGTTCGGGTACGGTTTTGGCGATCCGGACCTGATAGCAAAGATCGAGACCGCCCGCCCGCCATGGAGTGTCAATGCATACGCGGAGGCATTTGCCCTCGAGGCATTCCGCCATCTTGACGAACTGGAGAAAGCCCGGAAATATATCCGAAAAGAACGGGACAGGCTTTCTTTGCAGATCGAAGAACTCGGGCTGCGGTGTCATCCGTCATCAGTCAATTACCTGCTCGTGGACTGCGCCCGTGCCGCAGGGCCGCTGTGTATGCAGCTGGAAACGCACGGCATCCTCGTCCGTGACTGCACATCATTCGGGTTGCCTACATGCATCCGGGTGGCCGTGCGGACACGCGGGGAGAATGACTTGCTCGTGGAGGCATTGTCTGCATGCGTGCGCTGATCATGGCCGGCGGGGCTGGCAGCCGCCTCAACCTGGGGGAAAAACCCCTGATCCTTATCAACAACCGGCCGATGCTCGGGTATGTGACGGACGCATTTCTTCTGGCCGGGTGCGACGTGGTTGTTGCCACCTCGCCAAAAACCCCCATGACCCGTAACTGGTGCCGGGCAAACGGTGTTGAATCCTACGATGCCGGAGGTGCAGATTATATCCGGGATATGGTTGAGACAGTCCGGGCGCTTGAAGAGGCGCAACCGCTTTTTGTGAGTGTTTCGGATATTCCCTGCATTGATGCGGAGATCATCACGACCGTCCGTGATGCGTACAGAGAATCCGGCAAGGATGCCTGTTCCACGTGGGTTCCTTCAACGATCGTCCGATCCTGCCGGGGGGGTATGACCTATCGCGAAACGATCCGGGATATCGAAGCCTGCCCGACCGGGCTCAACATCCTTCTGGGAAACCGGATTGCCGAACCGCAGGATGAGCTCCAGCTGGTGCTTGCCTCCCAGAGACTTGCCATAAACGTCAACACCCGCGAAGATCGTGCGGCAGCAGAAGCATTCCTCAACAAGGTGCACGGGAACGTGTAACCGGTTTTACCCGGATTTTACCGGGATTCCGCACCGGACCACAGGTTAACTGACCCCAATCCGCGCCGTTACGCCAAAAAAACGGCAGATGCTGGCGTATTTATACGAATGCATATTAAGGTGCGGGGTCAAATACTACTGTATTATGGTGGAGTCGCAGGAGATCGAGCTGCAGGGTCATATCATCGACTCGGGTATCATGACCCAGCTCTTCGACCGGATCATGGACATGGGGGGAAATTTCGAGATCCTTGTCTTTGACGTGGGCAAGAAAAAGACCGACCCCAGCTATGCCCGTCTTAAAATTGTGGCGCAGGATAAAGAAAAACTGCGTTCAATCCTGTCGGAGCTCCACCGGCTTGGCGCCCGTCTTCCCCCGGTAAACTCTGTCCATTATGTGCCGGCAGCCGGGGACCGGAACGCGCCAAAAGAGTTCTACACGACCACAAACCACCCGACTCAGGTCAGACTCGCGGACGAATGGGTTCCTGTCGATGACATCGAGATGGACTTTTTAATCGTTGTCGACACCAAAAAGAAGCAGGCACGGTGTACGCCTCTTGGGAAGATCAGGAAAGGCGATCTCGTGGTTGTCGGAGAGGAGGGAGTGCTCGTGAGTTACCCGGCCCGGCCCCGGACAAGCAGCACGTTCGAGTTCATGCACGGCACCGTTTCATCAGAACGCCCCAGCGAAACCCTGATTGCGCAGATAGCAAAGGAAATAATAGAGGTCCACAAAACCGGCGGTAAGATTATCCTTGTCGGGGGCCCTGCGATAATCCATACCGGTGCGGATAAAGCGGTGGCGGAACTGATCAGAAAGGGGTACATCAATGTCCTCTTTGCCGGTAATGCCCTTGCCACCCACGATGTTGAATACAATCTCTATGGTACGTCGCTTGGGATGGATCTGCAGACAGGAAAACCGGTGATGGGCGGGCACCGGCACCATCTCTATGCGATCAGCGAGATCATGCGGGCCGGTTCTATAAAAAAAGCGGTGGAGACCGGGGTTCTTACCGGGGGGATGATGTACGAATGCGTGAAGCACAACGTGCCCTATGTCCTTGCCGGATCGATCCGTGATGACGGTCCCCTGCCTGACGTAATTCAGGATACGATGGTTGCGCAGGACGAGATGCGCAAGCACATCCCCGGCTGCAAGATGGTGCTGATGGTCGCGACCCTCCTGCACTCGATAGCGGTAGGCAACTGCCTGCCCTCGAATGTGAAGACGGTCTGCGTGGATATCAATCCTGCATCGGTGACAAAACTGATGGACCGTGGCACTACCCAGGCAATAGGAATCGTCTCCGATGCCGGGACCTTCCTCCCGCTCCTTGCAGAGCAGATCGAGAAGCAGAGCAAGGGAAAAAAGTAAGAAGGAAGATCCTTTTTTATTTATTCCAACGTTCACCGCGTGAGCGGCATGCAGTACAGGCTGCTCATGTCCGAGTACGTAGTCCCACTCGCTTTTGCAGGCACAGTCTGTCTCCAGCAGCGCACCGATGAGATCTCGGTCTGCCGTGAGTGAATAGTCGCGGATGCCTTTCGTGATCTCATAATCGCATATCCCGCAATTGTGCGGTCCCCTCTTCTGCCCTCCACCCAGGGGATCGCAGGTCACGTGCATCGGTGCGTCTTTTAAGAGCGAGAGCACGCTCCAGAGGTACGGCGGGCGGTAGGCCCCCTGTTTCCAGTACGCTTCGAGTTCGGTCCGCTTCTGCACGGTGCAGGGGTTCATCGATACCATCTCAACGGTACCTGCAAGATCGGCAAGCGATGACCGCATATCAGTAACAGCCTCAGACTTCGGTCAGGAAGAGCGGTTTACACAGGAGGTATGCCTTCACCCCTGCCCCGGCCTTATGGGCAATGGCTGCGGCTTTTTTGAAATCCCCGTACGTAAATCCCTTATTGATGCATTTCTCCCGTATCGGATCGCTCGTGGTCTCAAGGCCCACGGCGCAGTACAGCGGGGTTGTATGGGTGCCATCGTTCAGTTCCGCGACAAAATCGCCGATGGTCTCCGGGGTTATGTATTCCGGCCGGCTTTCCGCGATCACGATCTTTCCCTTGAATGCCTGTGCAACCTCTCTCTGGAACACCGATGGCACTTCGGCGGGATCGAAAAAACTTCCCGATGTAAAGATCTTCACCATCGCAAACTCATCAAGGGAAAACTGTGCCCTGATCCAGCCCAGCTGTGCATGCAGGTGCCCGGCAAGTTCGTCACAGGACTGTGTCCTGGTACCGCTCGTGACGGTAACTGCACATCCGGCACCGCGACCATGAACACCCCCCGGATTCAAAGATAATCGTGAGGCAGTCGACTGCTTCACCGTTATACCGCTCCTTTCCGCGCCAGCAGGCGAGCGGTTTTTTTGTATTTTCAGAAATCATTAACAACCTCATAGTTGATCTTGTACATAGATGAAGAAGATCGTCCTGCTGGTACTGGGTTTTTTCATCCTTGTCAGCAGCGCATCGGCGTACCAGGTCTATATTTATGCCCCCGATACGCTGACGGTGGGAGAGCCCCTCGTGGTCAACGGGACGACCACGTTTGGCATCGGGACCCCTATCGATGTTGTGCTCTACCAGCAGGTGACCACCAGCACCGAGATCAAGCGTGTTATTGCCTATGTGCAGTCTGATAAAACCTTCCGCGTGGTTTTTGACACGACGCTCCTCCCTGTCGGGCTTTACAAGGTGGAAGTACCTTCGGGCGGTACGGGCGACTCAATCACCATGCGACAGGTAAATCTTGTCGATCGCTCTGATGAGATTGTCCTGACCTCCCAGATGACGCAGACCCTTTCAAGTAAGATGAACATTAATGGAAAAATTACCGTTGATACAAACTCCGGTGTCCAGATCGCGGTGATCGGGCCGGACAACTCGGTTATCTATGGTCCCCTGTATGTGAATACCGATTCTCTGGGTGAATTTAACGTGGCGGTTCCGATCAGCCAGGCCGGGGATTATGAAGTCAGTTTTACCGATGCGGAGGGCTACATTGGTTCAAGGACAATCAGTATCATCGGGGGACATGAGACGATCTCAACAGAGACCTCGTCAACAGAGACTCCGGTAACAACACCGGCCCGGATGTCAGCCCAGGGAAAATCATCCCGGGATAACCCTGCCTATTTTATTGTCCGGCCTGCTGGCAACGGCCCGGTCACCGTCTCCACGTCCACCTCTGTTGACTGGGTGGTTGAATACACCGATGAGAACGGCGATCTTCACACGGTGAACGACCAGGGATATTATACGCCCGAGGTTGTTGTCGTGAATGGTGCGGATAAGCCCCTGTACTTCAAGGTATATCCCTACAAGTATTCGGTGAGCGCAGTCGTCACTCTCTACGCTGATAATGCGGATTCGATTGAGGTAAGTCCGACAGTGCCTGCAGCATTCGGGGGGAATCAGTCTCCGGTATCTTCCGCAGAGACGCAAAAATCCCCGCTTGTGGGGACCGGCAGCCTGATCGCCGTGTGCCTGGCCGCGCTCTTCATTCACCTGCGCAGGCATTGATCCTTCCGACCGGATTTTTTTGATCCCCGCACAGCGTCTTTTTTACATCCTGTAAATGCCGTGGAAACCGTGCCGGTAAAGAAGCCTTTTTTATATTACGCGGCCAAAAGAGTAAAAACACATGCCGGGGTAGTCTAGTCCGGTAAGGCGGTGGCCTTGAAAGCCACTGGTGCCCCGCACCTCAAGAGTTCAAATCTCTTCCCCGGCGTCTTATCTCTGGTTTTTCTGTTTTTCCCCTCTCTTTAAATTGCATGACACCGGATTATCCCCGGGGCCGGTATCCAGCTCGCGCCGGTTAAGGGATTGTGCGATACAGGAATCACGAGGATATTCCATCAGGCAGGTCCATGGCGACGATGGAAGGCTAATGACAAGGAGAAAGACCGGGACGCTCGTATTTCCGGACCTGTGTGCAAGCCGGTACCATATCACTGTTTTTATGAGTGAGGAACTCCTACCATAGTATAACCGGATACGGGTGTGAACCATCGATGTGCGTTGCAGTTCCTGCAGAAGTAATGGAGATCAAAGACGGGAATGTCGGGGTCGTGGACTACGGCGATCTCAAACAGGAAGTCAGGCTCGATCTTGTCGATGTCAAGGTTGGCGAGTTCGTGCTTGTGCATGTGGGGTTTGCGATCCAGCGTCTCTCCCGCGAGGAAGGTCTTGAGACCCGGGAGATCTTCAAACAGGTTTATGCCGCTCTGGAGGAGTGATGCACGAATACAGCATCGCTTACGACCTGTATGCGACCGCAAAAAAAGCAGCGCTTGACCATCAGGCCACACGGGTAAAAAAGATCAGCGTCGATGTGGGGAAGATGGCGATGGTGAATCCCGAGCAGGTGATCTTTTTGTTTGATACGATAAAAGAGGACGATCCGCTCTTTACAACGGCTGTCCTTGACTGCGCCGAGGTGGAGCCCGAGACAAAATGCCCCTGCGGGTATGCGGGAAATGAGATCTATGTCTGTCCCCGCTGCGGGGCGCTGCCGGAAGTGGTCAGGGGCCGGGAGATTGTCGTAACCAATGTCGAGATCGAGGTGGCGGACTAATCAATGAAAGTCAACATGATGCATGGCGCCGGGGGCGAAGTGATGGGCGAACTTTTACAGACGCTCACGAAATTTTCCCACAACAATGCTGGCGGGATCGGCCTTGAATCGCTGGATGACGGGGCCGTAATCCCCATCAACGGTACCAATATTGTCTTTACCACGGACTCCCATGTGGTGCGCCCGATCTTTTTCCCGGGCGGGGATATCGGCCGGATCGCGGTGTGCGGTACGGTAAACGACCTTACGATGATGGGCGGCCGCCCCGTCGCACTCTCGTGCGGGATGATCCTCGAAGAGGGTTTTGATGTCGCAGACCTCGAAAAGATCGTCTGTTCGATGGACGAGGCACTCGGGGAGGCCGGGGCAAGCCTTGTCACGGGTGATACGAAGGTGGTCGAGAAAGGAGCGCTTGACGGGATTGCGATCAACACGGCCGGTATCGGTGTCGCAAAGACCATTGTGCGGGACAATGGCCTCGTCCCCGGTGATGTGATCATCGTTTCGGGAACCCTTGGCGATCACGGTATTGCGATCATGGCCCACCGCGAGGGCTTCGATCTCGGCGAGCAGATCCGCTCCGATGTTGCTCCGCTCTGGGGAATGATGGAGCCTGTCCTTGACGCGGGTACCATTCACGCGATGAAGGACCCGACCCGGGGCGGGTTTGCGAGCGCAATAAACGAGATGGCAAAGAAGAGCCGCGTGCAGGTCAGGATCGAGGAAGAGCGCATTCCGGTCCGCAGAAATGTGAAAAGCGCTGCCGGGATGCTTGGCATCGACCCGCTCGAAGTGGCAAACGAAGGCAAAGTCGTGATGGGGGTGCCGGCTGCCGATGCAGATGCGATCCTTGCGGCACTCCATTCGCACAAGTGCGGGAAGGAAGCCGCAGTTATCGGCAGGGTCGTTGCCGGCTCCCACGTGATCATGGAGACGGCGATCGGCGGCGAACGGTTTATTGAGCCGCCCATGGGCGACCCGGTGCCCGGGTCTGTTAGAACTTTTTTTGGGAAATTTGTTTTCCCGGATCGTCTGTTTTTCCGGGGCCTGCCTTTCCTTTTTCCTCTTTTATGTCGTTGGCAGTCCCTGCGTTTTAAAAATTAAAAAAAGTCCTGCCACCGGGAACCATGCCCGCTCACTCTCCGACATACCCCATCAGCATCTCAAGCGCTTCAATCTCCTTTTTCCCGCCGCACTTCCGCACGATCTCCGCGTGGTAATCGATCAGCTTCCGGAGTTTTACGTCATGGTTCACCCGGTACCGTGTCGCGTGCACGGTCGCATCGATGATGCTGTTGAACCCCCGGTTCACCGGGTGGACCGCCACCTCTTCGATGATCTCTTTTTCCTGCGTGAGCCGGACCATCAGCGCCCCATTGGTTTTACGCTCAACCGTTGCAGTGAACGCGACCCAGGCTTCGGCACCGGCCAGCCGGTACATCGTCTGGCCCGCCACCGGTTCTTCCACAAATGCATCGCGGGAGAGATCCTCAAACGCGGTCCGCACGTACAGCACGGGATCGTGGATGAGATTTGCAATCACCCAGCCGTCCCGTTCGACGTTTTCTGCGGTGTGGCTGCCGGCAAAAAGGATCATGCTTGCAGCCTTCTCCCGGTAGTGGATGCCGATGGGCGCCGCGTTGAACGCGGTGGTGGCGATCACCTCGTTGATACCGCCTTTTATGAGTCCCATTCCCATCCCTCGCCAAGTGCGATAAAGATCGCCGCGATCGTGATATCGGCAATCGAGCCCGGGTTGATGCCGGCATCAATGCATTCCGCATCGAAGGTTTCCAGCACCCGCCGGCCGTCCAGCACCTCCCGGGCCTTTATCATGGTCTCCTCCGCGACTGCCCGCCCATGCTTTTTTATGATAAACGTATCCGGCTCGGTTGCAAGCAGGGTCAGGAACATCTCCACGATCGCCTCCCGGCCCGGCCCGATCTGGTGGAGGATATCGGCACCGCGCCGGGTCAGCACAAACCCGTTGATCCATTCGCGGGCGACCATGTCGTTTGGCGCCGAGTGCTGCATCACGTCAAGCAGGGTCATGTTCCGTTCGCGGAGCTCGTCAAGTACCTTTGGATCGTTCACGTCCAGTTCATCATCTGCCTTCATCCGGACACTGGTAAGACCAAACGCCTTGTAGAATGCGACCGCATCGGAGACATCGGTACGGGCGATTGCCTTTACGGCACCTTCGATGCCGTTCCCAAACACGAGGGGAATAAGGAGGATAAATGCGCCAAAATGCGTGTTGCCCCCGCTGTGCACGTTCGTCTGCCGTACCGCATGCCCGATGATCTCGCCGATCCTTCCTTTACCGAAAGCCGCCTCTTCCAGTGCCGGCCGGGCAAAGATCGTGGAGGCAAGGAAATGTTCGAGTCTCGTGTCGGGATAATCGTGACACCGGTCTACGTTCCCGGGTTTTCGGGAATGCCGCGACCTCAAGCATCATCGCAAGCTGTGCCCGTTCAGCTGCACTCATCAGGTGGGACGTCATGGAACACACGGCTCATTAAGGTATCTGAGAGCTCGCGTTTCCGGCGCATATATTCTTTCTTTGGTATGCCGTCCTGTGCGAGCGTCATGTCCCGGAACATGCAGGGAGATGAGGTCTTGCAGCACCACGCAAGGCTGCCAAAGCAGGTGTGGGGGCCGCCTTCGAGCGGCGTGCCTTTCACGGAATCCAGTTTTAACCGGATATACTCTTCCTTCGAGAGCCCGACACGCGAGAGCGCCGGGATGAGCGGGCAGTCCTTGACCGGCATGCAGCAGAACGTGAGCGCCCGGAGATCGCCGCCCCGGCAGAGCTGTTTTGGGGAGTTGTACCATCCCTCCTCTTCTGCGTACCGGGAGATGGCCGCATCAAGGCCGGCAAGCGTATGCTCATCGGACTGCCGTGCAAGCGAGACGAGATCGGCGCCGTGGGAGAGCATGTCCCGCATTTTGTCGAAGGTCGTTGATGGAGTTGTTTGCGATAATAAGGAGCGGACAGCTGTTCCGGATCTGCCGGAGTTTTGGGATGCCGGCATCCATGAGGTCGACATGCAGGATATCGGCACCGGCCCCCCAGAGCGCCCGCACGAGCGCCCGGTCATCTGCGGCAACCCCGACACGCATCTTCACCGAGACCGTGACATCCTTTGCCTTGAGTGCTTTTACCGCCGCAACAAGGGCCCCGGGATTTTTGAGGTAATATTCCCCGGCCCCGGCCGCGACCATGGGTGCCTGCCGGCAGTGGGCATCGATCTCGTAGACCACCTCGTCGCCGAATGCATCTGCGATGGCTGCAAAGGAGGCCGGGGAACTGCCCCGCAGGTTAATGCCGGCGACCACATCGCAGGTTTTGAGGAGATCGATCTCTGCACGCAGCGCCGGACCGGATCCTCATAGAGGAATTCCTTGCGCTCCCCGCCGGCAGCAATCGACCGTGCCGCATCCATGGTCGGGGCATCGATCGCATATCCCCCGATGAATGCGACCCCGGCATGGTCCTTTCTGGCGAGCACATACCTGGCATCCACGATACCGGCCATGGATGCAATGACAACCGGGGTCCTGACCACGTGATTGTTGATAATAAGGCCGAAGCGCTCGAATGCATCCATCATAAGTTCATATTCGTTGCAGGTCGCATGAGAAATGTCTTTGGATCTGACATGACGGAATTCATGAGGAACCCTCCCTTTTTTCATGAACCGCAGGCTTTTTCCCCTTCTCTTTGTTTCACGGCGAAAAGCACCCGCACAAAGATCGTTTGGTAATAATTTTTAACGATAACCGTAATACTATTTGTTATATGGTTACGAAGGGAATGTTACTTGTAGGCCACGGCAGCACGATGCCCTACAACAAGGAACTCATAGAATCGACCGGAAAACTGATCGCGGCCCAGACATCCGAGTTTGTGGTCAAATGCGGTTTTATGAATATCAATAAACCCTCCATCAAGGACGCGCTTGCCGAGTTTAAGAAAGAAAATATCGATACGCTCGTGGTCGTCCCTCTTTTTCTTGCAAAAGGCGTCCATATCGAAAAAGACATTCCCTCCGAGATCGGTCTTCCCGAAGGAACAAAGAAAGGTACGTTTGCCCTCAACGGGAAATCCATCCCGCTCGTGTACGCAGATCCCATCGGGATCGACCCGCTGCTTGCTGAGCTGATGGTCAAGAACGCCCATAAGGCGCTTACCCTTATCTGAACCGGCATATGCGGATCCTGGTACTCGATACGATCCATGGCGGCTGCGAGATCGGGGGAGCGTTTGCCCGGGCCGGCCACACCGTCGACATGGTGGACGTGTACCGGGATACAACACCGGAAGTGGCAGAACGGGCTGCACGAGAGACATACGATCTCGTTGTCGCCCCGGTGCACCTCGACCCGGCGCACCCGCTGCTTGCCGGACGCTCCGGATCGGAACCGGTGATCACGCATCACGAGGCGGTGCGGCAGCTGCTTGCCGGCCATGTGCCCCACCCGATGATCGAGATCACCGGGGCGCAGGGAAAGACGACAACGGCGCATGCACTCGCGTACCTGCTGCCCGGGCCCGGTGTCCTGCACACGTCAACCGGGACGTATGCGATGCCCGGGCGAACCCTGCTCTTTAAAAAAAGCATCACGCCGGCCTCGGTGCTTGCGGCCGCAGAAAAGGCGACCTCTCTTCACGGCTGGCTTGTTGCTGAAGAGTCGCTCGGGGTGACCGGCGCCGGCGACCTTGCCATCATCACGTCTTCTTCCGATTACCGGTGCGCTGCCGGGAAAAAAAGTGCGCTTGCAGAAAAGATTGCATCGGCACAAAAAAGCCGGCGCCTCCTGCTCGCTCCCGGTATCCCGGCCGTGGCGCATGCAGATGCCGTGCAGCTGGACGATGTCGCCCGTGTCTCCGGCACGACATGCACCATTGAGTATGACGGCCGGACCGCAGCGTTTACAAATCCCCTGCTTACCCAGGTTGGTTACCGGGTCCCGCTCGCCCTTGCCGGCACGGCTGCCGTGATGCTCGGGTACGATCCCGCCCCGCTTTCCACATTTTCCGGTGTGGCGGGGCGCATGTCGGTAAGAAAACACAACAACATTCTTGTCATCGACAATGCAAACAGCGGTACAACGGTTGAAACAACCATCGAAGCCGCCCGGTACGCCCGTGCCTGTGCAGGATCTCCCGGGATCACGCTGGTGATAGGCACGGTCAAAGGTGACGGTGCCGTCTGCGAAGGGTTCCCGGACGACCAGATCCTATCCGCAATCGAGACGATCCGGCCCCGCTCGGTCATCTGGGTGGGCGACCCCCCTGCACATGAAGGAGAAACCGGGTCTTCTGCCGCATGGAAGATCGACGCGGTCTTTCCGACCCTTGAAGAGGCCGAGCGCTGCGCCATAGAAAAAACAACGACCGGCGCCATCGTGCTTGCGGTCAAGACCTGGAGATAAAAAAATGAAGCCAGCACGATTCATGCACCCCCGCCCGAGTTCGATTGTGGCCGCACTCTATACCGCACGCGACCTCGAAGTGGATGTCGCGATCCTGCACGGTCCCTCGGGTTGTTCGTTCAAGCACGCCCGGCTCCTCGAAGAGGACGGGATGCGGGTGCTCACGACGGCGCTTGCGGACAACGAGTTTATCTTTGGCGGCCAGAAGCCGCTCGAAGAAGTGCTGCGGTACGCCGAGGACCATTTTGCCCCGAAGAAGATGGCCGTGATTGGCACCTGCGTCTCGATGATCATCGGCGAGGACCTCGCTGTCCGCCATTGACAGCGCCGGCATCACGACACCGACGATCGCGGTCGACATTCACGCGGGCTTTCCCGGAAAATATTGCCGGGGTGCTTGCGACCCTTGACGCGGCAAAGGAGGCCGGGTGGATCGCCGAAGACGAGCTCGTCCGCCAGCACCGGCTCATGGAGAAAGCAAACGAGGTCGAGAAAATCCGGGGCGCTGCGTCGCAGGCATACATCGAACCCTCGCGGGGCGACTTAAAGCATGTCGCCGCACAGCGCCTCATCGAATGCGCAAAGAGCGGGGCAAAGGGCGTCGCGATCTTGAACGCGAAAAAAGAGACCGCATACATGTTTGCCGACGAACTGATCGCACTCCACGATGCCTGCCCCGGTGCGAATATCACGTACATCGCAAACGTCGATAACCGGGGCCTGCCCAAGGTCCGGGTGGATGCGCAGCGGATCCGGGACGAGATGACAAAGCGCGGCGTGCCGCTGGAAGTGATCGGGGCGCTGGACGAGTACGGGGCAAACGGCGATGCGCTCGGGGCCCGTATCCGGGAACTTGCACCGCAGTTTGCGTTTATCGTGGGCGTCCCGCATGCGATCCCGCCGGAATATACGAACGGGATCGAGTGCTTCTCGGTGACAAACGGCCCCCGGCAGGTCGCGCCGCTCCATGCGATCGGGCACCAGCACGTGCTCGTCGAGATCGACCTCCACCCGAAAACGCTGGGCGTGCGGGATATCGTGGAGAGCGAGTTTGGCGCGGTGATCAGGAGCCTCGCACGATGAAAGCCGTCCTTATCACCGGCGACCGGTCCGGCAGCGGAAAGACGAGCATCACGCTTGCCCTTGCAGCGCTCTTAAAAAAACAGGGAATTGTCCAGACCTTCAAGGTCGGGATGGACTATATCGACCCGTCGTACCTTGCTGCGGTCTCGGGCCGGCCCTGCCGGAACCTTGACAATTTTGCGCTCGGTGACGGGCAGATCCGGGACATCTTCTCATTCGGGTGCCGGGGAGCCGACATCGCACTGGTCGAAGGGGTGCGGGGCCTCTATGAAGGGGCCGAGGCGCTGGACGATACCGGCAGCACGGCCGCCATCGCAAAAACGCTCGACCTGCCGGTCGTGCTCGTGGTCTCGGCGCAGAGCATCACCCGGAGTGCCGCCGCGATCGTGAAGGGATTCCAGGCATTCGATCCCGATGTCCGGATCGCCGGGGTCATCCTCAACCAGGTCAAGGGCGGCTCGCACACGGATAAGGCGACCCGGGCGATCGAGTATTACTGCGGCGTGCCGGTGATCGGCGCGATCCCCCGGATTGAGGAGATGCAGCTTGCCATGCGCCACCTCGGCCTTGTCCCGTACCGCGAGGGTGCGGGCCGGGGGGATTTTGACGAGCGGATCAAGACGATCACGGACATTATCGGGAACTATGTGGATCTCGACCGGCTCCTTGCGCTTGCAAAGGACATCCCCGCGTCCCAAAAGAGTTCGCCGCTCGACCCTGCACCGGAACCGGACGTGCGCATCGGGGTCGCCTACGATGAAGCGTTCAACTTTTACTATGCCGATCTCTTCGATGTCCTCTCCTCGCTTGGGGCCAGTGTCGTGCAGTTCAGCCCTGTCCACGACCGGCTGCCGGATGCGGACGGGTACATCATCGGCGGGGGCTACCCGGAACTCTTCGTTCCGGAACTCGAGGCAAACGACCGGATGCGGGAAGCGATCCGTGACGTATCAAAGAACGGCACGCCCGTCTACGCGGAGTGCGGCGGGCTCATGTACCTCACCGACCGGATGGTGCTCAAAGAGGGCTGGCAGGGCAGGAAGTCGGAACTCTCCGGCGCGATGTGCGGGGTATTTCCGGGCGAGACCCGGATGCCGGCCCGGCGCGTGGTCAGCTGACGTGGAGGGGACGAGCGGCGCCGGCTGCCCGATGGGTGCCGCACGGTTCCGGGGCCACGAGTTCCATTACTCGGAAGTGGTGCTCGACCCATCGACACAGTATGCCTACAAACTCTCGCGGGGCATCGGCATCAGAGACAAACTGGACGGCGCGGTAACAAAGAACACACTCGGGAGTTACACGCACCTGCACCCGGTGGGAAGCCGGGACATGTTCCGGAACTTTGTCGATGGCTGCCGGTGCCGGAAGTGAGGGTTTGGTCACGGGGTTCAAATCGTATCCTTCGTTTTATTTTCAGCGGTCGGGTGTTTTCCGATCTGGGCATGTGTCTGCAGGACGATCCTGTCTCATAACTGACCGGATCTCGGCGACGCATAGACCCGTAGTCAGAAACGATGCGATGTCGCCCCCGACAGGGACCCCTCGGCAGGCGGATCAAGGGAATACTTCGCATGGCTCCGCCGCCGCGGGCGTCCCTTCGGGGCGGCGCGCTCGCTTGTGGCGAAGGAGACTCCTCCTATTAATGGTTTTCCCGGGTCCTACTGATCCTTTGATGACCCGCGGTTCCGGTTTCGCTTCTGCTCTCTCCGCTGGATTAGCCCATCGCGGTACCTCCAAAACGGTACAGTTCATACCCGGACCATGGAGGGAGAGTACATTTCCTATCGGTATATCATGCCACGTTCAATCAGATTCTCCAGACCTCTTCAACCGCACCGCATCAAAGAAAAAACTACAAAACCACCAACACCCCATAAGAGTTTATGATCATTTACCTTGACGGGAAATATCTGCCCGAAGACCAGGCAAAGGTCTCCGTGTTCGATCACGGCCTGTTATACGGTGACGGTGTTTTTGAGGGGATCCGCGCCTACAACGGCAGGATCTTCCGGCTCAAGGAGCACATCGACCGGCTCTACGATTCGGCAAAGACGATCGATATCAAGCCGCCGATCTCAAAGGAGGAGATGGCCGAGGCGATCTGCGAGACGATGCGCCGGAACAACTGAAAGATGCCTACATCCGGCCGATCATCACCCGGGGCGTCGGCGACCTCGGCCTTGACCCCCGCAAGTGCGAAAAGGCATCGGTTATCGTGATCGCCGTGACCTGGGGCGCGATGTACGGCGACCTGTACGAGAAGGGCTTAAGGCCATCACGGTCTCGGTGCGGAGAAACGCCGCAGAGTCGCTCCCGCCCAACGTGAAAAGCCTCAACTACCTCAACAATATCCTCGCAAAGATCGAGGCGAACTACAAGGGCGGCGACGAGGCGATCTTCTTTGACACGAACGGGTACGTGGCTGAAGGCTCGGGCGACAACCTCTACATCATCAAGAACGGCGAGATCCTCACCCCGCACACGCTCAACAACCTCCGGGGCATCACCCGGATGGTCGTCAAGAGATTGCCGAGTCGCTCGGGATCACCTTCAGGGAGCAGAACCTCGGCTACTTCGATCTCTACACCGCGGACGAACTGATCTGCACCGGCACCGCAGCCGAAGTGGCGCCGATCACCTGGGTCGATGGCAGGGTCATCGGCACGGGAAAGCCCGGCCCCATCACCCGGCAGCTGATGGCAGCGTTCAATACCGTGACCGAAAAGGAAGGATATCCCGTCTATACACAAGCAA
>CAWBMY010000018.1:0-22517 GCA_963790005.1 uncultured Methanoregulaceae archaeon
GCACATCACACACTGAATGTTAATTTGTTTTTGTACCACAGATCTGTCGTTTAATGAAATTAATAAACATTTGGAAATGCACATTCAGATTTACTAAATTTGTTAACTGGACTTGCATAACAAAGGCCAGAAATATGTAGTTGACTTCGACGTGCGTAAGTCTGCTGGAGATGCTGCGCGATCTGAATCAATGCAAATCCGGAGATTTTCCCTGCCTCCGTGGCATTTTTTCTGAAGCAGATCTGACGTTCAGATCTCGTAGAGCTGGTTGCGTTTGTATAAACACGTATACGGTTTATGGGGATCCAGACAGCGAACATGATAGTCTTTGATCCCGGGGGCTCTTTACCGTTATATAAGCAAAAACAGACTCTCCGGTTATCGTATGTGGGGGTGAATACGTTCTCGTCAGTCAACTGGTATGAATAACATGGCGGAAAGAAACCAAGGGGAACGGTTCAGGTTTCCCGTTCACAGCACGATCCGGTACCCGGCCCGGGAAAAAACGTCTGCTACATGCTCTTCCCATGCAGCCTCATAGGGAATGTTCACTCCTGCTATCTCATTATCCCAGAGTCCGCGAAGGTTAGTATTCATCGTGGAAAAGAATCGTGATCCATCCTTAACCCTGCCGATAGGGTAACCCTCCGGGTCAAGGACAAGGAGACGAAAACAGGTGTAGAGCCGGCAAAGATCGGGGCGGGTATCGTGAATAGTACAGAGTGCCAGTCCCTATATGTCAAACCGGAGAAACGGGCAGGCCATCGGTCGCAGCAGTCTGATGTCCTGCGTGTGGAAGAGTTCCTGTTTGTCCGCATCAAGCATGACCGCCATCTCTTCACCCGTGACAGAAAACCGGATCCGAAACCTGTGGGCCCCCTTCTCCTCCTCGATGCCGATGATATCCCCCATGTAACTGCAACATTCCCCGCACTGCTGACACCGGAATACCATCAATGGTCGCCTTGAGTGAGTGTGTGGTGGGGAGATGGATTAACGTGGCGGAAACGAAAAAAGGGGGAATTCCCGTATGGTTCCAGCATCACGATCCTGTGTTTCGTGTGGAGCCTTCATCGGATCAGGCTTGCCGTTTGTGGTCAAGGGGGGTCACCCCCCTCCCCTTGTGCCGGTCCGGGTGGGGATACCTCCCCCACTTCCTGCGCGGGTCGGTCCGGGTGATCATGATGATGGGGGCTGATGCCTCCATACCCCCGCAAGCGAAGAGTTCCGCTGCCCCCGACGGGGCGCCCCCGTGGCGGATCGGCGACAAATAATAAATCCCATTTGCCTGCGGATCATTCCGCAACCTATACAACCGATCCGGTTCGATTACTGTGGTTAGGAGCCACACAACGCATGGATATCGGTACCCTTTGGTCAGTAACGGCAATACCCCTCCTGATCCTCATGGCCCGGATTGCGGAAGCGAGCCTTGAATCGGTCAGGACGATCTACATCAGCAAGGGACATGCGAACCTGGCAGCATATGTCGGGATCGTCAAGACGGGTATCTGGCTGATCTCCACCGGGCTTGTTCTCACCAACCTTACGCAGTTCTGGAACCTCTTTGCATACCTTGCAGGCTACGGTATCGGGACGGTGCTCGGTATGGCGATCGAGAACCTCATCTCTATCGGGTACGTCATCGTCCGGCTCATCACACCCGCAGACCCGCAAGCCATCATGTCCCGGCTCTCCACGCTGGGATATGGCATGACCCGGATCGAAGGCACCGGCAGTTTCTCCGGTACGGTCAGCATTATCCTCATGATCGTCCCGAGAAAAGAACTCTCCCGGCTGCTTGTCATTATATCGAAGGAATACCCCGATATTCTCTACACCATCGAGGATGTCAGGAATATCAAGGACGGGGCGAGGATCTTCTATAAGGACCCCAAACGCCGTATCCTCAGTTTCTTTGGCATGTAATCCGCCGTATGCCGTGTCAGCATCAGAAACTCTATTATCCACTGCCCCCATCACTCAATGAAGGGGGATCAATGGGAAATGAAGCACGGAACGGCACAGGCAGGAGGTGGCACCGGGACCATCCCGATCTTCAACCCGGAGACCGATCAGGTAGAAGAGGTATTCCCGGTCGGTAAAGACCGATGCCGAGTGGCAGGCGCAGTCTGACTCCCCGGCAGTTTGCAGTCGCACGAAAGCAGGAAACCGAGTATGCCTTCACCGGTGTGTATCATGACTGTAAAGCGCACGGCATCTACCGGTGTGCCTGCTGCGGGACTGCCCTATTCAGATCAGAGACCAAATTCGACTCCGGTACCGGCTGGCCGAGTTTCTTTGCGCCGGTTTCTCCCCTCAACGTTCTCACCCGTGAGGATTCATCACAGGGAATGGTCCGTACCGAAGTCCTCTGCGCGCGGTGCAGGGCGCATCTCGGACATGTCTTCGATGACGGCCCACAGCCCACGGGCAGACGTTATTGCATGAACTCTGCGGCACTCCTGCTCCGGAAAACCCCCCTGCCTGAAGAGCCGGCAGACTGATCCTGTCGTGCTACATCCCTTAAATATCAGGCCGGAATCTTAAAATGAGAAAATAAGGAGATGCAATCCTGTATCTGTACCCCGGTTCTTTCTGGCAAACCCGGTTACCAGGCCTCGGGGAAGGCCATCTCCGTGTAGAGATCTTCAAGCCGTGCCTTGTGTCCCCTCTCCATTGTGGCAAGCTGGGAAAAGAGCAGCTGCTGCTCGGTGTCAGTTGAGAGTTTTGCAAGCTGGGTGTACATCTGCATGGCTTCCAGTTCCTTCTTGATCGCGATGACAAGACCGTCAAGGGGTTTTAAATCTGCAGTAAGCTTCGGTGTCGGAAGCGCGTCGCCGACCTTGTAGTCGTTTTTCGCGTCAAAGTGCATGGTTGTAGCACCCTTCGCCAGAAATCCCTGCAGAAACTCCCGGTGCTTTTCCTCCTCACCGGCAAGTTCATTAAACAGCGATTTTAATGCCTTGTCCTTGACCTTTTCGGAAACCGTGCGGTAAAATGTGTACGCCTCGACCTCCCTGTCAATGGCAAGGGAAAGTATCTTCTTTGCATCGTTTGCCTTCATCAGTCTGATCCTCCATGTGATGATATTCCCGGATTGCCCTGATAAATATAATGGCATTGGTTTTAAATCCGGGAAAACCTTTGCCGGGGCCGTGCTCTTTATGTGGTTATCCGCTAACGAGCTGAGTGAAGATCATGGAAAAAAAGGACGATCTGCAGGGGATCGAGACAATTATCGGGTACCATTTTTTCGAGCGTCAGCACCTGATCCGGGCACTGACACACCCGGCCTATGCAAACGAATTAATCCAGAAAAACCGGATCTGCCTCACCCAGGAGGCCTACAGCACTCTTGGCGACGCAGTGCTCAAGACCAGCCTTATTTTGTTTTTGATGGAGAAAGGCATCCAGAGTAAAGGCGGGATTACCAGCGTAAAAGAGCAGCTGGAGGACAATGGCAGCCTTGCGAAAATCGGCAGGCGCATGAAGATCAAACGGTTCATCCGGCTCGGGCGGGGAGAAAAAGACCTCTGGCGATCCGGGGAAGACACGATCCTCGCCGATACCATGGAAGCCATCATCGGCGCAATCTTCCTGGACAGCGATGCTGGCCTCGGGGTGGTCAGGCAGTGTATCGGGACGTGGTTTGAGCCCGAACTTGCGCGGATTAAAAAGGAGGATCCCCCCAAAAAAGTGGTTAAACCTCCTCTTTCCTCCCCTTCCAGACGTGCACCACCCAGAGGAACGACGTGGCCGTCGCGACGATCGTCGACACGATAAGGAGCGGCAGGTACCACCACTGTGCGGCCATCTGCCCGGCCATGATCCCGCTCCCGGCGATGGTTGCGATGGTGTTGGGGACCAGAAAGGCGGTGCCGAGCACGGTCAGGTAGGCGGTGACAAGGGCAAAGCGGTTGTTGAGGCTCTGGAGCTGGTTGTTGTAGATGCTCTGCATCACTTCGAGCCCCGAGGCGAGCACGTTTGACATCTGCTCGGAGAGTTCGATGTGGCGCTCGATGTTGTCGGAGAGGATCCCGATCCGGCCCAGCAGTTTCTCGTCGTTTGTGATCAGGTCAGCGTCCCCGTACTGGAGCGAGTTAATCACGTCTTTTGTTGCCCAGAGGACGTTTAAGTAATCAATCAGGACATGCTTCATCCGGTAGATCTGGTGGGCGAGCTGCCTTTTTGCGATGTTCTCCTCGATCAGCGATTTGCTGATCTCATCGCCGTGCATTTCGATCTCCCGGAGGTATTCGAAGTTTCGGTCATTGTTCTCATCGATGATCCGCTCAAGCATCAGGGTGATCTTGTCGCAGGTGCACTCGGCACTGATACGCTTGAAAAACGGCTGGGCATACCGGGAGAACCGGAGCAGGCGGTTGATATCCTCGGAATGGAGGGTCAGGATAAAATTTTCACGGATCAGAACAAAGAGCGGATGAACCGTCATGTCGTTGCTCTTCATCGTTACCGACGGGAGCATAATGCCCAGTTCAGTATCGTAATCCTCGTATGCCGAGTAGAACCCGGTGGAGAGTTTGGGAATGGGGAGTTTTGTGAACCCGGCTGCTTGTGCGATCTTCTCAATATCCTGTGCATCGTCCTTTGTGCTGTAATCGATCCATGCGATACTTGCATCAGGAATTGCCGCGAGGTATTCCTCCAGCGGGCGGTCGATGAGCCGGTCGATTTTGCCCTCCTTGGAAAGAAGAATGCAGAAGTTGAGCGGGGCGGGACCTGCTGCCTGCGGGGCTTGAGCATTCTGAGGATCTTGCGGGAACTGGGGGGTGCTCTGCATCTTCATAATTGGCACGTCCTTTCAAGTGTTACCGGCTAAAGAACCGGTCATATCTTGGGTACCTGTTAATTGTGTGTGGGAACGTATAAGAGTTGCAGGAAGCCCTCGCGACGTTGCAGGCACCCGCCGTTGTGCTACCCTTCTATCCGGCTCCTGAACTCTTGTAGTGCATACTGTGGCCTTGGGAGCAGTCATCTCTCGTCCGGTCAGGGACCCGGCACCTCGATTTGGCTTCGTCAGGTATATCTGTCCGGCGGGTGATATCCGGTTCATGAAAATCCTGCGGATTTTCTCGCCGTGCCTGATGGTTGTATTCGTCCTCCTCTGCGGCTGCACGGCTCCCGATACCCCTCCCTCTGGTACGAACTCCTCCTCAATAAACACGTCCATTCCGACGCTCATATCCACGCCGTCAGAAAGTTTTACCCTCACCGTGGACTCGGTCACCCCCGGGGCCACGCTCCCGCAGGAATTTACCTGTACCGGGTCATCCCGGACGCCCGGTGTCTCCTGGGTAAATGTCCCGTCAGGGACCAAAAGTTTTGTTTTGATCCTCGATGATCCTGACGCACCCTCCGGAACCTTTACCCACTGGCTGGTCTACAATATCCCGCCTGATATCCGGAGTATCGATCCGGCGCAACCCGATGTGAAAGTGCTGTCTGACGGGGCCCAGATCGGCATCAACAGCGGCGGTTTGCGGGGGTATTACCCACCCTGCCCCCCTGTCGGGAAACGCCACCGGTACGTCTTCCGGCTGTACGCGGTCGACATGGTGATCGCCCAGCCGACCGCAGACCGTGCATCCATCGACTGGGCGCTTGGTGGTCATACGCTCGGGGAGGCTCAGGTGGTCACGACGTTTAAGAGGTAGCGATCTACAGCGTCGGGTCTGCCTTCTTTGGGCCATCATCCGGCAGATCGCGGACTGACAGGATAAATACGATGCAGACGACGAGAGCAAGTGCACAACTTGCAAAAAATCCTGCTGCATACCCGATTGCGGTGATGATGATCCCGGTTGCGAGCGGTCCCCCGGACTGGCCGATATCCATGATCGATGAGAGTGCGCCCATGGACGCCCCGATCTGCTCTTTTTTTGCAACGTCGGCCACATAGGCGCTCGTGGCGACCGTGGAAACAGACATCCCTATTCCAAAGACTGCGCTTACGAGTAAGAACTGTGCAAATGTTGCGGCAAGGGAGATTGCTGCGACAGCACCGCCGGTAATGGCGAGCCCTGCGACAATCTGGGTGCGCTTGTCCACACGGTCTGCAATCCTGCCAAAGAACGGCTTTGTCCCGGCAATGACGAGCACCTGTGCGGCAAAGATAATTCCTGTCTGGAACGCCCCAATCCCCAGACTGAAGAGGTAGAGCGGGAGGAAGGTCTCGACTGCCCCGAATGCGAAGTAACGACGCCATGTCAACAAAGGCCGTGCCCCGGAGCCGGCGGTTGGAAAAGAACGTAATAAAACTCTCGCGGAAGACTGAAAACGGGAGGGTATTAAGCGGGAGCGACTGTTTTTCCGTATACAAAAGCGTCATGACAAAGACCGGCACCGCGGCGAGCGCTGCGGCAACATACACCATCCGGTACGGCAGCAGGCCGGGGTACATGATGAAATACGTGATGATGGCCCCTCCTGCAAGCGGCGCAAGTGTCCGGCCGATCAGCGTCGCAGAGGCGTATTGCCCGAGCATCTCGCCCTTGGTGTCCGGGAACCGTTCAGCGATAACCGCGGAGATGACCGGACCGAGGATCGCGGTTGCCATCCCGTGGAAGAACCTGACCGGGATAAGCCAGACCGGTGCCGTGATAAACAGGTACAGTCACCGGGGCGATGAGAAATATCACGCCGGATGCGACCAGCAGCCGCTTTCTCCCGATGCGATCGGAGATCACCCCGACCGGGAACGAGAAGAGGATACCGGCGAGGGGGGAGAATGCCGCGATGAGGCCGATAACGGTCACTGTCGGCCCCGATGGCCTGCGAGAACAGGGGCAGGACCGGGTTCTTGGAGATGGTCGTCGAGAATATTGCAAAAAAGCCCAGCAGGAAAAGGTAATACATCATCTTTCGTTCAGGGATCAACGCATGCGGGACCAGGGTATCCTGAACACTCATTATTACCAGAAAAAAATGGGTGTGCAGGCATCATAAGGGTGCTCCCCGCAGGTCATATCAGGATACCATAATGGTACCGTAACTGCTTCCACAACCGCATTACCTGTCACGACGGGGACAACCGCTGTCGGTACGGTGTTATCCTCTCCCAATGGCACGTCGTCTGGCTCTCCCGCGCCGGTCGTTACCACCCCTCGCTGGTTGCCGGATCCGAAACATCTGCACCCGTGACCCCCACGGTACTTTCAACGGCTGCAGCAGAGCCCACGACGACATCCCCCGGGTTCGTTTTTGACGGTAATTGACGGTATCGGGATTGCCAGGGCTTGCGATGATGCTGGTAAAACGGTACTAATCTTTTTTTCTCTCTCTTTATGAGCGGCAGCGCAAACGTACCCTTTGCTACAAATCCGGGAAACTCCTGATTCCGTTTACGGACAATACAGGCTTTAAAAAAAAATGCTTACGGTCGGGGCTGTTGCTGGGTGGCGCAGTGGAAGGTCCCGAACCCTTCGACCATCGCACGGGCATTTACCCCGGTTACGGTCCGGTCCGGGAAGATTTCCTGGAGGATACGGATTGCCTCCTCGTCATGGGGGTCGTCAAAGACAGGCACGATCACCACGGTGTTCCCGATATAGAAGTTCGTGTAACTCGCCGGGTACCGCTCATCCCCGCTGACAACAGGGGCCGGCATCGGGAGTTTTATGATAGTGAATGGTTTGTTCTCCTGATCGGTTGCACGGGTCAGGATCTCGTAGTTTTCTTTGAGAGCCGCGTAATTCTCGTCTGCGGGGTTCTCTTCGTATGCACAGACAATGGTGGATGGTGATACAAACCGTGCGATATCGTCGACATGGCCATCGGTATCATCGCCGGTCACACCACGGTTCAGCCAGATGATCTTTACCGCTCCGAGATATTCTTTGAGATAGTCTTCGAGATCATCCTGCGTGAGGTCAGGGTTCCGGTTCGGGTTGAGGAGGCAGGCGCAGGTGGTCAGTACCGTACCTCTCCCGTTGGTATCGATCGATCCCCCTTCGAGAATAATCCCCGGCCGGAACACGGGCAGGTCAAGCCACCTGTTCATATCGGTGGGGATCTTCCCATCGGCAATCTGGTCTTCATATTTCCCGCCCCATGCATTGAATTCCCAGCGGACCATCGCGGATCTCTGAAGCGCCGGGTTCACCACGAATGTGGGACCGTAATCCCGGATCCATACGTCAGAATAGGTGATCGTCCGTATCGTGACCCGGGACATGTCAATATCCGCGCTCCTCAGCCGTGCCTTTACCATCCTGTTTACCATGGGGTTGGGAACAAAGAGCTCAACCCGTTCTGAAAGAGTTATCGCTGCAATAAACTGGACATACCCGTCTTCGACGTCCCTCAAGTGGGGGAAGGTGTTTTTGTTATGCGGCCACGAGAGCCAGACGGCATCGTGCGGTTCCCACTCTGCAGGCATGAAATAACCCAGTTTTCTCGGGGTATCCCCATTCCTTGGGATGGGGGCTGTCGCATCGTGTTCCGGTACCCGTGCACAGAGCGTGCTGTACGTGTCGGGCCGGCGGTTCCTGAAAAACCCCCATGAATCCCTGATTGCCGTATTCATCCCCAGATCGATACGGGCGAAAACGATCTCTTCTGTATCCCCGGCATGGGCGAGCAGTTTCCCGAATGCATCGCAGATAAACGATCCCCCAAAGAACCGGATATCCCCTTCCTGTCCTACCCGGTTGACGGCAGCCACATGCACGCTGTTTGCGATTGCATGGCTGCGCTGGATCAGTTCCCATGCTTCCTGCCAGTCTCCCTCACCCGGCGGATCCGTGCAGGGGTTCCCTATCGCGGTAGGGTAGAAGATAATATCTGCCCCGTCAAGGGCTACGCACCGGGCTGCCTCCGGGAACCACTGGTCATAGCAGATGAGGACTGCGATACGCCCGTACCGGGTGGTATGCACTGCATAGTGCTCACCCGGATAGAAGTAGCCTTTCTCAAAGAAGCCCGGATCCTGCGGGATATGGATCTTATGATAGGGTGCATGAAGGCTCCCGTCGGCATCGATCACGACGGCCGTGTTGTAGAACTTTCCCGATGGGGATCGCTCGAAGACCGGGACGATAATGACTGCTGCATACTGGCGGGCGAGCCGGACAAATGCCTCTGTCGATTCACCGGGAACGCTCTCTGCGAACTGATCCACATGTAGACCGATCTGCTGCGGGAAGTACCGGGTACGGAACAGTTCGGGCAGGCAGATGATCTGCGCCCCTTTCTGTGCAGCAGTCTCCACCCGTGCAAGCGCCGTTTTGAGATTATCATCAGTGTCCGGCCGGACCTCCATCTGGATGAGCGCGACCGTAATGTTTGTGTGATCCATATCGCGAATGCTCTTGCTCTAGAGGGTTATTGCTCCATAAATATCATGCTATCCAAAGATGACGGTTTCGCGGGCTTTTTTCGTGACCGCAGGGCCCCGGTGAGGACTATGCAGTATTGTCATTATCAGTTTTCTGCGGGGCAGATTTTCTTTTCTCCAGCCATTCGGTGAACTGGCCCATGAGGGAGAGTCACGGCGGGCATAATGAAGATCGCGCCGATAAGCGAGAACCCGACGGCGATGAGGGTAGAGATTCCGAAGTTACTGGTGATGGGGAAACTGGCGAGGCAGAGTGCCGAGAACCCGAAGAAGGTAGCGAGGCCTGAGACCGTGATTGCGGTCCCGATCCTGTTCACGCTCTCCTGGATAGCGGCGATGTGGTCATGCAGGCGCTCCTCCTCCTCGCTGTACCTCTCCATCACGAGGATCGTATATTCCGCAGCCACCCCGATGGTCATCGACCCGAGGGTCGCCGTCAGCGGGGAGTACCAGATGCCCAGAATATACATCGCCACCGAGTTCCATCCGACGACCAGAACGATCGGGATGAGCGGTGAGATTGCGTGGATGTGCCGGTACACGAGGGCCAGGAACACAAAGATCAGCCCGAAGCCGAGATAGGTCATGTCATCCTTTGAGGATGAAAGCCCTCCGATGAGGGTGGTCATAATATCGAAGCTTCCCACGGGCTGGACGGTGATCCCCGGTGGGGGCTGGAGGAATGCGATATCACTGACCATTACTTTCTTGAGATCCTCTTCCTGGGGGATCTGGAGGGAAATAGTTTTAAAGTGAATAACGCCCCGCGTTGACCCGCTGATATACTGGTCTTTTATGCTGGACGGTATTTTGTCGAGCACCCGGTCGAGCTGGCTCTGGGTCTGGGGCATCTCCCCGCCATTATAGGCAAGAATGTATGTCACGATACTGGTCGATGACGTCAGTTCCGAATGTCTGGAAAGTTCGAAATCCTGGAAGGATTTCATCCACCGGATCGTATCGAGGTCTGTGACCCTGCCGCCCTCAACGTAGAAGTCGGCGGTACTCGTTGCTCCAAGGATCCGTGTGACCTTGTCCATCTGGATCTTTGCCGGCATGTCGCTTGGGACGAAGTTGTTCTCGTTTGCTTCGATGGCGATGAGGGGATCAAGCTGGAACCCGATTACGGCGATGAGCGCTGCAATAAGGAGGATCGGGACCGGGTTTTTTGCGATCTTGACCGAAGTGCTGGTGAGGAACTGGCCATAGGACCACGACTCTTTTTTGGTGTTGGGAGGGTATCACAGGCCTTATCTCCCACCGCGTAGCAGACCTGCGGGGCCTGCTGTTTCGGTTTGTAGTGAATAACAAGGGCGATGGCCGGTATGCCGACCAGCGAGATACAGTAGCAGCTCATGATCCCGATCATGGCAACGAGGCCGAAGGACTGGATCATGGGGACGGTGGAGATGAACATGGCGCAAAACCCGAGCGACGTCGCCAGCATTGCGTACATCACCGCAGGACCGGTCCGGGTGATGGTCATGAACACGGCGTCGTCCAGCGACCCTTTCCTGGACTCCTCGTCCAGCCGTGCGTGGAACTGGATCGCATAATCGATCCCGAGGCCGATCATGACCGGGAACGCCCCCATCACCGCCATGTTGAGCTGGATACCGGCAAGCCCCATCAGGCCAAGAGCGGTGCTGAGGCCAAGGCCCACAAAGACGACCGGCAGGAACCGGTCAGCTCACGTAGGAGAAGAGCAGGCCCATGACGATGACCATCAGGATCATCGCGGCGCCGATCAGGATCCCCATCTGGGAGCCCATCGCCGATTTCATCTGGGCGGTAAACGCCGGACTGCCGGAGACCGTCACCTTCACACCCGCCGGGGGCTGGGAACTGTCGACAAGGGACTGGATGTTACTGAGGGTGGCAGATTTGGTATCGTCAGAGAGGCCTTCATTCAGCGGGATCTGTACGAGCGTGAGGACGTTTGAGGGAACAGCGACCTGCCGTGTCGCTTCGGGGATCTGCTGGACGAGGGTGTCGATCTGCCCTTTTGACTGCGGCAGGACACCGTTATTCTCACTTTTGAGGATATCCACGATACTTGAGGCACTGGCAATGTTCTGCTGCTGCCGGATATCGCCTTCCAGCCGGTCAAGGTAGTTGAGCACCTGGGGGTTCAGCGGGTCATTTGTCTCTACGATCAGGATGAGGGAATCTGCGGCAAAGGTATTGGTGTACTGGTTGTTCGCGATACCCTCCGGTGAATTCTTGTCAAGATAGGTATCGTTGCCGGTCTGCATGGTGATCATCGTCATGCCGACAAGGGCAATGACAAAAATCACCCCGATGATACCGACCACCAGCTTGGGCCGGTGGTTGACGAACCGTGCGAGTGTACTGAAGATCTGATCGATCAGGTAGTCTTGTCCTCTTCTGTAAATTGGTGCTATTATGAGGAGTTATCCTCGACGGTATCACTGGGGTTTGAAGCGTTTCGTATAGACTAAGTAACCAGCAGCGGCAAGGATTACGAGGATAATGGCGATGATCACCGGCAGGCTGAGCAGGTCAGTAATCTTCTTTGCCGGGATGACCTGGACATTGACCTTCATAGGGTCGGAGGTAAACTGGTTATTGAGCGAGTCGCGGTAGATAACCTCGGAGTCAAGCCCGTATTCTTTCACCGTTGCGCCTGCATCGACCGAGACATCGAACGCCGCATCACGGACATCCCCGGGCGCCATCGTGCCCAGGAAGGCCGTATCGTCGTTGCTCGTGAACGGGTCGACGGCGCTGATCCGTGCCTGGGCGTTATATGCCGTAGCCCCGCCGGTGTTCTGGTACCGGACCGTGATCACGGATTTCGCGCCCGGCGAGATTGAGGTGCTTATCGGCGTCACATTAAAGTCCACTTTTTCTCCGACGGGAACCCCGACCGTCTCGGTTGCGGAATCCACATAATCCCCTTCGGAATTCTTATAGTTCACCAGCACATCGAGCGGATAGGTCTTCTGCTGGGCATCGCTTGCGATCATCACCCTGAACTGGCAGGTAACCACCGCACCGACCGGGAAATCCCCGATATAGACGCTTCCCTCTGAGGGCGTGACCGGGCTGTTGTCATTCTGCTGGATCCGGACTGCCGCATTCCGGCCTTCTTCATACCCGATATTCTTAATCGTTACATTGACGTATCCCTCGTTCCCCGCGTTCAGGTTATCGGCGTCAACGTCTGGAACCGCGATCTGCACTTCGGATTTTATCTTGATCGGGAGGGTGATGCTCTCGTTTACCGATCTTGTACTGGTAATTCAGGGTGTCGGTGCCTTCCTGCTCGGCCTGGTACAGGTACGTGTAGTTCAGGACGACCGGCACCTGGTAGGTCCCCGCCGGGGCATCCTGGTTGACCTTGATGTGGAATGTCGCGGTGGCGGTGGTGCTTGCCAGGAGATCACCGACCACCTGGGGGTCGGCTTTGATGACGATCGGGGTATCGGATGCCCCGAGGGCCACGGTCAGCTGTTTTGCCGTGCTGGAGAGATCGCTTGGATCTATTATCCCGGACTGGATGATCTTATACTGGTTGAGTCCCGTGTTCCCGATGACAACCTGGAGGTTGACATCGTCTCCCGGGGAAAACTCGTTGGTCCCCGCGATGGACGCGCTCAGGTCGGGGCTGCCGGTCATGAATTTTGTGCCGGCCATCACCGGGGAAACGGCGAGCAGCGCAAGCACGACAGATGCGATGCACAGAAACCGCAGTGCGCTGATGCGGTTTCCTGAAGAATGGTTGTAAGCCCCGTCAGAATGCCTGTTGACAGGTGATATTTTTCCACTTATTTCACTCATGCAGATCCTCGAAAAGGTTATATAAATCTTAGTCCATTTTGCAATTCTTACCATATATATTCCGATCCCGAACTCCACCCTTGCCTCAAAACTTCCTCCTGAAATTTCGATTTCATCATACGTTTGCCATACCTGTACGAGATACCTGATCTGATTTTAGCGTCCGATTGTCCGGGGCTTTTTTTTCGAGCAGCCCGATGTGACCCGTCATGGATAAATCTCCTGTTTTTTAATAAACTACTCCAGCGTGCGTCTGAAGGTGACGATACCAAGGACGATCATTGCCGTCGAGAAAACCAAAAGGGCAACAAGATCGATCCCGATCACGTTAAGCCCCTGGTTCCTGAGGATGATGCTCCGCAGGGCATGGATCCCGTAATATTCCGGATTGATGACGGTGATCCAGCGCAGCCAGCCCGGCATCCCGATGACCGGATAAAAAGCGCCCGAGGTCATGAACAGGATGAGGTTGAGGAACGCGATGACGGATGAGTCACTCCTGCTGGGACGCGAACCGGGATGCAAAGGAGACAACAAGGCTCGTCACCCCGACACAGGCGATCAGGATCACCAGCAGGACCAGCAGAAAGTCCTGGAAACTCTGGAGGATGATACCGGTGACCAGCAGATCGATCCAGAAAATGGTAAATCCGGCGATAAATGCCCGCACGGTGCCACTCGAGATGATTCCCATGATGATACTGGAACGTTTGATCGGCGTGACCAGGTACCCTTCGTGGATGCCGTTCTCACGGTCCTTGATGAGTGCAATACCTCCGCCAAACATGGTGGCGGTAAAGATGGCCATCATGATCACGCCCACGCCAAAGAACTGGAGGTATTTGATGTCCCCGTAGATCTTGTCGACCGTGACCGGGTTGTGCGCCCCGAGACCCAGCAGGACCTGGTTTACTGCCGCTTCAACAAGCGGGGGCGTTATGGAATCGGAACTGTCTACATACAGTCTCACGGCGTTGTCGTTTGAAACCGATGAAGGAAAGACGATCACGGCCGATAGTTTCCCGTTAGCCAGGTCTTGTTTGGCTGCCGCCTCGTCGGCATAAACGGTAACGTCCAGCAGTTTGTCGGCATCGGTCTGGCTGATATGGTTGAGCTGGTAGACCGCCTCCGTAAAAAGCGGGGTATCATTGTAGGGTGGTACTTCCTGGACGACGCCGACTGGGATGTGGCTTAAGGTTCCCCCGAATGCATTCCCGAAGATCACCAGGTACATGATGGGCATAAAAAGCGTCATCATGATGATGAACGGGTTACTCAGGAACTTCTTGAAATCCCGTTTGAAGATCGCAAGGGCACTCCGCAGCATTATAGGGACCGCCTCCCGCCTTTACCTGGTGTTTCCTGAGCGTCGCCGTTGCCGTTGTCAAGGCCTTTACCGGTCAGATAGATGAAGATATCCTCAAGCGAGGGAGAGCGGATCGAGATCGAGATGATGGGTATGGCATACTGCTCGAATACGGCAAGAATGGCGGGGATCACCCGGCTGCCATTTGTCGCTGAGATGGTCACTGTATGCTCGACGACCGAGACTGCGTTAACAAGGGTGACGTTCCGGATCGCCTCTTCGGCCTGCGGGTCCATGTGGTCCACACCGATCTCGATGAGGTCCCCGGCCGGGATCAGTTTCCTGAGGTTTTCCATGGTATCGAGAGCGATCAGCCTTCCGCGTTCGACAAAAGCGATCCGGCCGCAGAGTTTTTCCGCCTCATCCATGTAGTGAGTCGTGAGAATGATCGTCGTGTGCTCTGCGTTGAGCATCATGATCTGCTGCCAGACCTCCCTTCTTGCCTCGGGATCAAGACCGATCGTGGGTTCGTCCAGGAAAAGGATGAGCGGCCGGTGGATAAATGCCCGGACGATCTCGAGCTTGCGTTTCATGCCCCCCGAAAACGTGCCCACCGGCATAAATGCCCGATCGGCAAGGCCGGCCATTTTTAAGAGTTCCCAGATCCGGTCCTGGAGGATGTTATCCGGGACATTTTCGAGTTTCCCGTAGAATTCGAGATTATCGTATGCAGTCAGCTCGGAATCGCTGGTATAGTTCTGGGCACACACCCCGATGATTTCGCGGATCTTTTCCGGCTCCTTGGTGATATCGTAGTCGTTCACGAATGCCTGGCCCGAGGTCGGGGAGAGGAGGGTCGTGAGGATCCGTATAAGGGTGCTCTTTCCTGCACCATTTGCCCCGAGAAGCCCGAAGATCTCCCCGCGATTTACGTTAAACGAGACGTCATTTACAGCAGTTACAGTCTTTGTCTTACCGGCAAAGACCTTGGTGAGGTGATTGATTCGGATGATGGCAGTTCCGTCGGTTCCTAAAGTAACTCCCGTCGGGATTGATGGGACGTTGTCGGATTCTACACTCTCCCAGCCGGTGTTAATCTCTGCCGGTGCCGGTTTTTTATCCCGGGTAAACAGGTTCAGGGCAGTCACTCCCGGTTAATTTTTACTAGAATCCGGCAGGCGTCTTCAAGCGCCTTACCCAGTTTCCGGAGTTCCTCATCGTCAAGCCCCTCAAAACTCTCAATGAGATCTTTTTTATAATTGGATACTGACTCTTTGAGGAATTTTTTCCCTTTTGCGGTTATCGTGAGGTTTGTTACCCGGCGATTTGAGGGATCTGCTTGTCGTTCGACCAGCCCGTCTGCAATCATCAGGTCGGCAAGCCGTGTCATATACGGCCGGGAGATGTAGAGCCGGCTTCCGATCTCTGACATGGGTAATGCCCTGAATTTCATGAGAAGCCCGAGCGTGTGGTACTGTGCCACGAGTACCCCGTTGCCGGTATGCCTGTTCCGCATCACGTTCTTGTAGTAGAGGGGGATGAGGGAGATGAGCGCTTCTGCGGCCTGGTCCCGGATATCTTCAGACATTGTAAATCAGCACCTGCTTTTGATGTATCTGGTTAATAGTTAATTAAGTGAACTATTGCATTTGTGAACCATTTGCGGATGCCGTCAGAGGGAAAACTGTCGGTTGTATCCTGCAACGGATTCGTTAAAAAGAATCTGCCGGTGGTTCACGGGCAGATGGAGTCTATCAGATCCCGGCAGTCACTACCAGGGAGACGATCAGCACCACCCCGAAGGCGGTGATCACGAGACCGGCAAGCCGGTTGATCAGGTGCAGGTGCTCCCGGGTGAGGTAGTCCCGCATGGAGCCCAGTGTCCCGCAGAGGAAGATCCACCAACCCATTTCTCCGAGAAATACACCCAGTACAAAGATCGCAGGGGTAACCCAGGTGCTCCCGCTGATCACTACCCCGAAACCGGGGATAATGATAGTAAAGAAGAGGATGGTAAGCGGGTTTGCGAGCGTTAAGGCGAGCATCGTAGTAAAATCGGCAAGATACGATTCGTTTCCTGGCTTTGCGGATACCTCGGGTGGCGCGGCAAAGAAGATACGGAGGCCCACCGCAATGAGAGCAAGACCCCCGAACAGCCGGAAGAACCACTGCCGGGTGAGCAGGAACTCGGAGATGAGCGCTAGGCCAAACGCCGTCACCGCTGCATAGAAGGCATCTGCCGTGGCAATCCCAAGACCGGAGGTGATGCCGTGCAGGCGCCCGTGGGCGAGTGAGCGCTGGATGCACAAAAATGCGATCGGGCCGACCGGCGCGGCAAGGGCAATACCAATGATGATGCCATGGATGAACAGTCCGGTCTCCACTTACAAACACCTTTAAAGCACTGCCAGATTGCCGACGTTGTTGTCACGGCAGGAACGGCGCACGGGGCGCCTTTTTAAGAAGCGGGCCCGGATTTTGTTGTCCCTGCACGGATATGTACCGTTATCTGTTGCATTTCTTGTCTCATCAATCTGTCACTTGCCGGATACCTTTTTTGTGCCGTGCTGTTCCCGAAAGTGGCAGGGAAAGACCCGGGCCGGCAGGGATGCGGCGGTTAGTTCAGGAGAAAGCGCCACGCAAGCCCGGCGATGCAGATCAGCGAACAGGTAACGATGAGTGCGATATTGATTGCCTTTTCGCGCCCGGTCATATCGGACCAGCGGGATCGCTGCGTCTTTGCAAGGTACCCGATGAAAAGGCCGATTGCAGTACCTGCCAAAAGGCCGATAATGGTCACCATGGCAAGCGATAGAAAATCAGTACTCATAAAAATCTCTCTATCGTTGGTTTGCGCTGCAGGGATATAAATCACTGCGGGGGTGTTCAAGTATTCTCCCGTCGCGGGCATCCATCCGGATTTGACGGGAATAGCGCGTCTTTTATAAAAACCGGCGTGATGCAGACGTATTTGAGCGGGAGGTGTGAGAGTTTATGATGATTTAAGGTGAAATGATATAAGCATACGATCCCGGGTCTTTCCCGGGAAAGGAGAAATTATTATGATCTCACTGCGGTTTTACCGCATCTATGATATCGGCCGGGAGATCGATATCGACTGGCTGGAGAAGTCTCTGGCCCGGAATTACTTTACGGCCCGTACCAGTTTTGTCAGGGTCAAGCCGAAATCCATTATGATCGAGTCGTCCCCACTCCTGATCCGGATGCTGCCGGTCACGGTGGAGCGGGAGGGGCGCTCGTACGAGTTCTCCGCTGTCGCCCGTGTCTACGATATCGGGGTTATCAGCCTCTGTTTCATCTACGATGACGAGAATGCAGACCACCGGGAACTCGAGGATATTGCGTTCCGGTTCGCCGGCCAGGAAGGGCTTTCAGACTTCTTCCTCCAGTACCTCAATACCCTCGGGGAGATCATCAAGCCGCATATCAAGAATTTTGCGATCGACCCGGACTTTTACGAGGATTACACGATCTACGTGACCGACCGTCGGGACGATTCCATCGACCCGGTGCCGCTGCTCCTTGGGGACCGGACCTGTGTTTCTCCCCAGATCCGCGAGGATATCCTGAAAAATTCCCTCAGTTACTCAAACGAGGAACTTGCGGTCATTTCCTGGGACTCGGCCCTGCTCTGTGGCCCCGAGAGCCCGACCGATCTCATCGACTTGATTGAGTTTGCAAACGTGCAGGTGCTCGAACTCCGGTACTATGACCGGGAGCTGACCCGTGAGATGGCGCGGATGTACGACGATATCGAGCATGCGGACCGGCTGTCCTGGTTCAACAGGGGCAGCCAGTACCATGCGATCATGAGACACCAGATGAAGAGCTCTGCGGAGATCTCGGAGACGATAGAAAAGGTCGATAACCTGATCAAGGTGACCGAGGATATCTACTACGCCCGGGTGTATGCAACAGCGTTAAAGATCTTAAGGAGCAGCCAGTGGAGCGAGAGCGTAAGCCGGAAGATCACGGTGATTCGGGAGAACTACTCGATGTTGTCCGACGAGGTGCGGATCCAGCACTCGAACTTCCTCGAATGGGTCGTTATCCTTCTCATCGCGTTTGAGATCGTCGTGATGCTCTGGGAGAGTATCCGGTAAGTGGTTGAATGCCTGCCTCTCTCCTTTTTTTTTAATGCAGTACGTGTTGACTCCCTACCCCCACCCATCAGCATCAGGTGCCACCCCCTCCTCCATCAGCATGAGCAGGGGGATCCCCCCATATTCAACAAGGGATGGCCTCATGCCACCACCATCACCTTCATCCCCCGGGGACGCCCCGGTACACCCATGGACATCTCCCGGTACCGCACCTGGCTCCTGCCCGTCCTCTGCATCGCCCTCCCCCTTATTGTTGGGATAGTCGGCTCGTACTTCACGGCGGGAAGCATCCCCGGCTCGGTATGCCGGGCTCACCAAACCCGCCATCAACCCGCCGGGCTGGATCTTTGGCCCGGTCTGGACCATCCTCTACATCCTGATGGGGATCTCGCTCTACCTTGTCCTCCGCGAAGGTACAGAACACCCCCCGGTCCGGCAGAGTGCCCTGCTCTTTATCGCCCAGCTCGCCCTCAACCTCCTCTGGTCGGTCGTCTTCTTCGGACTCCACGCAATAGCCGCAGACTCTCGTCGTGCTCCTGCTCCTTATCGTCTTCATCGCAGCAACCGCGATCTCGTTCCGGCGCATCTCCGCTCCGGCCGCATGGCTCCTTGTCCCGTACATTGCCTGGTGCTGTTTTGCCGCCATCCTCAATACGCAGATCTGGCTCCTCAACGGGATCCAGGCATGACCGGGAGAGTTCCCTTCTGGTAAAACAACCCTCTTTTAAACAGGGCCAGACCCTGCGGTATGCAGCGGGGCACGACACACCACATCATCCGCTTAAACAGATGATCTGAACTAAAAACTCCTTTAAAAAAAAGAAAAATTATACGGTTATGTAATTAGAACCGGGGCTTGCGGTGCTTTGGCAGGCATTCCTGGCAATACACTGGGCGACCTTCGGTTGGCTTAAACGGTACTTCGCACTCTTTTCCACAATCGGAACAGGTGACCTTTGTCATTTCACGTGGGCCGGAGTCTCTGGGACCGCGACCGCCAAAATTGGATGATCCATACATAGCTTTCACATACAGTCAAAAAACTGTGATAGTTAACATGCTGTCCCTGCTTAAGTACTTCTGTATGGTCACACCCGAAACCCGGCGATTTATTTATCGCCTGAGTATGCATACGGAGTCCCCGACGGAGATTTGGGATAAAAAACGGGTGCCCCTTATCAGGGCAGAGGCTGCCGGGGCTTCTGCACACTACAGAGCTGCCGGGCACTGTTGATACTGTACCGATGCGAGAATCATCTCATCACTCATGCTCCGCTCCCCGATACCAATACGGGTCAACCGGTCGCGGATCAACCGGATTTTGTTCTCGTTTGTCAGCATAGATAAGAGATACTATGTTGTCCGGGACTATGAAGCAATGGTTTGCTCTCGCTCTTTGCCAGCGAATATACAAATCTTAAAAAAAAGCGGCGGATCAGAGATACCGGTTCTTCCGCAGCCAGTCCACCTGGGGCGGCAGGTACCGGTAGATAATATCGCACTTGTCGTCCTGGAAACTCCACGGGACCACAATCAGGGTATCCCCTTCCCGGATCCAGACGCGCTTTTTGATCTTTCCCTTGATCCTCCCCATACGCGTGACCCCGTCAAAACAGCGCACCCGGATATGGTTTGCCCCCATCATCAGGTCGGCGGAACCAAACATCTCGTTGTTCCATTTCTTGGGCAGCCTGACCCGGACAAACGGGGTCCCGTCAGGATTTACTGCATTGGGATCGAACTCGTTGTTCCCTTTTCTCTGGTTATTATCGGTTATACCAACAACTCCGCATATATAGACGGCGTCAGGAATCATTAACATATCCATCAGGGACCTACGGTTATACTCTTGGGAGACCTTTTCCCGGGCCGGATAACCCCAAAAGTCCCGTATATTTTTCCCGTCATACTCCCTAGAGGAAGAGTATGTCTGCACAGGAAACGCCCGCTTCTGCATCCTCTTCCACCAGCATCTCCGTCATCAACGGGATTTTTGAGGCAATCCTGGGAGTCGCCGCAGCCCTCGCGCTTGCCCTCCTCCTCTTCCCGGGAAAGCAGTTTGTCGCGATCAGCAATTACCTTCAGATCCTCGCTGCGTTTGCCGGGGCCGCCGTGTTCTGCTATCTCTATCTGCGGCACGAAGGCGGGCCGGGCCTGCTCTGGGCAGCCGGGGCATTTGCCGTCTGGGGCCTTGCCAACATTGCCTGGTATGCCGCGGTCTTTTTCGGGGCCGGTACCATGACCTTCCCAGGCCTCATCGACATGGGTTTCGTCGCCGCGATCCTGCTCCTCTCCTCGGCCTATAACGGCTCTACCCGCGAAAGCAGGTGGGGTACATCCTCCTTGCGATCCTGTTCCTGATGCTTGTCGTGCCGCTTGCCATCCTTGCCACGAAAGGAATCACCGACCAGGCCCTGATGATCCTGCTCTACTTCTTTGCCTGCGGCTCGCTCATCATCACGGCCCTGAACCATTCGTTTGCCGAGCACCCGGCAGCGCTTGCCGGGACGATCCTCTTTGCTGTCTCGTTCATGATCTATCCCATACGGGAGACCTTCTTTGCCGGGAACGCGGTGCTTGCCGTTCTTGGCCCCTGTGTCGCCGCCGGGTTCACGCTTATTGTCCTCGGGCTCATCCCGAAGGGTGCAGGAACACCCCCGGCAGCCCCGGAACGACCGGCAGACTCTCCCCGGGAGCAGTAAAACCCCTGAACCCCCAATAACCAGCCACTTTTTTTAGCCGGGGATACCGGCCACAACGTTAAAACAGGGTCTGCTGCCCGGCGTCCTGCTTCCAGAGCCCCGAGACCCGGAGGCCGAGCCACCGGATCTTCTGACCGTCACAGAGGCTGCGGAGCAGTTCCCCGGCAGAGGACCGGAGCGTTGCCTCGTCGTTGTGGTGGTGGAGCAGGGACTTTACCTTTGTCTTTGAGACAAACCCTTCGTACCTGACCCGGATCGTGACGGTCTTGAAGTGCAGATTTTCGTCGGCAAGCGACTGCGCTACTTCCCGGACGAGCAGTTCCATGGTAGCGGCAATCTCTTCGGGATCGTCCGTGTCCCGGGTAAAGGTCGTCTCTTTCGAGATGGACTTTATCCCGTCGCGCTCCACGACTTCGCTCTCGTCAAGCCCGAGCGCCGCCTCGTGCAGCAGGGCAGCGGAACGCCCGAATGCCCCGATAAGACGCTGGATATCGCATGCAGCAAGGTCGCCGATGGTTTTAATCCCAAGGGTTTCGAGGTGTGCGCCGGTCTTTCCCCCGATCCCCGGGATCTTCCGGACCGGCATCGGGGCAAGGAAGGCCGGGACATCCCCGGGCTCCACGACCGTCAGGCCGTCGGGCTTGTGGAAATCCGAGGCGATCTTCGCGACGATCTTTGTCGGGGCGACGCCAAGCGAACAACCGATCCCGACCCGGTCCCGGGTCTCCTGCTTCAACCGTGCTGCAAGGTCCCGTGCTGCATCAAAACTCCCGACCGGGCTGACATCGAGAAACGCCTCGTCAATACTGACCTGCTGGACCCGGTAGCCGGTGCCTTTAAATATCCCCATGATCTCCCCGGACACCTCCGCGTACCTGGCCATATCGGGCCGGAGGTAGACGGCATCCGGGCAGAGCCGCCAGGCCTGCGATATGGGCATCGCGGACCGCACCCGAACGCCCGGGCCTCGTACCGAGCAGGTGGAGACCACGCCCCGGCCCGTTCCTCCCTGAGGGTCGGCGCCGACAATGACAGGTTTTCCGGCATACTGCGGGTGATCGTGCATCTCGACGGCTGCATAGAAACAGTCCATATCCGCATGCAGGATGATCCGCTGACCTGTGACTTCCGGGTTTTCGCTCACCGTCTCCTCCCGTTCGCAGTTGTCATCGTTGACCTGCACTGAACCGGGTCAGGCCGTCCCCACTGCACCATCCGCCCCC
>CAWBMY010000019.1:0-34758 GCA_963790005.1 uncultured Methanoregulaceae archaeon
TGACGTAAAACGCACATTGACAGAACAGCCGGTTGTACCGTGATCCATACCACATCAGGTTTGACAACTAAATACGGGCAGTATCCTGCCCGTTTTGATGCACCCACGAGGATAGCGCCATGACACCGGGAAACCCCGTCACGCCGGCCACCCATCCTCAGGACAGTACTAGTGCATTTTTGTTACATTAAACTTTTATCATATCTCTCCGGGGTATCCCGGGGATCTCTGGGTACCTGCCCTGTTTTTTTTAAATCGGGACGGGCATGGAGCGGTTTTTTGGTATTTTTGCGGCCCTTCAACCGCGGTTTTTACTAAAAAACGGCCGGACCGGGGAAAAATGCTGGAACAATCCTCCGGCGGAGCCGGGTTTCGCGTTCGATTCAATACGATTAATAATGAAAAATCCCCATAGTTTCTCAGGGTGGATGTAAGCGTGCAGTTATTACTCTTTCTTATCCTGTTTCCGCTGATCACGGCGCTCTTCATGCTCGCGGTGCGCCGGGATATCGAGCGGAACTGGATTGTAAAAATCTCCGCACTGCTGATAGGTGCAGTGACCGTCCTGCTTCTGGTAACCCAGTTTGACAAGGGGACCCTCTACTTCGGGTTCAACGCAGAGCCTGTCAACCTGCTCATGTTTGGTCTTGAGATGGCGATCTCGCTTCTGATCCTCTGGTTCGCTGTCAGGTACCGCAACTACCTGGTCATTGCCCTTACCCTTGTCGAGACTGCGCTGATCCTCTGGTTCGAGGCTGCTGCGACTCCCGCGGTAGCGGTGAAGTCTCCCCTCTTTATCGACCAGTTCTCGATCATCATGGCCCTTATCGTGGGTATCATCGGGAGCCTGATCTGCGTGTATTCCCTCGGGTACATGAAGCATTTCTACCTGAACCATCCGGGGATCCCCGACCGGACCAATACGTTTTTTCTGATCATTTTTGTCTTCATCTCCGCGATGTTCGGGCTGGTCTTTTCCAACAGCCTCGTCTGGGTCTTCTTCTTCTGGGAAGTGACCACGCTCTGTTCGTTCCTCCTAATCGGGTTTACGAAGACCGAGGAGGCGACAAAGAACGCGTTTACCGCCCTGTGGATGAACCTTTTGGGCGGGATTGCCTTTGCTGCGGCAATCGTATACCTCACCTACCAGCCGGCCGGCATGCTCGGCCTTGACCAGGTCCTTGTCTCCGGAAAAGCGCTCATCCTCATACCGGCGGCCCTCATCGGGTTTGCCGGTCTCACGAAGGCCGCCCAGATGCCGTTTTCCTCGTGGCTTGTCGGCGCGATGGTGGCACCGACGCCGGTCTCGGCCCTGCTGCACTCCAGCACGATGGTCAAAGCCGGTGTCTATATCCTTGTCCGGTTCGCACCGGTCTTCCAGGGAACCGTCGTCGGCTATACCCTCGCGTTTGTCGGGGCGTTTACCTTCCTTATTGCTTCGGGGATCGCCATCTCCCAGACGAATGCAAAACGGGTGCTCGCCTACTCCACGATCGCAAACCTCGGGCTTGTCGTTGCCTGTGCGGGGATCGGGACAGCCGAGGCGATATGGGCGGCGATCCTCCTGATCATCTTCCACGCGATCTCAAAGTCGCTCATGTTCCTTTCCGTGGGCACGGTCGAGCACCGGATCAAGAGCCGGGAGATCGAGGACATGAACGGCCTTATCGTCCGGATGCCCCGGATTGCCGCGATGATGGTGATCGGGATCGCCGGGATGTTCCTCGCACCGTTCGGTATGCTGATCTCCAAGTGGGCGGCGATCCAGGCTTTCATCGACGCCCCGTTCGGCCTTGTCTTTGTCGTGATCCTGATCTTCGGGAGCGCCCTCACCCTCTTTTTCTGGGCGAAATGGATGGGAAAACTGCTCGTGATCACGCCGGATGCGGCGAATGTCGAAGGGGCAGGTCGACAAAAACGAGTGGATAGCGCTCGTCTCGCTCGCCGGGCTTACCGCCATTACCTGCTTTATCTTCCCGCATCATCTCCAGCATACTCATCGAGCCGTTCCTGCTCGCGAACTATGGCAGCGTGACCCTGCTCTCGCAGGACAACATCATCATCATGGTCATGATGCTGTTTTTGATCGTCCTCTTACCCCTGAGCATCCTTCTCCCCCACCGGAAACACCGGACCCTCCCGCCCTACATGGGCGGAGTGGTAACGACGTCCGACATGCATTTTGCGAGTTCGCTTGGTGTGCGGACCGAGATGAAACTGGCCAATTACTATATCAGCCCGTGGTTCGGTGAGGTCAGGCTTGCGCCGGGCCGGCGTCTGTCTCTGCTCGGTCTTTATCGTGATCATGTTTGCCGCGGCGCTCGTCGGCGGAGGGATCCTATGATCTCCCTTGTCGGGGCCGTTGTGTTTATCCTGCTCGCACCGGTCATCGGCGGCCTTATCGCCGGTATCGACCGCAAGGTGACCGCCCACATGCAGGGCCGGGTCGGCCCCTCGATCCTCCAGCCATTCTACGATGTGGGCAAGCTCTTCGAGAAAGAGGACGCCGTGGTCAACGAGACGCAGCGCTTCTACGTGATCAGTTACTTCATCTTTGCCATCTTCACGGGGGCGCTCTTCTTTGCGGGCGGGAACCTCCTTCTGGTGGTCTTTGCGCTCACGCTTGGAGAGGTCTTCCTGGTCCTCGGGGCCTACGCGGCAAACTCCCCGTACAGCCATATCGGTGCGGAACGGGAACTGATCCAGATCATGGCCTACGAGCCCATGTTCCTCCTTGCCGCGGTCGGGATGTACGTGGTCACAAAGTCGTTCAACGTCAGCGATATTGCTGGCTTCCCGGGGCTGATTTTCATCCTGCTCCCGGGCGTTTTCCTGGGCTTTGTCTACGTCCTGACGATCAAGCTGCGCAAGTCGCCCTTTGATATCTCGACCTCGCACCACGCCCACCAGGAGATCGTAAAAGGGGTCACGACCGAGTTCTCGGGCCCGGCGCTGGGATTCATCGAGCTCACCCACTGGTACGAAGTGGTCTTCCTTCTGGGCTTCGTGTACCTGTTCTTTGCGGCAAGCCCGGTCATTGGTATCATCGCAATCATCATCGTCTACCTGCTCGAACTAGCCATAGACAACACCAACGCGAGGGTGAAGTGGCAGCTTGCCGTGAAGAGCTCGTGGGCGGTTGCCCTCATTCTTGGCGCACTCAATATCGCGGCCTTATACTTCATCGGGAGGGTCTGAATATGGCATACTTAAAAAAATCCCCCTGGATCATCCACTACGATGCATCGAGCTGCAACGGCTGCGATATCGAGGTCCTTGCCTGCCTGACGCCCATGTACGATGTGGAGCGCTTCGGGATCATCAACACCGGCAACCCCAAGCACGCGGATATCTTTGTCGTGACGGGCTCGGTGAACGAGCAGAACAAGTACGTGATAAAAAACATCTACGACCAGATGCCGGACCCGAAGGTGGTCGTGGCCGTGGGCATCTGCGCCACGTCAGGAGGCGTCTTCCGGGAGTGCTACAATGTCGCGGGCGGGATCGATACGACCATCCCGGTCGACGTCTACGTTCCCGGCTGTGCTGCCCGCCCCGAGTCCATCATCGACGGGATCGTGACGGCCCTTGGGATCCTTGAGGAGAAGCGGGCTGGCCATGGTGACGGGCGCCCCGCAGGGAGCACCCGGCCCCGGTTGCGGCTGCTGAAAAACCCGCAGGAGGTGCGTGAATGACCCTCGATCAGCAGACCACGATCCCGATACGGTATTGACGAACTGGTGGCCCGGACCGCGCAGATGAAAAAGGACGGGCTGCCGTCTCGTCCAGATCGGCTGCACGCAGGTCGGCGAGGACTTTGAGATCAACTACACGTTCGACAAGGACTTCGTGCTCACCAACCTGCGTATCACGGTCAAGCAGGACGCGGTAATTCCCAGCGTGAGCGGCGTGTACTGGGGAGCGTTTGTCTACGAGAACGAGATCCACGACCTGTACGGCATCACGGTCAGCGGGATCAATATCGACTTTAAGGGACACTTCTACCGGACGACGATCAAAAATCCGTTCACCGTTACGGTAACAAAGGAGGACACCTCATGTCAAGACAAATAACCGTCCCGTTCGGGCCCCAGCACCCGGTGCTGCCGGAACCGATCCATCTCGATCTCGTGCTGGAGGACGAGCGGGTCGTGGATGTGCATCCCCTCGATCGGGTACGTCCACCGGGGCCTCGAAAAACTCGTGGAGAAACGGGAATACCCCGAGTACATCTACGTCGCGGAACGCATCTGCGGGATCTGCAGTTACATCCACAGCAACACGTATGCGCAGTGCATCGAGCATATCATGAAGATCGAGGTGCCCGAGCGTGCGCAGTACCTCAGGACCATCTGGTCGGAATACTCGAGGCTGCACTCCCACCTCCTCTGGCTCGGGCTTTTTGCCGACGGGATGGGGTTTGAGAACCTGTTCATGAACGCGTGGAAACTCCGGGAGCACATCCTCGACGACATGGAATCGACCACGGGCGGCCGGGTGATCCAGGGCGTCTGCAAGGTCGGGGGTGTCAGGAAGGATATAACGCCCGAGAAACTCGACGAGATGGTGAAAGGGCTCAAAGGCATGGAGCCTGCGCTCCGCGACCTGACAAACGTGTTTTTGAACGACGCGTCGGTCAGCCACCGGCTCAAAGGGATCGGGATCCTCGCAGAAAGGGGATGCCTATACGCTTGGCGCGGTCGGCCCCACGGCCCGGGGGAGCGGGATCGGGATCGACCTCCGCCAGACCGGGTACGCGGCCTACGGGAAGATCAACTTCAAACCCGTCGTGGAGCAGTCCGGGGACTGCTATGCCCGGTGTGCGGTGCGGGCAAAGGAGACTCTTCACCTCGATCGATATCATCGAGCAGTGCGTGAAGAAGATCCCCGAGGGACCGATCGAGGTCAAGGTGACCGGCGCTCCCGACGGCGAGTACTTCGCCCGTGCGGAGCAGCCCCGGGGCGAGGTCGTCCACTACATCAAGGGGAACGGCAAGAGGAACCTCGTCCGGCACCGGGTGAGGACACCGACGTTCACGAACATCCCGCCGCTCGTCACCCTCCTCAAGGGCTGCGAACTGGCGGACGTGCCGATGATCGTGCTCTCGATCGACCCCTGTGTCGGCTGTGCGGAGAGGTGAACGAGGCCATGACCTACTTCGAGATGACAAAGACGATGGTAAAGAGCCTGTTCTCCCGCCCGGCAACCCTGATGTACCCGGCAAAGCCGGCGAAGAAGACGCCCCTCTCCCGGGGGCACGTGACCGATCAACCCGGACGGCTGCATCACCTGCCGGTCCTGCCAGCGCAAGTGCCCGACGCAGGCCATCTGCGTCGAGGTCAAGGAGAAGACCTGGCAGATCGACCAGATGCGCTGCGTCGTCTGCGACTGCTGTGTCGAGGTCTGCCCGACAAAGTGCCTCACGATGGACACGCAGTACCCGGTGGCGCTGACTGCCCGGGGCGGCGTGATCAAGGTGACGGTGGCGGGGCCAAAGAAGAAGGAACCGGTGGCTGCTCCGGATGGGTAAAGCCGGTGAGAAGAAGGAATAATTTTTTTTATTTCGGTTTAGTGAAGGTTCGAATTCGTATTCTCGCATTGTAACTTTGGGATATATGGTATTCCCATAAAATGCCACTCTCGTAAAATCGTTTTTTACGGTTCTTGGAATTGTGGAACTTACAAAAGATCCCGCATATGTTTCAGCGTGCTCTTTTATTGCCATGTAATCGCATTGAAATATTATGGTTGGGCTATCAGTTGCAGCTGAGGAGAATTCTTTTATTTGTTCAAAAGAATGGGGATTCGGATGCTGAAATTGTTGCATCGGGAGTAAATTTACTATCAAACGAAGTTCTTCATGCAAATATTGAGTTAAGCGATAATGATTTGGCGGTTTTATATGATCCCCCGAATGTTGTTGAATTAACAGATGCAGGGAGAATCTTTGAACCCATTTTCGATGATGAGAATCTCGATGAAAGAATTGATGTATACCCACCCCTCACCCAGTTAATAATCGGTGATATAAGAAAACATAAAGAATATCCTTCAAAACAATATCTTCATGATGTTTTAGGATATTCAGTTGCAGAGATAGAAATCGCAATAGATGAATTGATTAAAGATGCTTTTATTCAAAGTGATAAGATTCAATAATCTAGTCATTTTATTATACTCCAATAGGTATCAGACGTGTCTCTTCAACAACGAATTTATGGCTATAGTTTTTCCGCCATCGAGAAAGAATTGATATTCGACCGGGAAAATACCGGTTTTGTTCGGAGAGTTAATGCAATCGGTACCGTTTTTTACCTTATATCCCTCCCCCTTCCTTAAATCTCCAAAACGTGAGATATACGTTGCTCTATGTGACCCTCCTGCCGAAGGCGATCTTATTGAAACGACAGTACTAGAAATTCAGGATTCTATACAACGAGATCATAACGGATATTATCGTCTGAATGTAAAATGTATCAATAAATGGAAGAGACTCAATCCCGCCGAAATTAAAACTCAAAAGCCATTACTCAGTTCTCAAGAAGTATTAGACTTTTTTAAATTATCATTTACTGGTGAAGACGAGCTCTTTGGAAGAAGTCTCATTGTGTTCTGCTCTTTTTGCAGTCTCATCGCCTCCATTTTCAGAAGAGACTGGTGGGATCAATGCCGCAATCGCGGGAAAGAAAAAACAATGGTCACGATTCAAATCTAGAATGCAGATTATTCCTAGCGAATTCAAACGCCCCTCTTCGGATATCTATTATAAAATATCTGAACAGGTAGATCTCCCAAAACTCAAGAGTAAAGAAATTAACTTGGCATTTCACAATCCTGAAAAAATTCCGATGGATATTCCTGTTGTTCTTGAAGTGGATGTTCAAACAAAAAAGGATTATAACGATGCTATCGACAGTCTGACTCCAATGGTAAGAGGTTATTTGCTCGATTCGTTAATGATTCAGCCTCAAATTCCTGAAAATTTATCGTCACATATCACTGAAAAAGTTTATGAAGTTATTAATGATGTCAAGTCTTCAGGATCTATTCCATATTTCCAAAATCTTGGAACTTCGATTCCAAAACTTACTCTTTCATTTTCCCGTCTGAATACCCGGATTACAACCGGGAAAAACGATATTAATGAAGTTGTTGATTTATGGGCGGATATGTTTTATCGAGCAAAAAAGATGGTATCAACACAACATGAAGTATCCAGATTGTATAATCGACTTGACGATAAAGCAAGGAGATTGTACATCGATTTAATTGATATGTTTGACTATGACGTGTCTGTGAAAATTGCAGAAATTCCTAAAATTATATCAACGTTTAGACGACCCTCTGATTACGATGATGCGATAGAGATTTTATGCAATAATGGATTACTCTTAAAACCAAATAACACGACAATCCGAATTCTTGATTTTGAAAAGAAAAAAATTTAAAATTTACTTGGGTTGATTTTCACTCAATTCACAATTTTTCTGTGTGCAACTAGCCCTTATGAAGCCTTCAGGTTTTGATCCCTCTTTTGGCTGAAGATACTCTCGAACGAGGGATTCTGTTTGAGAAATTCGTCGTTGTTTTGCACGTTCGGTCATTGGAGTTTTTTCAATGTAACCCATGGCCTTCTCAATATGAATATCGATATACTGATTATATTCATCTAAAGCCATCTTTAATTTTTGAAGTTCTTTTAAGAGAATTTTATTATCTGGCGCACTTGTAGCGGCCATGTCAAGAGTATCGTCCAATTTTTGTTGTATCTTTTGTCTCCGATAATTGTCCGGAGACAGTGCTTCGAGATGATCAACAATGTGTGCGTCATCTCCTTGGCTCCCCATACACTGGAATATAACTCAAGTTATAATAAAAGTAATTCATCAGTCATTATGATCTTTTTCATATCAAACAGTCCGAATTCTTCCCATTTATCCCATCAGTTCCGGGCTGCAATATGAGGGGTACCCCCACCCGCTCAGCCACATGGGGGGAGGGTGGCCCCCACCTGAGCGGACAAAGAGGGAGGGGGGGGATCACCCCCCCTCTCCGGATCCGGGATGCCTGCTGTTTTTGCACGGGAAATGCAGGGTTGTTCGTGTGGAGACCCCGACGGAGAGGTTTTGCCTGAGGTCGTTTTTTGTTCGTGGTCGCGGGCCGGACCGCCCGGAAGGGGGGAGGGGGTACTCCCCCACCTGCCCGGACACATGGGTGGGGGGTGATCCCCCTCCCCCCCACCGGTTTTTTTTAAAAGCGGGGCGGGATGGTTGACCGTACTCCCGACAAAAAAGAATTAACTATCTGCCCGCTCGGGATAATACATCTCATTGGTCAGCTTTTTACGCGCCGTTGGCAGGGAATCGATCTCATACTGACTCACGATATGCTCGTTTATGCTCTCCCCGGTATCTTTGTCGATGGACGCGGGCACCCGTGTATATTCCCGGAGAATCTGGGAGCCGGCAGCAGAGCCCGGAATGGCAACCCGGTATTTATTGTCCCCAATCTTTTCCCACGTGCCGGACATCTTCACCTGAGAACCAATTTTGATGTTCGATCCGATTTTTATCGGTACCCCAAAGGTATAGACCACGCTCCCGTCCGATAAGAATACGAAATCATAGGCAGCCCATGGCATGTCTGATGTAAACGTGGGATATTCCCGTACCACCGGTGGAGGATCGGATCGGATTCCGGCGTTGCCGTGGCCGTTGGAGTCTGCGTGGGGCTTGTCGTTACTGCTGTCGTAGGGGCGTTCAGGATCTGTGTGGTCACAGGTGCTGATGTAATGGGCACGGTGGTTGTGGGCATGGCTGCGGAACTGCCGGACGAACTCGTGCATCCCGCAGCCAGAAGAGCTGCGATGGTAATGATCGTGAGAGAAAAAAGAGTGATTTTTCTCATAGTTCACCAGTTATATCGTGATCCTATAATCCTTCTCTTTTGACTCCTTAAGGGAGCCCCCTCTCTCCCACCACTTTTTTTGAGAGGATGGGAAAGGCCCGGTACATGATAGAGAACCAAAAAAAGGCGCCTCGCCCCAACCATTAACCTGTCACACGGTGCAGGGATGAATAGACACCCATGCCACCTGTCATCCGGGCCGACTGCCCCTGCCCGAAATCAACCTGCAGCCGCCACACGCTCTGCGACGAATGCGAGGCGTTCCGTGCAGCACGGGGAAAGGTGCCGTTCTGCCCGGCAGCAGAAGGTCTCGTTCCTGGTCAGGATCTGGAAGATTCTGGGCCTGAGGTGAACGTTTCCACGATACGGCTGGTTCAGAGATCCGGCTTTTTACGAATATTCATCATATCACCAATCATAAAAAAATGTGGAAGTCCGGCGGGTAACACCGGCAGGAATGTGATACCATGTACATGCTTGACATCGGGACCCTTTTTCTGACCCTTTTTCTCGTCAATGTCGTCCTCACGCTGATGCTCTTTACCTTCTGGAAGATCCCAGAAGACCCATGACGGCTTTCGGACATGGATGTTTTCCCTGCTGGTCACATCCTGCGGGTATTTTCTGTACGTGATCGGTGGATCCCTGCCCACCCTGCTCAACTCAACGGTGGCTGATCTTTTGATCGTGCTCTCGGTCATGATGCGGCTTGACAGTACCGGGAAATATTTCAGGTCACGGGCGCTTCCTGGGATCATATACTGCATCCTGATACCGGCCGTTCTCCTGTTACTCTGGTTTACGTTCCGTGTCGACTCGCAAATCATGCGTGGCGTTATTATAGGAGTGCTCATTGTCCCCTGCTTTGTTGCGACCGCGCTCATCGCGATACGGTCCAGAGAACCAGAGACCCGGTCGCTCAGGTACGGCTTTGCTGTGGCTCTCCTGGTCACGGCACTCCTCTGGACCACGATAGTCGTCCACGGGATTGTTACTCCCGGGGACCACTCGCTGGGAGGTCCGGATCCCATCAATCCTGTCTTCTTTATCGTCACTATCCTCATGGATATCGTTGCCACGGTTTTCTTCCTGTTACTCAATATGGCCCGGTCCCAGACAGAGCTCCAAAAAAGCGAGGATGCACTCTCGCGGGCAAATAAAAAACTCACCATTCTCTCATCAATAACCCGGCACGATATCAAGAACCAGCTCATCGCCCTTTCAGGATATCTCGAACTATCAAAAGAAACACTGGATAGTATCCCGGTCATCTCGGAATACCTTGAAAAAGAGATGAGTATTGTTGAAACAATCGGGAGCCAGATCGACTTCACGAGGGCCTACGAGGATATGGGAAAAACGGCACCCGTCTGGCAGAATATCAATGAAAGTGTCCGGCGGGCAGTTGCGGCCCTGCCCATGCGGGCGGTAAGGGTGGAGGTTGACCGGTCGGACCTCGCAATTTATGCAGATCCATTGTTCGAGAAGGTCTTCTATAACCTGATCGACAATGCCCTGAAGTATGGGGGAGATACCATGACGAAGATCCGCATCTCCTGCCATGAGACTGAGAAGGGGCTCGTCCTTATCTGCGAGGATGATGGTGCCGGGATTACCAGAGAGGACAAAGAACACCTGTTTATGCAGGGCTACGGGAAACATACCGGCCTGGGTCTCTTCCTCTCCCGCGAGATCCTCTCGATAACCGGCATCACAATCACGGAGAACGGGGAACCGGGTAACGGGGCACGGTTCGAGATGAACGTGCCGAAAGGGGCGTACCGGTTCGGACAGCCATGATACCGGGAGAAAACCCCAAACCCCTTATTTCTCGTCAGTAAGCATGTATCGATCTCCCGGTGACGTTTACCATGGACCGCAAAGAACACATCCATATCATCAGTGCAGGAGAAAAGATCCACGAGACCTATCCTGCGGCACTCCGGGACCTGCCGACCATCACCCATACCTTTGTTTTTGCCGAAAAAGAGGTCTATACCAACTCGGCCCGGGACGATACCAAAAAAAGACAGTGGAAGTGCGCCATCCGCGACGCGATTAACACGGTAAACGCCATCTCCATCTCCCGGAATATTGCCTGTGCCCTGGTCTGCATCGATGCGGCAACGTTTGACGCGATCCGTGACCCGGTGCTCGGGATATTCAGCGATCACCCGGATGCACGGTATTCGTTTGATATCTCTGCCGGGTCAAAACGCCTCTCGCTCGGCCTCTTCTCGATGTCGCTCTGGGTTGAGGGCGATTCTTATTACGCGTTTGGGGATTCCCCGATCCGGCGGGTTCCCGTACCGGTATTTCCCGTAAAGAACCTCGCCGTAAACCCCTATTATCTCGTGATCCTCACCATCCTCTTCCGGGGTCAGGAGACCGGGAAGCAGACAAGGACACTCATCCCAAAAGAGACCCTGTTCAACGAGACAAAGACCTGGCAGGTACCGGCGTACGATGATGCGTGAGGGCACGGACGACCCTGAACTGTCACCGGCCGTGTTCTCCCGTTTGGTATCGACACTGGCCGGCTGGAACCTTATCGGGGAGGAGTCCGATCCGGGGAATGACCGGGAGAAACTCTATTGCCTCACCCCGGATGGCGAACTGGCGATATACGTGTACCTGGCACGTCTGAAGAAGCGGGGTTCCCGGGAGTGCACCGGGTCTCACGTGACCCGCTCTTGCGACAAAAAACGAATCCTTACTCTCTCTTTTAATGTCCGTTCGTCTTCTTCGATCCATTTCTCGAAATTCTGTATACCTGCTTTGATATCGTTTATCCGCCGCTCCACATCTGCCAGTGGGCGGTTGCCCGTGCACGCTTCTCCGGATCATCGCAGCTGGCAAGAAACCTGCGGATATGCGCTGCAGTGAGCTGGAAATTCTCAAGGGCCGTGGCCGCTTTCCGGTACCGTTCATAATTGACCTCGAGATTCTTCTGGACACGGGATATATTCTCGGCCTTCGGGTGCGGTTTTCCTGCATTGAGCGTATCCCAGAGGGCATCGTGAACGGTGCGGGTCGTCTGGATGCGATCAAAACAGGTTTTTTTGTGTTTGGCGAGCATCTCATGCTTGTACTTCCCCAGCAGATCACCGGCGGTTTTAAGCGCCTGCCCGCGTTCCACCAGTGCATGGATATTCCGGGGCGGGGCACCGGCAGGGAACTGGGCCAGTTCCACCTGTTTCATAATCTCATCGAAATGACCCCGGGAAACCGATTCGAGTTTCCCGTACTCTGATTTCTGGTTCTCCTTTACTTCCCGGCACAGGGTATTAAACTGGTTCCAGAGCAGATCCCGGTCATCATGGGCAAGCGGTTTTAATTCTTTGAATAACCCGGTGATCTGTTTTGCCTTGTTCCAGAAATCCTGGTATTTGGTGATGATCGGGAGGTTTTGCCGGATCGGACTGGTCAATGACGCCAGTTTTTCGATCTCCCCGGCAAGGTGTTCTGCATTTTTATGGGCATTTTCGAGCCAGGGATCATCTTCAGGTTTCATGGAGCATCTCTTTTGTTCACTGGTTATTGATCGTCTTATTTGTTTCTGCCCGGGTTTTGATACACCCCGCGTGGGGGGTATCCACGGGTGCCAGGCAACTGCCAAAAAAATACACAAAACAATGACAAAGAGAGTACCGGGCCCGCACAATAAAAGAGAGGGACGCGGGCGGTGATACACGGGGTCTAAAGACCATGTACGGTAGCACCGTACCTGAAAATCGCCCCTGAATTTTTATGGATTCCTCTCTACAGTCAGGCCCCTTAAGCGCTTGTGCAGGGCCTCACCCTTACCGTATTTAGCAGCGCAGGTTCTTGGCGTGACAATATCCCACGCCTGCGTCAATGGGGGTGCTGTCCCCGCGCCGGATCTCCATTTTCATGGTACCGTCGGACTGCATGATCCGGACCATCGCGGGCTCTGCCTGGGCGACCGGGACATCCTGCTGGTGTGCGGCGCCTTGTGGCCGGATCACCGTGCTGCATTCCCGCGGGGCTGCAACCACCGGGGCTGCGGACGGATCCGCAGACTCCGAAGATGCTGTGCCAGCCTGTTCCTGGGTAAACTCAAAGATACAGGGTTTCCCGTTCTGCCGGGACATCGTCCTCGTGATCGCCTTGAAGTCGAGCAAATCCTCGATCAGTCCCCTGACCGGGGTTTCCATTGCCGATACCTTCCTCTCAAGTGCTGTGATCCGGTCATCTGATACACCGGTTTCTGAAAATTCCATACTCGTAATCAGTTTCTCCTGGTGATCGGGCCCGTTCCCAAGAGATTTGATCGTTGCATCTGACATCGCATATAAATCACTACAGATGACTCCTGACATGTTAAAGGGAGGAGTCGGCCTCAGGCACGGGATTCCCCTGGTATCTGCGCCACCAGCATGATTATTTTCGCACCACAAAAACGCTTATTTATAAGGCCTGCCATCCGGTGTGAACTAAGAAAACTATTCACGAGCCGACACCTGCCGGCATCATCCAGAATCCCTTCCCTGCGATCCCCGATGCCTCGTTCATTGCCGGTACCGGTAAAAAGATCGCGAACGTGCGCCGGTCTGGTACGACGAGGGGAGATACGCGGGGTGGCTGTTGAACCCCGTGTCATTCACGGCGCATGCAGGTATGAAGACTGCACAAACGGAGACTTTGGTATGAGCACTGCAAAATATATCCGCTGGTTTGCGGAGATCAGGAACGAAGATGTCGCGAGCGTCGGGGGCAAGAACGCCTCGCTTGGCGAGATGTACCAGGACCTCACAAAGGTTGGTGTGAAAATCCCCAACGGGTTTGCCATCACCGCTGACGCGTACTGGCGGGTTGTGAAAACGGGTGGTGTCATTGACGGGATCAGGGAAACCCTGGCCGATCTCGATAAGACCAGCGTCACCAATCTTGAAGGCCGGGGAAAAAGGTACGGGACCTGATCCTCGGCGCCGGTATACCCGATGATATCTGGAACGAAGTCAGCGCGGCCTACGACAAACTCTGCGAGGAATACGGCCCTGATACCGATGTTGCGGTCAGGAGCTCTGCCACAGCAGAAGACCTCCCCACCGCTTCTTTTGCCGGCCAGCAGGAGACCTACCTGAACATCCGGGGATATCCTGCGCTCAGGGAGGCCTGCAGCAAGTGTTTTGCATCCCTGTTCACCGACCGGGCGATATCCTACCGGATCGACAAGAACTTCGACCATTTCAAGGTCGCCCTCTCTATCGGGGTCATGAAGATGGTCCGCTCCGATATGGCTTCGAGCGGGGTGATCTTCACCCTCGACACCGAAACCGGGTTCCGGGATGTTGTCTTTGTCACCGGTTCATACGGCCTTGGCGAGAACATCGTGCAGGGCGCCGTGAACCCGGATGAATTCTACGTTTTCAAACCCACGGCACGGACCGGGCACCGGGCCATTATCAGGAAAAACCTCGGCGATAAGAAGATCAAGATGATCTACGGGCAGGGGACTTCGAAGGTCCTCACAAGGAATGTGGACGTCCCTGAATCGGATGGCCGGCGCTTCTGTATCACGGATGACGAGATCCTCGAACTGGCACAGTACGCGATCAGGATCGAGGATCACTACTCAGAGAAAGCCCACCAGTCCGTCCCGATGGATATCGAATGGGCAAAGGATGGGATCACCGGGGAGTTGTTCATCGTACAGGCACGGCCCGAGACCGTTCACTCACAGGAGGCGATGGACGTTCTTCTGACCTATCGCATGGAGCAGCGGGGCCCGGTGCTTGCGACGGGAAAGGGTGTAGGAGAAAAGATCGCGGCCGGCACGGCAAGGGTGATCGCCGACGTGAGCCACCTCGGCGAGTTCCGGCCCGGGGAGATCCTGGTCGCTGACACAACAAACCCCGACTGGGAACCGGTCATGAAGACCGCCTCTGCGATCGTTACCAACCGGGGAGGGCGGACCTGCCATGCTGCGATCGTCAGCCGGGAACTCGGTGTCGCGGCAGTGGTCGGGACAAACGATGCGACGGAAAAGATCAGGACCGGACAGGCAGTCACCGTCAACTGCTCTGAAGGCGACGAGGGGATCGTGTATGACGGGATATTGCCGTTCCATGTCGAAAAAATATCCTTAAAGGACCTCAGGCGCCCGAAAACAAAGATCATGATGAACCTTGGGGAGCCTGACCAGGCCTTTGCCTTCTCGATGATCCCCAACAACGGCATCGGGCTTGCCCGGATGGAGTTTGTCATCAATAATTACATCAAGATCCACCCGATGGCGCTTGTCCACCCGGAAAAAGTCACCGATGAGACCGTGAAGGCAAAGATCGCCGGACTTACCTACGGGTACGGGAACCCGGAAGAGTATTTTGTCGGGAAACTGTCGCAGGGCATCGGGACGATCGCGGCCGCCTTTTACCCGAAGCCGGTCGTTGTCCGGATGAGCGACTTCAAGACCAACGAGTACGCGAACCTCCTCGGGGGAAGTTATTTCGAACCGCAGGAGTCAAACCCGATGCTCGGCTTCCGCGGGGCGTCCCGGTACTACGACGAGAGGTACCGCGAAGGTTTTGCACTTGAATGCCGTGCGATGAAACGGGTAATCGTGGAGATGGGTCTCGCAAACCTGGTCATCATGATCCCGTTCTGCCGGACTCTCGACGAGGGTGAAAAAGTGCTGGCCGAAATGGCGAAGAACGGGCTTGTGCGGGGCGAAAACGGCCTGAAGGTCTTTGTCATGTGCGAGATCCCGAACAACATCCTCCTTATCGATGAATTCAGCCGGTTGTTCGACGGGTTCTCGATCGGGTCAAACGACCTGACCCAGCTGACGCTCGGGGTCGACCGTGACTCCATGGTGGTTGCCCATGATTTCGACGAGCGGGACCCCGGTGTGATGAAATTCGTATCCATGGCGATACAGGGCGCACGGCGGAACGGGCGTCATTCCGGGCTCTGCGGGCAGGCGCCCAGCGACTACCCGGAGTTCGCCGAGTTCCTGGTCAGGGAGGGCATCGATTCGATATCCCTCAACCCGGACTCAGTGATGAAAATTACCCAGAAAGTGGTCGAGATGGAGGAACGTCTGGAGAACGAGAGAACAAAATGACTGTTCCTGTACCTCTTCCATGGGACAGTGGTACTGTCCAGTCTATGCCTCGGATCGTGGACAATACCCGGAATCCGGGCCGGAGACAAATCAGAGTACTTGAAATCAAGGCATTGGATAAGCAGAGGGACGCTCCCGCGTGGGTGTCCCCTTCCGATATCGTCCGTTATCCTATCTCACAAAAACGTAAACGTCTCCGGCACCAGCGTCTGGAGATCGACCATCACAGCCTGCGCCGGGGTCGGGTTCACGTTCATCTGCTTCTGGAACGCAGTCTGGGACTGCCAGGTGCCCGCGTTGATCCCGAGCACCCCGCGATAGTTTGTCAGCCCCCTGATGTGCACGTGTCCCGTGTGCAGGATCTCCGGGATCGGGTCGATGATCAACCGGTCGGATTTTCCTGCGGCAATCGGGGTGCGCCTCCCGTACGCGGGTGCAAGGTGCCGGCGCTGGAGCATCTCCTCCATCATCAGCCCGCTCTGCTCGTAGGAGGCCCCCGGGATAAGGCCGATCATGTCATCGATCGACCGGCCGTGGTACATCAGCACCCGCACGCCCTGCAGGTTCACGAGCGCCGGGTTCTCGACGAGCATGCAGTTCTCGGGGAACTTTTTCGTGAACTGCGCCGGGATCACCGGCTGCGGCTCGGCGCCCCGCACCACATCGTGGTTGCCCGGCGCGGCGATAATCTTGATCCGGTGCGGGATCGCACTGATCAGATCGCCGAAGGCGTCGTACTGCTCGTAGATGTTCTTGATCGTCAGTTCCTGCTCCTGCCCCGGGAAGACCCCGATCCCGTCCACGAGGTCGCCGGCGATGAGGAGGTAGGAAGCGTCGGATTCCGCGAGCCAGTCGACAAACCGGTTCCAGGCGTCCGGAAGGAACGTATTGCTTCCCACGTGGACATCGGAGATGAAGACCGCCTTTCCCGGCTGTTCGCTCAAAAACGGCTTGTTGTCGATCCTGATATCGGGCCGGAACATCTGTTCGGCAAAGAAGAGTTTCCCGTCGTTTGAGAGCTTGCCCTTGACGCCGATCACCTCGTCCATGATCAGGCGCTCGGCATCGGCAAAGACCGGCCGGTCCTTCCGGAAGAGCACCGTGAGGTTTGCGGTGGTATCTTCGAGTTCCGCGATCCGGTGGCCGTTTGTCGTGGTCTTGACCTCGGCGACCATCCCGATCACGGTGCATTCCTCCTGCCGGTACCGGGGCGAGCGGGTGAGCCCTTCGATGGGCATCGCCCCGCACCGTGCCCGGATCATCGCGCCGAGCTGGCTGTACCGGTCCCGGAAATAGTGGAGGTAATCCTCGGTGCCGTTGATGCTTCCCGATGTCCCCGGGCTCCCCGAGACGATCTCGACTGAGGGTCGGTTAAAAAACGCATCCCGTCCCGGGTGGCGTTCATGCCCGGGATGTGCTTTGCCGAGACCACGACGGTATCCTCCGGGACGCCGGCGATGATGCGCTCGATCAGGTCCGGGTTGTCCTGCTCCTGGATGTACCGCACCACGTCGGGGTGCACCTGGAGCCGGGTATCGAGGAACCGGAGCGTGATCTCCTGCGCATCAAGCATAACGATAGTATATTGCAGCACCGGGAAAATAATCATATCACCTGTGCACGTGTCTCCCCCGGTACCCGTCGCGGGGAATCCTTGATATCGTCGTCCGTTCTAACCCTGTTCACGTTACGGGTGCACACCCCTTCCCGATACCATGCTCGATACCCTCCAGATGTTTATCCTGGCATTTGCCCTCGGCCTGACCGGCGCCCTCGCGCCGGGCCCCACGCTCGTCGCCACCATCAACGCATCGATCCCCGGCGGCTGGACGATGGGCCCGAAGGTGACGCTCGGCCACATGCTCTCAGAACTCGTCATCGTCCTCTTGATCGTGGCCGGCCTTGCAACCGTCGCGCTCCGGTACACCACCGCGGTTGCGGTCATCGGGGGCGTGGCGCTTGTCATCTTCGGTATCCTCACGATCACCGGGAGCCGGGGGGTCTCGCTTGCGGGGAGCGGCAGCGGGCAGGCAGCCGTTGCAGCCAACCCGTATTTGCCGGTTTTTTCACGAGCGTCGCAAACCCGTACTTCTGGATCTGGTGGCTGACCGTCGGGAGCGCGATGGTGATTGCCGGCCTTGCCGGCGGGATCTTCCTTGCCTGCGTCTTTATGGCCGGGCACTGGTGTGCGGACCTCGGGTGGTTTACCCTTGTCTCGACCGGCATCTCCAAGGGAAAGACCCTCCTCTCCGACATCACTTACCAGCGGATCATGATCGCGTGCGGCCTCTTTCTGGTCATCTTCGGGGTGCTATTACCTTGTCCGGGTCGTGGTGCCGTCGGCCTGAACATCCTTGGGACAGGGTGCGGTATATTAACAAAAAACGCCAATAGAGAGCGCTAAGGGATGGCAGAGAAAGAACCGTCGCGGGATATCCGCACGATGATCCATGAGTTCAGGACAAGCGAGCACTGGGCGGTCTCCCTTGCCCGCGACATTCTCTGGGTGGCAGCCGTGGTCGGCTGCATCGCGCTCGCGCTCTACCTGATCTGCGGGACATGGCCGGCGGTCGTAACCGTGGAATCGGGGAGCATGGAGCCCCACATGAACATCGGGGATCTCGTGGTCGTTGTTGCCCCCGACCGGTTCGGCCCCCTCCAGACCTGGGATGAGGCACACGCGACCGGGTACCAGAAGTTCGGCGATTACGGGGACGTGATCATCTACCGCCCGAACGGCGAGACCGATTTCTGGGCACAGATTGGCCTTCTCCCGCTCTCAAAGCAGCACCCGATCATCCACCGGGCCATGACCTGGGTTGATGCGGGCGAGCCCGAACCGTCGTACCTCAACCCGTACCGCGGGAATGTAACCCCCACCGGGTATATTCCGCTTGCAACGAGCAATACGACCGTGTACGGGTACTATCTCCTGTACCCCGAAAACGCCACGCCCCCGGGGAATATCTCCGCAGATGCCCAAGGCATGGGATTTTCCACGGCCACCGCGAAGTACTTCCTTCCCGAGCAATATGTTGTAAACGGGACCGGGTATGTCAGGTACGGCGATGCAACTGCGCATGGCGGCTACATCACCAAGGGGGACAACAACCCGGTGAGCGACGAAGGGTATCTCACGGTCGGGGATATCCAGACGATCGAGCCGGTGGAAAAAGACTGGGTGGTCGGTAAAGCCCTCTTTACCGTCCCTATGTCGGCCTGCTCCCGCTCCATATCTGGGAAGTGATCATCGTCGTTATCGTGGCGATGGTTGCCTGGGACTGGTATGCGAAACGAAAGGAAGCGGAGACCGGTAAAAAGGCCGGAAAATCCAGGAAGCCGTCGAAAGGTTCCCGGCAGAAAAAATAATACGATACGGTCGTAACGACAATGACATCCGCACTTAACACGCTCCTGCGCGACGTACAGGCCGGCCACCGGCTCTACCCTGACGAAGGCGAATACCTCATGAAGACGACCGGCCGCGACGTCTTCCGCGTCACTGCGGCTGCCGATGAGGTGCGGGAGGAAAAGGTCGGCGATATCGTCACGTATGTCCGGAACCAGAACCTGCACGTGACCAATATCTGCAAGAACCTCTGCGGGTTCTGCGGCTTTGGGAAGAAAGCGACCGATCCCGGGGCCTACTGCCAGGACCTTGACGCGACCCGGGCCGCGGTCCGGCTGGCACAGGAACGCCATGTCACCGAGATCTGTTTCCTCTCGGGGGTCAACCCCGCCTTTGACCTCGATACCTACACCGGCCTGCTCACCGCGGTGCACGAGATCGCCCCGGAAATCCACATCCACGCATTCAGCCCGGACGAGGTGGCCCATGCGGCAAAGAGGAGCCAGTGCACCACGGCGGAGGTGCTTGCCGCCTTCAGAGACGCCGGCCTTGGCTCTCTCCAGGGAACCGCAGCCGAGATCCTGATCGAGTCCGTGCGGAAAGTCATCTGCCCCAGAAAGGTCTCCGGCGCCGAATGGGTGCGGATCATCAGGGAGGCGCATGCGATGGGGATCCGCACGTCTGCCACCATCATGTACGGCTCGTACGAGTCCGCCCGTGACCAGGTGGATCACATGGCGATCGTCCGGGAGATCCAGGACGATACCCACGGCTTTACCGAGTTCATCCCGATGTCCTATATCCACACCAATACCCCGCTCTATACGCAGGGAATCGGCAGGGCCGGGGCAACGGGCAGAGAAGACCTCCTGATGATCGCGGTCTCCCGGCTGTTTCTGGACAATTTCAACAACGTCCAGGTCTCGTGGGGCAAGCTCGGGCTCAAGATGACGCAGCTCGCGCTCCTGTGCGGGGGTAACGACCTTGCCGGGCACGATGTTTACCGATGAGGTCTCCGTGGATGCCGGGGCAGGCGATGCCAGTTACCTTGCCCCTGAGGTCATGGAACGGATGACGGCGGATCTCGGGCGGACGCTCCGGCAGCGGACGACGCTCTACGATCTGGTGTGAAGTGTTGATGTGAAAATTTGATTCGTATTTGTGATAGTGTTCATAGAGCAAAAAATATATTAAACTATTTCCATTTCCCCACGCTCATTTTATCATGCTCTCCACTCAATCAGAGTGTTGCTATGAGCTCCTACTGTTGTACCACATTCGATTGCATAAGCAATCATAGGGTCCTGTTATCTCCCTCCAATCCGGGCCCCTCAACGGCCCCGTATCTTTTCGAATCCCCTCCGGAAAACCCCGTAAAGGACCGGATTGGAGGGTGTCGGGAAATTGCCGTATAATCGCCCCGATTACAAAAATTCCCTCGAATTAACCTCAAAAAGAGCCCCGAAGATCTCGGTGAGTTTTCATTTCCAGCATACTTGAGCCTGTTGAAGAGCCGATCGCTGCGCAAAGGGCCTTGGCGGCCCTCTCATCGTGGGGTCAAAAACCTGCGGTTTTAAGGGCGTCTTTCCGCGTAAAAACCCCGGGATTCTGGGTATTTTCTCACGACGGAGGATTGTCCCCGCCTCCCTCAACCCGGGCGCTTTCTTCTGCACCACATTTCCGAAGATTAATCTCCCGTTATCTCCTGTAGTATTTTACTGGTGCTCAATGTCCCGTAATTCTTGGTGCGTCTTTCTCCTGATCGTCCTTGTCGCCGCTGCTCTTCTTGTGGCAGGCTGCACGATGCAGGCAACCGGATCGTCCCCGACAGCCGCAGCCGATGCCGCACGTGCGCAGGCAGACACGGCATTTGCCGCCGGAAACTATCATGCAGCGGAAACGCTCTACACTCTCGCGCAGGAAAACTACACCGCTGCCGGCAATACGACGGCCGCCCTTTCCGCCCGGACCGTGCATTCGTGTCTACCCGCATGACCATTGAATTTCCCTACAACCGCAGCGCCATGGCACAGGCCATCGCAGATGCCTACCCGAATGTCTCGGCCGACCGACGGGCCGGCTGGCTCAACGGCAGCATGATCGCCACCATGAAAAGCGACGGCGAAATGTGGTATTATGCCGACAATATGGGAAACATCCGGTACCACAACCTCGACCTGATGCAGAACATGACCGCTGCCATAAACCAGACCTCCGCTGTACGACCCGCTCACGCACTACGCATTTGCCGCGGGGAATGCAACCACCGGACCGTATGGCGAACCGGTCGCATGGGAGGGAACCGAAGTGCTCTCCGTCCCCCGCGACACGACTCCCGGCAAACGGCACGCTCCGGCTCTGGTTCCCGCTGCCCATTGAGTCCGGCTCCCAGACCAATGTGACGATCCTCTCGGTCGAACCGGCAGTACGTCAAATCCAGACCGGCACCGGTGCCGATCTCGGGCTTGCCTACCTGGAGATCCCCTTGTCGGAAGTCAATGGATCGTTCCTGAACGTCACCGCCACCTTCCGGTTCGTCCAGCACGACCAGCGTTTTGTTATCGATCCGGCAAAAGTGCAGCCCTACAACACGACCAGCCCGGAGTACTGAAGTATACCGCATCCGGCAAAAATATCGTCATCACTCCGGAGATGAAGGCAAAAGCGCAGGAGATCGTGGGAAACGAGACCAACCCGTATCTTGAGGCACAGAAGATCTACTGGTACATCATGGACACGCTCCCGTACAGCCACGCCCCGCATATCTGGCTTGACGCATCAGGCACCCCGGAGTCCGTGTATGTCCTCGATACCGGCATCGGCGACTGCGGGAGCCAGAGCATGTACTTTGCCGCACTCTGCCGGTCGCTGGGGATCCCTGCCCGTGCCGTCGGTGGGTACCAGCTGGTCCGGGCAGTGCAGGCACTCACTTCTGGGCGGAGTATTACCTCGAAGGCTACGGCTGGGTGCCGGTCGATGTGACCGCGGCGGAAACGGCGGACTGGTCCTACAATGCGACCCCTGACCAGCGCCACCAGTTCAAGGCATATTTCTTCGGCGAGCCTCGACCCGTACCGGTACATCATCCAGAAGGATGTCGATATCCCGCTCACCCCGGACCCGGGCAATGCCGTCCTGTTTAAGATGGTCGTCCAGTCGCCAAAAGTGGTCTGCGATACCTGCCCGGACGATGTTGACCTGACCCTCCAGCAGGTACTATACGACAACCGTGAACAGGGTCTGAAATCTCTCTTGTTTTTTCGTTGTGCCGGGCCGCAGGCAGCCACCATTTCCGTGCGATCATAATGTTGATGCCTGCAGGGCACCCATGATTGTCCATGATTCCGGATGCGGATGACGATCCGTTTCCCCAGGTCTTCAGGGTCGACCGGCTCTACCCGGAGGAGCAGGATTTTGTTGCCGATGATACGACTCCGCTCTCCCCGTACGAGAGGGCAGACCTCGATGAACCGGCAACGAGAATCGACCTGCCTCCGCTGCTGCCGGGAGAAGAGTCCAATCCCCCTGCAGAGAAGGTGGCCGGTCTGCGCCGGCCCGCTGGACGAATCTGCGGTGTCACGGGATATGGAAAAAGCAGACGAGCAGGTAACTCTTGCGTTTTTCAAAAAGGAAAAAGAGAAACTGCGCCGCCCATGGGACGGGCCTGACCTTGAGTAAGCGGCCCTTTGCCTTACGCCCTTTAGTTCTTCGGTGCCGGCTCTGCTGCGGGCGATTCCTTCCCGGCTGCCTCGTCCCCTTCCGCCTGCATGCTCTTCATGGACGGGAAGAGGATCACTTCTTTTATCGAGTTGTTGCCGGTGAGAAGCATCACGAGCCGGTCGATCCCGATCCCCACGCCCCCGGTCGGCGGCATACCGTAGCCGAGCGCGTTGATGTAATCGTAATCGATCATCTGGGCTTCGAGGTCGCCGAGCAGCCGTTTCCTGTCCTGCGCCTCGAAACGCTCCTTCTGGTCGAGCGGGTCGTTGAGCTCCGAGAAACCGTTTGCCATCTCCATCCCGTAGATGAAGAGCTCGAAGCGCTCGGTGAAGCCCTCTTTTGTCCGGTGGCGTTTTGCGAGCGGCGAGTTCTCGACCGGGAAATCGTAGATGAACGTCGGCTGGATCAGTTTCTCCTCGACCATGTTCTCGAAGAAATACACGAGGAACTCGCGCTGGCTCTTTGGCTTGTCCGATTCCTTGAATTTGTTCTGCACGGCAAGCGCCCGGAGTTCATCGACCGAATGCGCGAAGATGTCGATCCCGGCGTACTCCTTGACCGCGTCCTCCATCGTGAGCCTGCGCAGCGGCTTCTTAAACGAGATCGTGGTCTCCTCGAACTTAATCTCGTGCGAGCCGTGGACCTCCTCTGCGAGGGTTGCAAGGAAGTCCTCGGTGAGGTCCATCATGTCGTAGACATCGTGGTACGCCCAGTAGATCTCCACCATCGTGAACTCGGGGTTGTGGTGCGTGTCGATATCCTCGTTACGGAAGTTCCGTGCGATCTCAAAGACCCGCTCGAACCCGCCGACCACGAGGCGCTTGAGATAGAGTTCGGGCGCGATCCGCAGGAAGAGTTTCTGGCCGAGGCAGTTGTGGAACGTGGTGAACGGCCGGGCATTTGCCCCGCCGTAGATCGGCTGGAGGATCGGGGTCTCGAACTCAAGGAAGTCCCGGTCGTTTAAGAACCGGCGGATGGACGAGATGATCCGGCTCCGGCTCCGGAACCCTGCCTGCTCTCCTCGTTCACGATCAAGTCGACGTACCGCTGCCGGTAGCGTTTCTCCACATCGGTGAGGCCGTGGAATTTCTCGGGGAGGGAGCAGACCGCCTTCGAGAGCAGCGTGAGGGTGTCCACCCAGATCGTGATCTCGCCGAGTTTCGTCCGGAAGACATGGCCGGTCACACCGACAAAGTCGCCCCGCTCGATGAACTGGTTGAAGAAATCGAACGCCTCGTCCCCGAGGTCGGCTTTGCGGATGTAGAGCTGGATCTTGCCGTTCTCGTCCCCGAGGTCGGCGAAGATCGTCTTGCCGTGGTTGCGGATGATGTAGAGCCGTCCGGCCGTTGCCACGCTCTCTGCGCTCTTCTCGTGGGTGATCTCCGCAAACTTCGTCCTGATGTCCGCTATCGTGTTCTTCCGGTCGAAGGTGGGGGGGTAGAGGTCGACGCCTTTTTCCCGCAGTGCACGGACTTTGTCGAGCCGGGTCTGGTCAAATGCAAGGGTTTCGGAAGGATCGGTCACGAGAATGCTCCGCTCTTTTAAGCTGTACCTTATACCTTCGGTGTCAAGCGTAATAATACCTACAGCGGCGGATCGCACGTCGGCAACCAACAGGGGAATGGTAAAAATGGTCGCTGCCACAACCACAGGATATCGCCAGTGTGCGACAAAAGGAACGCGACAAAAACAGGGTTTTACGGGGGGTTATGTCTCCTGAACAGTTCCGAGGCGTACTTCGCGAGGCCGTTTACGCCATCTGTTGACGGGTGGACCTCGATAAACTCCTCGAAGTCATGCACCGAAATATGCCGCTGCATGAGAAACGCGAGGTACCCGGCGATGACCCCCCCGCCGGCCCTGCGGCGCACATACCGGTGATCTCGCCCGATGCCGGATCGGCAAAGATCTTTGCAAGCCCGGTATCGCCATACGGCACCGACCAGTAGGTCCCCGGCCGGCCGCCGGGAAGGGCAAGCGATGCGCTCCCCTCACCACCGGTCCCGCAGAACGCAAGATCGTGGGCGAGGTAGATCGCCTGCGGGATACGGGAATAATCCATGTGCCGCTCCTTCCCGAGGATGTTGTCGGCCGCGACGATCCCTTCGTGCCGGGCGACCGGGGTTAAGAATGGTGCCCCGGCCACGTCCCCGCATGCGTAGATGCCGGGCACGCTCGTCTGCATCCGGTCGTTCACCACGATCTCCCCGCCCGGCCCCTTCTCTACCCCGGTCACCATCCCGGAGTTCGGCACGAGGCCGGCGGCGAGCAGCACAGCGTTCGTTTCAACGGATGCCTCATTTCCCCCGGCAGAGTATCGGACGCCCGTAACCCGGGACGTCCCGGAGATCCCGGTCACCTCGGCTCCTTCCCGGATGTCCACGCCGGCAAGTTCCTTCATGGCGATGGCCCGGAGGTGCTTGTCGAGATTTTTCAAAAAACCGCTCCGGGAGAGGACGGTCACCTCGCTCCCGAACGTCTGGAAAATATACGCAAACTCCGCCGCCATCACGCTTCCGCCGATGATGGTGAATTTTTCCGGGCAGCTCGCGGAGATCCCAGAGGGTGTGCGGGGTGTATACTCCGGGAAGGGTGACCCCCGGGACATCCGGGATATTCGGCCGGGAACCGGTGGCAATGATCGTGGCCTCTGCATCGACCGGTTCATCGCCGATAAAGACCTGCGGGCCATCCACCCGTCCCTCCTTCCCGTAGACCACGTCCACCCCGGCGGTTACGGTCTCATGGTCGAGGATACCGGCGATCTTCTGCTGGACCGCGAGCGTCTCGTCCATCACGTTTGAAAACCGGAGCGCCGGGACGGCATCGGTCATCCCGCGCTCGTAAAACCGCCTCGTCTGGCCGATGATGCGGGCGACATCGTTGAGGGCACAGACCGGCATACAGCCAAAATGGAGGCACTGCCCGCCGATCCCCCGGGATTTTCCCTTTGGTTCGACAAGCGTGACCTTTTTTCCTGCCGTCGCGAGCCGTAGTGAGGCCATCCGCCCGGCAGGACCCCCGCCAAGAACAACGATCATACGTACAAGTTATCAGAAGACTTCGACGCCCTCGTCCATCGGCTCTGAGAGGAGTTCCCCGGTAAAGGCATTGACCTCGACGATCTTCTTGCCCCGGATCTGCCAGACCGGGATATAGACCTGCTTTGTGTCGACCGTGATGTTCTTGCGGTCCGGTTTTAAGGTTTTTTCCTCGTAGAAGATCGCATCGCCCTTCTCCTGCTTGATCCGGACTTTCTGGGTAAGCCGTTCGATGAGCTCGGTCACCATCCGTTCGGTGGCCTCTTCTTTGGTGATATGCGCATCGGAGACCTCCGCGTTTGCCGGGATCTCCGTATCCTCGACCAGTTTGCCATCGAGATCGAGCTTGATCCCGTTGATGGCATTGATCGCGCCCCAGCCGTCAGCATCGAAGGGGACGCGCCGGTCCTTGTACACCTGCTCCCCGCTGCTCGCGTAGTGGATCAGGTAGTAGGGGATGAACCGGAGTTTTGCCGCTCCCTGTATTCCTGCGGTGCGGATAGCAGCCTGCTCGGAAAGTTTGACCGGGAAGTGCAGAAGCGAAATACCGGAAGGCTCCTCTTCTGCTGCCTCTGCCGGGCCTGCCGCCGCTCCCGCGGCCGCCTTCTTTGCCTTTCCCTTGCCCGGCGTGAGGTCGAGTTTGAGTTCCTGCGCTACGATATCGGCAAGCACCGCTTCACCCGCGTACTGGACAAACTCGTCGATACCCCACTGGGTGCAGTTCTCGGTCGAGATATCCTTTTCGAGCGTGAAGAGGAGCTTCTTGCAGGTCATCTCCTGGTCGTCAACCATCAGGCTGTAGTTGGTCTTGTCAAACTGCCCGATCAGCTCGGCATCATTTGAACAGAGCACAAGGAGGCACTCCCCGTCCCGGACCGCAGAGAGATCCAGGGGCTCGTCCACCTCTTCGACCTCAAACCGCGCAGCTTCAAGAATGAGCCTCATCGCATTCCTGGCTTTTACCCGCATATCGTCTTCCATCATATAAGGATTACCTTGGGCTTATAGAACAATTTTTCTATTGTAATAGCCCAAAATCACTACAATGACCCGTCCGCTCAAGTTTGTCGATCAGAGTATCGATGATTACGCGATGCAGGTGACCTATGATCCCGCCACGGGAACCGGAAACGTTGTCTACAATCTCTCGCTTGTAAAAAACGAGGACTTCGAGTACGCCGTCTCGATCTTAAAGGACGCCTACAAGACCGGGGTTTCCGTCAGCGGGCTGGTAAAGTTTTTTTCATCGGGAGAGCGGATCGCTGATTTCATCGTACCCGAAGGGCGCACGGCCATCTGCACGATCTGCAGCATCACGTTCGACGGCCTTTTGATCCGGCGGGGTGTCCCGATCACCCCGATTGGGGGCGGCGTGGTCGAGATCGAGAACCGGGCCCCGCTCCGTTTCACGCATATCATCCTCTACGAGTATACGACCATCGATCCGCTGCAGGTGCTCATCTCCCAGCAGATCACGTCGGTCAACGATGTGATGCGCAAAGGCAGCGGGAACATCCTCGCAAATATCCGGGAGTTCCACATGGAAGCTGAGCCGCTCGTGGGAAGCGTGCTCGACGAACTTGCCGAAAGCAGTTTCACCGGCATCCTCGAAGTGGGCGTGCCCAACGTCCCGCTTCTTGGGGTACCGGGAAGCCCGCAGTATGTCTCCATCGTTGCGGTCGGTGGCACGAACCCGATGGCCGCGATCCGCGAAGGCGGGCGCTTTGTCCAGACACAGGCCATGAAAGGCCTCATGGATGTCCGGGAGTTCGTTGAGATCCGGGATTACTAAAACAGGTTTCCCTCGCAGTTTCTGTCTGTTTTTTAGCCAGGCATCCTGTCCGCCTCGCATCGCTTTATATGATACGATATAAATGTGTACCAACAACAACCGCATGTGATTACCGATGAAATATCATTTTACCCTCGCCCTCCTGATCCTCGCAGCAGTCATCTGCATCACGCCCGCACTGGGCGCGGACAAATATCTGGGGGGAACCCCGGAAATAACGGCCTATCTCACCGGAGTAAACGAGTTCTCCCCGGGGCAGGATGCCACGATAACGGTGGTCATAGAGAACAGCGGAACAAATGCGGCGGTATTTATCGATCAGAGTACACTTGACCCGGGACGATCTCCCCACTACGGCAAAACTCGTCACGGCGGGCCTCTCGTCCGGGGGTGCTCCGATCAACATCACGACCGACCCGCAGAACCTTGGCGACATCCCAGTCCGGGGATGACCACCGCGAGTTATTACCGCGAAGATCACCTCGGACGCGACGCTCGGCGAATACACCCTCCCCCTGACCGTCCAGTACCAGGTACCTCGCGAACAGCCTCGCCAACCAGCCGACAAGTCAGATTATCCAGGACCAGTACACCCCGGTGACCGTGACGATCCCGCTCACGATCAAGATAAAACCGGTCGTCCAGATTGACGTGCACAAAGCCGATGCACCGGACCTTGTCGTGGGAATGGAAGGGTACGTCAACCTGACGATCAAGAACATCGGCTACGAGGACGGGAAACAGGCGACGGTCACGATCAAAAGACATGGTGACAGCGCCGTGATCCCGACCGACGATAATGTCTATATCGGGGATTTCCCGAGGGACGGGGTCGTCACCTGCCTGTACAAGGTCGCCATCTCCAGCGATGCGCAGCAGCAGTCCTATCCCATCGATGTGGACGTGACCTATACGAACGCTGAGGGCGACACGGTGACCTCGGCGATCGATACCGTCGGCGTGCCGGTGGAAAACAAACTCAGTTTTGTTGTCGTGTCACCCCCGGCGGTCGTTACGCAGGGAGCATCCAGCGTGATCACCGTGGTCTACCAGAATACGGGGTCGGTTACGGCACACCAGGCGCAGGCCCGGCTCTCGGCGGTTGATCCGCTGTCGAGCTCGGACACCAATGCGTATCTTGGGGATATCCCGCCCGGCGGGAACGTGACCGCCCAGTACGCAATAACCGCCGCAAGCGGGGCCGCTCCCGGGACCTATGCCCTCGATACCGAGGTCAGGTACCGTGATGCTCTCGATAACAGCCAGATCTCCGATACCTTCAAGGCCGACGTCCAGGTGGTGCCCCGGCCGGCAACCTCTGCCCTTGTACAACTGCTTGAGATTGTCGCTGTTGTCGCGGTGATCCTCGGCGCTGCCGGCTACTACGTGTTCGTCATGAGGAAGAAAAAGTGAGGTGCGGCTGGAGCGGGGCGCTGCCGGCCCCCGGGATACGGACGATACGGGAGATGCGCTCCGTTCTTGCCGACCCCGCGTGCGCGGCAAGCGACCCCCTCTATTACATGTACCGGGATCTGGCCCGGTCGGAGGCGGACCGGTGCTGGCTCGTCCGATCACCGGCTCCGCTATGATATTACGATTATTCCCCCGCGGGATCTCTGCGGCGAGTATGTCAAGACAAAGGGGCATTACCACCCCGTCAACCCGGCCGGCACCGGCTACCCGGAACTGTATGAAGTTGTTGAGGGAACAGCACAGTTTCTCCTCCAGACACGCACCCTTGACGATGTCGTCCTTGTTGTTGCTGGTACCGGGGCGTGCGTGGTCATCCCGCCGGGTACGGCCATATCTCCATCAATCCCTCGCCGGACACTACGCTTGTGATGGCAAACCTGGTCTCCACCGCGTTTGAGAGCGAGTACGGGGAGTACGAGACCCTCCACGGGGCGGCATATTACGTCATGAGCGATGGCCGGATCATAAAAAACCCGCACTACCCGGACATGCCACCGGTCCGGAAGTGTACGGTGATCAAAGGACAGGGTGTGGCGGGCCGATCCTGTGCAGGGCCGATCTATTCCCTGATCGGCGACCAAGATGCCCTTGCATTCCTTAACGAGCCGGAAAAATACCCGGACATCTTTAAGGGACTGTTAAAAGACTAGGTGCGGCAAGGCGCTTGTGGGCGTTCTTCTGTGCCCGGGCCAGCACTTTTTCCTCGGCCGGGGATGCGGCCTTCCAGCCATTTGCCTCAAGGTTCCTGAGTGCCGCATCGATCTCGGCATAGGAAAGTCCGATCTCGCCCTCGTCGCTCTGCCCGGCCCAGAGCCCGGCAGACGGCGTTTTTGTGAGGATCGGCTCCGGGATCTTCATCTCCCGTGCCATTTCGTAGACCTCGGTCTTGTACAGGTGGACGATTGGCTGGAAGTCAGCCGCATTGTCCCCGTACTTGGTGCAGTAGCCAAGCATGCACTCGCTCCGGTTGGAAGTCCCGCAGACAAGCCGGTGGTCCTGGTTCGCATGGTAGTACAGCACCGTCATCCGGATCCGGGCCATGAGGTTCCCGAGCAGGTACGGGGATTCCGTAAAGCCCGGGAGGGTCTTGAACGCCGCAAGCATGGGGTCGATGCATGACCACCCGGTGCTCCATACCGAGACCGGCACAGAGTTCCTGCCGCATCTTTTACGTCCTGCGGGTTGCTGACCGATGTCGGCAGGGAGAGCCCGAGCACCTTGTCCGGCCCTACCGCCCGGCAGCAGAAGGCGGCCGCGAGCGCCGAGTCCACGCCCCCGGAAACGCCGACAACTATTCCTGTGCACCCGCTGTTCCAGTAGGCGTACCGGATCATCTGCTCGACCTGTCCCATCCTGCACCCGAGTTCTATGGCCATACCTATCTCCTCTGTCAGAATAAGCGGATAAATTTTTTTAACTGTTCGGTGTTCCCCGCCACGATCACCGCATCCCCTTCCCGCAGCGCCTCAGTTTCTGATGGCAGAACAATGACCCGGTCCGGGGCCTCGATCCCGAGGACCCGCACACCGCTTGCGCCTGCGACACTCCCGACCGTTCTGTCCGTGGGATGCCGGACCTGCTTTAGGACGACCACTTCGCCGTCCGGGAGATCGATAAGGATCGTGATCGTATCGGCAAGCACGATCCTGCCGACCGTCTGGCCGCCGATCCGCGGGAGCAGCGCCACGTAATCCGCACCAGCCCGGTACAGTTTCTCCACGGAGGACGGCTCGTTTGCCCGGGCAAGGATCCGGATATCGGGGTTGAGGTTGCGGGCCATCAGCGTGGTGAAGATGTTCACGTCATCATCGTTGAGCGCGACGATGCAGAACCGGGCTTCCCCAATCCTCGCCTCTCGTAAAATCTCCTCGTCTTCAGCATTCCCGGTCACCTCGTTTACATCGTATTTTTTCGAATCGACCACCACGCAGGAGATGCCCGATGCCACCATCTCGGTATATGCGGCAGATCCCACATCGCCGAATCCCGCGATGACCGCGTGGCCGATCTGTTCTTTATCAACCTCAAGTTCTTCGTGGACTGCCCGGCGGATAGCATCCGCACTCCCGAATAGAAAAAGCGAGGTGGTGATATCGAGCGTTTCTGACGGCTCCGGGCGGGAGATAAACCTGCCCGCTTTCCAGATAAACGGGGCGATGATGCCGTACTGCCCGTACAGGTTCAGTTCGCCCAGCATTTTTCCCGCCGCCCTGCTTTTGGGCATGACCGGGATGTGGATCAGCCGGAGGGTTTTTTCCGGGAATTCATCCTTGTTGATGGTGAGCCGGTCAAGGCCGGGGATGGCGGGTTCGGTGTCCCCTGCCGGGTTGAGGATGGCGTGCCGGGCGAGGATCCTCCCGGTAACCTGCTTTGGGGAGAGCACGTACTCTGCCCCGGCATACCGCAGGTACCGGTCAAAGGAGATCTTGTCGACGATCGAGATAATCCTGGCCGAAGTAAGCCCCCGTATCCCCAGAATAATGCTTGCCGTCGTCCGCTCGTTCTCGCAGAGGATCACGAAATCCGCGTTTTTTATCCAGGCCTGCTCCCATGTCTGCGGGTCGTCATAATCCCCCCATATGACAAACGCCCTCCTGCGGTGTTTGAGGGCAAGTTCGCGTGCCGCATCCTCATTCTCCTCGACAATGAGTACCTCCTTTTCCGAGAGGGACAGGCTCTCTACCAGTGCGCGGGACAGTTCGCCGTTCCCGATGATCACGGTGTGGTGGAAGAGGGCATGGGGCGTACGGCGGGCCGGTCCCGAACGGAGCACCGCGACAAGGTACGGGGTGAGGATGAGGGGAATGACCATGAAGATCATGATGACTCCCGAGAGCATCATGACCGATGAGAAGAGGATCATCGCATCCGAATGGTAGACAAGCAGGCTTCCTGTGGTCGTGATCGTCTGTATCACGAATAAAACCGACTGCGACCAGTCTACCGGTGTCCCTTCCAGCTGCGGGTACAGCCCATGGAAGAGGATGGTATAGATGAGGATGAGCAGGGCGAACAGCACGAAGTAGATCAGGATCCGCATCGATGCGGAAGTATGGATGATCCGCCAGACGACATTTTTCCGTGATCTCATGGTACGCCCCCCCGTTTAATGTTCCGGCGGATGCCGCAGGCCTCGCATTCCCCGCCGGCTGAGTGGTTCGCCACACACCGGGCATGATGCGGGTGACCCCTGCGCGGCAGCGATACCGGCCAAGGGTCCGGCAAGGTTTGCGAGTGCGAACTTTGTGGCCGGGTGCCGGCGATCGTAGGTGTCGAGTGCCGCCCGTGCATCCGCCAAACGGGAACCGCTTCCGGTACAGGGACACGCAAGCAGGGTGCCACAACCGGCACACTCCGGGTGCAGTTCCGCGTACCGGATCACTTCCGGCGCCGGGATCTCCATGAACGGCCGGATGACGGGGATGCGGTTTTTTCCCGTTGTTCCCGAAGAGAACAGGGTGCATTCGACGGTTCCTGAAAGCAGGCTGGATAAAAAACGCCCCGGCGCTGTCATCAACCGTGGTGGCAAATGCGCACCGGGTCACACCGTGCGCTTCTGCGATCTCCCCGATCAGATCGTTTGTGAGCACCCGGCAGGACTGGCTGGCCGCTTCCTGCCCGTCCTGCTGCACGATCGCATCCATCGTCGTGCCGTACCGTTCCGCAAACGAGCCGCAGAACAATTCGATACCGCAGGCAGCCGCCACGTTCCGGGCCTTGCCAGGTGCAGAGCAGCCGCTCATACCGGGGTCGATAGTGATCGCAGAGAGCCGGATGTCGCGGCGGTTTGCCGTGAGGTTTACGAGGAACACAAGCAGGGCGGCGCCTGCTGCATCTCCCGGAAGTACAACGGCAATATGGTCCCCCGGGCGCAGCCAGCCATGCGAGCGGATGGCACGCTTGGCTTTTGCCTCAAAATCCTTAAGAAAATGCACCGGGCAGAGATGTTTTCCCGAATAGGGTTGGAAGACAACGCTTCGCGCCGGCACGCATCGCACTGCATTGGGGACAAATCCTGTTCTGATCTGGACGATAAAAGATGTTTAATGTTGTGATGCTCCGGCGATAGTGGCCACGGAGACCATGATTTTATAGTCTGCCACATAACCACTCATAACAACCATGGTCGTGTCTCCGGAGCGTATCCGCAGCCTGCACAAATACGAAAAAACGATCCTTGCCGCGCTTGAGCGCCAGATGAAGCGGTACGAGTGGGTGCCGCTTGACAGTCTCCAGCAGGCGACGGAGCTCTCCGAATCCGAGGTCAATTACCGGTTGTCACGGCTCATCCGGTGGGGCATGGTGCGGTTCAACGCGGTGCCGTACGATGGTTATGCGCTCGTCTTTGGCGGATACGACACGCTCGCGCTTATCACGCTCACCAAAAAAGGTGTTATCTCGGCGCTGGGAACAAAGATCGGGGAGGGCAAGGAGTCGGTGGTGTTCGATGCGCTCGGCCTTGGCCCGGTTGCGATCAAGTTCCACCGGATCGGCATGCGGTCGTTCAACACCGCCCGGGTCAACCGGGAGTACATGCCTGAACGCGGCTACTGCCCATGGTTGCTTGCCTCCCGGCTCTCTGCTGAACGCGAGTACGCGGCACTCACTCTTCTCCACCCGAAGGTTTCCGTCCCGCTTCCCATCGGCCAGAACCGGAATGCGGTCGTGATGGCGCTTATCGAAGGACCGAGCCTTGCAAAGTGCCGGCTTTCGGACCCCCGTGCCACGCTTGACGATATCCTTGCAAACGTGCGGGCTGCCTACCAGGCCGGCGTGATCCACGCGGATCTTTCGGAGTACAACATCCTCCTCGAGAACGGGAAATGTGTCATTATCGACTGGCCGCAGTGGATGGAGGCCACCCACCCCAATGCCGGCGTTATCCTCGAACGCGATATCAGCAATATCCTTGCATTCTTTGTGCGGAAGTACAAACTGGAGTATGACCCCGGGGAAGCACTGCGATGCGTTGACCGGCTGAGTGTTTTGGGATCGACATCATCAAAGGCTCGGTGAGGTCGCGATCCCGCCGGCCGATGTACGCCCTTGTCCGTATAGACGGGCAGGCGATCCTCAGTGAGAATACCGTATCGATGTTCCGGCTCTTTCGGTTGCTCGCCGAGGAACGGCCCGATATCCTTGCGGTCGACAGCCTCCAGGAGATCTCGACCGACCAGCACGAGCTCTTCTTCTTTTTGCAGGGCCTCCCGCCGCAGACAAAACTCGTGCAGGTGACCGGCGGCGAGAAAAAAGAGACGCTCGGGAAAGTTGCCGCCCGGTTCAATATCAGTTTCGACCGGTTCGATCCCTTTGCCGAGGCCCGCACCACGGCCCGGGTTGCCTCGCTCGGCGCCGGCGCAGAGGTTATCGCGTTCGAGAACGAGA
>CAWBMY010000020.1:0-62182 GCA_963790005.1 uncultured Methanoregulaceae archaeon
CCCTAGAGGTGCTATGGCATCCCCGCGTACAGGGCCGGCTCTCTCTCATGGACGTAAAACGCACGTTGACAGAACAGCCGGTCGTACCGTGATCCATACCACATCAGGTTTGACAACTCTAATACGGGCACTAACCTGCCCTGATGATCCACCCCAAAGGACGGCGGCATGATGCCGGGACGATGCCCCCATGCCGGCAACCTGTCCTCAGGACAGTACTACTGCATTTTTGTTACATTAAACTTTTATCATCCTGTCTCGGGGGAACGATCGGGAAATTCCCGCAAAAATACGGCCGTACCCTGCAGGTTGCAGGATTTTTAAGATTTTTCCTGCAGATCCGTGCAGGAATTGTGCAGATTTTCCAAAAAAACGCACGGATATCCGGAAAAATGCAGGTATAACCCTCCGGCAGGCCGGGTTTTCGTGTTCAATTCAATATGATTAATAATGACAGATACCCATATTTTATGAGGGTGGATGTAAGCGTGCAATCATTACTGTTTCTCATCCTGTTCCCGCTGATCACGGCGTTCTTCATGCTTCTCGTGCGCCGGGATACCGAGCGGAACTGGATTGTAAAAATATCCGCACTGGCAATAGGCGTTGTTACGGTCATTGCCCTGGTGACCCTGTATGACAAAGGTGCCATCTATTTCGGGTTTGATGCAGCGCCCGTGAACCTGCTCATGTTCTTTTTGGAGCTTGCAATAGCGGTGCTCCTGCTCTGGTACGCGGTAAAATACCGCAACTACCTGGTCATCGGCCTTATTGTCGTCCAGACTGCACTGCTCCTCTGGTTCGAGGCCAGGGTACGCCCATTCGGCCGTGGTAAAGTTCCCGCTCTTTTCCGACTCGCTCTCGCTTATCATGGCGCTTATCGTCGGGATCATCGGGAGCCTGATCTGTGTGTACTCGCTCGGGTACATGCGGCACTTCTACCAGCACCATGCGGAAATTCCCGACCGCACCAATATGTTTTTTTTGATCATTTTCGTGTTCATCTCCGCGATGTTCGGGCTGGTATTTTCAAACAGCCTCATCTGGGTGTTCTTCTTCTGGGAAGTAACGACGCTCTGTTCGTTCCTCCTCATCGGGTTTACGAAGACCGAGGAGGCGACGAAGAACGCGTTTACCGCCCTCTGGATGAACATGCTTGGCGGGATCGCGTTTGCCGGCGCCCTCATCTACCTTGCGATGCAGCCCGGGGCGATGCTCGGTCTTGACCAGGTACTCACCGCTGGTAAAGCGCTTGTCCTCATCCCGGCGGCGCTTATCGGGTTTGCCGGTCTCACGAAAGCCGCCCAGATGCCGTTTTCCTCGTGGCTTGTCGGGGCGATGGTGGCCCCGACCCCGGTCTCGGCCCTCCTGCATTCGAGCACGATGGTCAAAGCCGGGGTCTATATCCTGGTCCGGTTCGCGCCGGTGTACGCGTTTACCGCCACCGGGTATGCCCTCGCGTTTGTCGGGGCGTTTACCTTCCTTATCGCGTCGGGGATCGCGATATCCCAGACGAATGCAAAACGGGTGCTTGCCTATTCCACGATCTCAAACCTCGGCCTTGTCGTTGCCTGTGCGGGTATCGGGACGTACGAGGCGATCTGGGCGGCAGTCTTGTTGATCATCTTCCACGCGATCTCAAAGTCGCTCCTGTTCCTCTCCGTGGGAACGGTCGAGCACCGGATCCGGAGCCGGGAGATCGAGGACATGAGCGGCCTTATCACCAGGACCCCGCGGCTTGCCGCGATGATGGTGATCGGGATCGCCGGGATGTTCCTTGCGCCGTTTGGTATGCTGATCTCCAAGTGGGCGGCGATTCAGGCCTTCATCGACGCGCCGTTCGGGTTTATCCTCGTCATTATCCTTGCCTTTGGCAGTGCGTTTACCGTGTTCTTCTGGGCGAAATGGATGGGAAAACTGCTCGTTATCTCGCCGGATAAGCAAAATGTCGAGGGGGCGGTCGACAAAAACGAATGGATCGCCCTCGTCGCGCTCGCGGGCCTGACGACCGTCACCTGCTTTATCTTCCCGATCATCTCGAAGATCCTCATCGAGCCGTTCCTGTCAGCGAACTACGGGAATATCGCCCGGCTCTCGCAGGATAACATCCTGATCATGATGATGATGCTCTTTTTGATCGTCGTCCTCCCGCTGAGCATCCTCCTGCCGCACCGGAAAAACCGCCACCTGCCGCCGTATATGGGCGGGGCAGTGACAACTCCTGACATGCACTTTACAAACGCCCTTGGCGCCCCGACTGAAGTGAAACTGGGCAACTATTACCTCGGGGGCTGGTTTGGCGAGGCACGGCTCCGCTCTACCGGGATCTGCGTCTGCGGGGTGTTCATCGTGGTCATGTTCGTGACGGCGCTTGCATCGGGGGTGTTCCTGTGATTACGCTCGTGTACGGTCTTTTGTTTATCCTGCTCGCCCCGGTCATCGGCGGTCTCCTCGCGGGGATCGACCGGAAGATCACCGCCCACATGCAGGGCAGGGTCGGCCCCTCGATCCTCCAGCCGTTCTACGATGTGGGAAAACTCTTCGAGAAAGATGCAGCGAATGTCAACGAGACCCAGCGCTACTACGTGATCAGCTACTTTGTCTTTGCGATCTTCACGGGAGCGCTTTTCTTTGCCGGCGGCGACCTCCTTCTCGTCGTCTTTGCGCTCACGCTCGCTGAGGTCTTCCTGGTTCTCGGGGCCTACTCGGCCAACTCCCCGTACAGCCACATCGGGGCGGAACGGGAACTGCTCCAGGTCATGGCCTACGAGCCGATCCTGATCCTCTCGGCGGTCGGGATGTACCCTCGTGACCCGGTCGTTTGCGGTCAGCGATATCCTCAACTACCCGATGCTCCTCGTGATTGCGCTGCCGGGGCTCTTCCTTGCGTTCCTCTACGCTCTCACCATCAAGCTGCGCAAGTCGCCCTTCGATATCTCGACCTCGCACCACGCCCACCAGGAGATCGTCAAAGGCGTGACGACCGAGTTCTCGGGCCCGAACCTCGGGTTTATCGAGGTGACGCACTGGTACGAGCTCGTGTTTTTGCTCGGCTTTGTCTTCCTGTTCTTTGCAGCGAACTGGATCCTTGGCATTATCGCAATCATCCTCGTCTACCTGCTGGAACTCTTTATCGACAACACGAACGCGAGGGTTAAGTGGCAGCTCGCGGTCAAAAGCACGTGGGCGATCACGCTCATCGCTGCAATCGTCAACCTTGCGGTCATCGCGTATTTCGTGGTGGTGTAATAATGGCCTACTTACAGAAATCTCCCTGGATAATCCATTACGATGCATCGAGCTGTAACGGCTGCGATATCGAGATCCTCGCCTGCCTGACACCGATGTATGATGTGGAGCGCTTCGGGATCATCAATACCGGCAACCCCAAGCACGCCGATATCTTCGTTGTTACCGGGTCGGTCAACGAGCAGAACAAGTACGTGATAAAAAACATCTACGACCAGATGCCGGACCCGAAGGTGGTCGTGGCAGTCGGCATCTGCGCCACTTCCGGCGGCATCTTCCGGGAGTGCTACAATGTCGCGGGAGGGATCGACACGATAATCCCGGTCGACGTGTACGTGCCCGGGTGTGCGACCCGGCCCGAGTCCATCATCGACGGGATCGTCAAAGCCCTCGGGATCCTTGAAGAGAAGAAAGCCGCCCTTGTGACGGGTATCAAAAGGGGGAGCCGGTCCCGGTTGCGGCCCCTCTCGGAAAACCCGCAGGAGGTGTGTAAATGACCCTTGACCAGCAGACCACCCTCCCGATCGGCATGGACGAGCTCGTTGCCCGGACGGCACAGCTCAGGAAAGACGGGTGCCGCCTCGTCCAGATCGGCTGCACGAAGATCGATGACGATTTCGAGATCAACTACGTCTTCGATAAGGACTTCGTCATGACCAACCTGCGCATCACCGTAAAGCAGGACACGGTCGTCCCGAGCGTGAGCAGCGTCTTCTTCGGGGCATTTGTCTACGAGAACGAGATTCACGACCTGTACGGCATCACGGTGTCGGGGATGAACATCGACTTTGGCGGGCACTTCTACCGGACGACGATCAAATCCCCGTTCTCGGTGACGATCACAAAGGAGGGGAGCTAAATGCCAAAACGAATAACCGTCCCGTTCGGGCCCCAGCACCCGGTGCTGCCGGAACCGATCCATCTCGACCTTGTCCTGGAAGACGAGAAGGTCGTGGACGTACTCCCCTCGATCGGCTACGTCCACCGGGGCCTTGAGAAACTCGTGGAGAAACGCGAGTTCACCGAGTACATCTACGTCGCGGAACGCATCTGCGGGATCTGCAGTTACATCCACAGCAACACGTATGCGCAAGGGGTCGAGAGGATCATGAATATCGAGGTGCCCGAGCGTGCCCAGTACCTCCGGACCATCTGGTCGGAATATTCAAGGCTGCACTCCCACCTCCTCTGGCTCGGGCTTTTTGCCGATGGGATGGGTTTCGAGAGTGTCTTTATGAACGCGTGGAGACTCCGCGAACACGTGCTCGACGACATGGAAGCGACCACGGGCGGCCGGGTAATCCAGGGCGTCTGCAAGGTCGGCGGTGTGAGGAAGGATATCGCGCCCGAGAAACTCGACGAGATGCTCAAAGGGCTCAAAGGGATGGAGCACGAGCTCCATGACCTGACAAACGTCTTCTTAAACGATTCCTCGGTCAGCCACCGTCTCAGGGCGCCGGCGTCCTCCAGAAAGGGGATGCATACACTCTCGGGGCCGTTGGCCCGACGGCCCGGGGGAGCGGGATCGCGATCGACCTCCGCCAGACCGGCTACAATGCGTACGGGAAGATCAACTTCAGGCCGGTCGTTGAGCAGGCCGGGGACAGCTATGCCCGGTGTGCGGTGCGGGCAAAGGAGACTCTTTACCTCGATTGACATCATCGAGCAGTGCATCAAAAAGATCCCCGACGGCCCGGTGGACGTGAAAGTGACCGGCGCTCCCGACGGCGAGTATTTCGCCCGGGCGGAGCAGCCCCGGGGCGAGGTCGTCCACTACATCAAGGGGAACGGCAAGAAGAACCTTGTCCGGCACCGGGTGAGGACGCCGACGTTCACGAACATCCCGCCGCTTGTCACGCTCCTCAAAGGCTGCGAGCTTGCGGACGTACCGGTGATCGTGCTCTCGATCGACCCCTGTGTCGGCTGCGCGGAGAGGTGAGATGGCATGACCTACTTCCAGAATGCAAAAACAGTATTAAAAAGCCTGTTCACCCGCCCGGCAACCCTGATGTACCCGGCAAAGCCGGCGAAGAAGACCCCCTCTCCCGGGGCCACGTGACGATCGACCCGGCAAAGTGCATCACCTGCCGGTCCTGCCAGCGCAAGTGCCCGACGCAGGCGATCATTGTCGAGGTTAAGGAGAAGACCTGGCAGATCGACCAGATGCGCTGTATCGTCTGCGCCTGCTGTGTCGAGGTCTGCCCCACGAAGTGTCTCACGATGGACACGCAGTACCCGGTGGCCCTCACGGCACGGGGCGGGGTCGTGAAGGTGACGGTGGCGGGGCCGAAGAAGAAGGAACGGGTGGCTCCGGTGGATGGGGCTCCGGAGAAGAAGGAATAACTTTTTTTTTAATAATACACTGTTGACTGTGAAAAAATTGAAACTGCCGACAACTTGACAGAACTACCGCTCACTCAATGGAACATGCTGCCGAAAGTGAAGGTCGCTTCATGCAGGAGCCGGGGAAAGATAAATACCAAGATATATGTATTATCTCTCGCAGACTTGACTTAGTCTCCAATAATTAAGTTATTTTTTCTTTTTATATGGTCCTGTAATTTGTCCTTTAGTATAATTTTTCGAATCTCTTTCAGCGATGTGGTAAGCTTTGTGGGTTTTTGGGCTAACGATCTTCTTCTCTGCCATAGGAGTTGTTATCTCTCTTTTAAATATAATAATTTCCTCTAAAATAGAGGCTGAAACTCTTTTTAACTCTACCCTCCCATTTGTGCAATATTCACAGTTAACTGTCATTTATTTGTTTTATATTAATATAATAATCATATCGCTTACTTAACAATTTTCCAAGTCCATCTAAATCAGGGAACAAAGTAAAATCATTAACTCCTGATAAATAAAGGAATTTTTTTGCGTGATTCATACATTCAATCGGTATATCTATTTTCGTTACTGATGACTTGTAAAATTTCTCTAACGGTGTTTCTGAAAAATGAACTGTGAATAAACTTTTTTGTGCAACCATCCTTCCATAAGATTTGGGAGGATTCAATGCAATAGGCCCCTTGAATTTCCTCCTATGATTGTCCCATTCTTTTCTATATTCTGCGTGATAATCAAATCCCAAGGATGCCCAATCTGGAATAGTATACTCATGATAAGTTTTAGAATTCAATTCATATGGATCTAATATCCAAATACAGGGTTTGAATTCTTCTGTATGAGATGATGCTTGAGGGTCATTTATTGCAAAAAATAATGCATTCGCAAAAGATTCGCTCCAATCCAATAGTCGTGTTGGAAGACCAGCATGGCGCATCTCAAAACTCATCTCCCAATCATCAAGTTGGATAGGATAAAGTTGACCGCAAAGGGTATGAAAATCAAATGCAAGTAAATTTTCTAAATTAAAAACACGAGAAAGAGACAATTTTTTACGAAAGATTAACGGTTGTAATTTCCATGATGAATTGTAATGACCACGAAAATATGGAATCCCTGCTCCATGAAGATCTAGTTTTTCAGTTTCTTTTCTAACATTTTTAAGAAAAGAATTCCAGTTTTCTTCAGAATTATCATTATCGGAAATATTCATATGTGAAATACATTAATTTTAGTATAAAAAGTATATCTAAACTAGTTTCATAATCGTAAATTCTACAACTTCCGAAGATGTTGTCTAGTTTTATTGCTGTGATTTATTCTATATGAGTCTAGTTTACGGACCCCCGCAACAAAGAACTGCCTGCCTGTGGCCGTAGTTCGACTTGTGGGGGTTGGGGCCCCCCCGTCTCCATCACAAATGGTATGGGTGGGTACCCCCCACTCGCTCAGCCACATGGGAGGGGGGGTGACCCCCTACTTAAGCGGACAAAGGGGAAGGGGGGTGGGGGATTACCCCCCCTTCCGGATTTGGGATGCCTGCTGTTTTTGCACGGGAAATGCAGGGTTGTTCGCGTGGAATCTCCGATGGAGGGGTTTTGTCTGCGATCGTTTTTTGTTTGTGGTTGTGGGCCGGATCAGGTCAGGGGGGGGAGGGGGTACCCCCCACCTGCCCGGACACATGGGTGGGGGGGTGACCCCCTACTAAGCGGACAGAAGGGGAGGGGGGTGGGGGGATCACCCCCCCACCACTTTTTTTTAAAAGGGGTTCAGGCTCCCGCAATCGCCCGGCAAAATTTTCAAAAAAGATTCAGGGAATCCCAAAAAAGATCATGGATTTCCGAATATCAGGCCGGTTGCCCGGCCAGGCCGGAAAATCGTTTTTTCATCAGGTACGTCATCAGGGCAACGAACACCCCGAGGATGCCTGCGACTACAAAGACCGCGTCAAGGCCGAAAAACACAAGGATGATCCCAAGGACAATCGGGGCAGCGCTCTGGCCAACGTATTTCATGCACTGTGGATCGAGATCACCCCGCCCCTTGTCGTCGGGGGAGAGAGCTGGATGAGCTGCACGTCGATCGCGGTCTGGGCAAGGATAAGTCCCACCCCGAACACCAGCAACAGCAGGACCACGGCGGCAACCGACTGCGCACATGCCATGAACAGCATCGACAGCCCGACGCAGATAAAACCCGCAACGATCACGAGTGGCAGGGAATACTTCCCGGTCAGCGGCTTTACCTGCGGTGCAAAGAGGATGCATGAGATCCCCGGAACCGCGAGCATCAGGCCCGATGCTCCCGACGCATACCCAAACGTTCCCTTGAGCATGAAGGGCACGTAGATCATCATGGCAAACAGCAAAAAAAAGATCGAAAAGCCCATGAATACCGTTGCAAGGATCGGCAGGTCCTTAAGACACTTGAGCGCCCCGGCCATGCCGTTGTGATGCGTGGCCGCGGTCTCGACCCGGGTCTCGGGGAGAAACAGGATCACAAGAACCGCAAACGGCAGGGAGAGGGCAAAGAAGAGGAAGGCATAGTTCCATCCAAAGAGGGCGAGCCCTCCCCCGATCACCGGGGCAAATACCGACCCAAGGGCAAACGTTATACTGATCTTACTCATCGCCGCCACCCGGTCGAGGCCGGTGTAGACATCGCCGATAACGAGCATGGCAAGCGTTGTCATCCCCGCGACACCGATGCCCTGCAGGAACCTCAAGAGAAGAAGCGACGGGAAATCCGCGATAAAAAAACTCACCAGCCCGGTGAGGCCATAAATCAGAAGGCAGGGAATCAGTATCCTCTTCCGGTTCACGCGGTCGGTGAAATGTCCGATAACAAGGGTGAAAAATGCCGTTGAGATCGTAAACACGGACATCAGCAGCGCTACATTCTGCGTCGTTGTGTGCAGGGGCCCGACCATCTCCGGCAATACCGGTGCAAGGAGCGCCCCCCCGGCCATTGCAAAAAATGCCACGATGCAGAGCATCAGGAGATCGGTTTTATTAAATTCCGTGATTCGCCTCTTTACATTTCCCGTATACGGAAGTACCGTTTTGATCCTGTCCTCAAATAGACATCGCGTTCCTTTGATCCGCTGGGGTGCGGCCCCGGAAAAAAGGACAACGGTCCGGCACCTGCGACCCTCCCGTCGGGGCCGGTTGGCGGTACTGCCGGCAAAAAAGAATTAACTGTCTGCCCGCTCGGGATAATACATCTCATTGGTCAGCTTTTCACGCGCTTTTGGCAGGGAATCGATCTCATACTGGCTTACGATATGCTCGTTTATGGTCTCCCCGGTATCGTTGTCGATGGACGCGGGCACCCGTGTATATTCCCGGAAGAATCTGGGAGCCGGCAGAAGAGGCCGGGATGGAAACCCGGTATTTATTGTCCCCAATCTTTTCCCACGTGCCGGACATTTTCCCTGAGAAACAATCCTGATGTTCGATTCCGGATTTTATCGGTACCCAAAGGTATAGGTCACGCTCCCGTCTGATAAGAATACGAAATCATAGGCAGCCCACGGCATGTCTGAGGTAAACGTGGGATATTCCCGTACCCACCGGTGGAGGATCGGATCGGATTCCGGCGTTGCCGTGGCGGTTGGAGTCTGTGTCGGGCTCGTCGTTACTGCTGTTGTAGGGGCGTTTGGGATCTGCGTGGTCACCGGTGCAGATGTGACAGGCACGGTGGTTGTGGGCACGGCTGCGGAACTGCCAGACGTACCCGTACATCCCACAGCCAGAAGAACTGCGATGGTAATGATCGTGAGAGAGAAAAGTGTGATTTTTCTCATAGTTCACCAGTTATATCGTGATCCTATAATCCTTCTCCTTTGATTTCTTGAGCGAACCCCCTCTCTCCCACCACTTTTTTTTAAAGCGGGACCGGCAGGGCCGGATACATGCCAGGGAATCTGAAAAAAGGCGCCTCGCCCCAACCATTAAACCGTCAGACGGTGAAGGGATGAGTAGACACCCATGTCACCTGTCATCCGGGCCGACTGCCCCTGCCCGAAAATAACCTGCAGCCGCCACACGCTCTGCGACGAATGCGAGGCGTTCCGCGTAGCAAAGGGGAAAGTGCCGTTCTGCCGGCGGCAGAAGGACTCGTTCCGGGACAGGATCCGGAAGATGCTGGGGCTGAGATGAACGTTTCCACGATCCGGCTGGTTCAGGGAACCGGTCTTGTACGAATGTTCATACATTGCCCGGCAGAACTACCGCAAACTCTTCCTCTCCATCAGTAAGCATTTATCGATCTCCCGGTGACGTTAGCCATGGATCCGCAGGAACACATCCACATCATCAGTGCAGGAGAAAAGATCCACGAGGCCTATCCTGCGGCACTCCGGGACCTGCCGACGATCACCCATACCATCATTTTTGCCGAAAAAGAGGTCTATACCAACTCGGCCCGGGATGATACCAAGAAAAGAAAATGGAAGTGCGCCATCCGCGACGCGATTGATGCGGTAAATGCCACTCCATCTCCAAAAATATATCCTGTTCCCTGGTCCGCATCGATGCGGCAACGTTTGACGCGATCCGTGACCCGGTGCTCGGGATATTCAGCGATCATCCGGATGCACGGTATTCGTTTGATATCTCTGCCGGGTCAAAACGCCTCTCGCTTGGCCTCTTCTCGATGTCGCTCTGGGTCGAGGGCGATTCCTGTTACGCGTTTGGGGATTCCCCGATCCGGCGGGTTCCCGTACCGGCATTTCCCGTAAAGAACCTCGCCGTAAACCCCTATTATCTCGTGATCCTCACCATCCTCTTCCGGGGGCAGGCGACCGGGAAGCAGACAAGGACACTGGTCCCGAGAGAGACCCTGTTCAACGAGACAAAAACCTGGCAGATACCGGCGTACAGTGATCGTGAGGGCACAGACAGACCCGAACTTTCACCGGCCGTTTTCTCCTGGTTATTATCGACACTGGCCGGCTGGAACCTTATTGGTGAGGAGTCCGATCCGGGGAATGACCGGGAGAAACTCTATTGTCTCACCCCGGATGGCGAACTGGCGATATACGTGTACCTGGCACGTCTGAAGAAGCAGGGTTCCCGGGAGTGCACCGGGTCTTACGTGATCCGCACTTGCGACAAAAAACGAATCCTCACTCCTCTTTTAAGGTCCGTTCATCTTCTTCGATCCATTTCTCGAAATTCTGTATGCCTTCCTTGATATCGTTTATCCGCCGCTCCATATCCGCTAGCTGGGCGGTGGCCCGTGCACATCTTCTCCGGATCATCGCTGAGTGGCAAGAAACCTGCGTATATGCGCTGCAGTGAGCTGGAAATTTTCAAGGGCAGCGGCTGCTTTCCGGTACCGTTCAATATTGATCTCGAGATTCTTTTGGACGCGGGTTTACGTTCTCGGCTTTCGGATGCGGCTTTTTCGCATTGAGCGTATCCCACAGGGCATCGTGAATGGTGCGGATCTTCTGGATGCGATCAAAACAGGATTTTTTGTGTTTTGCAAGCATCTCATGCTTGTATCTCCCTAGCAGTTCACCGGCGGTTTTCAGCGCCTGCCCGCGTTCCACCAGCGCGTAAATATCCCGGGGCGGGGCATCGGCCGGAACTGCGCCAGTCCACCTGTTTCATAATCTCGTCGAAATGACCGCGGGAAACGGATTCCAGCTTCCCATATTCCGATTTCTGTTTCTCCTTTACTTCCCGGCACAGGGTATTGAACTGCTTCCAGAGCAGATCCCGGTCATCATGGGCAAGCGGTTTTAATTCTCTGAATAACCCGGTAATCTGTTTTGCTTGGTTCCAGAAATCCTGGTATTTGGTGATGATCGGGAGGTTCTGACCGGATCGGACTGGTCAATGATGCCAGTTTTTCGATCTCCCCGGCAAGGTGTTCTGCATTTTTATGAGCATGTTCAAGCCAGGGATCATCTTCAGGTTTCATGGAGCTTCTCTGTTGTTCACCGGTTATTGATCGACTTATGTGTTTCTGCCCGGGTTTTGATACACCCCATGTTGGGGGTATCCACGGATACCAGGCACCTGCCAAAAAAATACACAAAACAATACCAAAGAGAGTACCGGGCCCGCACAATAAAAGAGAGGAACGCGGGCGGTGATACACGGGGGCCAAAGACCATGTACGGTAGCACCGTACCTGAAAATCGCCCTTTATTTTATGAAATCCTCTCTAGAAGTCAGGCCCCTTAAGCGCTTGTGCAGGGCCTCACCCGTACCTTATTTAGCAGCGCAGGTTCTTCGCGTGACAATATCCCACGCCTGCGTCAATGGTGGAGTTGTCCCCGCGCCGGATCTCCATCTTCATGGTACCGTCGGACTGCATGATCCGGACCATCGCGGGCTCTGCCTGAGCGACCGGGGCATCCTGCTGGTGTGCGGCGCCTCGTGGCCGGATCACCGTGCTGCATTCCCGCGGGGCTGCAACCAACGGGGATGGACGGATCCGCAGACCCCGGAGCATGACCGGTTCCTGGGTAAACTCAAAGATGCAGGGTTTCCCGTTCTGCCGGGACATCGTCCTCGTGATCGCCTTGAAGTCGAGCAAATCCTCGATCAGTCCCCTGACCGGGGTTTCCATCGCCGATACCTTCCTCTCAAGTGCCGTGATCCGGTCATCTGTTAACCGGTTTCTGAAATTTCCATACTCGTAATCAGTATCTCCCGGTGATCGGGCCCGTTCCCAAGAGATTTGATCTTGCATCTGACATCGCATATAAATCACTACAGATGACTCCTGACATGTTAAAGGGAGGAGTCAACCTCAGGCACGGGATTTCCCTGATGGGTATCCCCTGTCTCACAAAAATGTAAACGTCTCGGGCACGAGCGTCTGGAGATCGACCATGACGGCCTGCGCCGGCGTCGGGTTCACGTTCATCTGCTTCTGGAACGCGGTCTGGGACTGCCAGGTGCCGGCATTGATCCCGAGCACCCCCGGTACTGGGTGAGTCCCGTTATATGCACATGTCCCGTGTGCAGGATCTCCGGGATCGGGTCGATGATCAACGGTCGGATTTTCCTGCGGCAATCGGGGTGCGCCTCCCGTAGGCAGGGGCGAGGTGCCGGCGCTGGAGCATCTCCTCCATCATCAGCCCGCTCTGCTCGTAGGAGGCCCCTGGGATGAGCCCGATCATGTCATCGATCGACCGGCCGTGGTACATCAGGACCCGCACACCCTGCAGGTTCACGAGCGCCGGGTTCTCGACGAGCATGCAGTTCTCGGGGAACTTTTTTGTGAACTGCGCCGGGATCACCGGCTGCGGCTCGGCGCCCCGCACCACATCGTGGTTGCCCGGCGCTGCAATAATTTGATCCGGTGCGGGATGGCACTGATCAGATCGCCGAACGCGTCGTACTGCTCGTAGATGTTCTTGATCGTCAGTTCCTGCTCCTGCCCCGGGAAGACCCCGATCCCGTCCACGAGGTCGCCGGCGATGAGGAGGTACGAGGCGTCGGACTCCGCGATCCAGTCGACAAACCGGTTCCAGGCCTCCTGAAGGAACGTATTGCTCCCCACGTGGACATCGGAGATGAAGACCGCCTTTCCCGGCTGTTCGCTCAAAAATGGCTTGTTGTCGATCCTGATATCGGGCCGGAACATCTGTTCGGCAAAGAAGAGTTTCCCGTCGTTTGAGAGCTTGCCCTTGACACCGATCACCTCGTCCATGATCAGGCGCTCGGCATCGGCAAAGACCGGCCGGTCTTTCCTGAAGAGCACCGTGAGGTTTGCGGTGGTATCTTCGAGTTCCGCGATCCGGTGGCCGTTTGTCGTTGTCTTGACCTCGGCGACCATCCCAATTACCGTGCACTCCTCCTGCCGGTACCGGGGCGAGCGGGTGAGCCCTTCAATGGGCATCGCCCCGCACCGTGCCCGGATCATCGCGCCGAGCTTGCTGTACCGGTCCCGGAAATAGTGGAGGTAGTCCTCGGTGCCATTGATGCTCCCCGATGTCCCCGGGCACCCCGAGACAATCTCGACCGAGGGATCGGTCAAAAAACGCATCCCGTCCCGGGTGGCGTTCATGCCCGGGATGTGCTTTGCCGAGACCACGATGGTGTCCTCCGGGACGCCGGCGATGATGCGCTCGATCAGGTCCGGGTTGTCCTGCTCCTGGATGTACCGCACCACGTCGGGGTGCACCTGGAGCCGGGTATCGAGGAACCGGAGCGTGATCTCCTGCGCATCAAGCATAGTGATAGTATATTGCAGCACCGGGAAAATAATCATATCACCTGTGCACGTGCCTCCCACGGCACCCGTCGCGGGGAATCCTTGATATCGTCGTCCGTTCTAACCCTCTTCACGCTACGGGTGTAAACCCGCCCGATACCATGCTCGATACCCTCCAGACGTTTATCCTGGCATTTGCCCTCGGCCTGACCGGCGCCCTCGCGCCGGGCCCCACGCTCGTCGCCACCATCAACGCATCGATCCCCGGCGGCTGGACCATGGGCCCGAAAGTGACGCTCGGCCACATGCTCTCAGAGCTCGTCATCGTCCTTTTGATCGTGGCCGGCCTTGCAACCGTCGCGCTCCGGTACACCACCGCGGTTGCGGTCATCGGGGGCATCGCACTCGTGATCTTCGGTATCCTCACGATCACCGGGAGCCGGGAAGCCTCGCTTGCGGGAAGCGGCAGCGGGCAGGCAGCCGTTGCAGCAAACCCGTATTTTGCCGGTTTTTTCACGAGCGTCGCCAACCCCTACTTCTGGATCTGGTGGCTGACCGTCGGGAGCGCGATGGTGATTGCCGGCCTTGCCGGTGGGATCTTCCTTGCCTGTGTCTTTATGGCCGGGCACTGGTGTGCGGATCTCGGATGGTTTACCCTTGTCTCGACAGGAATCTCTAGGGGAAAGACACTCCTCTCCGACACTACGTACCAGCGGATCATGATCGCGTGCGGTCTCTTTCTGGTCATCTTCGGGATCTACTACCTCGTGCGGGTCGTGGTGCCGTCGGCCTGACTCTCCTTGGGACAGGGTGCGGTATATTAACAAAAAACGCCAATAGAACGCTTGAGAAATGGCAGAGAACGAACCGTCGCGGGATATCCGCACGATGATCCATGAGTTCAGGACAAGCGAGCACTGGGCGGTCTCCCTTGCCCGCGACATTCTCTGGGTGGCGGCCGTGGTCGGCGGCATCGCGCTCGCGCTCTACCTGATCTGCGGGACGTGGCCGGCGGTCGTAACCGTGGAATCGGGGAGCATGGAACCCCACATGAACATCGGGGATCTCGTGGTCGTTGTTGCCCCCGACCGGTTCGGCCCCCTCCAGACCTGGGACGAGGCCCACGCGACCGGGTACCAGAAGTTCGGCGATTACGGGGACGTGATCATCTACCGCCCGAATGGCGAGACCGATTTCTGGGCACAGGTAGGGCTGCTCCCGCTCTCAAAACAGCACCCGATCATCCACCGGGCCATGACCTGGGTTGATGCTGGCGATCCCGAACCATCGTACCTCAACCCGTACCGCGGGAATGTAACCCCTACCGGGTATATTCCGCTTGTGACGACCAATACGACCGTGTACGGGTACTATCTCATGTATCCCGAAAACGCCACGCCCCCGGGGAATCTATCCGCAGATGCCAAGGGCATGGGATTGGTTCCACGGCCACCGCGAAGTATTTCCTTCCCGAACAATACGTTACCAACGGGACCGGGTATGTCAGGTACGGCGATGCAACTGCGCATGGCGGCTACATCACCAAGGGGGACAACAACCCGGTGAGCGACGAAGGGTATCTTACGGTCGGGGATATCCAGACGATCGAGCCGGTGGAAAAAGAGTGGGTGGTCGGAAAAGCCCTCTTTACCGTCCCGTATGTCGGCCTGCTCCCGCTCCATATCTGGGAAGTGATCATCGTCGTTATCGTGGTGATGGTTGCCTGGGACTGGTATGCGAAACGAAAGGAAGCGGAATCCGGTAAAAAGGCCGGAAAATCCAGGAAGCCGTCGAAAGGTTCCCGGCAGAAAAAATAATACGATACGGTCGTAACGACAATGACATCCGCACTTAACACACTCCTGCGCGACGTACAGGCCGGCCACCGGCTCTCCCCTGACGAAGGCGAATACCTCATGAAGACGACCGGCCGCGACATCTTCCGTGTCACTGCGGCTGCCGACGAGGTGAGGGAGGAAAAGGTCGGCGACATCGTCACCTATGTCCGGAACCAGAACCTGCACGTGACAAACATCTGCAAGAACCTCTGCGGGTTCTGCGGATTCGGGAAGAAAGCGACCGATCCCGGTGCCTACTGCCAGGATCTCGATGCGACCCGGGCCGGCGTGCGGCTGGCACAGGAACGCCATGTCACCGAGATTTGTTTCCTCTCGGGGGTCAACCCCGCGTTTGACCTCGATACCTACACCGGGCTGCATTACCGCGGTGCACGAGATCGCCCCGGAAATCCACATCCACGCGTTCAGCCCGGACGAGGTAGCCCATGCGGCAAAGAGAAGCCAGTGCACCACGGCGGAGGTGCTTGCCGCCTTCAAAGACGCGGGGCTCGGGTCTCTCCAGGGAACCGCAGCGGAGATCCTGATCGAGTCCGTGCGCAAGGTCATCTGCCCCCGGAAAGTCTCCGGTGCCGAATGGGAGCGGATCATCAGGGAAGCGCACGCAATGGGGATCCGAACGTCTGCCACCATCATGTACGGCTCGTACGAGTCCGCCCGCGACCAGGTAGATCATCTGGAGATCGTCCGGGAGATCCAGGACGATACCCACGGGTTTACCGAGTTCATCCCGATGTCCTATATCCACACCAATACCCCGCTCTATACGCAGGGTGTAGGAAGGGCCGGGGCGACGGGCAGGGAAGACCTCCTGATGATCGCGGTCTCCCGGTTGTTCCTGGACAATTTCACCAACGTGCAGGTCTCGTGGGGCAAGCTCGGCCTCAAGATGACGCAGCTCGCGCTCCTGTGCGGGGGTAACGACCTTGCCGGCACGATGTTTACCGATGAGGTCTCGGTGGATGCCGGGGCAGGCGATGCCAGTTACCTTCCCCCTGAAGTTATGGAGCGGATGACGGCGGATCTTGGGCGGACGCTCCGGCAGCGGACGACGCTGTACGATCTGATATAACCCGCCGAATACGGCGGAAACTCCAAAAAAGATTTTTTAGGTTATTTTTTGGGGAGTCGATCAGAGCAGTTCCAGCGCCTGCTTGCCGGTCATGCCGTTTGTGATCCCGCGGCTCATCGCGCCCCGGTTGACCTCTTTTACAATGCCGGTCAGGATGTCGTCAGTGGTGACAATGGACGGTCCTTTTGCGGGGCGGACTTTTGCCGCCGGGTAACTGAACGAGTCAAGCGCGGCGACATCGAAGGCGCCGCACCCGACAAGGCCCACATCGGTGATAACCGCGACCAGGTTTGCCGGCCCCAGCGGGATGACATACCCGTCGGCGACCTTCTTTGACAGATGAACGGAGACCTTTTGCATAATCCTTCTTATGATGCACATTGGCGCCACGGTATAATAATTATGACGGGGACCTGCCCGGGCCGACAGGTTTATGGTAAGTATGACACAGTGTGACACACTAAGACGATGGATGGTGCCGGTATGGACAGGGATCTTCGAACAGTGCTCTCCGATGCAGCGGGCGGTCACCGGATCAGCGAACAGGATGCGCTCGCGCTCTTTATGACCCGGGGCCGCGATCTCTGGAAGATCGTGGCAGCGGCCGATGAAAAGCGGGAAATGGTTGTCGGTGATGCGGTCACGTATGTCCGCAACCAGAACATCAACGTGACCAACCTCTGCGTCAATGCCTGCGGTTTCTGCGGTTTCTCCAAAAAGCCGGGCGACGAGGGGATTTATTTCCACGATGAGGCGGTCATCCGGGAGAAGGCTGCGCTCGCGAAGTCCCGGGGAGTATCCGAGATCTGCACGGTCAGCGGCCTGCACCCTGCATTTACCGCGCAAGTCCTATTTCGATGTCTACCGGTGGATCAGCGAAGAGGCGCCGGGAGTGCACCTGCACGCAAGTAACCCGATGGAAGTCGCGTATGCGGCACGGCAGAGCAACATGAGCACAAAGGAGGTGCTCTCGCAGATGAAGGCGGCCGGTCTCAATTCGATGTGCGGGACGGCGGCGGAGATCCTTGTCGACAGCGTCCGGGAGAAGATATGCCCGCAGAAGATCCCGACAGCCGAGTGGATCCGGATCATCAGAGGAGGCCCACGGCCTTGGCATCCCCACGACCGCGACGATCATGTACGGCCACTGCGAGAGCGACGCGGATCGGGTCCGGCACCTTGCGATCCTCCGGGAGATCCAGGATGAGACCCACGGCTTTACCGAGTTTGTCCCGCTCTCGTTTGTCCACATGAATACGCCGATCTACCGGGCCGGGCTGGCCCGGGCAGGGGCCACCGGCCGCGAGGACGGCCTGATGGTCGCGGTCTCCCGGCTCTTTCTCGACAATTTCAGAAATATCCAGGTCTCGTGGGTAAAAGAAGGGATCAAGATGGCGCAGCTGGGCCTTCTTGCGGGGGCAAACGACCTCGGCGGCACGATGTTTGAGGAGAGCATCTCAAAAGGGGCCGGGGCACAAAACACGGACTATCTCGACCCAGCCGAGATGCAGCGGGTCGCAGAGGATATCGGCCGGCCGTTGTGCCGGCGGACGACGCTCTATAAAAAAGCCTGATGGGGCATAGTGAGGAAAGCCATCCCGAACAGGATAACCGGGAAACACCGGGTACTGATCCCGCACCGGTGGCCTGATCATTTGGGCTTGAGCAGTCTGACGATCTTGTCCCCGGTCTTTTTGGCATGCGCCACGGCTTTTGCATCCTTCATGATATCCCCTTCATCCGTTCCCGTGCCGGTGACCGCCCCGAGCGATGCAAACTCGTGGGCGCCAAGGAACCCCTCGATCGTTGCCGCCGCCCGTTCCGCTCCCATCGAGGCATTGACCGCGACGGCAATGCCCTTTTTCCCGGAGAGCCTGCGGTCATGGTAGAGCGAGTACGTGCGGTCGATGAAATTCTTGAGCTGGCCCGTGATGTCGTAGTAATACGTCGGCGACCCGATCACGAGCACCTCGCAGTCCAGCATCTTCTGCGCGATGCTCCCCCCAGTCGTCATTCTCGATCACGCACCACTTCTTCTCCATGCATTTCAGGCAGCCCAGGCACGGGTGGATCTTCTTCCCGGCGAAGGGAGACAAATTCCGTTTTGAGTCCTGCATTCCTTGCACTGCCCGAGGATCACCTGGATGAGCTGTGCGGTGTTCCCCTCTTTTCGCATGCTGCCCGACAACCCGAGGACTTTCATACGTTACCCTGTCCTTTTGGGATAATGATAGTTTTGATCCCGGGGGAAAGACCGAGGCCGGAGAACGCCGCGACGATCTCCTGTTGCGGGTTGCGGGACCGGTACATGAGGTGGGACGGGCAGTCGCAGTCGCTGCACCCGAATCCCGGGACACCGGTTCCGCCCCGGGCAAGGGCGGCAGCGAGCCGGCATTCGAGACGTTCTTCTGTCGGGGCGCTCACGGCATACGCGACCGCAAACCGGGGATCGGTGAGCAGGTAATCGATATGCCATTTCGGCCGCCTGGTCCTTCTGCTCCGCGAGGCGGAGGTGGCGTTCGAGCCGCACAAGGCCGCCGGGCCCGAGGGCTGAGCCGATGTAGCAGTGCCAGCCGGCGGCAAACGGGAGGGGGCCAAGCGCCCCGACCCGCACCGTGCAGGCAGGATTTTTTAAAACAAGGCAGTAGATTCCCTTATCCATACCCGCCCTTCATGAGCTGGTTTGCCGCCGCGATGTGGCGTTTCCCTCCGCAGTCCACCGGCTCCCCATGTCCCGGGTAGAGCCCCTCCACGTCGAGCGGCAACGAGCCGGTCGAGGGACTTTTCAAGCGCCTGCCTGCTCCCTCCGGGGAAATCGAAGCGGCCAAACGCCCCGTCGGTGAAGACCGTGTCGCCGCTGATGAGCACCTTGTCCGGCTCTGAAAAGAGACAGATACATCCCGGGTGTGGCCCGGCGTGTGGATAACGGTAAGGCCCCCGATCGTGTCGCCGTCGGAAAGCACGATGTCCGGCACGATACCGGGTGAGCGGGCGCCAAACTGCATCGAGAGACTTTTGCCGTCATCGATAAGCCCCCCGGCATCGTCCCGGTGGATCGCGATCTTCGCCCTGCACATGTGGGCGATCTCCTTGACATGCGCCGTATGGTCGAAGTGGCAGTGGGAGAGGACAATCGTATCGATCTCATCTTTGTACGGCTGGATCGCCATCGGGAAAACACCGGCGTCCACGAGGACCGTGCCGAAAATATACGAGTTCGCGAGCGCCCCCTGTCCGGGAATCCACCTGACCTTCATGCACAATAATAAAGCATACCAACAGATGTTTGTTATGGATATGCTCATCCGCAGGTGCTCCTCTTCTGTTCCCGAAAACGTCGCTGTCGCGGCACGGGCTGAGGGCATGGACGCGGAACAGATGGCCCGTCTCGTGGCTGCCGGGCGGATCGTGATCCCGGCAAACCCGCACCGGCCGCACCGGCTCTGTGCCATTGGCGAAGGGTGCACGGTCAAGGTGAACGTGAACGTCGGGACATCGGGCACCCGGTGCGATTACGCCCTTGAGGAGAAGAAGGCAAAGGCAGCGCTCGACAACGGGGCCGACGCGATCATGGACCTCTCGACCGGCGGGGATCTTGTCGCGATCAGGAAAAAGATGCTCGCCCTCGACACCACGGTCGGGACGGTGCCGATATACGAGGCGGTGCGCCGGGCGGGAAACGCCGCGGACGTGGACGCCGACCTGCTCTTCAAGGTCATCCGCGAGCACTGCGAGCAGGGCGTGGATTTCTTAACGCTCCACTGCGGGGTGAACCGGCAGGTGCTCGATGCCCTCAGACTCGACCCGCGCCTGATGGGGGTCGTGAGCCGGGGCGGGACGTTCCACTGCGCGATGATGATGCTCCGGGACGAGGAGAACCCGCTCTATGCGGAGTTCGACTACCTCCTCGATATCCTCGCGGAATACGATGTCACGATCAGCCTCGGTGACGGGATGCGGCCCGGCTGCCAGCAGGATGCAGGCAAACTCGCAAAGTCGGTGGAGTACGTGACGCTCGGGACGCTTGCGAAGCGCTCCCTTGCCCGGGGCGTCCAGCGGATGATCGAAGGGGCCGGGGCACATGCCGCTCGACCAGGTGGGCTACAACGTCCGGATGATAAAAGAGATCACCGATCAGGCGCCGCTCTACCTGCTCGGGCCGATCGTGACCGATATTGCGCCGGGCTATGACCACGTGGTCGCGGCCATCGGGGGGGCGGAGGCATGCCGGAACGGGGCCGATTTCCTCTGCATGGTCTCGCCAAGCGAGCACCTCGCCCTCCCGGACGTTGAGGATATCATCGCCGGGACCCGGGTCGCAAAGATCGCGGCGCACGTGGGGGACACGGTGCGTCGGCCCGAGGGATACAAAATGGAGCGCGAGGTAAAGATGGCGGAGGCTCGGCATCTGCTTGACTGGGATGCACAGTTCAAGCTGGCGCTCTACGGGGACCATGCAAAAGCAATCCATGTCCGGGACGGGGACACGGACACCTGCTCGATGTGCGGGGATTTGTGTGCTATTAAGATGGTCAGGGAATTGTTTGAGGGGAAGGGCAGGAAGACAAAAGGATAGAAGAACCGTTATTAAAATCTTGGACTGCCCCAAGTTAACAAATAAATCTAGGTTATTTTTTTCTGTTTGCGTTTCTTTTTATTTTTAATACAATTGCCGATTCTCTTTTTTATCTCTTCATTTGACCACACGAGATCTATTTCGATTGAGTTCTCTTCTTCGATTTTATCTTCTACGCAATGGCGTTTGGTAATTTTGAATTTAAGTGAATGGCTGTGACTTTCAGCTTGTCTGAATTTCAATAAGACAATAAGAAGTCCGACAACAGCTGTACCGAATTTTAGATATGCTATAATCTCAGGGCCTGACTCATGGCATTCTACTACGAATTTCTCGTCGTTACTCTCGATTAAAACAGCTCCCTCATTGTGAAGAGGCCCATATGGAGAGATAAAATCATTGAACTGTTTCCATGTCTCTCTCCAATGATCAAAACAACAACACCCTCCGTCAACTGGTTTAATTTTGATAGAAATGTAATCCTCATAGACAGCGGGTGTATTCAACAACTGAATTGCTCTGTCCAGACTCATTTTCAGATTGTCCACAATATTTCCCACTCTTTCTTCCAATGTCTGATACTTTATTCCTATCTTCTCCCACCCAATTGGGATCTCCTTGATTCGTGTGGGGTGAATCCCAGTAATATCGGGGGTGGGTACCCCCACCTGCCCGGACATAAGGGTGGGGGGGTGACCCCCTCTTAGAAAAAAAGAGAGAGGGGGGTAGGGGGCACCCCCTCCCCCCCATGGCCGCGAACCGGTTCATTTTCTGGATGGTCGAACCCTGTGTTTCGCGTGGAATAACCGGCGTGAAGTGTGGGTTCTGGTGGTTTTCCGGAATTGTGTGGGCAGGGCCCTGCCGGGACCTGATGGGGAGGGGTAGGGGGATCACCCCCTCCCCCCCTTCCCTTCGCAAATGGATCGGACAGGTTACGCAAGCGTTCGTTCCGCGACGATCCTGTGGTCTGCATCCACAACAATCATATGGGTGGCGCAGGAGAGGCAGGGATCGTATCCACGGATGATGATCTCGGCGAGTTGCCATGGCGCACCGGTCAGGGCCATCCCCGCAACCGGCATGTTCCATGCTGTTGGCACTGCCATTGAGAAGTGCTGGACCTTGCGGTTCCTGACCCGGGCGATATGGACCAGGCTCCCGCGGGGTGCCTCATTTACCGCCCAACCGGTCTTTCCCTCTCCGTTCGGGATGGAATCGGCAACAACCTTTCCCGCGGGATCAAGCCGGTCAATGCAGTCAATCAGTCTCATGTAATGCCTGCAGGTACTCCATCTGCCGTGCCACCAGCTGTCCGATTGTTCCCTTCTCACCGAAGTTGCGGAACCGGGTAAGCCGGGCAGCCGCTCCCACCTCAACCGGCTGCCCGTCATACATCGGCACGGGCTGGCACGACTCCCTTTGGGGTTCCTCGATAGTACCTGCGGGGATCGTACCTCCCCCGGGATAGGTCGGGTCTTCAAACGTGACCTCACCACCCACTCCGTACCAGGCCCACGGTCTCACTTCACTGTACCGGGACGGGTCCCACGATGGATCCGCGTCAAGGCTTGAGGTGCCATACAGTGCATCAGTGGCAAGGTATCCCTGGTTGTGGTATCCCAGAGCCCGCGGGACCGGTACCTGCGTACCGCCGATCTCCACCCACTCCCGCCGCTGGAAATCGTGGAAGATGGCAATCATGCATTCGGCGTGCTCCCTTGCCAGCGGAACCCCTTCCTTTGCAAGATCATACATCCGCGTCTTTGCGTGGGACGAGACATTGCGGTACATCCCCCCGACCCGGGGATTGCTCGGGTGGATCGCCTCGCCGCCGGGCAATCTGGACAATCTCCTGGCCTATCTGGCGCAACCGCTGGATGCGGAGGGCGATCTTCCGGAACCGGGCCTCGGGCGAATACGGGTTGATTCGCGTCTCGGTACCGAAAGAAAAAAATCCGGGCAGGACCATGAGCCCGTGCAGGGCATGAACCGAGAGACGGGAGGCGCAATGAATAATCGTCCGGAGCGTTCGGGCATCATCCGGTATTTCGCACCCGATTGATGCTTCCATCGCCCCGACCCCGGCCAGAACATGGGCGACCGGACAGATACCGCAGATCCGGGAGGCGATCGTCGGTACCTGGTGCATACTTTTCCCGATCGAGAGTTTTTCAAATCCCCTGACCGGTGTGGTGGCCACCCAGTCGCCCCGCTCGACAAGACCGTTGTCATCGATCTTCAGGACCAGTTTCGAGTGCCCCTCATTACGTGTGGTGGGTGAGATTCCTACAATCCGGGACATGGCAGTACAAACGAGTGTCTGGGTGCAGTCTGGGATAATGGTATTGAATGGGGACGGGGGTGATCCCCCCAATGTGATTTCCCGGCCCGGTTTGTATGTTATTCCTGCTTTTTTGCCCCGGTCACCATCCCGACGATCTCTCCCATGGTTACCGGCACGGTCCGGGTAAAGGGGACCTGTTTTGGGATCATTAAAAATTTTATTTTGGCGGACCCCTCAATGGTCAGCTCCAGTTTCCCGCCCGCAACAAACGCGGCGAGCGCCCCCAGGAGCGCGGCGTTGTGGGATGTGACCGGTACCGGAAGAACGGTCGCTGCATTTGCGGGGATCTTTGCGCTGCCGGTATCGCTGGTCGCGATTACCTGTGGCGTCCCGGCATTCCTGTACAAAACGGTAAACGGGCACGATTCCAGTGTGGCCCCCACCGGGTTCGGGTTTTCCACCCGGATCGAAACATCGAGATCGAGCGTGGAAAATGAGAGGTTCTTCAGTGCGACCCCCTCAAGGGTAACGACCGGATCGTGCAGGATCGGCATGGTACCAGCATGGGGCTTTAAAAAGAGATAATCCTGCCCGTGGGATTATTCCCGCGCTTTACTTCTTCGCCAGTTTCAGGATCCGGATCGCGAGGTGTGCCGCGTTGTCCCCGTTATCAACACCCACGCATGCGACCGGCACGCCCTTTGGCATCTGGACGATCGAGAGCAGGGCGTCAAGGCCGTTTAAGGTCCCGCTGACCGGCACGCCGATCACGGGCTTGTCGGTCTTTGACGCGATCACGCCCGGCAGTGCAGCCGAGAGCCCGGCGATGGCGATGAAAACCTTGCATGGGTACTGCTTTTGACATACGCATCCAGCTTGTCCGGGTCCCGGTGGGCAGAGATCACCTGGTAGTCCCAGGAAACCTTGTGCTCGTCAAGGACCTTCTTTGCCTTGTCGGCAATCGCGGCATCGGATGCCGATCCGCAGATGATAGCGACGTCTGCCATATAAGCCATCCAAACTTATATCCTGCCCATATAAATATAGTATTGGCAGATCCACATGGAAAAAGAATCACTCCTTATGCTCCCGGGCCCGGTACCGATGCCGGAACGGGTCAGGTTCGCAATGTCGCGTCAGGCGATCAACCACAGGAGCGCCGAGTTCGGCGCAGTATACGCAGACTGTGTGAGGGTCTTAAAGACCGCATTCGGAACAACAAACGACGTCGTTGTGATCAGCGGGTCCGGCACGGCCGGAATGGAAGCCGCGGTCTCAAACTTCGGCAGGGATAAGGAGATCGCCTGCTTCGTGAACGGCAAGTTCGGCGAGCGGCTCTTCAAGATCAGCCAGCGCTATGGGAAAGCCCACGAGATCCCGTCCGAGTGGGGGACGCCCCTGAATCTCGCGGCGCTCGAAGAGCAGCTCGAAGCGGGTGCACAGGTCGTCACGCTCGTGCACAACGAGACCTCTGCCGGGATCAAGAACCCGGCGGCGGAAGTCGGGAGACTGGCTCACAAGCACGATGCGCTCTTTATCATGGACGGTATCACCTCGGTCGGCGGCGACACATTCGAGATGGACAAGTGGGGCGTCGATGTCGCAATTGTCGGTTCGCAGAAGTGCCTTGCCGCCCCTGCCGGGCTTGCCGCCGTTGCGGTGAGCAGCCGGGCATGGGAGCGGCTCACGAAGAACCCGCCGTACTACCTCGACCTTGCCGCGTACAGGAAGAGCGCTGCCGGGAAACCGATGGAGACCCCGTACACCCCGGCAGTCCCGTTGTTCCTCGCACTCCGCGAAGCCTGCCTTATCGTCGAAGAGGAAGGTATTGCAAACCGGATCGCCCGCCACCAGAGGATGGCAAAGGCCGTCCGCGCTGCCGCACAGACCTGGGGCCTTTCCCTCTTCCCGAAACTCGATGCAAAGCACGAGTACGCAACGACCGTCACCGCGGTCTCGTACCCCGAGGGCATCAAGGATGACGATGTCCGGGCAACGATCAAGAAGATGGGCATCATCATCGCCGGCGGCCAGGACCACCTCAAGGGCAAGATCTTCCGCATCGGCACCATGGGCGCCGTGAGCGCACCCGAGATCCTCGCGACCCTCGCCGCGACCCAGCATGGCCTGAAAAAGGCCGGCTACAAGGTCAAGGGCGACGGTGTCGAGGCGGCAGCCGAGGTGCTGGGATGAGGGTTGGTGTTGCAGACACCACCTTCTCACGCGTCAATATGGGAGCGATCGCCATCGACGAGCTCAAGAAGCACGCGAGCGTGGCGATCGAACGGGTGACCGTGCCGGGCGTAAAAGACCTGCCGGTCGCCTGCAAGAAACTGATCGAAGAGCGCCGGTGCGAGATCGTGATGGCTCTCGGGATGCCGGGCGGGAAAGACAAGGACAAGCTCTGCGCCCACGAGGCATCGCAGGGGCTCATCATGTGCCAGCTCATGACGAACCACCACATCATCGAGGTCTTCGTGCACGAGGACGAGGCAAAGGACGATGCGGAACTCGCGTGGCTTGCCGAGCAGCGCACCCGTGAGCACGCGGAGAACGCGGTAAAACTCGTCCTCCACCCCGAGGCCCTCACCAAAGAGGCCGGCACCGGCCAGCGCCAGGGATTTCCGGATGCCGGCCCGGCCCGAAGGTAAGGACCATCTACAGATTTATGAGCCTAAAAACGAGATGATCAGATATGTGCGATACAAAACCGATAAAACTGGGATTTGTCGTCGCGGAATTCAACCGTGACATCACCTACATGATGGAGATCGAAGCAAGGGAACATGCCGCATTCCTCGGTGCAGAAGTGACCGAGTGCCTGTATGTGCCGGGCGCCTTTGACATGCCGCTTGCAATCAAGAAGATGCTTGCCGCCGGCAAGGTTGACGCGGTCGTCACCGTCGGCTGCGTGATCGAAGGGGCGACCCAGCATGACGAGATCGTCGTGCAGCACGCGGCCCGGAAGATCATCGACCTCTCGTTAGAGTTCGGGAAGCCCGTAACGCTCGGCATCTCCGGGCCCGGCATGAGCCGTCTCGAAGCGAACGAGCGGATCGATTACGCGAAGCGCGCCGTTGAATCAGCCGTAAAACTTGTCAAACGATTACAATGAGGTCGCTCTCGGAGAAGGTTGCGGGGATCGCCCCCTCTGCGACCATCGAGATCTCCAACCGGGCAAAGAAGATGCAGCGGGAGGGCATCGATGTCATCAGCCTCTCGATCGGCGAGCCTGACTTCGATACCCCGAAACACATCAGGGATGCCTGCATCGATGCGCTGAACCGGGGCGAGACGCATTACGCACCCAGCAACGGCATTCCCGAACTGCTCTCTGCGGTCAGCGAAAAGATCACAAACGAGAACAAGTTCCCCTGCAAGCCCGGAACAGGTGATCGTCACCTGCGGGGCAAAGGATGCAATTTACGAGGGGATGGAGGCCGTCTTAAATCCCGGCGACGAAGTCCTCCTCCTCACCCCGGCCTGGGTCTCGTACGAGCCCTGCGTCCAGATGGCGGGCGGGAAGATTGTCAAGCACGCGGTCAACCAGAAGACCTTCCAGCTCGACGACTCGCTTCTCGAACGGGTGAACCCCCGCACCAAGATGATCGTGGTGAACTCACCCTCGAACCCATCCGGGGCGGTGTTCGATAAAAAATCCATGAAACTTGTCGCCGATCTCTGCCAGGACTTCGATCTCTACGCGATGTCCGATGAGATCTACGAGAAATTGGTATACGGTAAAGAGCACATCTCGCTCGCTGCCATCGGAGACATGGCGGAACGGACGATCACCATCAATGGCTTCTCAAAGGCTTACGCGATGACCGGATGGCGCCTCGGGTATGCCGTGGCACCTGTAAAGATCATCAAAGAGATGTCCAAGGTGCAGCAGCACTCGGTTTCCCAGGCGACCACGTTTGCGATGTGGGGTGCGGTTGCGGCACTCAAAGGCGACCAGCGCTGTGTCGAAGAGATGCGCCGGGAATTTGACAGCCGGAGAAAATACATCATCGCCGAACTGAAGCACGATGGGATACAAGACAGCTCCCGCCGATGGCGCTTTCTATGCATTTGTAAAAGTAGATGGCGACGATATGGCAATCGCTACCCGGTGGCTCGAAGAGGGACACGTGGCGGCAACCCCGGGCAGCGCCTTCGACGCACCCGGCTGGATCCGGCTTTCATATGCAGCCTCGATGGACCGGCTCAAAGAGGCAATGGAAAGGATCGGAAAGGTTGGCGGGAATTAACTATCCGGTTATTCCGGCACTTTTTTTATTACGATTCTTTTGACCGGGATTTTTGGTCTTTTTTTTGGATATATTGAACCGTGGATCAGCACAGGTACGTGGATCAATCCCCGGCATCCGGATACCGGTTGGCCCACCGTTAGTACAGTCCCTGTGGAGTCGTCGTTACTACCCGTCATCCTACTCTTCCTGCAAACCCCGACGACAGGTACATTAACTCTTCACGGTAATCAGTCATAAGATACCGCATGGACACGAAGCAGAAGATTATCATCTCCATCCTCATGCTTGGCACGCTCATGGGTTCGCTCGATTCCACGATCGTCATTCTCGCCTTTCCCACCATAGCAGAATCCCTTCATGCGGCGTTCATCACCACGCTCTGGATGATCCTGATCTACCTGCTTGTGGTCGCTGTCTGCACCACCCAGCTCGGCCGGATCGGTGACATCTATGGAAGGAGCCGGATGTTCAACGCCGGGTTTGGGATCTTCACCATCGGGTCTTTATTCTGCGGCCTCTCCCCCGGCATCTACTGGCTGATCGCCTCAAGAGGTATACAGGCAGTCGGGGGAGCGCTGATGCAGGCAAACAGCGGGGCCATCATCGCAGACACTTTCCCGCCAAACGTGCGGGGGACCGCGTTCGGGTACATCTCGCTGGGCTGGACGAGCGGCGCCATGCTCGGCATCGTGCTTGGCGGGATTATCACGACCTATTTCGGCTGGAAATACATCTTCTTCATCAATATCCCCATCGGCATTGCGGCTACCATTCTCGGCGTCTGGTACCTGACGGATAATCCCCGGGTGCATGCCAGGCTCGATATCCCCGGCATGATCCTTCTCGGTGCCGCACTCACCTTCATCTCATTTGCCGGAGTGGATTTTGCGACCGAGGGGACTGCGGCCATGAATATTGCCTCATTCTGTATCGGCCTGGGTTTCATTGTTCTCTTTGTAATTTTTGAACGGCGGACAGAACGGCCGATCATCGATTTTTCCGCACTACGCAGCCGGATTCTCAGATATTCCATGCTGGCGGCATTTTTCCTCAGCCTCGGGTACCTGTCGGTGGTGTTCCTTATCACGATGTACCTGCAGGGTATCCGGGCCCTGTCACCTCTCGATGCTGCCCTCCTCCTCACGCCGGGATATGTCGTGGGCAGCCTGCTCTCGCCGTATATGGGCAGGCTTTCTGACCGGTACGGGGCCCGGGCGCTTGCGACCTCTGGGACTGTGATACTCATCATTGCCACGCTCATCTATGTGACGTTCAGGGTCGATACCCCGCTCTGGGAGGTGCTGGTCGCATCGGGCATCTCCGGCCTCGGGACGGCGATGTTCTTCCCGTCCAACAACAGTGCCGTCATGGCAAATGCCCCGGAGGGTTCCTATGGCGGAATCTCCGGGATCCTCCGGACTATGCAGAATATCGGGATCCTGGGAAGCTTCGTGATCGCCATCACGGTCTCTGCCGCCTCAATCCCAAGGGATGTGGCGTTCGAGGTCTTCATCGGCACCACCAATCTTGTTGGCGGGGTTTCCGATGCATTCATACGGGGGATCGATGCTGCCCTTCTCGCGGCAGTCATTATAATCGGTATTGCCGGTGTTCTCTCATGGATGCGGGGTCATGAGACCCGGGGGTCAGAACCCGAGGCAGATCCCTGAAAAACCGGATACCCTCGCAGAAGGATACCCCTTTTTCCAGGAATCACTTTTCCTTTCTCCACCAGATCTTCGCAAACGTCGAATTGCCGGAGATCACGAAGTCGGCACCATCCTGCTGTACAAGCGATGACAGGTACGATTCCAGCACCCGCTCCTGCTTTTCGGTCGTCACACCGAACCTCTTTTTAAAAAATGCCGTCATCTTCTCCAGTGACGGGAAACGGTACTCCTTGTCCAGTGGGAGCATCTCGACATTTGCATAGATACCTGTCTGGTACAACACGTTCCAGAGGCAGTCTGCTTTTGGTCCGGGATAATAGGGGCTCCCGTGAATTGGCAGAGAGAGATCCGCATGCATCCGCTCCCAGAACGGCAGGTCCACGAACCAGTACAGGCAGACCTCGCTGCACGAGACCGCATCCATCTTCTGCACCGCATCCCGGATATCATGCATCGTGAGGGAGAGCGAGGCGATTACCAGATCATACGGGCCGGCAAGGTCGTGGGCAGGCTCCACATCCTCCCATCGTTTTCTGATATAAGTAATGTTCGTGATCCCCTCGTTTTCTGCTCGTTCTTCGAGCGCCGCGATCATCCTGCGCCGGGTTCCACCGCGGTGACATCCCGGACTTTTCCGGCAAGAGGGATCGCGAGCGTCCCGGCCCGGATCCTATGTCAAGCACCCGGGTGGTACGGCTGACCGAAAGGCCGTCAAGGGTCATCCGGATGCGCCTGTCATACTCTCCTTTGGAGTTTGCCGCGTACCGGTCCGCGTTCTCCTTTTTGTCCCAGTCATGCGAGGTGTCCCGGGCGATCTGTGCGGCATCGTACCGGTCCTGCCGGGCCTTCCAGACCTCGTTCCAGTCAATATCGCAAAAATCCCCCGTGGACGTAGACCTCGCCATATAAGAGAAGAGTATACCCGGCCGGTAATAGAAGTATGCCCCGAAAAAAGAGTATTATTCGTGCCGCAGGGCATCGATCGGGTTGAGGTTTGCTGCCTGCCATGCCGGGTACATCCCACAGAGAATAGAGATAATAATACCAAAGCTTACGCCCTCGACCACGGACATCATGCTCGACACGGTGAAGAGATACTGGGTTGTTTTGAGCATCAGGGCACTGATCGCGTACCCCCAAGGACACTGAGGATCCCCCCAATCAGGCTTCCGATCACACCAATGATAGCAGCCTCGTAGATGAACATGCTCATCACCTCCTTTTTCTGGGTGCCGATGCTGCGCATGATCCCGATCTCCTTGATCCGCTCGTTCACCGACATCATCATGATATTGAAGATGGAGACCCCGGCAACGAGCATCGAGATACCACCAATCGCCGTAACAAAGGTCGTGATCGTGCCAAACGTCTGGTAAATGGTGGCAAGCGTTGCCTTGCTGTCGATCACGGATACGGTCTTTTCCTTGATGTTCCGGTTGAGCTGCTTTTCGATGGTGGTTTTCACATCTGCCGTGTCGCCGCTCGTAACCTTCACGACCACTTCACTGTATTCATCCTTATCATTGTAGGTATTTTCAAACCAGTCCTGTGTCACGACAATGGCACTGTCGGTACTGATATCAAAGCTCATCCCCCGCTCCTTGATAATACCGGTCACCCTGAGCGTGCCGTATTGCCCGCCGGTCCCAATGGAAATCCGCGAACCGACCTTGACGTTATGATCCGTTGCGAACGTCGATCCGACAAGGCAGCCGGAGTTCCCGTTGTTGTAATCCCCGGCTTCCAGGTCGGGGAGAAGGTTTTTGGTCTTGTCCGTAGGAATCCCGTAAATGGTCGCCACAATGTCGTCGCTGCCAACCCCGACTTTCATGTGTTCCGATGTCGAATGAACAGGAATCGCCACGTTCGGGGCAACTGCCCGTTTGATCTGCTGGTAATTCTGGTCGGTCAGCACCAGGTTTGCAGAGCTTGAACCACCACCACCGCCCATGCCTCCCCCCTCCGCTATATGGGGTGACAATCACGCTGTCTCCTACAGAGGAGAGACTCGCACTAATCTCTTGAGTCATGCTGTTCCCGAGGATACCCATGGCACCGATGGCGACGACACCGATGATGATCCCGAGCATCGCAAGGCTCGAGCGCAGCATGTGGATCCGGATGTTCCTTTTTGAGATCTCCCAGAATATGGCACTCATGCTGCAATTCTCCCGTCCACGATCCGGATGATCCGATCGGTATATTCAGCGACATGGGGATCGTGAGTAACAATGATGATAGTCGAACCCTTCCTGTTTAGTTCCGTCATGAGTTCCATGATGCTTGCCCCGGTCTTTGAATCGAGGTTGCCGGTCGGTTCATCGCAGAGCAGGATATCCGGATCGTTGATAAGCGCCCGTGCGACAGCAACCCGCTGCTGCTGGCCTCCCGAAAGTTCGAGAGGGGTATGGGGGTAAAGATGTTCGTCCAGCTGGACGGCACGGAGCACTTCCCGGGCCCTGTCCTCATTTACCCCTTTGCCGGACTTGAGCATCTGGGGAAAACTCACGTTTTCGATAACATTCAACAGCGGAAAGAGGTTGAAATACTGGAAGATAAACCCGATACGATCCCGTCGCAGGTTCGTGAGTTCGACATCGGTCATATCGCGCACGCCGACCCCGCTCATGTAGATATTCCCTGTCGTAGGTGTGTCAAGGCACCCCATCAGGTTCAGCAGTGTTGATTTGCCGGAACCCGAGGGGCCCATGATCGAGATGAACTCCCCGCGTTCCACCTCAAATGAGATGTGGTTAAGGGCGGTCACATCTCCGGCCCTGAGCGGATAGACTTTAACCACATCGGAAAACTGGATGACCGGCTGCATGATGCACCGTCTCCCTCACTGGTTCTTCCGCTTCTTCATGTAGAGATACCCGCCCACGCCAAGTCCAATGATAACGATGACGGCCAGTATCGGGAGCATGCTCGGCTGTGTGTTTGTCTGTGATGTAGCCTGGGTCAGATCGATATTCTGGACGGAGGTGATCACATTGCCGTTACTGTCCTTATACGATAACTGGAGGGGGATGCTTGATATGCCAGCCGGGGCGGTAAAGGTGACCTCGAAACTGCCGAAGTCGTCAGGTTTGAGGGTGCCGATCACGTAATTCATTTCCGGGTCATGCGGCACAGCCGGAGAAAGCGATGTGACGGTGACACCATTTGCATTCGCGAGGCCGGCATTGGTCACGTCTCCGGTGACATCGTAGGTCCCGTTGTTGAGCGCGATAACAATATTGCTCATCACCGGGTCGGCCTGCAGCTTGTCAGTTGTAAACTGGATGGGCAGGGTCGTGTTGATGCTATGGGAATTGTCCCCATTATCGTAATCGACATGCATGAAGAGTGATGTGGGGGAGTCAGGTGTGACGGTGAAATTAACCATAGTACTGGTTCCGGCAGCCAGATGCCCGATATAGGTCTTCGAAGGCGTAAGGGTAACATCATTACCGGTGGCTTCAAAGATGACATTTTTTACATCGTTGTCGCGGGGGTTGGAGATCTGTACACTGATAGTTTCCTTTACGCCCTGCGTAAATGAATCCGGCTTATTGGCAATGGTCATGACAATGGGTGTATTGTCCACCTTGACCGGAGTCCGGTAATACAAGCCGTTCCCGGCGCTGAAGCTTACGGAGAATGATGGATAATAGGTGCCTTCAGGCCTGGCGGTCCCGATGGAGAAGACGAACGACCGGGTCTGGGAAGGCCCGATATTGACATTGGTATTGTACGAGCCACTGGTGAGCAGGATATCATTATCCCCAAAGGTCGCGTGGTTGACCATGACACTCTGGTTTGAATTCCCGTTGGTGACGTAATACGTTGCCGTGGCGGTATCCCCGGCAAAGAGGACTGCCGGATCTAGTGTATAGTTGGAGACGTATACGTTGTTTGCAGCCTGGATAGTATCAAGTGTGCTGTCACCACATACCGGAAGAACCAGAACTCCTATGGTTATGATAAGGAACAGGAAAACCATGTACGCGGGACGCGGGATCCCCTGGGAAGATCGTTTCCTTGTACCCGAATAAGAGGGTCTTCTGCATCCTGTAAAATCCCGGGTATCCGAACGTGCTTTAGGGCATATCACTCTGACCATTGCATTTCCTCAATCTGGTAGTAAATTTTTTTACTACTTTTCACTAAGTATTTACCCGGGGCCTAAAAAGGTATTGGGTGACTGACGCAGGTTTGCACCTGACGTGCCATCCCGGAACAACTTCCGGCGCAGAATGGGTTCAGGAGCAAAGACGGCAAAGTAGTAAAATTTTTAACAACTCAATGTGTACTATTGATTCATGGAAAGCATTCCGGCTCCTCTTGTAAAATCGCTCAACGAGCTCGGGCTTTCAACCTATGAAGCGAATGTGTACGCTGCCCTCGTCCTGTATGACAATGCAGACGCAAAAGATCTCACAGAGTTCCTCTCCATCTCAAAGCCCAGCGTGTACGAAGCGCTGGATCATCTGGCGGAAATGGGGCTGGCCGTGAAAAGGATCTCAAAACCGGCACGCTACAGCGCGGTTTCTCCCAGTATGGCCATTGACCTGCTCATGGGTAACCACCAGAAGGCGGCCGATCTGGCACTGGCGGCCTTGGAAAAACTGGAAACAGAGACGGTACAAACCGAGAAAGAGGAGGCCCTCTGGACCATTTATGGTGATAAGAGCATCGAGTATAAGATCCGTGACCTTTTCGGGAAGGCAAAAAACCATATCCGGTGCATGATTGGAGAGCGATACCTTCCGTTCATTGAAAATATACAGAGAAAGGATGTTTCCCTGCTGCTTCTTGTGATATCCAACACACCGGGTCTTGAAAAAAAACTGCGGACACAGTTCCCGGGAAAAAACGCAGATATCCATGTGATCCCCCCGGAAAAATTCGCAGTCCCCCCACCCTTTGCCCCCCCGGAATTTGAGGAGATCCATAAACTGATGCGAGTCGAAAATACGCTCGAACTGATCATTGATGACGAAGAACTCCTTATGATACCGCCGTTTTTCTCCAGTACGGTTTCAGTTCTCAATACCCGGAACAAGGGTGCAGTCCTTCAGATGAAACTCTTCAGCCAGTTCAACTGGAAGCGACTCATCGATGGTGAGGAATTTCCCGTTCCCCCGCATATCAGCAGGAAAAAACGGGCGTGATCAGCCGGCAGGGCAGAGTATAGCAGTGCGTGAGCACGTATTCTGCCGTTCACCTTTTATGAAGCGATATACCTTCAGGCACACGTCAATTCTCTAAATTTACACAGGTGCCGGTGCTAGGATGTGTCCTGGCCGGCCCCCCTCCCGTTAGTGCACTGCCCATCAGATTCGATATTGCACCCAAATAAACATCATGTATCGATTATGTTCCACAATGTATATATTTGTACAAAACAGAATAACCGGGCATGCAGACCAAGATCCTCCTTGATGAGGAGCAGATACCCAAGAAGTGGTATAATATTCAGGCAGACCTGCCCTCTCCTCTCGATCCCCCGCTCCATCCCGCCACTCACAAGCCAATCGGCCCGGATGACCTCTCCGCGATCTTCCCGATGGAACTGATCCGCCAGGAAGTAACGACAGACCGCCATGTGGATATCCCGGAAGAGGTGAGGGATGTATTGCGGCTCTGGAGACCGAGCCCCCTCTACCGTGCGCCACCGGCTGGAAAAATTCCTGAAGACCCCGGCGAAGATCTACTACAAGTGGGAGGGCGTCAGCCCGGCCGGGAGCCACAAGACCAACACGTCCATCCCTCAGGCCTACTATAACATGAAGGCCGGCATCGAGCGTATCTCGACGGAGACAGGGGCCGGACAGTGGGGATCCGCCCTTGCCTTTGCGACGATGCTCTATGATCTGGAGTGCACCATCTACATGGTGCGGTCGAGTTATACCCAGAAACCGTACCGGAAATCGATGATGCATGTCTGGGGGGCAGAGTGCATTCCCAGTCCCAGCACAAAGACAAATTCCGGGCGGGCAGTCCTTGAGAAGGATCCCGAGACGCCGGGAGCGCTTGGTATTGCCATATCCGAAGCGGTCGAAGATGCAGCAACACATGCCAATACCAACTACGCCCTCGGGTCGGTGCTGAACCATGTCTGCCTCCACCAGACCGTTATCGGGTTCGAATGCCGTGAGCAGCTCGCCATGGTTGACGACTACCCTGACGTGGTGATTGGGTGCGTAGGCGGAGGCTCCAACTTTGCCGGCATATCATTCCCGTTTGCCGGGGATAAACTCACGGGGAAACACAAGGATGTCGACATCATCGGAGCCGAACCCGCTTCCTGCCCGAGCCTCACGAAGGGCCTGTATACGTACGACTTCGGCGATGTTGCCGGTCTCACCCCTCTCATGAAGATGTTTACTCTTGGCCACGACTTCGTCCCGCCCGCCATGCATGCGGGTGGTCTCCGCTACCATGGCGATTCGCCGATCGTTTCACGTCTGGTTCACGACGGCGTGATGCGTGCGGTGGCCTATCACCAGAGCGAGGTGTTCGAGGCAGCCCAGACCTTTGCCCGCACCGAGGGGATCATCGTCGCCCCGGAGACGTCTCACGCGGTGAAAGCCGCCATCGATGAGGCGCTCGCGTGCAAAAAGACCGGCGATGACAAGACGATCCTCTTCAACTGCTCAGGCCACGGCAACTTTGATATGACGGCCTATGATGCATTCTATAGCGGCGAGCTGGTGGACTACGAGTACCCGGACGAACTGATCAGGCAGGCGATCGGCCGGATCCCGAAAATTTCCTAAACTCTTTTTTTTTATGCTACGCATCGGTTTTCTCATTAATCCCATCGCCGGTATGGGCGGGTCCGTGGGACTTAAGGGCACGGACGGGAAGGCGGATGAGGCACGGGAGCGCGGGGCCGTTCCCCGTGCATCTGAACGGGCGGCAATCACACTTCGTCTCCTTTCAACCGTCCCGGACCTTTTTTTTGTCACCTGCTCCGTGGAGATGGGGGAGGATGCCCTGTGTATGTGTGGGATAACCCGTTACCGGGTTGCGTACCCGTGCCCTGGGACCAGCACCGCCGGAGATACAAAAAAAGCCGTCTCGGCATTCCTGAAGGAAAACGTCGACCTGATCCTGTTCTGCGGTGGGGACGGTACGGCCAGGGATGTTTTTGAGGTTGCACAGCGGACCGTTCCGGTTCTCGGGATTCCTGCGGGTGTGAAGATGTATTCTGCAGTATTCGCACTCGACCCGGTGGCTGCGGCGGCCCTTGTCTCTCAACCTTACAGACTGCAGGATGCGGAGGTGATGGACGTGAACGAAGAAGCGTACCGGGCCGGGGCACTGGAGACCTCCCTGTACGGTGTTGCCCGTATCCCCGCCCGTGCCCATATGACACAGTCCGCAAAGCAGGTGTTCGAGGAAGTGGACGAGGAGCGGGCCAAAGAGGAGATCGCACGGTTCCTGCAGGAAGTGATGATCCCTGATTCCCTCTATATTATCGGGGCCGGGACGACAACAGAAGCGATCGCCCGCAGGCTTGGGATAAAAAAGACCCTGCTCGGGGTGGACGCGATCTGCAATGGCCATCTGGTTGCATCGGACGCCGATGAAAAAACTCTCCTCCATCTTGCCGGGAGATATCCCGAAACGAAGATCATTATCAGCCCCATCGGCGCCCAGGGTTTTATCCTCGGCCGGGGGAACCAGCAGATCAGCGCGGCAGTGGTCCAAAAAGCCGGGCACGGAACCTGATCGTTGTTGCAACGCCTCATAAGCTGCGGGAGACACCACTTTTATATGTAGATTCGGGAGATCAGGCACTCAACCGGGAATTCGGGGATTTTATCCAGGTGATCTCCGGTTACCGGATTGCCCAGCGGAAGAAGATTTTCTGGTCGTCGTAACGTGCAGGGTACCGATCGTGCGGTTCCGGTCCGCGTGACAAAAAAAGAAGGATGTGACAGGATTTACCCGAGGGGTGCCACGGTCTTTTTGTACATCTCGTTTAAGACCTGTGCAAGGCCCGCATAGATCGCGAGGAACCCGCAGAGGATCCCTTCATATCCTGCGATCACGGTGATGGTTCCGTTCCCGGAGGCCTCACCGATGGCGAGCAGGAAGAACAGGATCGCGAGCGTTGCAAAGACCAGCTGGAGGGCGCGATTCGCTTTCAGAGTCCCGATGAACATGACCAGCGTGAAGATCCCCCACATCGCAAGGTAGGCAGCCATCGAGGTCGCATCCGGTGCAGCGGCAAGGCCCAGTTTCGGGAGCACCAGCAGGGCGACAAGCGTCAGCCAGAACGCCCCGTAGGAAGTGAATGCGGTCGCTCCGAACGTGTTGTTCTTCTTCCACTCCTCGATACCGGCAATGATCTGCGCGAGGCCCCCGTAGAAGATCCCCATAGCGAGGATCATGGAACCGAGTGCAAAGAACCCCGCGTTGTGCAGGTTCAGGAGCACCGTGGTCATACCAAACCCGAGCAGCCCGAGGGGTGCCGGGTTTGCTGTTATGTCCAGATTTTTGACGGTAGTAACCTGTTGTGGCGTCTCATTTTGCATAATATACTATCCTGTTTATGGTTTTTTCACCTTTTTGTCATTCATCAGTCGTTACCGGTACTCTGCACCTTTTATTCATCGAGTGTCGAAACATCTCCGAGGTCCAGACCAAGTTCTTTTGCTTTCAAGACCCGGCGCATGATCTTGCCGCTGCGGGTTTTCGGGAGTTTGTCGACATACTCGATCTCGTGCGGGACTGCGATGGGTCCGATCGTCATGCGCACGTGATACATCAGGTCCTGGGTCAGTTTCTGGCTTGACGTGTTGCCGACACGGAGGATGACAAAGGCCTTGATTGAATTTCCCCTGATTGCATCGGGTTTCCCGATCACCGCAGTCTTCTGCCACCGCATGGTGGGAGACAAGTGCGCTCTCCACTTCTGCCGTCCCGATGTTGTGCCCGGAGACGATGATAATGTCATCGGCCCGCTCGATCACCATAATGTACCCGTCAGATCCCTTGACCGCGAGGTCACCGGCGGCATAGCACCCTTCAATGGTCTCCCAGTATTTCCGGTACCGCTCATCATTCTTGTATACCGTGCGCAGCATCGATGGCCACGGCTTTTTGATCACGAGAAATCCACCGGTGCCCGGTGGTACCGGCTTTCCGTCCTTGTCCACGACATCCACTTCGACGCCGGGGATCGCCTTGCCCACAAAACCGGGGCGCATCGGTTCGCCGACCATCGTTGTGATGATCTGCATGCCGGTCTCGGTCTGCCACCAGGTATCCACGATCGGGCACCTGCTCTTCCCGATCACCCGGTAATACCATTCGAATGCCTCAGGGTTGAGCGGCTCTCCAACCGACCCGATGATGCGCAGAGAGGTGAGGTTGTAGCGGTCCGGCCACTCCTCCCCCACCTTCATAAAGGTCCGGATCGCAGTCGGTGCCGTGTAGAACACCGAGATCTGCTGCTCCTCGATCAGTTTCCACCAGTCGCCGGTGTCCGGGTGGTCCGGGGTAATCTCCGTGATAAACACCGTTGCCCCGACAGCGAGCGGGCCGTATACGATGTAAGAGTGGCCGGTGATCCAGCCGGGGTCTTGCCGTGCACCAGTAGATGTCTCGCTCCTTGAGATCAAAGACGGTCTTCGTGGTGTAATACGTACCGACCATGTAGCCCCCGCAGGTGTGGACGACGCCCTTGGGTGTGCCGGTTGATCCGCTCGTGTAGAGAATGAACAACGGGTCTTCTGCGTCCATCACTTCGGCAGGACAGTATGCCGGTACACCCTCCATGATTCCGTAGAAATCGTGCTCCCGTCCGGGCGGAGTTCGACCGGGGGCTCCTTGCGCCTCCGGTACATGACGATGTGTTCTACGGAAGGTGCGTTGTCGATGGCCTCTTTCACGATGGTGATCAGGGGAATTGCCTTGCCGCGCCGGATCGAGATATCTGCGGTGATCACTACTTTTGCCTCCGCATCCTTGATCCGCATGTTCAGCGCGGTGGTCCCGAATCCGGCAAAGACGACGGAATGGACGGCCCCGATCCGGGCGCAGGCGAGCATTGCGATGAGTCTGCTCCGGGACCATAGGCATGTAGATACAGACCCGGTCGCCTTTTTTCACGCCGAGATTTTTCAGGCCGTTTGCAAATTTCATAACCTCGCCCAGCAGGCGCTGGTACGAATATACGCGCTCCTTCCCTTCCTCTCCCCGCCAGATCAGGGCCACCTTGTTCCGGCGGTCGCCGGTCACATGGCGGTCGAGGCAGTTGGCGGTGATGTTCAGCTGTGCGTTGACAAACCATCTGGCATAGGGATACTTCCATTCGCGGATCTGATCCCACGGCCGGATCCATTCGAGATCTTTAGCTACCTCACACCAGAACGCATCGGGATCGGACAGGAACCTCTCGTAGGTTCTCTGGTAGTCTCCTATCCATGAGGCACGCTTGTACTCCGCATCCGGCGTATAGTACTTCGCGTTCTCCACGAGTTTGACATCAAAGTCTTCGTTCATCTCTCCCCCAATTTTACACTATTAATCATGTTAAATTGTTATATAAATTTTAGTGGCCCGGGATATACCCGGACAGTGAATTTATCTGCGCATATAAAAATCTCTCTCCTGTCACCAGATGCTGCAGGAATACATTGAACGCCGCAATTTGCGGGCAAATTTGCCAAAATATGAAAATACAAGAATCATTATCTATCGGAGTCTTTCAATATTGTATTAATGCTGGACAGAATGAAGGGATGCATGCTCGGTGCGGCGGTGGGCGATGCCCTTGGCATGCCAAACGAGAGCACGATGCCCGGCCTTACCAAGATGAGGTACGGGTACCGCAGGGCATACAAGGGGCACCCCAATGACCGTCTTGCAGCCGGCCAGTACACTGACGATACCCAGATAATGATTCTCGTGGCAACGCTGCTGGCCGACGGCAGGTATACGGACGAACGGTATGGCCTTGCCCTAAAAGAGTTTTATGCACGCGAGGCACTCCGGTTCCCGGACGGGTCGGTATCCGCCGCCTGCGATCATATGCTATCAGCAAAGACCTCCTCCTGCGGCGTGAAGTCCACGACTGCCGGTTGTCTTCCCCCGGCGCTCCCGTTTGCCCTTGCCTTTCCCGATGTCCATGAGGGTACCGAGCGGGCGGTCCGGGCCTGCTCGGTGACCCATACCCACCCGGCAGCCCACGCCGCGGTCTCCACGTTTATCACGCTGTTGTATTATGCGATTCATGAGAGCCCCGACCCGGTAGATAAAGCCCTCGTGCAGGCGCAGAATGAGGATGATGTTCTGGGCAGCAAGATCCATAACGCCCTCAAACTGGAAGCGGAGGGGACGGAAACCGATACCGCAGTCCTCAGGATCGGAAACGATGTTTCGCTGTACCAGACGCTTCCCATCGCATTTTTCCTGATTAAGAGGTACCAGCGCCCTGCCGACCTCCTGACCGTTGCTGCCCACGTTGGCGGGAACACCGACACCATCGGTTTTCTCTGCGGGGCATACCTCGGGGCGAGCAAGGGCCGCGATGCCATCCCGGCCGATCTGCTGGAGGGTCTTGAAGACCGGCAGCGGATCGAGTCCCTTGCCCAGAGGATCTTCGATATTTACACCCGGAAACTCGAAACCTGATTCCCTGCGGGGCTTCAGGGAATCCGGATTAAAACGCTTTATTTTGCTCTCTTTTTGCATATAACCGGAATTGTTGCATCTCCTCCCCGCAAAGGGTTAAGTTTTCAAAAAAAAATACACTCCTGTATGAAAGTTGCGATTGTCGGGGCTTCCGGGTATGCCGGTGGCGAGCTGGTCCGCCTCCTGTACCACCATTCTTCCGCGGAGGTTGTCTGCGCCACATCGCGCAAACTGGCAGGGACACCTCTGGACCAGATCCATCCCCATCTCAAAGGATTCACGAATCTAAAATTTGAGAACCTGACACCGGATGCCATCGATGCAGACGTGGCATTCCTCGCGGTTCCGCATACCGCGGCCATGTCCATCGCAGGAAAACTCCTCTCGCGGGGAATAAAAGTTGTCGACCTGAGTGCCGATTACCGTCTTTCAAAGGAGACGTTTGAGAAGGTCTACGGTGTCCTGCACACGGATTATTTCCCCGCCCCGTACGGTATCCCCGAGCTGCACCGGAAGGAATGTGTCAACGCAAAGTTTGTTGCAAACCCCGGGTGCTTCCCTACCGGCGCAACGCTTGCCGCGGCCCCCCTCGCAAAGTATGCCCATACCGTGATCTTTGACTCAAAGACTGGCGTGAGCGGGGCCGGGGATAACCCGTCCGCGACCACCCACTACCCCAATGTGGGCGACAACGTCAGCCCGTACAAGTGGACCAGCCACCGCCATCTTGCAGAGATGAAGCAGGAACTCTCAAAACTCGGGTCAAAGGCGAAGATTTACTTCACCCCGCACCTCGTCCCGGTGAACCGGGGGATTCTCACCACCGCTCACATCCTCCTCGAAGAACCCATGGAAACAAAAGAGGTCGAAAAGCTGTACCAGGACTTCTACAGGGACGAGTTTTTCGTCCGGTACCAGAAGCCGATGCTCTCGGCAGTCCGGGGCAGCAACTTCTGCGATCTCATGGTCGAGAGCGAAGGCCTGCGGGTGGTCGTGGCGTCAGCGATCGATAACCTCGTCAAGGGTGCAAGCGGCCAGGCCATCCAGAATATGAACATCATGTGCGGGTTTAAGGAAACCGACGGTCTTATCGCGGCCGGGCTGCTGCCATAAGGGAGTGAACACCATGCTTGTTTCAGAAGCCATGACAAAAAATCCCCTGACCTGCACGATAGATACCCCGCTCCGCGATGCGGTTGCGATCCTGCGCCAGCATCACATCGGGGGACTGCCGGTGGTGGAAGGGGACACCCTTGCCGGAATCATCACGGAATCCGATGTCATCGCACAACTGGAGACCAAGAAACTGTCCGATGATCTCTGGCTCCCGTCGCCCCTTGAGATTATCGAAGTGCCAATACGGGAATATGTCAACTGGGAGAAGACCAAGGATGCCCTGCGCAATATCGGGGATCTGCCGGTAAAAAAAGTGATGACCCACCGGGTTGTTACCGCAACCGGGGATATGGATATCGAGGCTGCTGCCGCACTGATGCTTAAGGAAGGCATCGCGCGGCTGCCGGTGCTTGAAGGAAAAAAACTGGTCGGAATACTCACCCGCGCCGATATTGTCCAGGCAGTCGGCGCATCCTATTCAAACTGATACATCCAACGAAAAAAGGAACCACTACCAGCGGAGGGAACAGGAACATGGTCTATAAGAGTATCTGTGCGGTAAAAGGTGTCACCGCATACGGGGTAAAGGAAGGAAAGTTCGGTCTGGCCCTGATTCGTGCAAGCGGTACGGCGGCCGGCGTATTTACCGAGAACCTCGCAAAGGCGGCCCCCATCGAACTAATGCGAAAGCAGATTAAAGCAGGAAAACTGGAAGCCGTCATCGCCAACAGCGGCTGCGCGAATGCTTACACCGGGAAGAGGGGGTACAATGACGCTGTCACCATGACGGAATATGCCGGATCCGCACTGGGCGTGGATGAAACGTCAGTCGGTGTGGCAAGTACCGGGGTTATTGGCCGGTACCTCGACCTTCCTCTGATCCGGCGCCAGTGTTCCGATGTGGCTCTCAAACTTACCTCAAATCCGGATGCCGAGGATCGCACAGTTCATGCCATTATGACGACCGATACGCGACCCAAGCACGCGCTCATTAAAAATGAAAGTTTTACGATCGGGTCGATAGCAAAGGGCAGCGGCATGATTGCCCCCAACATGGGCACCATGCTCTCCTTCATCTATACCGATGCACGGGTCGAGCAAAAACCGCTCAAGGCTGCGCTCAAACTCGCTGCACAGCGGACGTTCAACCGGGTCGTTGTCGATGGCGACACGAGCACCAACGATATTGCACTCTGCACGGCAACCGGGGAAGCGGGGAAGGTCAACGAGAAAGAGTTCTCAGTCGCGCTCGAAGAGTGCTGCCGTATTCTCGCCAGGCAGATCGCGGCCGATGGCGAAGGGGCAACAAAGCTCCTCGAAGTCACCGTAAAGGGTGCGCCCAAAGAGGCCGCTGCCGCAAAAGTCGCAAAGGTCGTTATCGAGTCCCCGCTTGTGAAGACCGCGGTCTATGGAGAAGACCCCAACTGGGGCCGGGTTGTGGCGGCGGCCGGTCGGGCCGGCGTGAAGTTTGACCCGAACGCGGTCTCGCTCTGGATCAGTGACAGGAAGAACCAGTACCCGCTGGTGAAAACCGGTGAGATCATCGCCGATCTCGCGAAGGCAAAAGCCGCGATGCACGGGAAGGAGGTCCTCTTTATCCTCGACCTTGGTGCGGGGAAAGAAGAAGCCACCGCGTGGGGCTGCGACCTCACCGAGAAATACGTCGAGATCAACGGGAGGTACACGACATGATGAAGCGCGAGGACGTCCTCATGGAGGCCCTCCCCTATATCCAGCAGTTTCACGGCAAGACCATCGTGATCAAGCTCGGCGGCCATGCGATGGTCGATCCGGTCGTCCTTGAAAATGCGATACGGGATGCGGTACTCCTCCACTATGTCGGGATCCGGGTCGTACTCGTCCACGGCGGCGGCCCGGAGATCACCGAGAAGATGAAGGCCCTTGGGAAAGAGTCGGTCTTTGTCGGCGGGCTCCGGGTCACCGACCAGGAGACGCTTGAGATCGCCCAGATGGTGCTCGTCGGAAAGATCAACAAGGGCATCATCTCGCTTATCGCCAAATGCGGTGCAAAGGGTGTCGGGCTCTCGGGAAGCGATGGCAATATCATCATCGCAAAGAAGCTGGATCTCCAGAAAGTCAATGTAAAGGGCGTGGAACAGGAGGTGGACCTCGGCCATGTCGGGGAGATCGAATGGATCGATCCGTCGCTCTTAAATACCCTTCTCGATCAGGGTTACATCCCGGTGATTTCACCCATCGCGATCGACCGGTTCGGGGGCAGTCTCAACATCAATGCAGATACAGCCGCAGGTGATATTGCTGTGGCGCTCAAGGCATTCAAGCTGTATCAACATGACCGATGTCGATGGTGTCATGGACGCGAAAAGGACCCATGTCTTCCGCAAACTTTCTATTGAGGAAGCCCGTGCTCTTCTCTCTTCAGGTGCAATCGGTGAAGGGATGATCCCGAAAGTGACCTCGGTCATAAAAGCGGTGGAAAACGGCGTCCGTTATTCCCACATCATCAATGGAAACGTTGAGCATAATCTCATCCTCGAACTCTTTACCCATGATGGCGTGGGAACAATGATCTCCCTCCATTAGGTTTTTTTGCACAACGGGTTAACACTCAGGTACGAAATCTCCCGGGAGCGGGCAGGTGTCACTGGATGGATAAACTCATAAAAATTATCGTTACCCTGTTTGTTGTCATTGCAGCTGCAAGCGTGGCCTACGTTGTTTACGTCACGCCGTCGGTTCCTGCAGCCACGCCATCGGCTGCCGATGCCAGCGACAACATTGTCTATTATTTCTATGGCCAGGGTTGCCCGCACTGCGCGAAAGTTGACCCCTTCATAGAAAACATCACAAAAAAATATCCGGATGTGGATATCAGGAAACTTGAAGTCTGGTATAACCAGACAAACCAGCAGATCTATACGCAGGTAAATGCGCAGGCCGGGATCTCCTCCCCTTCCGGCGTCCCCGAAGTTGTCATCGGGAAGACCGTGCTTGTCGGTGAAGTTGACATCCCTGCAAAAATGGAAGCATACGTGCAGGCCATCGAAAAAAAAAAGGTGAATCCGGTACAGTAAATCCGAAATCCGCTGCCTCTTTTTCGCCCACCGTCACCGCGTACTTCTTCTATGGCGATGGGTGCAGCCACTGCGATGCCATAGAGCCCTTTATCAACGAGACCTCAGCAAAGTACCCGTCGCTTGACCTCAAGCAGCTGGAGGTCTACCATAACGCAACGAGCCAGGCCCGGTTCTTTGCCATGGACAAGGCCCTTGGCATCGACTCGCCCGGGGTGCCAACGATAATTATCGGGAACGTGGCGCTTGTGGGTGAAGACCAGATCCGGGACCGGCTGGACGCAGCGATCCGGCAGGAGCTTGCCTCCCCCACCCGGAATGCTAACGGCGAACAGCACTGTCACGGAGAACTGCCCCGGCACCGTCTCGTCCCTGACCGTGCCCTTTGTGATCGTGTGTGCCGGGATCGCAAGCATCAACCCCTGCGGCCTCGCCGTCTTAATCATCCTGCTGCTCTCGATCATCGCGCTCCAGACCCGCCGGCAGGTTCTGATGGTCGGGATCGCTTTCATCTCATCGGTCTTTTTGTTCTATCTTATCACGGGCCTCGGTGTCCTCTCCTTTATCCATATCTCCGGGTCGGGGATCTCGTCATTTATTGCAACAGCGGCGGCGGCGATAGCAATCGTGCTCGGCCTGGTAAACATCGTCGATGCTGCGATCAAAAAAGAAGGGTTCCTCCTTGCCATCCCGGAGTCGAAAAAACCGGTTCTTGAAAGGTACATCAGGACGGCGACGCTTCCCGCGGCGGTTGTCCTTGGCATCCTTGTCGGGATCTTCGAACTACCCTGTGCCGGTGGGATTTACCTTGTCATCTTGGGCCTTGTGAGCAACACCATGACCCTTGCACAGGGCATCCCCTACCTGTTGCTGTACAACTTTATCTTCGTCCTGCCGCTGATCGTGATCCTGCTCGTGGTGGTCTTCGGGCTGCCCCCGGAGCGGGTCAACACGTGGCGGCTCTCAAACCGGCGGGCGCTCAGGGTCGCCATCGGTGTCGTCATGGTCCTTGTGGGGATCTTTATCCTTGTCGGCCCCACATTCCTGTAACCGGCAGAAACCCACCTGTTTTTATTAAAACCTGCAAAAAAAGAATAAAAATTATCTGACAATTCTTTTTGACGGGACGGATTTCCCCATGGTCGCCCGCTGCTCTTTCTCGTTCATCGAGATCAACGTCTCAAAGATGGATTTTACCGGGACGGGATCGATCTTGTGTGCCTTTGCGAGTTTCATTACATACTCCAGCACATCGATCTTGCGCTGGTTGTCGTGGACCGGTATACCATTTTCCTGCTTGACGGATGCAACCTTCTTTGCCAGGTTCTGCCGTTGTGCGATGAGGTGGATGATCTCCTCATCGATCTGGGTGATCTGCGCACGGACCTCTTCAATCGTCATATAAAAGTACAATTGCCGGAAAAGGGGATAAACGTGATGACAGCGCGATCTCAAGCGTCAGACACGAAGACAGATATGAGATAAAAACCCTATCTGATCCGGTGGTTTCATGCTTGAACGAATTACCCGGCGCGAAGAAGCTGACCTCTTTGTCGCGTGGATTGCCATATCCATCTCATTTGCGATCATCTTCATTTCGCCCGGCGGGTTTCTGAACTTTAATTCCGGCCGTGTCAGTGCCGTTACCGCTCTCGTCTACTTCGGGGTATCGCTCGTGGTGGTCTTATTCGGGTTCATCCTCCACGAGATGGCGCACAAGTTTACTGCGATAAAATACGGGTACTGGGCAGAGTTCCGGAAAGACAATATGATGCTCCTTGTCGCCGTCGCCCTTGCCGCTCTTGTGGGTGTCGTGTTTGCCGCCCCCGGTGCGACGATGATCTACAACACGAGGGCCGATGGCCGGACGATCAACCGGGAGGAGAACGGGAAGATTTCGGCGGCCGGGCCGATAACAAACCTGATCCTCTGTATACCTTTTGCCGGGCTGCTTCTCTATGGCGGATTATCCTCCGGTTTTGGGGCAAACGTCTTTACTCTTGTCGGCATCGTCGGGCTTCAGGTCAACGCGATGATTGCGGCGTTCAACATGCTGCCGGTGAGCGTACTTGACGGCAGGAAGGTGCTCGCGTGGAACCCGGCGGTCTTTGTCATCCTGATTGTCGCCGCGTTTGGTGTGCTCGTGGGATCGTTCTATCTGCTCTCTTTCTAATCTTTTTTTAACACCTGAAAAAAGCAGAAACTATAATATTCCTGTTGACATCCCTGGTGAGATCCCCGGTTTTCACGTACTTTTGAGATTTTCCAGATCCTGCACGACCTGCTGCCCTTTTTCGTACGCCTCTTTTAAAGCGGTCGGGTGGTTCTTGATCCCGTTGTACGTATCCATGTTGTTCGCAACAATATTTTCAGAATAATCAAATCCCGTGCCATGGAAGAGGGCGGTGATCGCAGGAAACGCACTGTCGAATACGTGCGCCATGTTCTGCCCGGCGGTCGAGATAAAAACGCCCTTGTGTTTTTTGATGTGATCTTCGGAAAATTCCAGTGTTTTTAAGAGAAACTTCCGGGCCCAGAGATACTGCGCCCGGTCGATGAACCCTTTGAGCTGGGCCGTGATCCCCATGCTGTAGATGGGGGAAGCGACTGCAACGCAGTCGGCGGCAAGGATCTTTTCGTACAGGCCCGGGGCATCGTCTTTTACCACACATTCGCCGGTCTTATGGCAGGCGTTGCATCCCCGGCAGGGTGAGTAATTGAGATCCCTGAGCACCACTTTTTCGACCGTTGCCCCGGCCGACTCTGGCCCCGTCAAGGAAACTGTCAAGGAGCGTCTCGGTGTTCCCGTGCCGGCGCGGGCTCCCGGATATCCCAAGGACCGTGACGGTCATTTTCCGGCTCCTGCACCCAGCCGGACTTTGAGTTCGGCAATGACCGCTTTCCCGAGGGCTTCCGCATCTTTTCGGGCCGTGGGGTGGCGTTCGATCGCTCCTTTCTCGTCCACGCCGTTTACCATCAGGTACCTGATGTCTGCGTCCTTTATGTCGATAACGTGGTAAAAGCACTTGACCGAGGGCACCGCCGCCTCAAAGACATGCGGCCAGGTCTGGCCGGCCGTTGCAAGGAACACGCCCATGCGTTTACCGATCCGCTCCGGTGGGACAACGGGCAGTTTGAGCACATATTTCCGGGACCGGAAGACCTGCGCCCGGTCCACGAGGGCTTTTACCTGCGAGGCAAGGCCCATGCAGAAGATAGGGGAGGAGAGGACAATGCAGTCCGCTTCGATGATCTTATCGTGCCAGGTGTCCATCCCGTCGCGCTGGATGCACTTGTTGAGTTTCTCGCACGCGTTGCACCCCCGGCAGGGATTGATATTGGCCTCGGTGAGCGGGACTTTCTCGACCGTGACATCCGGCTCGTCTGCCATGGCGGCAAGCGTCCAGTCAAGCAGGGTCTCCGAGTTGCCGTGCCGGCGCGGGCTTCCGGCAAACGCGAGGACTTTTATGGGCATAGATGATGCTTGGCGATGGTGGGTGAAAAATTATTGGATGACGGTACTACCGGTATCAGATTCCGATCCCATGGTACGGATGAGCAGCCGGCGCATAGATCAAAAAACCAGGGAAAAAAACGGGATACATTTCTTCATACGTTCTTAAAGCAGAGGTACCAGTCCTTGCACTCGTACCCTTCGCTTAAGCGCTTGTCCATCTCGGCAGCAGTCTTTGGCGGCGCCACGACCACCTTGTCGCCCGGCTGCCAGTTGGCAGGCGTCGACACCTTGTGCTTATCGGTCGTCTGGAGCGCTTTTACCAGCCGGATGATCTCGGGCATGAACCGGCCGTTCTGCAGCGGGTAGTAGATCATCGCCCGCATGATGCCCTTGTCATCGATAAAGAACACGCACCTGACTGCCGCGGTCGAGCTCTGCGCCGGGTGGATCATGCCGTACTTCTTTGCCACTTTCATGTTCAGGTCGGCAATGACCGGGAACGGGATGGTGACACCCATCTTCTCCTTGATGTTTCTGACCCATGCAAGGTGTGCCGATACGCTGTCAACCGAAACCCGATGAGCTTCACGTTGAGTGCTGCGAGTTCATCGTGGATCGCGGCAAACGCCATGAACTCCGTTGTACAGACCGGGGTAAAATCGGCGGGATGCGAAAACAGCACCACCCATTTCCCCTTCAGGTCCGAGAGTTTGATCGGACCCTGCGTGGTCTCCGCTTCAAAATCCGGTGCAGGTTCACCCAGCACCGGAAAACTCATACAGGCTTCTTCCGTCATACCAGCAGCCGGGTTATTTCTTCATCACTTCATCGAGCTGGGCCTTGCCATAGACATAGGCCGGCATACCCGAGAGCAGGAACGTAACCCGGAGCGCCTCTTCGACCTCGGCTTTTGTGACACCGAGATTTGCCGCCCCGATCAGCTGGGCATGGACAGCGTGCTGGTCGCGGAGTGCCGCTGCAATCGCAATCGCGATCAGCTTCTTGGTCTTCCTTGTGAGCTTGCCATCATCCCAGATGTGATCTTCCAGTCTTGATAACGAGGTTGTACATATCGGGGTCGTTGACGGTCAGTTCCTTGAAGAATTTGGGCACTTTTCCGATCTTCTTTCCAAGGCTTTTGAGTTCTTTTTCGGTACCTTTCCTTACTACAGGTTTCTTTGTAACAGGCTTCTTTACTACCATACTCATTCACTCTCCAGTTTCATGGGTTCCCCGCAGCAGATCAGTTCTCCGCCGCCGGCTTCTTTTACGATCACGACATTCCCGCAGATCTCGCATTTGAAGATCTGCCCTTCTGCGGATACATTCACCATACTCTAAATTCTTCCTTTCGTTAAACGGGTTGATTCACATGCACGTGCTTTTTTCGCAACAAGCCCCGAAAATCCCCTTGTGGGTGTCCGGGCATTCACAACTGGCAGTACCGTTGCCGGAAAAATGAGAAATTACTGGAAACTCTTGCCGCGTCTGGGCGGGTTTTTTGCATCTTCAGGAGTCTTGATGTCCGGTCGGATATGGGTCATCGGGAAGCACTGGTATTCCTCGCAGGAACAGGCCGGGCATTTACGGAGATCCTGCTCGCTCTTGTCGAGGGTGAATTCCTTGCCGCAGTCGATACACACGTATTTCCCGGCCCGACCTTCTGGCCTGCCGTATACGTCTTTTGTTCGGTCAGATTAATCACCAGACTTCACTTCTATGTCAATAATATATATCAGTTGTGTTCGTACACTCTTGTCCGTTGTCCAGCGGACGTTTCCGCCGTTCTTTTTCTGAATGCAAAACTATATTGCGTTTTTTTCCCCAATGCTGGTATGAGTAAAAAGATCATCGGGCTCCTGGGCAGTCCCCTTCCCGAGGGCAATACCGCACAGTTGCTTGCACGGGCGCTCAGGGAGCAGAGGACGCCGGCTGCACTGTCGAGCTAATCCCGGTGACCTGCCTCGATTTCCAGGCCTGCCAGGAGATGTTTTTCTGCCAGGATCACGAGACCTGCATCCTCGATGATGATATGCAGCAGATCTACCCGAAATTTGTGGATATGGACAGCCTGATCCTCGCCACCCCGGTGATGACGATGGGAATTCCCGGCACCCTCAAATCGTTCATGGACCGGTTCCAGGTCTTTTTCATGGCCAAGTATCTCCGGAAACAACCTCTCGTCTCCCCCGAAAAGAAAGCGGGGCGCAACGGTCTTTTCATCTGCATCTCCGGGATGGATATCCCGGAAGTATTTGTCGGGCCGAAACTGACCGTCAGGGCGTTTTTCGACATCATCGACTGCCAGTACCGTGACGAGCTCCTGATAAACGGCATGGACCGGATCAAGGATATCAAAACAAGGCCGGATCTTCTCGATGCAGCGTATAAAAAAGGATTTGCCCTGGGAGCGTCGCTTGCCGCATCCGGGCAATCTCCGGAGAAATGATACATTAACGCCGGTTTTCATCCGATCTCTCCTGTAAATGAGACCCGGCGGACCTAAAAAGATCCCGATCGGTCAGGATATCTGCGATGTCCGGTGCATCTGATCTCATCACCGTTTCCGGGATCGACCGCATCATACCAGCCCTTTCTCTTTCATGCTGGAAAAACCGGTCTTTGTGATGATGATATGGTCGAGAAGCTGGATCCCAAGCAGGGTTCCTGCTTCCTGGAGCTGCCGGGTGATGGCGATATCCTGTGTGCTTGCGTCAAGCGATCCCGACGGATGGTTGTGCACGCAGATGACCGAGGCCGCCCGGTCGGTGATCGCCCCGGCAAATACTTCCCGGGGATGGACGAGGCTGTGGTTGAGGATGCCGATCGTGACCACCCGGCTCTTGATCACCTCTCCGGCACCGGTAAGGCTGATGCAGATGAAATATTCCTGCGGTTTTTCCCGGTAGGTCCCCACGAGCGGCAGGACATCCTCCGGTTTCTGGATCTTTACGGTCATCGGCCGGTTCGTACCATGCGGCGCCCGAGTTCAAGGCAGGCCATGATCTGGGCGGCTTTTGTCGGCCCGATGCCCCCGATGGCCAGCACATCCTCATACCGGATCTCCCGGGTATGATCACCCAACATCGCGGCGATGTCCCGTGCGATCATCCGGACATCCCGGTTTATTATCCCTCTCCCGAGGATGGCCTCGATGAGCTCCGTATCGGTGAGTGCCACTACGCCTTTTTTTGCGATCTTTTCCCGCGGGCGGTCATGCTCAGGGACATCTTTCATCTTTTTCATGATGCGACCCGGAGCCGGACAAATACACTGGGCCGGCACCTGTTCACGCATACGTATGCGTGGTTTTCCCTGGTCTATAACTCCTTTCATATTTATTCCGGGCAGATATCGGGATCCTGACGATTTTGCTGAACGGTTCTGCCCCATGAAGAATCTTTAAGTAACACCTCTACTATACCTTCCCGCATGACAACCCAAAAGAATGCAATGGACGCATTTGCCGGCGAATCGCAGGCAAACCGGAAGTATCTCGCGTTTTCCGAAAAAGCTGCTGCCGAAGGGTTCAAAAATATTGCAACACTGTACAAGGCGGCATCAGAGGCCGAGGCCATCCACGCAAAGAAACTCTTAAAAGTGCTTGGGGCCATCGACACAACCCAGAAGAACCTTGAAGGAAGCATCGAAGGGGAGACCCACGAGTATACTTCCATGTATCCCGCCTTTGTCAAGGAGGCCGAATCCGAGAAGAAGAGCGATGCGGTGCTTGCGTTTACCCTTGCCATGAAGGCAGAGGAAGTGCATGCAGGCCTGTACAAAAAGGCCCTCGCTGCCCTCAAAGCCGGTCACGATCTCGGCAGGGAAAAGATCTTCCTCTGCCCGGTCTGCGGCAATATCGAGATCGGAAAGGCCCCGGACAAGTGCCCGATCTGCGGGGTATTCGGAAAACAGTTCCGCGAAATTACCCTGTAACTTTTTTTAAAAGCGGTGCTCCGTAAATCCACTGCACCCCGATATATGAGCAGAATCCCGAATCGTGAGGTTAAAAACGGGTTTATGGTTTGCTGCGTCGCTTATGGGCCCAGAATATGACCACCACAAGAGCAATCAGCGTCGCCCATGATGCAGAGTAGATCACAATGATCGGGTATTCAAGGATTGCCTTTGGCAGCGAAGATACCGGGTTCGGGCTCTTTGGCTCTGTGCAGGTGAACGTGACGCTCACACCCGCCGGGAAACGGTCTGGGCCGCCGAAGTAGTGCACGAGCACCGTGGCATTGCCCGACGCGATGGTGCCGGTGACGGGTGCGTTGTTGGTGGCCGGGAAAGCGACCGCCCGCGTGAGCCGGGTGTCCTGGTCTTTGAGTTCCACGTACCATTCATCCGGATAGACTCCTGAATAGGCATCCGTGGCCTGCACGGTCAGCTGCGAGCCGGGCGGGACTGCAATATGCCAGACCCCCTCTTCGGTCCGGTTTGAAAAGGTCAGGTCCCTTGATGTGCTCTCCCCGACACCCAGTAGATAGTGCCCGAGGTAAGAAAGGCGGGTGCCGTGCTGTTTGGGAGTGACAGGATACCTGTTCCCGGAGCAGCGGTGCACAGGAACCGGTCATCCATGACCTCCCCGTAGGAAAGTGCCCGGTTGTAGATCCTGACTTCATCGATCCCCCCGTTAAGATAATCGGGATGGTTCTGGTCGGGCGCCTCTGCATTCCCTGCATTGGCGCCGATCTGAACATAATTATTATCTGTGTAGTGGATTATCCCGGTTGCATTTACCTGGTTGCGGAGAATGCCATCAAGATAAATAGTGGAGGTCTGGCCGTCATACGTACCGGTCACCTGGTGCCATTGCCCGGGTGCTGATACTCTCGTGCGGGATAACCACGGACACATCCCTGGAATTATCAAGAGCCAGCGTCCACCAGAGATCGTTCCCGTCATCGAATCCGAGCCGGTACCCTCCTCCATTATCGTATGTCGAGAGCAGTGTCTGGGGTACCGTACTCGTTTACGTAGAACCAGAGAGAGACCGTGATGGCATCGGCAGGATGATTCTGTGAGGTGTACGGGATGGAGACATAATTCGCATTCCCGTCCAGAACCAGCGCTTTCACGCATCCGCATTGTTCAGACCCGGAGTACGTTGCCGTGGATAGTGCCGGTGTTTCCGTTCCCGGATGCATCAAGGGCTGGACTGCCGACTTCCCTCGTTGAAGTTGAGATAGACCGCCGGGCCGCTGGCAACAGGTGCTGTACCGGATGCTGCAGCAACACGCAGGAATACTGATCAGCAGCACAAATACAATTCCCCAGACAATTACCCCAAAGGGGCTACGGCCGGCGTGCGTGTGCATGGTGACTATCCTGTCTGTTGTATGAATGGTGTATTAGGGTTCACGGGAAAAGAAATTTGCGCTTATAGCCATTGCTCCGCATCTGCATCTGCACAATCTTTATATCCGTCGGAAACCTCTTCGCATTCATGAGTATGGTCACCGTTTATTCCACCAAAAACTGTCCGTACTGCCGGATGGCAAAGGCATTCCTCGAGAAGCAGGGTGTCCCTATACATCCAATCGATGTCGGTGCAGATGCCGCAGCGGCAAAGAAGATGATCGATCTCTCGGGCCAGCGCGGGGTGCCGGTGATCATGGTCGATGACGAGGTGATTGTCGGGTTTGATTCAGCAAGGTTGAACGAACTGTTCGGGACCCCGGCGGAGAACGAACTCTACGATGCGATCATCGTGGGTGCCGGCCCGGCAGGGCTCACCGCGGCGATGTACTGCGCACGCAAACTCTTAAAGACCCTGGTAATCTCGGAGAATATCGGCGGCCAGGCGCTCGAATCGTGGGCGATCGAGAACTACATGGGCTACCGGATGATCACCGGTGAAGACTTGATGAAGAAGTTCGAGGAGCAGGTGCGCACGCTCGATGTCCGGCTCGAACTGATGCGGGTGAGCGGGATCGTGCAGGCCGAAGGAATTTTTGAGGTCACGACCGCGTCCGGGGCGCTCTTAAAAGCAAAGAGCCTGATCTTAACGCAGGGCAAACAGCCAAAGAAACTCGGCGTGTCGGAGGAAGAGAAGTATCTCGGGCGCGGGCTCTCGATCTGCTCTACCTGCGACGGGCCGCTCTACAAGGAGAAGAAGGTGGCGATTGTCGGCGGTGGGAACTCGGCATCCAGACCGCGATCGAGATGAGCGGGATCGCATCGTCCGTGAGCCTGATCTTGAGGAGCACGATCAAGGCGGACCCGGTCTACATAAAAAAGCTCGAAGAGATCAAAAACATCACCGTCCACCTGCACTCGCAGATTACCGGGCTCTCGGGTTACAAGTTCCTCGATCAGATCACGATAAAGACTGAGGGGAAGCCCGACCAGAGCATCGGTGTCGATGGAGTCTTTATCGAGATCGGCTGGACGCCGAACACGGAGATCCTTGACGGTCTCGTGGACTTAAACGACCAGGGCGAGATTATCGTGGATGTCGATGGCCGCACGAGCCGGGCCGGGGTTTTTGCTGCCGGGGATGTGACATCGGTGAAAAGCAAGCAGATCATCATCGCGGCCGGGGATGGGGCGAAGGCTGCGCTTGAGGCGTATGAGTACCTGATGAAGACGGTATAAGATTTTTTTAGTCTGTCCGTGTGACGCACGGCCAAGAATACCGGATCCGATTCCGGAAACCCCTCTCTTTTCATTTTCAGGTGCCCTAGTCCGATCCCAAGGGAGATCCTCTTATTAAAAGGGACTATTAGCGTCCCACAGAGGTTCAATTTGCCCGGAAATCCGACAATCCGGGGGCAATTCTGTCAAATCCCCAAAAATATGTACCGGAATTCACCATTTTGTACAGTTCAACACATCCAAAACACTCCGGCCGGAGAGGGCGGGATCTCATTCTCCGACGGAGGCATCTGCACCAGCACCGGGGCTGAGGGTCGGAGTTTTTCATCAATACCGGGAAAGGTTTTGGAAGGGGAAATCATTCGGAAATTCTGCGTCCAGCAAAAATTCTCCGACGTGAACTCTCCCGGATACCCTCCGGGGCCCCATATAAGTGTTCTGTTCGATCCCACGTCCGCCAGCACTTCCTCTAAAATCCGACCGCAGAAACGCTGCTATTAGGTGCCGGGGCTCTACGACATGAAAATCCCTTTTGGATCCCGAATAAGTGCCGGTTTTGGGCCCATGAGTGCCTCCCGACCGGAAAAGTGAGGTGATCGGGCCTCAAATCAGGCCCGGAATACCCGGTGTCATAGGGGGTCACGGCACTAGGGGTGATTCCCACAACCCCTTCCCCCGGGTGCGGGATGTTGAATCTCAATAACGGTGAGGCAGATAAAAAAAAGCCCCCGGGCGCTTTGACTCTGGCGGTGCATGAGGGGGCGACGAAAAAATATAATGTAATTTCACTGCTTGCTTTTTCCCGCCAGCCGGTCCTTCTCCCGGTACCCCTCAAGCAGAACCGTCATAATATTTTTCACCGGCTTGTCCGTGTGGCTCGCGATATGGAACTCGCAGAACGGGCAGGAGGTGATGACAATGTCGGCCCCGGTCTTTCTGATCTCCTCGCCCCGGCGTTTCCCAAGCGCTGCCGCTTCTTCGGGCATGCCCGACTTCACCCCGCCGCCCGATCCGCAGCAGATGGATGGCATTTCGACCAGATCGACCACCTGCCGGATCAGCTGCCCGGGGCTCGTCTTTCACATCCTGCCCCCGCATCAGGTGGCAGGGATCGTGGTAGGTCGCTTTGATGGGGAGCCGGGCCGGGGGCTCGATCCCGTATTTCGTGAGCAGCTGGTTGATATCCAGCACCTCAAACGGCGTCACGTAATCGTGCTTGAGGGTCGAGCCGCACCCGGCGCACATCGTCATCACGGTGTCGATCCCCCGGGTCCGGAACGCATCGATGTTGCGTTTCCTCAAGGTATCGACATAGTCCAGCTGGCCGGTCCGGATCAGCGGCGAGCCGCAGCAGATCTGGTCATGAGGGATGATCACCCGGATGCCGTTTCTTTTGAGGATCTCCATCGCGTCAAGCGCTGACTGCTGCTGGCGCAGGTTGTACATGCAGCCGACAAAGAATCCCACGGTTGCCCTGACCGGCCCGATCGGCTCGATGGTCGTGCCGACCTGCTCCATGAACGATGGCGCACTCCGGACAACGCTCCGGCCCGTCTCTTTGATGAGCGCCTCGACCTCCCGGTGCCGGGGGAGCGTGAAGCCCCGCTGGTTTGCGAGCGCCCGGAGTTTCTCGATCGCTTTTCCCGGGATTTTGATCTTCTTCGGGCAGGTCTTGTAGCAGGCCTGGCAGCTCGTGCAGTTAAACAGGCCGTCCCGGATCGCGTCCGGCACCCGGTCGCCGGTGTCCCGCGGGTCAAGGGCAAGCCGCATCTCCTGGCGCATCGCGGTGGGGCCGAGGAATTTTGTCACGTCCATCGCGGGGCAGACAGAGACGCAGGCAAGGCACTCGATGCAGTCCCGGAGGGGTTTGATCGCATCGATCTCTGCTTTTGTCGGGAGTTTTGTCTCGCCTTCCGCTGCCGGTTTCAGCGATGCGATCTGCTCGATCTTCGGCAGGAGATCCACGATGAGGTCCAGCCTGACCGGGAGGTTTAAGGGCGCAATCGTGATGCCGTCCTGCGCCTCTTCCATGCAGGCGAGCACCGGCTCCCCGTTCACCCGGACTGCGCAGCTCCCGCACTGCCCGGAGCCGCAGCAGTACCGGTATCCGAGCGTTGCATCGATCGTATCGTGGATCGTATGCAGGACATGGAGGACCCGGGCGCCATCATTGACACTCACCGTATAGGATTCCAGCCGGGGCTCTTTGTCCTTGTCCGGGTCAAAACGCTGGACGGTTACGTGCAGTTCCTTCATGCAGCCACCTTCCGTTTCTCGATCCCTTCGCGGTTTTTCGCGATGAACGTGTGGCCATACGGCGAGTGCGCCGCGTCCCATTCCTGCGCAATGTCGGTCCGCATGTGGGCGCCCCGGGACTCGGGCCGGATCAGCGCCGAGCGGCAGATGAGTGAGGCCGTCAGGCACATGTTCTCGACAATGCAGCAGTCCGAAAGATTCCTCTGCGAAGCGGCTTTGATCGGCGCCTGCAGGAGCCGGCTCGCAACCGCAAGCGCTTTTTTGAGCCCGGCCTCGTCCCGGAAGATCCCGGCACCCTTCCACATCGCGTGCTGGAGTTCCTCCCGGACTTTCGCCGGGTTTTCTGTTCCCGAAAGGAACCGTTCGAGCCGTTCTTCTGTTTTTGCGATCTGGGCCGGGTCGATCTTCTTTGCCCGCTTTTCCGCCCGGGCTGCAAATTCCCCGGCGCGTTTCCCGAAGACCTGCGTATCGGCAAGGGCGTTTCCGCCAAGCCGGTTTGCTCCCTGCACGCCCCCTGCCGATTCCCCGCAGGCAAAGAGACCCGGAAGCGTGGTCTTACACTCGGGCGTGATCTTTAGGCCGCCCATGATGTGGTGGGCGGTCGGGGCGACTTCCATGGGCTCGGTCCGGATGTCCACGCCGTACTTGAGGAACTGTTCGAGCATCACCGGCAGCCGGGTCTCGATCTGCTCCCGTGAAAGGTGGGTGACATCGAGGTACACCCCGCCACGCGGCGTGCCCCTCCCTGTTGCGATCTCGGTTGCTATCGCCCGGGCGACCACGTCCCGGGTCGAGAGCTCCATCCGGTCGGGATCGTATTTTTTCATGAACCGTTCGCCGAGCCGGTTTTTGAGGAGACCCCCTTCGCCCCGGACCGCTTCCGTGATGACCGGCCCCGGGCATCGTACGGGTACACCGCGCCGGTCGGGTGGAACTGGACCATCTCCATATCGACGAGTTCCGCTCCCGCCCGGTACGCCATCGCAAACCCATCCCCGGTCCCGCTCGACGAGTTCGTGGAGACATCGTAGACCTTTGTGCCTCCGCCGGTCGCAAGGATCGTGCTGTCGGCCGTGATGACAACGATCGAGCCGTTCTCGTCCAGTGCAATCGCGCCCGCGACCCGGTTGCCCTCTTTGAGCAGGTCGATCACGGTCACTTCCTGGAGTTTTGTGACGTTCGCTGCATCGAGCTGCTCGACAAGCGTCATCATCATCTCGTGGCCGGTCCGGTCGCCCGCGTAGCAGGTCCGGGGGAACCGCTGGCCGCCGAACGGGCGCTGGGCGATCTCATCCTTATCGGTAAAATCAAAGACCGCACCCCACCGGATCAGGTCGGCCATGCGCAGCGGGGACTCCTGCACGAGCGCTTTGACGAGTTCCGGATCGTTGAGGTATGCCCCCCCTTTGAGCGTGTCCTCGTAATGGATCTCGCAGGAGTCCTCTTTTTTCAGCACCGCGTTGTAGCCGCCTTCGGCCATCGTGGTGCACCCGCCTTTCCCGGCAATGGTTTTTGTGACGAGCACAGTGTCGCCCATCCCGCGGCCTCGATCGCCGCCCGGACTCCCGCACCGCCGCTGCCGATCACCAGCACATGGCAGTCCACTACGTCGTCTGCATGCATATTATAATTCTGTGCGTCGTATAGTTACATAAATAAATGGTACATGCCAGAGTGAACCGACATGAAATATCTCATGAAATTTGGCGGGACTTCCGTTGCTGATGCACAGTGTATCCGACGCGTTGTCGACATCCTTGAAAAACACCGCAAGGCCGGGGATGAAGTGGCGGTCGTGGTATCTGCGCAGCGTGGCGTGACCGACCAGCTCATCGCGATTGCAGAAAAACTCCCGACTGCAGAAAACTGCTCGGAGGTTGCGCCGCTCATCGCCGCACTCCGCGAGCGGCACATGAAGACCCTCGAAGGGGCTGCACCGGATTATGCAAAAGAAGTCGGTGCGGTGATCGAGAAGCGTCTCGCGAGCCTCCAGCACGTCCTTTCTGCCATTCACAACCTGCGGGAGCTCACGCCCCGGTCAAAGGACTATGTCATCTCGTACGGCGAACGGCTGCTTGCCCCGATTGTCGGTGCGGCGCTCCGCCAGCGCGGCATCCCGTCGACCGTGTTTGACGGCTGCGAGGCCGGCATCCTCACCACCCCCCAGCATGGCGAGGCGACTGCTCTTACCGAGAGCGACGCCCGGATCAAGAAGAAGATCGACCCGCTCCTCAGAAAAGAGATCCCGGTCATCATGGGGTTCATGGGCTGCACCGGGAGCGGGATCATCACGACCCTTGGCCGGAGCGGGTCGGATTACTCCGCGTCCATCATCGGCGCCGGTATCGATGCGGACGAGATCTGGATCTGGACCGATGTCGACGGCATCATGACGTCTGACCCGAGGGTCATCAACGACGCCCGGGTCTTGAAGAGCATCTGGTACATCGAGGTCATGGAGTCTCTCGTACTTCGGTGCAAAGGTCATGCACCCGCGTTCGATCGATCCCGCGATGCGCAAAAACATCCTTGTCCGGGTGAAGAACACGTTCAACCCCGATGCGCCCGGGACGATGATCGTGAGAAACGGCCACCGGGACAGCCGGGTGGTAAAGGCACTTACCTACATCGACAAGGTCGCCTCGATTAACATCAACGGCGCCCAGATGATCGGAAGGCCCGGCGTCGCAAAGATGATCTTCTCTGCCCTTGCCGACAGGGAGGTCAACGTGATGATGATCACTCAAGGGTCAAGCGAGGCAAACATCTCCTTGATCGTTGACGAATCGCACCTCCCGACCGCGGTGGCAGCCCTTGAGTTTCTCGTAAAAGACGGTATCGTGCGCGAGGTGACGCACAACAAGGATGTCTGTGCGGTGGCGGTCGTCGGGGCCGGTATGGCCGGTGCAGCCGGGACCGGCGGCCGGGTCTTTACGGCTCTTGGCCGGGCCGGGATCAACCTTATGATGATCTCGCAGGGGTCAAGCGAGGCGAACATCTCGTTTGTGGTAAAACAGGAGGATGGCCCCCGTGCGGTCCGGGTGCTGCACGACGAGTTCCGGCTCTCGGAGGAATCAGAATGACAGAGAATGCATACCGCGATGCGGGCGTCGATATCGATCTTGAAGCGACCGCGATAAAAGCGCTGATCAACAACCTGAGTTTCAAGCGGAAAGGCAGTTACACGATGCTCGGGAACGTGGGGCACTTTCCCGGCTTGATCGATTTCGGCCCCAAAGCCCTTGCCCTCACCACTGATGGCGTGGGTACGAAGATGCTCGTGGCCGATAAACTGCAGGACTGGAGCACGGTCGGGATCGACTGTATCGCGATGAACGTGAACGATCTCTACGTGATGCACGTGGAACCGATCGCGTTCGTGGATTATATCGCGACTGACCGGCTCTCGATCGAGAAGATGGCGCAGATCGGCCTTGGCCTCAACGAGGGGGCAAGGCAGGCCAACATCGATATCGTGGGCGGGGAGACTGCGTCGCTCAAGGGTCTCGTGAACGGCCTCGACCTTGCCGGCACCTGCATGGGGGTCCAGGCCAAGGACCGGATTGTCACCGGCGACAAGATTAGGCCCGGCGACAAGATCATCGGCGTTTCCTCAACCGGCGTCCACAGCAACGGCCTCTCGCTCGCCCGGAACATCGTGGAGAAATACGCGGACTATGACCAGAAACTTTCGAGCGGGAAGACCCTCGGCCGGGAACTCCTCACGCCGACCCGGATCTACCACGAGAGCCTGCATGTCGCCGACACCTGCACGGTGCACGGGATGTGCCACATCACGGGCGGTGGACTGTTGAACTTTTTGAGGCTCAGCAAGTTCGGGTTCCGGTTCGACAACCCGCTCACTCCTCCGGAAATCTTCCGGTGGATCCAGGAGACCGGGAAGATCTCGCCAATCGAGATGTACCGGACGTTCAACATGGGAATGGGGTATGCCTATGTTGTCCCGCCTGAATCTGTTGACGCGGTGACAAAACTCGTGGAAGGCGCCCGGGTGGTCGGGGAAGTTATCGAGAAACCCGGCGCGTGGCTCGGGAACGTGCAGGTGACCTGACCGGGATTTTTTCCCGTCTTGATTCTTTTTTAGTACAAAAATATCTTCACAAAATAAGAAAAAACCCGGGTATTAGTTCCCGCACGCATCCGGCGCGTCCGGCACAAACGCAGTTTTTTTGGCCTTATCAGAGACAAGCACGCTGTTTCCCATCGGGTCCTGGATGATCACGGTGACCGGCAGCCCGCCGGCTTTGATGCATTCGATTTTTTCCAGGAGTACGTGACCGTTCTCTCTCTCGGCCTCGTCCCCGTCTTTTACCGCGATCTTAATGGCCTGTGCGATCCGGTCGAGCACGCCCTCAACATTCGTCACAAACCCCTCGCAGGCCGGGCCCGGGTCGATCCTGACGCCGAGCCTCCGGAATCTCGAGCATACCGGTCATGCTCCGCACCACGCGCACATTAAGGTCTTCTTTTGTCGTGACCGGCATCTCGTACCGCACCGGCCCGGCATCTTTTAAGAGCTGGGTATCCACGTACCGGTACCCGCAGGACGGGCAGAGGG
>CAWBMY010000021.1:0-129699 GCA_963790005.1 uncultured Methanoregulaceae archaeon
GAATCGGCAATGACCTGCACGAGCTCGATATCCCGGTCAATGAACCCCTGCTGGTGTTCACCTGCCGGCATGGACTTTTCCAGGTCGAGATATCCTGTCAGGGAAAAGATCGTATTCTGGATATCGGAAAAGGTGATGGCATTGAGCACGTTGAGTTTTTTCCTGGCCTGGGTGAGGGCTTCTTCTGCCCGTTTGCGCTCGGTGATGTCCCGCACCAGCGTCAGGATCCTCACTCCGGCACCGGACTGGATCACCGTTGCATTGATCTCCACCGGCTGGATCTGTACCATCCGGTTTTATGTAATCGATCTCAAGATTTCTGACCTGTCCTGTTCGTGAGCAGTTTTCCACTTCCTGCGCGTTCCTTCCGATATCATACGGTGCTGTCCAGTCGGTGACCGGTCTGCCCTGAATTTCCGCGAGTGTTGACCTGCCGGTAAGCCGGACGTATTCCGGGTTTGCCATGATTACCCGCCCGTCCTTGTCAATGATGACATAGCCGGTTCCGGTGGTTTCAACCAGATTCCGGTACCGGTTCTCGCTCTCGTGCAGTGCTTCTTCTGCCCGTTTGCGTTCGGTGATATCCCGCGAAACACCGACAAACCCGGCAACCCTGCCGTCCGTATCCCGGATAACCGACCCGGAAAAACTGACCGGGATGGCCCTTCCCTCCTCTGAACAAAAGGTAGTTTCATAATCGGAGAGCGATCCCTCTGCGAGGATCATCGCGACAATCGTGGCCTTGTCAGATTCATGATAGAAGATATCGCTGACCGGCAGGCCGATGCACCGTTCTTTTGCCATGCCCACCATGCTGGACAGGGCCTGGTTTGTCGCAACGATATTCCCGTCCGGGTCCAGGATGATTACCCCGTCGGTCATGGTGGAAAGGATATTGTCCGCCACCGTCGCAGGGTCCAGGATAAAGAGCCTGTATCTTCCAGATGGCGTACCCGACACAACCGGAAAAGATCAGGAAAGAAGCCGAGGTTAAATCCGGGATCGGGAACTGGAGTCCTGGCAGTATCTGCTGGGTCAAAAGGCCGAACATCGCGGTAATGCCGATCCCTGCTAGGATATATTTTGCCTGCTGTTTTTTCCGGGGACCGGTTGTGGTAAAATATAATTGTACACAGAGCAGCATTGCGATGATCGAGAGGGCAACTGCCCAAGAGATCTCCACGAGAGGAAAAAGGGACTGTTGGGAATACCCAAAGACGTACCCGCCAAATGCCTGTACGGGAGCGGTTGTGATCAGGCTGCTCGTAAGTTCAATCCAGCAGAATATCAGGGCCGGGGCATAGAGGATCGGATAGATCCATCTCTTGTTTCTCCAGGAGTCCGGCTGGGTAAAAACCACGGTGAAGTTGAGCGCGAGCGGGGGCACAAAGGTCCATAACGCAGTCGCTTTCATCCAGAAACCGGCCGTTGCAAAGCTCTCCGCCCCAAGCATCATCGACTCGGTAAACGCCCACCATGACGCAAATCCACACAGGAGTAAAAAAAGGATGTGCCCGGGGCTTTTCCGGTTCTCTTCGAAAACAAAGATGCCCAGCGATAAGATCAGGACACTGCTTACAAGGGAAAGAAGGGCAAATATATTCACGGACATCTCCGGTGTTACAACCTGACTATACCATACGGCATTCCATGATAAATATTTCACGAACCGGTCCCGGGTTTTTGGTTTTTTGCGGCCGGTATCCGCGGTATTTCCTCCTTAAAACCCCCCCGTATCAGCCGGGAAATCACCTGTGCCCGGTTACCGGAGCTTCGCATAACACCGCCCGCTCAGGCATCACTCCCGCTTCCCGGTCAATCCACTCCACCTTTGCCACCCCGCATACCGGACACTTCCCGGGATCTGCGGTCACACGTTTCATTTTCGATAGATCGAATGTCCCCGGCAGGGAGACGCTCGCATCCTGTTCCGTCTTTACCGCTGCCGCGTGGCACGACCGGCACAGCCCCGGTGCGTCCTGCCGGTCACTCTTTTTTGCCTTCGTTCCACTGCCGGTAGAGCTCGCGGTCCCACGCGTATGCCCCGGTCCGGCGGCGTCCCGTCTCCCGGGGACGTGACAAACCCGGTTTTATAAGTTTTAAAATCCAAAAAGATCGGGTTTCTTTATATCCCGCGCTTGTCAATACCACGCACGGGACAAAGGAGAAGGATATGTACCGCGTGCTCTATGTCGATGATGAACCGGGTCTGCTTGAGATTGGCAGGCTCTTTTTAGAGCAGAGCGGAAAGGTCCTGGTTGATGTCATCACGTCTGCCCCGGCCGCGCTTACCCGCATGCAATCGGCAAGCTGACGATGCCATCGTCGCCGACTACCAGATGCCCGAAATGGACGGGATTGCGTTTCTCAAAATTCTCCGTAAAACGTACCGGATCTGCCGTTCATCCTCTTTACCGGCCGGGGCAGGGAAGAGGTGGTCATCGAGGCTATCAACGGCGGGGCAGATTCCTACCTCCAGAAAGGAGGGGAACCGACTGCCCAGTTTGCCGAGCTTTTGCACCGTATCCTGATCGCGATCGAACGCCGGCAGGCAGTCAGGGCACTTAAGGAGAGCGAAGACCGCTACCGGGCGGTGGTCGAGGCCCAGACCGAACTGATCTCCCGGTTCTGCCCGGACGGGACCCATATCTTTGTCAACGAGGCATACTGCCGCTATTTCGGGAAGACCGCGTCCGAAATCCTCGGGACACGGTTCCACCCGGTGGTCTCTCTTGAGGACGAACGGGCAATCCGGCGACATCTTGACAGCCTCACACCGGAACATCCTGAGGAGACGATGGAGCATGCCATCCTGATGCCTGATGGAAAGACACGGTGGCAGCAGTGGAACGACCGGGCGATCTTCGATGCATCCGGCCAGGTCCGGGAGTACCAGTCTGTGGGCCGGGATATCACCGAACGGAAGAAGAGCGACGACACCCTCAAAAAAAGCCAGATCCTCCTCAATGAAGCCATGGACCTCGCACAGATGGTATACTGGGAACTGGACGTCAGGACCGGGGTGTTCACGTTCAATGACCGGTTTTTTGCATTCTATGGTACGACCGCAGAACGCGAAGGCGGCTACCAGATGCCGGCGGAGGTCTATTTCCGTGAATTTGTCCACCCGGAAGACCTGCCGGTGGTCAATGAATCAATGAAAAAGAACCTGCCGATCACCGATCCCCATTCAAGTTTCCAGATTGAGCACCGGATTGTCCGCCGCGACGGGACAGTCCGGACCATTCATGTCCGGTCTGCTCCCGAGATGGGGGTGGAGGGTATTCCCGTAAAGATGTATGGTGCCAACCAGGATATCTCCGAGCGTAAGAACGCTGAACTGGTGCTCGTGGAGAGCGAGAGGAAGTACCGCTCGCTCCTTGAGGGCCTGTACGAGAGTATCCTCGTGCACCGGGATACAAAGATCCTGTACGTGAACCCGGCATGTGAAAAAGTGCTCGGGTATTCCCGGGACGCGCTGTTAGGCCAGTCCATCATGATCCTTGTCCCTCCTGAATTCCGGGAGATGGTCGCTCTTGCCGTCAGGAAGCGGATGGCAGGGAAGACCTTTGAGCCCTACGAACTGGACCTCATCCGGCGGGACGGCAGCCGCATCCCGGTTCTCATGAGCGGGAACCTGGTTGACTTTGAAGGAGATCCCGCGTCCATCAACCTGATCATCGACATTTCCGCCCGCAAACGGGCAGAGTCTGCCCTGCAGGAGAGCGAGAAGAAGTATCGTGCGGTCATCGAGAGCATCCAGGACGTATTTTACCGGGCCGATACCCGGGGTAACCTGACCATGGCAAGCCCCAGCCTGGCGACCCTCCTTGGCTATGATACGCTTGAGGAGTACCTGGGGAAAAATATCGCAGAAAACTCGTACTACGATCCTCTCCAGCGGCAGGCATTCCTCGATGAGATCAACAAGAAAGGGTTTGTCAACAATTATGAAGTAACCCTGAAACGCAAAGACGGAACCCTGATTATTGTGTCCACGAGCAGCCACCTGCTGTACGATGATGCCGGGAAGGTTATCGGTGTGGAAGGTATTTTCCGTGACATTACCGCACAGAAAACCGCCGAGGCGGAACTCGCGAAGAGTCACCGGTTCCTTGAAGCGACCGTGCAGGGTTCGCCCGTCCCGACCTTTGTTATCGACAAGGACCACCGGGTTATTTCCTGGAACCGGGCGCTTGAAGAGTACAGCGGGATACCGGCCGCCGATGTCATAGGAGTCCCAAAGGTGTGGAAGGCCTTTTACCAGGTGGACCGCCCCTGCCTTGCCGACCTGATTGTCAGCGCACGTTCCGACGAGATTGCCCGGTTATACCGGGGAAAATACGCCCCGTCCCGTCTTATTGAAGGGGCATACGAAGCAACCGATTTCTTCCCCTGCATGAAAGGCGGGACGTGGCTCTTTTTCACTGCAGCACCCATCCGTGACGCGGACGGCACTGTTATCGGCGCAGTTGAGGTCCTGCAGGACGTGACCGCCATAAAAAAGAGAGAGGATGACCATCCGGGACGATCGTGAACCGGGGGAGACGCTCTCAAACGGGGCTGCCGGTCGGTGTTTTTCTTCACCAATCCTCTTCACAGAGTGCATCCGACCAAATCCGATCCTTTAAGCAATTATACCGCACCACATACCATTGACAGATATTCTCTAGTCTCCCGACATGTATCCCGCTTGTATCGGGCAGGCTAAAATCACGGAGAGATCGCGAAGTGGCAGGCGCGATTGCGGAGTTCAGGACCCGTTTGAGGAGAGACTAAATGGCAGGAAAAGCGGTAAAAGCAAAAAGTCCGGCGCCAGATGAGCCCATACTCCCGCTCGTACAGGAGATCCGGGATCTGGTACAGGGCGCCCGCCGGGCTGCAGCTCAGAATGTCAACACCCTGCAGGTCATCACCAACTTCGAGATTGGCCGGCGGATTGTCGAATACGAGCAGAAAGGAAGTCGAAGGGCAGGATACGGTGCGCACCTGTTAGAGGATCTTTCGCGCAAGCTGACGGAGGAACTTGGGAGAGGATTCTCATCAACTAATCTCAAGTACATGCGCCAGTTTTACCTCGAATATCGTGTTGCAGTCCCCAACATTCGTCAGACGCGATCTGACAAATCAGTGGCGCTTGTCCACCATGAATCACCAATTGGTCAGACACTGTCTGACCAATTGTCTGTCAGGTTTAACCACAAGTTCTCCCTCAGCTGGTCGCATTATGTCTTCCTTTTGAATATCGGCAATCCTGACGAGCGAAAATTTTACGAGATCGAATCCCGGGAAAACCAGTGGTCGCTCTCCGAACTCAAACGGCAGTTCAACTCCGGAATCTATGAGCGGCTCGCACTTAGCCGGGATAAAAAAGGTGTGAAAGATCTCGCGAACAAGGGACAAATCGTAGAAAATCCACAGGATTTATTCAAAGATCCCTATGTGCTCGAATTCCTCGGGCTTGATGAGAATACGCACTACTCCGAGAGCGATCTCGAATCTGCCATCATCGACAAACTCGAAACGTTCCTGCTCGAACTCGGGAAAGGTTTCCTTTTTGAAGCCCGGCAGAAACGGTTCACCTTCGATGCAGACCATTACTTCGTGGACCTTGTCTTCTACAACCGGATCCTCCGGTGCTATGTCTTAATCGACCTCAAGATCGGGAAGATCACCCACGAGAATCTCGGCCAGATGCAGATGTATGTGAATTATTATGACCGCGAGGTGAAACTTCCCGATGAGAACCCGACGGTCGGCATCATCCTCTGCCGGACAAAGAACGATGCCCTCGTCAGGCTCACCCTCCCGGAAAAATCGAACATCTATGCATCGCAGTATCAGACTCTACCTGCCCTCGAAAGAAGAACTGAAGCAGAAACTGATCGAATGGTCGGAAAGTGTGCCTGACACCCTGGATGCAGCATAATTCATGATGAAGCTGGGGTTCCTGCCTCGTCAACAATCTTAATCTTCACTTCTGTCAGTTACCCCCATCCGGATATCCCCCCGATCCTGCTGTTTTCCCCGTGGGGCTCCCTTGCAGACCTCATCCCATCCGGGCCCAATCTGGGCTCCGATTACCCTCTTCACATCCCAAAAGAAGCCCGTATCGGGCTCCGTTTAAAAATAACCCCAAATCAGGCTTATTTTTGAAATCGAGCGAAATAAAACGTTCACATAAACGCGTTTTGAGGCCTGTTTTCGGGGTCGGATGGGTTTTCTGTTGAGGGGGAAAATGATCGCTGCCAGAACGCGAATATGGCCTGTTAATGGGCATTATATGGGGCTCAATTTGGGCTTATTTTTGCAAATGGGGGTTTTTAAACGGCTGAATTTTTGAGTGTGGGAATCTGACGGTTTTACGGGCTTATTTTGGAGGTTCCCCGTGGGAAATGCATACGAGATCTCCCCCCATGCCTTATCGATGAGTCCCCGGTAGAACGGGATATCAAATGATCCCGCACACCGTGATGAGTGCAACCATGCGGGCGTGACAAGCGACATCGGCAAAACATATCGGAAATATTATGGAGCACGGAATTCAATTCAACGCATCGAAATGAATGTGAAGAGTGGAGGTACAGGTGGCGGTGCAAGAAGGATATACGAGGAAACGGGTATGAAACGCACGACGGATGTTACCCTGCGGAACTCCACGCTCCCGGCCGGTTACCCGGAGTTTATTGACGGACTAAAAATCCAGAATTCGCTCTGCCCAGGCAAGAGCAGTGGTATCCGTCAACCGGGAGTTGATCCTTCTCTACTGGCAGATTGGAAACGATATCCTGACACGACAGAAGACAGAAGGTTGGGGGGCGAAGGTGATCGATCGCCTCTCACGGGATCTGATGCACGAGTTTCCCGATATGAAAGGGTTCTCAGTCAGGAACCTGAAATATATGCGGAAATTTGCGGAGGTTTATCACGATGCATCAATTGTGCAAGAGCTGCTTGCACAAATTACCTGGTATCATCATATCGCCCTGCTTGATAAGGTGAAGGGTGCAACAGAGCGCGAGTGGTACATCCGACAGACAATCCAAAACGGATGGAGCCGCAATGTGCTGGTGCACCAGATTGACAGCGGGCTTTTTTTACGCACCGGAACAGCGGTAACCAATTTTGCGGCAACGCTTCCGGTTCCGCAATCGGATCTCGCACGCGACACAATCAAAGATCCCTATATCTTTGATTTTCTCGGTCTGGGTTCCGATGTATCCGAGCGGGAAATACACCAATCGCTTCTGGAGCGGTTGCGTGACTTCCTGATCGAACTGGGGATCGGGTTTGCATTTGTCGGGAGCGAATACCATGTCGCGGTTGGCAATCAGGACTATTATCTGGATCTGTTGTTCTATCATACGCGGCTGCACTGCTATGTTGTGATCGAGCTGAAGATCGGGGCGTTCATTCCGGAGTACGCGGGGAAACTGAACTTTTATCTCTCGGCTGTAGACGATCTGATGCGCAGCGATGGTGTTGATCAGCCGAGTATCGGCATCCTTCTCTTTTAAAGATAAGAACCGGGTGATTGCTGAATACACTCTCCGGAGCATGACCAAGCCGATGGCTGTGACGACGTACCGGGTGGCATCACGGGTTCCTGCAGAACTCTAAGGCAAGGTGCCGACAGTAAAAGAGCTGGAGGATGCAATTGGAAGTGGGACGGTCACCACGCAGAAAGGATGAGTGTTACAATACTTTTGATGATCGTGTTTTGTTCAGAAAAACAGGCTCTGACATTCTATCATGATCTCATTGTTGAGTTTTTACCTGAAAAGAAAACGAAAATGTTTTTTTGCCATTCCCTCTCTGATACCATTGTGGCCAGACCAATTTTTTTGCGGTTCCAAGGAGCGCCATGCCAGGATCGCAAAGGACATTCATACACGGTCCTGCCTTACCGGATTAGGTGTCCCGGACTCCTGTTTTACCCCCAGTGACCCATGAGCGACCTCATCCTATCCGGGCCCGATATGGGCTCCGATTGCCCCTTCCTCACCCGAAAAGAAGCCCGTATCGGGCTCCGTTTTAAAATAAGCCTAAATCAGGCTTATTTCGGCAATCGGGCGAAATAAAACGTTCACATATTCGCGTTTTGAGGGCTGTTCTCGGGGTCGGATGGGTTTTCTGTTGTGGTGGAAAATGATCGCTGCCAGAACGCGAATATGGCCTATTAATGGGCATTATATGGGGTTCAATTTGGGTTTATTTTGGCAAATGGGGTTTTATAACTGGGCGGATTTTTGAGGGGGGCAATCGGACGGTTTTAAGGGCTTATTTTATGCATTGCAGGGAGAGGACGCTCAAACGGGGCTGCCGCCTCGTGCCGCGTGGGCTTGGCCCGGGGTTTATTCCCACAAAATTATTGAGCCTGACTTTGTCAAAAAAGTCTTGATCCGGTAACAAAATTGCCAGGGAAAAACACAAGACCCGCTCATTGACCCGTGGCCGGTTCGGGCCGGATGGGGGGAGGGTACTCCCTGTTACGACCTTGAGTGGTGAGGGGGGTGATCCCCTGTTGCTCCGGCACATGGGTGGGGGGGTGGCCCCCTCCATGAAAAAAGAGAGAGGGGGGGTAGGGGGATCACCCCCCTCCCCCCCAAGTCTCGGGAAACTCTTGTTTCCGCATGACCATGGCCGGTATTTCGTGTGGAATAACCGGCGTGAGAGGGATCATATGTCGGACATTTTGAAACTGTGATGAAGAGTTGGCCCGGGGCCGGATGGGGGGAGGGTACCCCTGTCACAACCTTGAGTGGTGAGGGGGGTGATCCCCTGTTGCTCCGGCACATGGGTGGGGGGTGGTCCCCTCCATGAAAAAAGAGAGAGGGGGGGTAGGGGGATCACCCCCCTCCCCCCCAAGTGCCGGGAAACTCTCGTTTCCGCATGACCACGACCGGTATTTCGTATGGAGTTCCCAGTGTGTGAATGGTTGCAGTCAAGTGATATAATCGGTTAGAGGACGCTCAAACGGGGCTCCGCCCCGTGCCGCGTGGGCTTACCCTGCGAAGGTGGATCCGAAATTCATTGATCATGAAATGAAACAAATTTGATTTTGCCTTGCGTGATTTCCAGATGTTGTGATCATTGTCAAAGGGTCATATTTTATAACTGATCCTGGCAAAAAGCAACTAGACAATGCCTTCAAAGTTTCTTGTTCTCGATATGTTCTCCGGAGGAGGGGGGCTTACTGAAGGATTTGTTCGGCGCTCTTTCGATTTCCTAGGTCATATCGAGATGGATAAAAATGCTGCCGATACATTGGAAACCCGGCTATTGTATCACAACCTCAAAGATGCCGGAAAAATGGATCTTTATAATCAGTATTATCGTGGGGAAATTGAACGTGAACAATTCATTCAGATGTCAAAAGATGAAGGTATCGAATCTCCAAGGGTCATTAACAGGATGTTATCGGATTCGACAAATAACTCGATTATAAAAGAACTTCAGACTACACTGAAAAATTCTTATCAGCGATCAGATGTTGATGTTATTATCGGCGGGCCTCCCTGCCAGTCATATTCTCTTGCAGGCCGGGGAAAAAATGGTAAAAAGGCGGAGAATGATCCAAGAAATTATCTTTACCGGTATTATCTTCACTTTCTGAAAGTGTTCAAGCCGCGGCTCTTCATTTTTGAAAATGTTCCCGGCCTGATCAGTGCCAAGAAAGGAACCATTTACAATAATGTAATAAACGGATGTTCCCGGATCGGATATCATCTGGATAAAGAAGCCCATTTACTGAATGCATCAGATTTTAAAGTAATGCAGGACAGGCAACGGATTATTTTCATCGGCTGGAAGCATGGGGATCAATTCAGTTATCCGGAATTTTCCTGTAAAAAACCGGATGGAACTGTGCTGGATATTCTTACAGATTTACCCCGCCTCCAAGCCGGCGAGGGCCGTGATGAAATACAATCCTACAGGACCGTCCGGCCATCGAAATATCTGACCGAAATGAAAATGAGAACGGATATTGGTAAAGTCCGCCATCATCAGGCAAGAATGCATAATGAAAGAGACCGGGAAATTTATCGCATTGCAATAAAAAAATGGAATGAATCCCATCACAGATTAAATTATAATGAACTTCCGGAAAAACTCAAAACACATCAAAATCGTGGAGCATTTCTGGATCGCTTCAAAGTAGTGGACAGTAATTCTGTCTCTCATGCTGTTCTCGCACATCTCGCGAAAGATGGTCATTACTTTATTCATCCCGATATTAACCAAGCACGATCGCTGACCGTAAGGGAGGCTGCTCGAATCCAGTCATTCCCCGATGATTATCTGTTTGAAGGCCCACGGTCAGCAAAATATGTCCAGATTGGGAATGCAGTCCCTCCGCTTATGGCAGAGGGGATTGCCAAAAAAATATATGGAATGCTAAACTTGCCCGGATAATTAAAACGCAATAGATAATACGGATCATACTATAATTAGCAATATACAAAAAAAGATCTCTCTCGATAGTGATGATCTGAATGGATACAACCCTTTCCGATTTTTATGACATTGTATTCCCTGATGCCGGTGCAATGATTGAAACACTTCGGGCTTATGGGTATCATCTTGAGACCTCTGTTGCAGATATAATTGATAACAGCATTTATGCTGAAGCACAGAATGTCTGGATTGATTGTACGTGGGATGGGGAGAAGTCCACGATTTCAATCAGAGATGATGGTCATGGAATGACCGAAAATGCTTTGAAAAATGCGATGCGACCCGGGAGCAAAAATCCCCTCCAAGAAAGAGATGCCAAAGACCTCGGGAGATTTGGTCTTGGATTGAAAACTGCATCATTTTCACAATGTCGGAAACTGACTGTCGGATCAAAATCCGATGATAATGAAACGGTTATCCGTTGCTGGGATCTGGATTATGTAAATTTATGTGGCGAGTGGCGTCTCGTTAAACCAAATAAAGAAAATATTTCTGCGGTTTTTTCTGTTCTTGATGATATGAACAGTGGAACAATTGTCCTATGGGAAAAAATGGATAGAATAACGAAGGGAACAGATTCTGCGAATAAAAAACATAAGGATCAATTTTTAGCACAACTTGACCTCATGAAAAAGTATCTCGAAATGGTTTTTCATCGATTTCTTGTTAAACCCCGTGGTTTGAAAATTATTCTTAACGGCAGGGAAATAAAGCCATGGGATCCGTTTCTGACAAATCACCCATCAACGCAACATCTGCCCCAAGAGGACATTCTCTATAGTGGTAAAAAAATTACTATCCGTCCCTTTGTTTTACCTCATCGTTCAAAACTTGATGACGAGGTTTATGAACTGGCCGGAGGGCCCGGGGGATGGAACGAACGTCAGGGTTTCTATATTTATCGTAATGAACGTCTGATCGTTCCGGGGGACTGGCTGGGTCTGGAATCCATGAAGGGACAGCCAATCAGAAAAGAACAATTTACCAAATTGGCCCGTATAATGGTTGACATTCCTAATTCTCTTGATGGCGACTGGAAAATTGATGTTAAGAAGTCCGTTGCCAGACCTCCGAATCTTATGAAGGAAGATCTCCAGCGTATCTCCCGTCTTACGATTGATAAAGCGAAATCGGTGTTTAGTTTTCGGGGAAAAGTGGCAGAACGAACCGGCGAATCTGCTATCACATTCCCTTGGTCAACATCAGTCCAACATGGAAATTATCATTATTCCATTAACCGGGATCATCCATTAGTTTCTGATATCCTCCAGAATTCCGGTGTGTCAAGAAAAAAAATCCAGGTTATGCTTCGAATTATCGAGGAAACAGTCCCGATCCCTCTGATACTCATGAATGACTCGGACGAATCCGGATAAAATCCAGCGATCATTCGAAGGTGCTCCCCCAGAGGAACTGAAAAGCGTTCTGGAAGTGATCTGGAAATCGTTGATTGATAGCGGTACTCCCAAAGAAAACGCAAAAAAGATTTTACAACATATGGAACCGTTTTCTGACTATCCCGATTTCGTTAATAATTTTATTCAGAACCAGACTGGTGAAAACTGATATGGCTTCATATGAAACTGCCAAGGCCCTTACCTTGGTAACATTAAAAAATACCCCGCATCCTACCAGTGAGACTATCAGGGAAAATGTCACGCAGATTTTGGCGATGCTTTCTAAACTGCCAGATTTTGAACCTGTCGATATTGAATATCTCATAAAAGATATTGAATCATGCTGCGAAGTCTGGAAAGGACGTGCGACAGTATTAAAGAGCAGCCAAGGGGATCATGTTGTCTGGCTCCCTGCAAAAAAGAGCCTGGTCGACTGGAAATTCTGGCGACGATACCAAAGATACCTCTTGGAAGCAAAAAGTATCCCGGAATCCTCTATAAGCAGGATTGATGATTTTACCGATAGGGTTCTTGAACTACTTGAGAATCCGCTTCGTGATGGAGAGTGGGATCGCCGGGGAATGGTGGTCGGTCAGGTACAGTCAGGAAAAACATCCAATTATACAGGGTTAATCTGTAAATCTGCAGATGCAGGTTACAAATTAATCATTGTTCTTGCCGGAATGCACAAAAGTCTCAGAAGTCAGACCCAGATCCGTCTTGATGAAGGTTTTTTGGGATTTGATACCCGCCAAGCAAGGAAATTCGACAAGGAAAACCTGCGAATTGGTGTCGGAAATTTGCTAGGTGAGGATTTTATTACGGTCCATTCACTGACAAGTAGTGAAGACAATGGTGATTTCAGCAAGAAAGTCGCCCAGCAGGTGGGGGTCTTACCCGGCGGTGCGGATCCAGTTATCCTTGTCGTAAAAAAACAAAAATCGGTTCTTACAAACCTTATCAACTGGGCAATAAGTGTTAGGGGCCAAAAAGATCCACAAACCGGAAAAACCGTTGTCAGAAATATCCCTCTTCTGGTTATTGATGATGAGGCAGACAACGCATCGGTAAATACAAAATTAATCCCCGTTGATGAGGATAATCAACCACTTGCAGATTATGAGGTCAGTGCCATTAATGGTAAAATCCGTGAATTACTCCATCACTTCGAGAAAAGTGCCTATGTCGGTTATACTGCAACACCATTTGCAAATATATTCATTTTCCCTGAAAGTGAAACCGCGACTCATGGTGAAGATCTTTTCCCTAAAGATTTTATCATAAATTTACCCCCTCCCCCTAATTACATCGGACCTTCTCAGATTTTCGGGATTGCCCCCGATGAAGATCCGGAGACAGAAAAAGAACTCGGTCTCCCCATAATACGAGTAATCAATGATTATCACCACAAAATTCCGGATTCCCATTCCAAGGATTTTGTACCTAAAGATCTTCCGGAATCGTTGAGAGAGGCTTTGAAAACTTTCATTATTTCCTGTGCGGCCCGGAAATCCCGAGGTGAAAAAACCTGTCATAATTCGATGCTTGTTCATATCACCAGGTACACAGCAGTTCAATCGAAACTTGCCGACATGATCAACCAAGAACTGATCTCCCAGCGACGCCGGCTTGAATATGAAAAACCGGAATCTGATAACAGTATTTACCGTGAGATGGAGGGACTTTGGAGAGCCGACTTCGATCCCACAACACAGGAAATATTGAGTAGAATTCAGGATCCACTCCTGATCCCCGTCGTCTGGGATTCGGTGAAAGCGAATCTTTTTGACGCAGCATCAAGAATTCGTGTAAAAATAATTAATGGCACCGCTAAGGATGTTCTTGATTACAAAGATAATCCTGAAGGAATCAGTGTAGTCGCGATCGGGGGCGATAAATTATCCCGTGGTCTTACACTTGAAGGTCTCACGGTCAGTTATTATTTGCGAGCTTCAAGAATGTATGATACTCTCATGCAGATGGGACGTTGGTTTGGGTTCAGACCTGGATATATTGATCTTTGTCGCCTGTACACTTCACAGGAATTAGTCGACTGGTACCAGTTCATCAACATTGCATCGGAGGAACTCCGAACTGAATTTGATTTTATGGCCTCAATGAATGCGACACCCAAAGACTATGGACTTCGGGTCAGAACCCACCCTGACGGTCTTAAAATCACCGCAGTAAATAAAATGAGATCCGGGACCGAAATGGATCTTTCTTTTTCGAATTCCATTGAACAAACTGTTTTTTTTCAAAGGGATAATGCAATCCAGGAAAAAAATCTGCATCTCATCGAAAAATTGATCAGACAGTTGGGACCCGAAACAGGAAAAATTGATGGATCTCCCTGTTGGTCAAATATTTCCGCAAATGTGATCCTTGAGTTAATCGATGAGTTTCAATTCAAGGAAAGTTCAAAAACTCTTCGACACGGTTTGATTAAACAATACATTGAAAATCAAAATATTCGACATGAATTAACCTCTTGGACCATTGCGTTGATCAATAAACAAAAAGCAACGAAATTTCATAATTTTGGTAGCTTTCATATTGGTCTGACCGAAAGATTTCCAGTCGATCCCAACAATAAAGAGGTTTATGCAATTATAAAAGGACAGATAATCAGCCCGAAACATGAACTAATCGATCTATCCGAAGTTGAAAAACAGAAAGCATTGGATTCAATGTTTAATGATCCAGAGCAACAGGATAAGGATTTTTCAAAAACATCTATCCCTAGCGGTCCATATATAAGGAGTACTCGACCTCCGATAAGGGGGCTCCTACTAATTTATCCTTTGGATCCCAAACCTGACGGACTTGAGAATCCGATTATCGATAGTGACAATCCGATTATGGGTCTTGCCTTCAGTTTCCCATATAGTGAAAATGCAACTACCGTTCGTTATAAAGTGAATAACATTTACTGGGAGCAGGAATTTGAAAGCTGAAACATTTGATTCGACTTGGAAGATCCTAGAAGAGTCGTCCTCGAATGAGTATAAAAATGGGATAATTATCCGAAGAATATCTCCTGACATATCTCCTGACATTTTTCTTGGTTATGAAAAACCTGCAAACCGTAGAATGTTCCTAATACGGATTGAAAAACAAAATTATGCAGAATTCCGACAGTTGCCTCAATTACGCGGTTTTGATATTTGTCCTGTGAATTTTCACGATGACAATCCCGGATCAATAATCGTCGGTTTTATTCTGAATGATCCCACGTTCACCGATATTTTTTCAACGCTTTGTGAAGATATCTATCAAACAGCAAAGCCGGAAAAAAATCAGAAGCAGATGGTCCGGAGTGTAATAGAACGTCTGCTGATGTGGCATCATTTCCTTGATATTTTCGGATCGCAGGGTTTAAGCCCTGAATATCAGCGGGGTCTGTATGGGGAACTGAGGTTTTTAAGAGACATTCTTTTTCCGAGGATCGGAATTGAAAAAGCCATTCGAGCATGGAAAGGCCCTTCAAAAGGAAACCAGGATTTCCAGATATCGGGCATAGGTATCGAAGTGAAAACGACGATTGCCAAACAACATCAGAAAATTCCCATCGCTAGTGAACAGCAACTGGATGATACAGGATTAAATGTACTTTATATCTATCATCTTTCTCTTCATGAAGTAAATGAGCATGGGGAAACACTTCCTGTAATTATCGATCAAATCCGGAATCAGATTGCCTTACAAAACGGTCCGGTTCATGAATTTGAGATTCAATTGTTTAAAGCCGGGTATATCGACAAACAGAGGATAAAATATGATTCCCGTGGTTATGTTGACAGGGATATCCATATTTTTCTTGTTAAAAATGAGTTTCCCCGGATTATTGAAAATGATTTGAAAAACGGAGTGGGTGATGTGCATTACACCATTGATCTCTCTTCGTGTATTCCATTTAGGGTGAGCGAGGCAGATTTTTTGTCAGGTTTCGGGAGGGAGACGTGTGACCAGCGAGAGTGATTTTGAACAATTTGCCGAGAATTTTCAGCGGGAGGTTATTGATGCAGCACAGGATCCTGAATCAGAAGCATTCTTGGAAGAGCGGTTCACAGAAAAGTTTCTTGATTATCTTACAGATATTGCAGTGATTGAAGACTATAATTCTTGTCGTCTGGAGGGAAAAGGCTTCAAAATCAATGCGTATAATAGCAATCTTAACGCGCAAGACAGTGGTAACAAAGAGGGAATTTTTTTTGATCTCTTCGTTTCAATTTACACAAATGAATATTCCCGGTCTTCTGTAACAAAAACTGAAATCAATTCATATATCAAAAAGATACGGACTTTTTTTTCCAACGCACTTAATCAAAAATATGGTAAAATTGAGGAATCAAATCCGGCATTTGATCTTGCCGATATAATCTACAACAACAAAGAAAATATCGTTGGTGTAAATCTGTTTATCATAACGGATGGGATTGTAAAACCGGAGCCCATTCCTGATGATGAAGAAGACGGAATCCGAATCTCTTATCAGATATGGGATTTAAAACGGTTATTCAGACTTACCAGTTCAGGAAATCGGCCGGAACCGATAGAAATAGATTTTGTAAAGGATTTTGGGGCGCCTCTTACCTGTCTTGAAATGCCTAAAGAGAATCCCCGGTACACATCATACTTGGCAATAATGCCGGGAAAAATGGTTGCCGAATTATATGGAAAGTACGGTCCAAAGACTTCTTGAAAGGAATATCCGGGTATTCCTCCAGATGAAGGGGAAGGTGAACAAGGGAATTCGCGAAACTATCCATAATGAACCCTGTATGTTCCTTGCATATAATAACGGAATTTCAACAACTGCGGAATCTGTCCGACTGGAGAAAAACAATTGTGGTATTCCTAGCATTTCTTGGATCAGGGATTTTCAGATTGTTAATGGAGGTCAGACTACTGCAGCGATTCACTATACCTATTTTAAGGAAAAATGTGACATATCTGAAGTTCTCGTTCAGGTCAAATTAACTGTTCTGAAAAATCAGGACGATATGAAATATATCGTCCCGAAAATAGCTCAATACGCTAATAGTCAGAATAGGATCTCCGAATCGGATTTTGTATCCAATGAAGAATTCCACATCGAGATCCAGAAAATGTCCCGTTCTGTCTGGGCTCCTGCAAAAAAGGGGAGTCCGCAGGAAACTCACTGGTACTACGAACGTGCTCGCGGGCAATATCAGGTGGATAAAGAGAGAGAACCGACCCAGAAGTTGAAAACGATTTTTTCTGACAGAAATCCGACAAATCAGAGATTTACAAAAACAGATCTGGCAAAATATGAAAATTCGTGGGATCAAATTCCAGATATCGTCAGTCTCGGGAGTCAGAAAAATTTCCGCGCATATGTATTAAAGCAAAAAAAAGGCCCCCTGCAGATTCCAGACAAATATTATTTCTCACTCGTCGTAGCTAAAGCGATATTGTTTAAGACAACTGATGGAATTATCAAAAAACTTGACTTCGGACCCTACAAGGGAAATTATGTCACTTACACTATTGCACTTCTTTCAAAACTGACTGATAAACGAATTGATCTGGAAAAAATCTGGAAGGAGCAGGACCTTTCGCCTGCCCTCCAGAAATTCATTGGTCAGCTGGCATGGGAGGTCAGAAACAGAATTACTGAAGGTCCTTCTGGATCGAGAAATATTTCTGAATGGTGTAAGAAAAAAGAATGCTGGGAATCCGTTCAGAAAATCAGGATCGATATTCCAGAATCATTGAAATCAGAACTTATCAGTGAAGAATTTGTTAAAACACGGGATGAATATTTTGGAAAAGCAGGAAAACCAATAATTCCGGATATTAAATATCTTCTTGAAGAGGATACGATTTTGGAACCTGATAAAACTCAGGGAGAATGCCCCGATGATAGCAAGCCGGACAGCGATTATAGTGATGAAGAAATTTAACGATTCGTGGTATAATTAATCGTATCAATCCGAAACTGGCATTTTATTCTTTATTTTTTTTATCACAGCATCTGGTTTTTTTCTGATATCATGCTCCCAGAAACGCATAACCGTCCACTCCATTTCTTTTAACTGCGCATTCACTTTTTTATCCCTTTCAATATTGGATTGAATCTTTTTCATCCAGAACTCTTTCCGTGTTTCCGGTTCCTGAAAACAGACCGGGCATTTATGCCAGAAACAACCATCAACGAAAATTGCAATTTTCCTTTTCGTGAATACGATGTCGGGTTTGCCTGGCAGATTATAGTGGATACGATAGCCTCGGATACCTTGAGACCAGAGTAGTTTTCTTAATTTGACCTCCGGCCCGGTATTTTTTCCTTGGATCTTTGACATGTTGTATGACCGTTGTTCTCTGGTCAGGACATCTGTCATTATTCAATATCACAAGCAAGATCCGTTAATAATTATCTGAATTTTATCTGCCCCGGGGCTAAGCCCACGCGGCAAGGGGCGGAGCCCCTTTTGAGCGTCTTCTAAAAAAATCCCCCGGTGACGTGCCGGGAAACTAGATCGCTCCCCTGAAAAAACTCGGGGACATCGTAGCAGGATGCCGGTTCACCGGGCATGCTCGTCGTACCACGCTTGGAGCTGGTTCTGGAGCGCTGCATTGCCCTTCTCAAGGTCAGCATAGACCGTCTTTATCGCATCCATGACCGGGGCCGGCAATTGTGCGAACACGGCGTCCTGTGCCAGGTCCGTATGGACCGAGAGTTTTCCGTCTTTGTCTATTGAGACGCTGACGCCCAGGGTACAGACCCGGTCAAGGGAATCTGCAGGTTTGTCTGCTGCGTTTTCGGTAATCCTGAGTGCCACCTCAATGGACTTCTTGTTGTTGTCGTTGTCGACTTTTAACCGGACAATAGGAAAATGAGGTACGGCGTTGACAAAAAAAGCATCCTTTTCCTTGTTTACGAAAATCGAATAGTTGAACACCTCAATCTTTTGTGACGAAATGAGGTAATCCACAAAACTTTTGATAAGATCTGTCTGCTTGTTGTCGCTCATACATTCCACCCGGATGACTACCATCTTGTCTTTTTTAGTCCTTGTTGATCTTCCCCTACATTTCTTCCCCTACATTAAATGTCCGTGATGAGACCCGTTACGTTCGATTAGTCCCTCGCGCCCCACCGCACCCCTTTTCATGCACCGCCTCAAAAGTACCTTGCATGATCACCCTGTGCCCCTTAACCGGACCGGATATCAGCGTCATCAAGTCCTGGCCCCCGTATCCCGCAGAATTTGCCGGGCTGGATTATGCCCTCCATGACCGCGGCTGGCTCGACGAGTATGCCGGTAAACCGGGAACTGAAGCCTTCGTTTTCCGGGAGAACGGGACCATCATCGGCTTCTCGATCCTCTCCTGTGAAGCCGACGGGTGTGCCGAGTTCCGGATCGCGCTGCACCCTGAACGGGTGGGACACGGCCGGGGAAAAGAGATCGCCATCCTCACGCTCCGGCACGGTTTCTCCCGCCCGGACATCCGGTCGATCCGGCTGATCGTGAGAAAGACCAATTGCCGGGCACAGAAACTCTACGCATCGCTCGGGTTCGAAAACGTGGGCGAATGCACCGAAGAGGTCCAGGGAACACCCGTGGAGTTCTACCGCATGACCGTCAGTCGCGATCGGTTCATGCTCGCGGAACAAAAGGCACAGGATGCAAAAAAGGTGCGGGAGGCAGTGCTCGTCATCGATGTCCAGAACGAGTATTTCACGGGCCGCCTCCCGGTCACCCACCCCAAAGGAAGCCTTGACAATATCCTTTCCGTCATGGACGCTGCACGGGACCGCCATATTCCCGTCGTGGTCATCCGGCATTCCGGTACTGCACCGGATGCACCAGCGTTCCGGCCCGGCACCCACGGGTGGGAACTCCCTGGCGAGATCAAATGCCGGCCGTACGATATCTTAATCGAAAAGACCCTGCCGGGCAGTTTCACCGGCACCGGTCTTGGCGCATGGCTCGAAGGAAATGGGATCACAAAGGTCACCATCGTCGGGTACATGACCCAGATGTGCTGCGACACCACGGCCCGGCAGGCCTTCCACCGGGGATATTCAGTGCAGTTCATCTCTGATGCAACCGGAACGCTCGATATCACCAATGCCGCAGGAACGGTCACGGCAGAAGAACTGCACCGGGCAATCTGCATAACACAGGCGATGCGGTTTTCCACCGTGATGACCACCCGGGAATGGCTTGCCGGCCACCGGGACTGATGCATGAACGAACTCGCATTGGTGCCCCGGGTACTGCCAGGAACCTTGCATGCCGGTACGCCCTGCACTACCGCCATCGACTATTTCCAAAGTGTGTGAGCCCCGCCTGAACGTTCTTTAAAAAAATCTACCCCCAGCCGCACCCTGTCGCTGCCTCAAAGTGAACGATCCATGGAAAGCATCTATACTTGAAAAACAAGAGACTCCCGTGTGGTGATGGTAATGACAGAAACCGATTTACAGCGTAAGCACACGAAAATAAGCGAGATCAGGGAAGTTGTCGGGATTTTTGAAATCGACATCGAGGATATGAAATACAGCCCCTTAAAAATCAAGGTAAAACAGGTCCTGAATGCAGGCGGGGAGAGTTATATCGGCGTTGCAAACCTGATTGTAAAAGGCAAAGGCTGTCTTGGTTATTTCCGGAGCATGCACCCGAAAGAAACAAAAGAAGAAGCCCTGGAAGATGCCACGGACGGGTTTTTTGAATATCTCTCCGACGAGTCCAAAATAAAAGAAGTCAAAGACTGGTAATTTTTTTCCTGTCCCGGTGACTGGCGATCCCGCGGCTGTGTGGGGCGGGAAACCCCTTTTGAAGATCCCTCCCTGCCGTTTCGAACCGGCCGCGACATCGTTATCATGTTCATACGTGCGGGAACCTCTCGTGATACCTGTCGGAAAGACTCATGCGTGACGTCGTCTTCGCATGAGAAAATCCGTGACCCCTCCGCCGCCATGAATACATCCTCCCGAATCAACCTTTAATACCTGTGAACCCCCACGTGAAAGATAAAGGGGTCAAAAGCCGATGCAGAAAAAATACAATGTTGTTATCGAACCCGGCGAGGATGGCTGGTATGTGGTGACCGTCCCGGCCCTGCCCGGCTGTATCACGCAGGGAAAAACGGTCGCGGAAGCAGAAGCGAACGCAAAGGAAGCCATAGAAGCGTACCTTGAATCGCTTATCAAACACCAGAGAAAGGTACCCGACCAGACCGGGTCAGTATCCGGGAAATCGCTGTCGAAGTATGACCGGGACAAAAAGACTCCCGCTCCTCCCTGCGAGGAAACTGATCAATGCACTGCTCAGGCTCGGCTTTTATATCGATCACCAGAAAGGAAGCCATGTCGTTTTGAAAAGTGCTGATGAGACCCGGACGATTGTTGTTCCTGACCATCCGGAGATTGACCGGGGAACGCTGAAAGCGATTTTAAAACAGGCCGGGATTGACATCAAGGCGTTGCTTGAGGTCCTGGTCCTGCCTCAGGTAATTTCTTATTGCATCTTTCTGGCCCCGCCCCTCATCTCCCGCACCTTCCAATCTTCCCGATAACTTCCCCGACAATCTCCTCAAAATCCCCGTCCGAACAATCGATCGTTATATCGGCATACTTCTCGTACAGCGGGACCCGCTCGTGATACATATCGAGCAGGCTCTCACCCTTAAACAAAACAATCCCCCGGGTCGTGATGTTCCTGAGCCTCTTTGCCATCTCGTCAAAGGAGATCGCGAGGTAGACGACCACGCCATCCTGTTTCAGGTGAGCCATCGCCTTTCCCGAAAATACCACACTCCCCCCGGTGGCAATCACGGAATTGCGGCAGGAAAGAGACAGGACTGTCTCCTCCTCGATCTTTAAAAACGCATCCGGCCCCTCCGTGTCGATAATCTCCTGCAGGAGCCTACCTGTACGATCCTGTATCGCGATATCGGTATCGACAAACGTCATCCCCAGCGTCTTTGCAAGGATCACGCCCACGGTGCTCTTCCCTGCGCCGGGCATGCCGATAAGAATGATGTCTTTCATCAGGTTCCAGGATATTACTATGATCGTCGCATTTCACATTAAGGTTCCTGCCGCACCGGTCTGGCATTATCCCCGCGAGAACAGGGAAGCCGTGCCTCCCCGTCCCCCGTCATGACCCCGGTTATACCAGCCGGTCACCCGTCCGGCCCCCAAAGACAAAATTAAAAAAAAAGATCAGGATGGGCTTGTGTGCAAAAGTACCGTGTAAATACCCGGCGTCACGAAACCGGGTAATGCGGTGCCATAGAATCCCTGCCATGGATAGATTGATCCTATACTCGACAGGCAGGAGAAGGGACCGCCGATCGCTGCCGCGTACCCGACAAAGACGACGAGTGCTATCGCAGCCTGCCCTCCCCACGATCACCCAACATCTTTATCCCCCTGCACTATCCCAATCATTTTATGAGATTTCAGTATGTTTTTTTCACCATCATACTCTTTTCTCTCATTACGGCCGGCTGCGTCACGTTCAGTCCGACCGGGTCTCATACCGTAAATGCCACGCTGGCACCTGCTTCTTCTGTACCCTCATGAAAGCAACGAAACCGGATATCCGGTTATACCCCCGACATCGACCGTTGTTCCATCCACGACTGCTGCTCCCTCAACGACCACTGTTCCCTTAACGACAACGACTCCCAATCTCGAATCACAGGGGTCGATCAACAAAATGTACTATTATACGTTACAGGGAAACCAGGGATTCATTCCCATCAAGGTGTATACGGGAGTGAATAATTACGTCACGTCGTTAGGACCGATCTACACCGGGGATGATTATAACGCCGTCATTTCAAATGAGATCCAGCGTGAATACATTATGCCGATGGTCAATGAAATCAACCGTTCTGCGAAAAATCCTGACGATAGTGCGCGAATCGCAATAAACCTTGTACAGCACATCAGGTATGATGCCAATGATCTCAACGAAGTTCAGGTCAATACCTCCAAATCGGGTCAATTATACATCGGACGATACCCCTATACGATCCTCTTCCAGGAGTGGGGAGGTATCTGCGGAGAAAAGTCATTTCTCCTTGCGCTCCTGTTAAAGGAACTCGGGTATAATGTAGCACTGATCCAGTTCAATTTTGGCAGCGACCAGCCCGGACACATGGCCGTCGGAATAAAAGCTCCGACACATACACCTTTGGAAATACCGGTTATGCGCTCATAGAAAGCACAGCGCCCGTCATACCTGACTTTGACGGGTATTACCTTGCCGGGATGAACGAGCCGATATCAGCGTTTACTCCCACAAAGGTCATCCAGATTTCTGACGGCAAATCATTCGATAGTATGGGAACAGAAGTTTCCGATGCCCGGATTGAACAATCAGTTTATTCCGCGTGGGGGCAGGTAAACGAAGCGGCCATTGAACTGAATGCCTCATTGCAGCAGCTCAACGCCCTTGGGTCTGTTGTAAACTCCTGGAAATCAAAAGTGCAGAATGATCTTACCATTGGCGATATGTCCAGTTATCAGAGCGATTTACAGATGTACAACCAGGCGTACAGCAATTACCAGAATTATTACAATACGGTCTACTATCCTGAGTATACGGCATGGAACAACCTTAATACCAATTTCCAGGATGTTTACGCGCCTAAAGAATCGGCACTTGAGAATAAGTACGGGATGAACCGGGGAATTAACGTAGGTGTGGGAACATGATAGCAACCCGGGAAGAAAAAAGACGCCCCTCCTTGTAAAAATCCGGATTGTGTTCTCTCCTGTTTTCGGAAAACCGTGAAAAATCAGCATATGACCTTTATTTTTCGATGTCCTGATGCGAATACTTTCTAAAAAAAAGGTCAGGATTGCATCCCGAAAAGACTCTTAAACATCCTGATAATCTGATCGAATACCCCGCTTTGTTCATTCATCGTCGGATTTGTCGTGGATGTCGTCGTGGATGCCTGAACAGAATCAGATATGACCGTGGTCTCTGTAACCTGAGACCCTGTAACAACCTTCCCCGTTTTATCAACTTCATACGCATTCAGGATGGTCGCAGAAGCAGGTGTACTCACCTGAGGAAGTTGTTCCCTTTAACGCGACACTCATCACTTCACTGCCCTGTCCTTTGTAGGACAATATGATCCCACTCAGGTCAAGTGTCTGGTTATAGAAACCCGGTGTCACGGCCGAGCCGCCATCACTCGTCGTAATGGTGTAAGACCACGCTGGATGTACCAGATCCGTGGTCATTACCAGATCGCTTGCGGCCGGGAATGTTGCCTCAGAAGTGTTTGCCGGGAATTCGACACTGAATGAAACGTTTACCGGTGTACCGGGGCCAGCGATCCGGTTGGATTAGTCGTGTAACGCTCAACATTCCACGCTGATACGAACGGGACGCACACCACAAGAAAAACGGTTGCAAGAATAAGGAGTTTTGTTCTGCTTTTCATCGTTTTACCTCACGAAAAAAAAGTCACGGGACAATCGTCAGATTCTCTCAGGTATGAGTCCTGAATTTAATAAAATTGCCTCTTGATTCGAAAAAGAAAACAGCAAAATCTAAAAAAAGGGGGCCGATACGGGGAAAAAAGCGGATTACTGCTTTTCGTTGTTTTTTTGAATAATTGCCATTCTCCACAGTTCAGGGAGGATGTATGTAAACGCCACTTACATCAGGAATTAGGACCGGGGCTCTGGTTCCGATAGGTTTACTGGCACTTCGTGGAAAAAATCCGATAAAATATGAATTTTTACAACGAGATGAATTGGAGAAATTATCCCAAGTCCCGAGAAGTTATCAGCACCCGTAGATGCAACAGAGTCTTATTCATATGTTTTAGGGTTTATCGCAACAAATCAAAAAATATATAATCTGCCCTTAATGAGTTTTAGTCTATGAAAAAGAAATGCCCCTTTCTTGGATTTCTTGTTTTGGGTCTTTTTGCTATGCTACTCGTAGGGCATGTCTCTGCCGCTGCGCTACAACCCACAGCAACAGTCACAGAACCGCCATTATCGACCCAGCGACAGACGTGTGCTGCTGCGGGGGGAACGTGGGATTATTCGACACAAGGCTGCATTATACCGGAAACCTCGGCGACTCCCACATCACAGACTCTTACGGGACAACAAGCATTAATCGGGGGTTGTGCGATTATAGGGGGGACGTATGATCCTTCCGCCAATACATGCACATACTCGGAACAAGTGTATCGCGATACGTGTAATGAGGGGACGCAAACCGTCGTTAACGGTGCAGATGCGTGCATCAATCAACTGGATTTTCAAACGTATTGCAGTCAAATCAACTCCGGGCAAATCAACGCCAGGCTCGATTCTTCGGGCCAATATTGTATTATGTCATTGTCCCAACCGGTCAGCTCAGCACAGCCTGAGGTAACTCAAACGGTACAGCCTGAGGTAACTGAAACGGTACAGCCTGAGGTAACTCAAACGGTACAGCCTGAGGTAACTTAAACGGTACAGCCTGAGGCAACTTAAACGGTACAACCTCAGGTAACTGAACGGGTACAACCTCAGGTAAACTAAACGGTACAATCTCCGGTGGGCTAAAACTTCACCTGGTATTCTGCCTGCGCCCCAGACGGATGCAGACAAGAACGCCGCCATCGCATCAGTCGGCCTGCAACCCGCTAATCCTGCAGCTCGTGACCTCAAAACAGCGCAAATTCTTGTCAATCTGCCTCAGGACACTAAAACTGAAATCAAAACAGACATGAGTGAGAAGACTGCTGCAATAGGACAAACACCATTAGTTCCCACTCCACCGTCAAGCGGCAACACAAACGATCAGCAAGGTTATATCTCAAAGGGGTGGGACTGGATAACATGGGGGGGTAGCAAAACTAAAGCGGTATACAGCGCCGCCGGTGAAAGTGCTCCCGCAGTTAGTTCGAATTTGAAAACTGCAGACACGGCAACAAAAATTATCAAAGATACCTGTACAAATCACGAACGCGTTCAATACCGTTAATAATGAAGTTGCTTCCGGTCAAATAACTCAATCCCAAGGCAATCTCCTCAAGGTTGGCTACGGTCTTGGAAAATCTGTAAAATGGGTAGCCACGTATGTTCCCATAGTTGGTGACACGGTTGGTAAAGTCGCGGATGGAGCCTTTTCAACGAGTATGAAAACGGGCGAAAAATGGGCAAAAGCGACAACCAGGACAAATAACTGTATTGACGACCCGGAAAAACTGCGAGGTATGAGTGATTGACATGAAAAAGAAACAACTATTTCTTACCGGTTGTGTGGCTTTGCTCCTTATCATCCTTACAACGGGATGTGTCATGCCGTCAAACACTTCCACTAAAATGACAACTGCGGAGGCTGGCTTCGCAGCAGATGAACCTGGCCGGTGGTGCAGAACGCCCAGGTTACCGGGGAAGGCAGTGACCGTGACAGTCTCTTATAATCCGACGGATATTACTTACGAAGGCCAGACCATCTCTGACTGGGGCACGATTTTTGGCGTGCTCTCCGCTGACTACCCGGACGCCACTACCTATACCATTGTGCAGATGTTTAACGGGGTGGAGGTTGCGGATATTTCTGCAAGCGCGTCGGACGTCCGCTCCTTGATTTCCGACAAGATCTCGGTGAGTGATTTTAAGGATCGCCTGGTTTTCACCAGTGGAAACAGCACAGCGTCATCGATAGCCCCGGTGACATCAGCATTACCGACAGATAATGGGCAAAGTATTCCTGCAGGTACTACTACCCGGGCAGTAACAGGCTCTTTAGTGCCCGGGCCTACCCAGACTCCGCCTTCCAATATTATGGTGTATCTCCAGGTCGATAAGGACGCTGTATCACACGCGGTGACGGTATCGATCGCCGGAGGTCCCGGACTGTCTGTGGTCAAGGATGTAGTATTCCGGCTCACTCGTTCGGATGGCCAGGTTCTTGAGGGGACCATCGTGCTGGCACCAGACCAGAAAATCAATGAGGCAACGCTCCACGGAACCGGCAAACAGACCGGGTGGAAGCGATCAAGAGGTACTATTCCGGAGAACAGGACGAGGTAATCGACAAACTCGTTAATTAAAAGAACGGGGATAATTACTTCCCCAAAATTCTATGAATTATCTTCCGCGCCAAATCATCTGGGTCATTCCATATATGGACCCCGTAACCCGGCCGTTATAGGTTCCGCGCCGCACTGGGAGGGGCAAATTTCTTAACCATCGCGAGTACAACCGGGAAAATTCTCTTCGGAGCAGTACATCACGACCGGGCCGATCAGGGACTTTGAACGGAACACGATCGACCGGACACCCCGGAATACTGAGATATACCGGACATCGGCCCATGGCAGCATGTTGAATTCCTGTGAGATTGCGAGCATGCCTGCACCCGCACCGGACACTGAACCTCCCAGTATCAGTCCGGCAGTTGCAACGTGGTCGATAAGCTTTTGTTGATCTGCCTGCCTTGTGGGAAACACCATGGAGGCCGATGAAAAATTCCGTGTCGAGACCACCGCCCGTCACCAGCTGGAGCACGAGCAGGATGATAAGGAAGAGACCGGCAAGACCTGCCCCAAGCACAAGGAAGAGCGTAAACAACTCTCCCTGACCAGAGACAAGCCAGAAAAGACCTCCGAGTACAACTCCGATCGCCAGGGGTATGATTATGCACTGGAGCACCAGCCAGGGATTGGTGATGAGAGGGATCTTCCGCCGCCATGAGAGTGATTCGGGAAGTTCACCAGTCAGTGCCGAACCGGTCCGGGAAGTGGAGTCGCTGGTGCACTAATATCATTGGCCCGGGTGCTCCGCAATTTCCGCAGAATTTTGCCCCGGGCTCTATACTCTTGCCGCATTCAGTGCAGTATAGCATGGTTGATCACGTATGGACAGGTTGATCGTTGGGCCTCATGATTCTTGCCAATTTATCGAAAGCCATATAAGACGTATTCCCTGAAGCACGCTATGCAAAAAAAATGTCCAGTCATGGTAGTTTTTGTAAAATACCTGCTGGCGAAAAATTCACGGCAAACCCGGTACATCATTCCTGTGCCGGGTGCGGTGAGGTATTCAATCCCTCCACCATCCGCCAAAAATCAACCAAAAAAATTTTCACTCAACACCTGGTATATGAGATCCTGAAGGTAAATTGCAGTATAACCCTATGGTAAAAGGGGGTGATCTGGATAGGATGCTGGGTTTATTCTTATCAGTGTATGTTCTGCGAAAACGTTTGCACGTGTCCGGCCTTATGGGTGTGTAAAAGAGGCAGCCGGGACCGCAAAGGAACCCCTTACTCCGTTTGGCGTTTTGGCGGCGCAAGCCCCGGGAACCCATGGATTTTGTCCTGAAACGCCGGGTTCTCCTCGTCGGTACGCTTTTTTTATGATTTTCACGGTCAGAAGTGTGGTGTTAAAAAAAATGCTGCTTGCGGACGGGACAATCACGCATCTTTACTGTAACTCCTGTACACAATGTAGAGTAAATTGCCAAAAAAAGCGACAATGACCGCAATTCCGATGAGGGGATTGTTAAATAAATTTTCTCCGATGCCGGGTACAAGAAAACAAACCAGCAGGCCGAATAAAACGCCGGTTGAAATATTTACTACATCCCGGGAAATCGTTCCCTGGTGTGGTGTTGGCCCGTGTGCCCGCAAAAATGACATTGTATCTCCCCTTCGGAGAGTCTGGTCCCGCATTCAGGGCAAATCATACTGGAATGTACGTGAATGAAATATTAATCGCTATCCCGTGCCCGCGTTTTTTCGTATGAACGGTACCTGGTTCATGCACGTTTCTTTAAGAAAGAGTCCAAAAAAAGAAAATTAAAAGTGATGCATCAGGCCAGTGCTGCGGTGATGCCGACAACACCTGACTGGATGATCAGGGCAACTGCGATGATGACGCCGGCGACTTCAAGCGCGACCGCGACATTGCCTTTTTTGAGTTCCTCGAATGCCTTGATCTGCCTTGGTGAGCCTGTCAAAGATGTTTATGGCAAGGTAGATGGAGCCGATCGCAAGGAGAACGCCAAGCACCAGCTGGATGATCGCAATAACGATCACGAGCAGGCCGTCAACGGATGTGAATCCCAGTGCCGCAGCCTTGCTGATGCCGACCGAGATACCGGTAACACCGGACTGGACAACAACCCCGATTGCGATAAAGATTGCGGCAACAATAATACCGAATGCAACATTGCCCTTTGCCAGTTCCTTCTGCTCGTCAACGTCTTTGGTGACCTTGCCAAAGACAGAGAATCCGATATACAGTGCCACCACGGCAAAGATGACCGCGATGATCAACTGGATAATTCCGACAACTACCGTTAAAAGATCCATAATCATACCTCTTTTTAATATGTTTGTAGGTTGCGTGGCCGATAAATATATCCACGGCAGGAGATCTCTTAACTTTCAGAGAATAGCAGTTCAAAAAAAAATTACAGCGACCCGGGTCTCGCATAACCTTCAAATCCCGGATACCCGGTAATCCCGTCATTACAGCGTCCCCGGATACCGCTCATGGCATCCGGGAAACCTGTTTTGTCCCCGGGGCACCTGGCTGCTTTACCGTCCCCCGGCCCCTCCTCCGCCAAACCCGCCGCCGCCTCCAAAGCCTCCCCCGCCTCTCCCGAAGCCGCCGCCACCGGCAAACCCGCCGCCGGAACGGCTTGGCGGCATGAACATCATGAGGGGAACAAATGCGGAGCCCATCGCGACCGCCCCGATCGGGACTCCCGTGTCAGCGATATGGATATTGAGCGATTTCATTGCATGCTCAACGTTTTTCCCGACGCCAAGGGCAGTGCCGTACACGAGCCAGTCCCCCCACATGGAGAGGTCCTCGGGCGCGTATTTCTGGATCATGGCCATGTCGGAAAGGAAGTGGGAAAAAGCGTCCCATTCGAGTTTTTCCTTAAAGTGATCGTCTTTCCAGTGGCCAAACAGCGTGGGCGGGACCACGAGAAACGCGATCCCTGCCTGGAGTACGACAAGTCCCCAGAGCACGGCTGCCGGGTATAGAATGGCGGCCTGCATGGATGCCACGAGGGCGATGATCACCGTGATCCCAAAGGCAGCAACGCAGGTAAACAGGAGCGGGATGATGTGCTCGCTCCCGTCAACGATGTACTGCACGGGGAGCGCTGCATCCGCACGGGTGGTAATATCCGTGAGCATGTGCTGGAACCTCACGGCCTTTTCTTCTGCCGCGTACTGCACCTGTGCGCTCCGCGCCAGTTCGCCGATCTTCCCGGTATCCAGCACACCGTTCTCGGAGAGCTGCTGGATAAAGGCGATGACCCGCTGTTCGTAGGGATCGGTGGTGGCAGACGAGAGGACCCGGATCTCGATCCCCTCCCCGCCTGTTTTCTCCGTCATCGCGATCAGTTTTTTCCGGTGCAGGTCGAGCAGGGTCGCATAGAACCCGTCCTGGTCAAATTCAAGCGCTGCATCCTTGAAGAGCAGGTTGACCTGCCATGGTTTGAGGGCCGGGTTTGGGACCGTGCTGAGATATGCAGGGACGGTAAATTTCTTCTCCCGCCCATACCGGTTGTAGATGACGATGAACAGGAACGGCACCAGCAGCACAGCAACTTTCCCGAGGTCATTGAGGAACCATGCGACCGAGTACGGCAGGTTGTACCAGAAATTTCCCCAGCCGGTGCTCCCTGCAAGGCCCGAAACCTCGTGCCTGAAGCCCGGTACCTGGCTAAGCCCGCCGGGGGTCGTCAGCATCTCGACTGCGACATTCTCGTTTGCGGCAGCACTCCCGGTAAATGACATAGGTGTCACCGGACTTTACCGTATCCAGCATCGGGGGATAGGCAGAGAACTGCACGACATTATCGGCGGGGACCGTGATCTCCACCGCATGGTACGGGATATGACTTCCGCCGGCAAACTTGAGGTTGAGGTGGTCGTTTGTCCCGTCATATTCAACCGGCGGGTGGACCACGTACGTGTATCCCACCGTATAGGTCCCTGCGGCAAAATACGACGGGTCGAAGATCCCGGTCTCATCGGTATTCGCAAGAGAAGCAACCTGGGATTTCAGGGACGCCGTGGGTGTCGTGCCCGTGACAAATACATTTCCCGAATCGTCCTTTGCATACCCCACAGTACCCGCAGGTGCATCGATCGAGACCAGCTGGATGGAGGAACTGTTCACGCTGGTAAACTCGAGCGGCGCTTCCCAGCTCCGGTACAGCATCCGGTACTCCCCGGAGTACGCTACGTTATAGGTGTACTGCTCGTGGAGCGTCCCGTTCTGGTACAGGGTCGCCTGGTAGGAACTCACCACAAGGTCGCCCTCAAAAAGGGGCGGGGTGAGGGCAACAAGGAAAAGCCCGACAATCCCGATGGCAAGCGTGGCAATGACAAGCGCTGCCAGCTGTTTTGTTTCGCCCACGGTCTATCCTCTCCTTTTAGAACTCGATCTTCGGGGGGGTCGCAATCGCATCTTCGAACTGCAGGTACTCAAGTTTTTTGAGGTGGGCGAGACTCCCGATGAAGTTTGACGGGATCGTGTCCATCATCGTGTTGAACTGCTGCGAGATGTTGTTGTAGGTGTAACGCTGCCGGCCGATCTCTTCTTCGAGACTTTTAACCGAATCCATGAGTTCTGTGATGGTCTGGGACGTCTTAAGGTCCGGGTAGTTCTCGGCAACAGCAAGCAGGCGCCCGAAGATCGAACGGGACTGTTCCTCGACCTTGTCGAGGTCCCCGGGCCCGGCGGTTGCAACGCTTGAGCGCATGGCGGTGACTTTTGTGAAGGTGTCCTGCTCGAACTTTGCATAACTCTTGACCGCACCGAGGAGCTGGTCGATCATGTCCAGCCGTTTTTTCATCGCGACCCGGATCTGCCCGAGCGTTGCTTCCGACGAATTTTTCAGGGTGTAGAACCGGTTGTAGATCCCGATAGTCCGCAGGATGAGGTAGATGACGATAATGATGATGACGGCAAGGACGATCCAGCCAACGATATCTCCAAGCATGGTGTATCAGTACACAGATACACCCTGTACCAGATAATAGAAGGGGTCAAATCGCAGCGAGAAGAGGGACTTTTTTTAACGGAATTTACCAGAAAAAAATTGCCCGTCAATGCCCGGACGGACAGGGGGCCATCCAACAGTCACGCATCCAAACAACCTGGAACGATAAGCGATCATGGCGTGCGATCCATGGACAGTCCTGCCCGGCGTCCCGGGTTATGCAGCCGGTGTCACAGGTTCCATTCCTTCCGGAGCAGGAACAGGCCATAAAGTACAAAGACGATACCGACAACAACCGACGCGATCAGGACCTGCGGTGACTGCGCCGGCACCTCGACTCCCCCGAGGGCAACAAGTGAGGTAAAATCAAAGAGGGCGTGGATGCCGACAAGGGGCCAGATGCTCCCCGTCCGTAACCGGATCGCGGCAAAGGTGACACCGAGGCCGAATGCCGCGATACTGTCAACGATGGTAAAGGCCGGGTCCCAGGTGCCGCCGATCACATTGAAAAGGTGTGGTGCCGCAAAGAAAAAGGAACTCAGGGCGACTGCACGTATCGTACCTGCCGGGAGAAGAGCAGTCAGTATCAGGCCGCGGAAGAAGGTCTCTTCGGCAAATCCGACGAGGAGCGTCAGTGCGGCGAAGGCGAGGATGACAAGGGGTGCGGTCACCCGGATCCCCTGGCTGAGCGATACAAGGCCGATGGCAACGGGAAGGATAAACAGGGGGACGTGTGCAAGCCGGATTCCCGTCGTGTACCCTGCTTTTCCCCACCAGCCAAGGCGTGCGATGAGGAAGATCCCGGTGATCGCAAGCGTAAGATCGACGACGGCGACCTGCACGAGGCTCCCCATGAGGAACCGTTCATTCAGGAGGCCCACGGCAAGGACCACGACTATGACGACGAGCAGGAACCCGAAAGAACTGCGGTACGGGTGCTCATGTGCAAAACCGGCGAGCGTCATGAAATGCCGGTTCCGGATACTCGCCCAACTATAAAGGAGTTACCCGGGTCCCGGTTTTATCACCGGATACCGGGAGAATTCGTGAGTGTTCATTAAAAAAAAAGTCTGCGGGGAAACGCCCCTCCAGCCACCCCGCTATCGCCGCACGCGTCCGCCATCACATGGTCGTGCAGGAAACCGGGCACTTCCCTGCACAGCGTGATAACTGCGAATATTCTCGTAATTAAAGCAATCATTATTGTCCGTTTCATGCAATCTCATGCATATGCCCATGAATAAAACACCGCTCATGGCAGCGTCGCTGTTCGCTGTCCTTGTCCTGATCGTCCTGTTGGCGGGCGCCTGCGTGAGCGCTCCCGGGCCAAAGGCTGTACCGCTACCGGCAACACCAACCATCGTGCCCGTCGTAACGCTTGAAGCCGGTAACGAAAGCACGGTCCATGCGATACCCCCGCCGGAACTTATCTGCCACTGCCCCATGGAGCCTGTCGTATCGGTGACGGTTGCCCGGACTGCCACTCCTGATGATGGCCTCTGCCACTGCCCGTGACAGGATAACCGCTGGTGGATGACGGGGTCGCTGGTCCAGAATAATTTTTTCCCTGGCAGGGTACGGGACGGGTGAGCGGTACCGGGCGTGGCTTTTTCATACCCTTACCTCATATACAGATAGAAACCGTGGTGAAGGAAATGCGTGGGAATACAAACGACAGGAATGAGTTCGCTTTTCTTGCAGAGGCCGCCCGCTCTCTTGGCGCAGCCGACGCAAAAGTGATCCCTGCAGCAGATGTGATCGTGGAGAACCGCGTCCCCCTCAAGTGCCGGGCCGGGTGCATCGGGTACGGGAAGAAACTCACCTGCCCGCCGCACGTCCCGACCCCGGACGAGTTCCGGAAGATCCTTGCCGAGTACCGGTACGCCCTGCTCGTGAAATTCATCTCGCCGGCGAATGCAGAACCCGACGTGATCTGCTCGATCTACCGGTACTGGCTCGACCCGGACGCGCCTGGCTGACAAAAAGGAGCAGGCGACCACAGTTCTGGAAGGACCATTTCGACGGCACCGGATCGTTTGCCCCGATGATGCTCGAACTGGAGCGGACCGCTTTCAACGCGGGCAACCCGTTCGCGCTCGCGTTTGTCAACGGCTCGTGCCGGCTCTGCGAGACCTGCAACGTGAAGGCCGGCATCTGCATCCACCCGACGCAGGCCCGGATCCCCGAGCACGCCGTGGGTGTCAACATGGTAAAGACCGCAGAGAAAGCAGGGATGCCGATCCGGTTCCCGGTCGAAGGGCACCCGGAGCTGATGGCGCTCCTTCTTATTGATTGACGCAAGAGTACGGTGTGGGGATGAGACAATTGACCGAACCGCTGTTAAAACCGGCCGACCGGGTGGAAGTGACCGTCCTTGTCGACAACTATATCGATATTTTCGTGCCGCCGTCGACTCCCGTGGACCGCCGCCTGCCGTTTGACGCGGGCCGCATGCTCCTCGCGGAGCACGGCCTCTCCTGCCTTGTCCGGGTCTTTGCCGGGAAAAAGGAGCACGCAGTCCTGCTCGACACCGGCCTCTCCCGGGAGTGCATGGCCTGGAACGCCCGGCAGGCTGGGCATCGACCTCTCCCGGGTCGAAGCCGTGGTCTTAAGCCACGGGCACTTCGATCATACCGGCGGGCTCTCCGTCTGTCTTCTGCGGCGCGGGACAGGCAGGTCCCGCTCGTCCTCCACCCGGATGCATTCCTTCAGCGGCGGATGAACGGCCCGAAAGGAACCGCCGACCTCCCCCGGCTTGATGCGGTCGCGCTCAAAAAAGCCGGGGCCGATATCCTGCAACGCAGCGGGCCATCGACGCTTGCCGCCGGCCACCTGCTTGTGACCGGGGAAGTGGAGCGGAAGACTTCGTTCGAGAAGGGGATGCCGGGGATGGAGATGTTCGCCGATGGCAGGTGGGTCCCCGACCCGATCCGTGACGACCAGGCGCTCGTGATCAACGTGAAGGACAAGGGCCTTGTCGTGCTGAGCGGCTGCGCCCATGCCGGGATCATCAACACGGTGGAGTATGCAAAGAAAATCACCGGGATCGATCATGTCCACGCGGTGCTCGGCGGGTTCCACCTCACCGGGCCGGCGTTTGCGAAGGTGATCCAGCCCACGATCGAAGGGATGAAGACGATCGACCCCGATTACGTGGTGCCGATGCACTGCACGGGCTGGGACGCGATCAACCGGTTTTCTCTGAGATGCCGGGCCGGTGTATCTTAAACACGGTCGGGACGACGTACGTGTTTGGGTAACGTGCCCCCGGCTGGTTCCCCGCCGTATCACTGCGGATTTCGAGGGTCACTACTCTCTGCCGGAGGGCCCTGCACCGGGGCAGGTAAAAAAGGTAAAACGGCCGGCTCCCCGTCGTGTCCAGCGGGTTTACGGGATAAGGCCGCCGCCCGGGATCGGAAAGACCCTGCCTGATTTCAGGCAGGACCAGGGGATTCAGTCGTCGTCTCTGTCCTCGCTGTCAGGCCAGACATAATCATCGCCGGCTGACTCCGGCTGGTCTTCATAGATGTCCCGTACATCGCGGAAGGGGTCCTGTTCCGGGCTTTCCCCGCCCCATGGATCATCGTAGTTTCCGCGTCCATTCTGTCCTGCAAAACCTTTACCGCTCCGGTTTGCCGCTCGGTCTCGTATGGTCTTTCCCATCAGGTCTCACTCCATTTTTGGACTTGTACCGGTAAATCTAACATGAATCCTGCTTTTCCGGGTAAAAAGTTTTTTGGCCAAAAACCATCATGGAACAATGGTACGGGCCCCTTCCTTTACACCTGCAGGTGACCGGCGCGGGCCCGGCACAAAAATACAAGAATACGAAAGGTAAAACACCGGGTATGATGCAGCGGATCAAAGACACCGCGGGAGCCGGTATCCTCCTCTGGCTGATCGGGTACCTCGCATCGCTCGCACTGTTCTTCTCGCCGTTTGCAGGGATCATGGGCTGGCTCCTCATCGCCATTTTCACCCCGGTCACTGTCGCGATTACGTGGTGGTGGTTTGCGGGCCGGGACCTTTCCCTCCCCTATTATGCGGGGGTCGGGATCGCGTGGGTTGTCATTGCGGTGGTGCTCGACTACCTTTTTATCGTCCTGCTGTTCCATGCAGCCTATTACGGACCCGATGTGTTCGTGGACTATGCCCTGACATTCCTTATCCCGGTGGGAGTGGGCCTTTGTAACCTCCGCAGGAAACCGTCGGTAACAATGAAATGAACGGGCCACCGGTCCCGTTTTTTTCCGGGAATGGGGTGGCTTTCCGGGATTTGTGTCCGGGCACTGCAGCCGGATGAAAGGACGCTGGCCCGTTCAGGAACAGGGTAAATTACCGTTCAATAACCGGTGATGGATTTTTCATACGAGCGTATTGTCTTTTAGCCAGGTACTCTCCCGGTTCTGATACGTTCGTGGTTGTCGGGGAATATTTACCGGGCGAAAAACCGGTTGCCCGCCGCTACCGTACCAGGACCAACAAACCGGAAAGTGGCATTCTTCCTTTTAACCGGGGCACTCCTCATGACCGTATCTAATCCGGGCCCAGATTGAGCCCTGATCCCCCTTCCCCCATCCGAAAAGAAGCCCGCATCGGGCCCCGTTTAAAAATAACCTCAATTCGGGCTTATTTTCGAAAACGGACAAAGTAAAATGGACCCTATAACGCGGTTGTAGTGGTAAATCTCATGCCTGATGGGCATTTTTACGATCCGAAAAATGATCGCTGCCAGAACGCGAATACGGGGCTGCAAAGGGCATTATATGAGGCTCAAAATGGGCGTATTTTCAAAAACAGGGTGATTTAATCCCATATTTTCCGACCGGGACGAAACGGACGGTTTTGCGGGCGTTTTTTCGGCGCCTTTCAGGGGTATGACCACCGGGATCAGTCCGTAATCTCCTCGTGACCCCTGTTCTTCCGGACTTAACATTCTCCCGTTGTGTGCGTTCATCAGGAAGTTCATCAGGTACATACTACGATTTTCAACGACAGACTCCGGGCTCCTGATCCTGAAATGGGAGTATTCATGAGAATTGCAATCGGCTGGGTTGCACGTTTCCCCTGGTGCCGTATCTCATCAAACACTTTATTTCTGCGTTCATCTGGCGGGTAAAGAATTTCTTTGTGTACCGCAAAAGAGGTTCCGGTTTTTAGACACCGGCGGCGACATGATAGACGAGGACATGTGCAACCCGGTACTTAAAAATTAATATTTTTATCCATATGGTGAATACACTGAAACTTCCATTTATTACACTTACATGTGGAACCCGCTATACTCCATCTGTTTTACCTGCTGTCAGAAAGTCCAGTCATGTCCGAAAAGCAGATAATATGGGCACGTATTATTCACATATAAACGCGCCACTGCCGGTAAAATTAAAATTTTTCCAAACAAGATGTAACAAAGTTTTTAATTTTCCCCGAAGTTAATAGCAGATATTTACGATTATAATCAAAGGCCCACTTTAATTCATCATATTTTGGGTTTTTTTCATTATGTTTAAATAGTGTTCCGGAAGACCGTATCATTGTCCGAGGAAGGATTATGGAATTCACTTACGTACCGACAACCTGCCCCTATTGCGGGACAGGCTGCGGATTCAACCTTGTCGTCAAAGACAAGAAGGTCGTCGGGGTTGCGCCATGGCACCGCAACCCGGTCAACGAAGGAAAACTCTGCCCCAAGGGCAATTATGCATACGAGTTCATCAACAGCCCGGACAGGCTGACGACACCTCTCATCAAGAAAGACGGTAAATTTGTCGAAGCGAGTCTGGGATGAGGCTTATAAGCTCGATCGTCTCAAAGTTCAAGTCCTACAAGCCAGAAGAGATGGCCTGCCTTGCTTCCGCACGGGTCTCGAATGAGGAGAACTACCTGATGCAGAAGTTTGCACGGGCCGTCCTCAAAACCCCACATATCGATCACTGCGCCCGGCTCTGTCATTCATCGACCGTGGCAGGACTTGCCGCTGTCTTCGGCTCCGGAGCGATGACCAACTCGATCATCGATATAGGCGAGTCAAAGTGCGTTTTTGTCATCGGCAGCAACACGCTGGAACAGCACCCGCTTATCGGCCGTCGCATCATGATCGCGAAAAAGAACGGCGCGAAAGTGATCGTGGCAGACCCGCGTCTTACGCCAACTGCAAAACTTGCCGACCTGTACCTGCCCTTCTACTCAGGAACAGATGTCGCACTCCTGAACGGGATGATGCAGCATATTATCAAGAACGGCTGGGAGAACAAGGAGTTCATCGCAAAGAGAACCAAAGACTTCGAGAAACTCAAGGAAGTCGTGATGAAGGATACCTACAGTCTCGACAATGTAGCGAAGATCTGCGGTATCCCGGCAAAGGACATCGCTACTGCCGCTGAATGGATCGCAAAGGCGGAGTCAAGTAACCTCCTGTACTCGATGGGAATCACCCAGCACACTGTTGGTGTGGACAATGTGAAGTCCACCGCAAACATCCAGATGCTTACGGGCCACCTGGGTAAGCGCGGTGGCGGTGTCTGTGCACTCCGAGGCCAGAACAATGTGCAGGGGGCCTGCGATATGGGCTGCCTGCCCAACGTGTACTCCGGTACCAGCAGGTCGCAAATGCCGACATGCACAAGAAGATGGAGACGGCATGGGCCTGTAATATTGCAGAAGGAAAGGTCGGTTATACGGTTACCGACATGATAAATGTCCTCGCGGATACCCCGGGCAAACTCAAGTGCCTGTATATCATGGGCGAGAACCCGATGATCTCTGACCCCGATCTGCACCACGTCGAGAAGGGCCTCAAAAATCTTGAATTTATGGTCGTTCAGGATATATTCCTCACCGAGACCGCAGCGCTCGCGGACGTTGTTCTCCCGGCTACCTGCTTTGCTGAAAAAGACCGGTACCCAGACCTCAACCGAGCGCAGGGTCCAGATGTGGAGAAAAGCGCAGGATCCCCCGGGAGAGGCAAAGGTCGACTGGCAGATTATCTGCGAACTTGGGAAAGCAATGGGCTTTGAAGAGCAGTTTGCGTTCAAGAGTTCGGAAGAGATCTTCAACGAAGTTGCAAAGGTCACTCCGTCGTACGCTGGCATGAACTATGCACGCCTCGATGATCCTGAAGGGCTTCACTGGCCATGCCCGACGGTTGAACACCCGGGCACGCCAATCCTCCACAAGGAGAAATTCGGGACACCTGATGGCCTTGGGATCTTTACCCCAATCGAGTGACAAAGCCCAGGCGGAATCACCGGATAAGGATACCCGCTCCTGCTTACCACCGGCCGCTGCATCTGGCAGTGGCACACAGGATCGATGACCCGCCGTTCACCGGATCTCGAACGCGAGGAATCGACCGGCTGGATCGAGATCAACTCTGCCGAAGCAAAGGAAATGGGCATCCGGGACAATGAAATGGTACGGGCGATAACCCGCAGGGGCGAGGTCCAGGTACCGGCCGGGTTACCCCGAGAATCAAGCGGGGTGTCGTCTTCATGCCGTTCCATTTCGTAGAGTGCGCAGCAAATGTCCTGACCATCAACGCGCTTGACCCGGTGGCCAAGATCCCGGAGTTCAAGGCCTGTGCTGTCCGGATAGAAAAGATCGCGGAGGCGAAGTAACATGGCAAAAAAAGGCGACATGTTCTACGCATGGACGACTGATGCGGATATCGCAAAGAAAGCCGAACTGGGCGGTGCCGTAACCGGCCTGTGGAAGCATGCACTCGAATCAAAAATGGTTGATGGCGTGCTTGTCATAACGAAGGGAAAAGATCTCTACGATGCAACGCCGATATTGATCACTGACCCGAAACAGTCTGCGATGATGGCCGGCTCGCTCCACTGCGGTACACTCCTGCTGCCAAAACTGATCAAGAAATACTTTGATGGCGCGGAAAACATGAAGATCGGGGTAACTGTCAAGGGCTGTGACGCGATGGCATTCTACGAGCTCGCGAAGCGCAAGCAGATCAACCTCGACAACATCGTCATGATCGGTGTCAACTGCGGAGGGTCGGTAAGCGCTGTCCCCGCCCGCCAGATGATCACGGACAAATTCGAAGTCGACCCGAACAAAGTCCATAAGGAAGAGATCGATAAGGGCCAGTTTATCATCGAATACGAAGGCGGACACAAGGGTATTTCGATCGACACGCTCGAAGATGCCGGTTATGGCCGGCGTACAAACTGCCGCCGGTGCAAGATGAAAGTCCCCCGGCAGGCTGATCTTGCGTGCGGTAACTGGGGTGTCATTGGCGACAAAGCCGGTAAGGCAACCTTTGTCGAAGTCTGCAGCGAGAAAGGGGCAAACCTGGTCTCGGCCGCGGTAAAGGCAGGTATCCTTGCAACCGAACCGGCAAACCCCAAGGGTCTCGAGATCCGTGGAAAAGTCGAGGGAGCGATGCTCAAACTCGGCGAGAAGTGGCGCAAGAAGAACTTCGAGGGACTTGGCGAGGGAAAAGACCGGCTGAAAAAGATCATGAGTGAGACAAGCCGGTGTATCAAGTGTTACTCGTGTATCCTTGCATGCCCGATCTGCTACTGCGTTGACTGCACCACGAAGAACCCGGTATATGTGAAGCCCGGGGAACTCCCGCCCAACTTCATGTTCCACCTGATCCGTTTTGCCCATATTGCAGACTCCTGTGTAAACTGCGGCCAGTGCGAGGAACTCTGTCCTGCGGAGATACCAAACGCCCTCTTCATGCACGCCCAGCAGGTTGAACTGGAAAAGATGTTCGGCCATATCCCGGGTATCAATATGGAACTGCCGCTCATGGCATATGTCGAAGAGAAAGAAGAGCGGGCACGGTTAGCAAACACCGGTAGCGACATGATCTACGAAAACGTGTTCAACCCGGTGGGTAAAAAAATAAATCCCTCTCATTTTTTAGGGATTCTCCGGCTATTTAATCACGTGATCTGATGGATAACGGCCAGTAACTGCATGTATCATGAAGGATACTATTCTTTTCAGAGTACCCCGCTTATGGCAGGGTGCGCTGTACACCGGTCTCCCGGGTATCATAACCGCCCAGACGTTCGAGCACGGTTTTGAATCCAGACGATCCGATCGTTTCCACCAGCGCTTTAACCCGGGGATCTGCCATGTGCGAGGCGCGGATGGCAAGTTCATACCGCTCGGTTGCCACCGGGACAAAATGGAGATGAAGGGCTCTCGCCGCTGAAAAGACTCCCATACCGGCATCGGCCTCACCGGATTTTACCGCAAGCGCCACAGCAAGATGCGTGGTTACTTCCCGGTCGTATCCTTGGATGTCCAGCGGGTCGATGCCCCGTTTTCGGAGGTCGAAGTCGAGCAGTATCCGGGTCCCTGCACCGTTCTGCCGGTTGACGTAGGTGTGGTGCACGAGATCGTCAAACCCGAGACCGTCCCGGGAGATCACGCCCTGCTGGCGTTCAGCAACACAAACCAGCACAATTTCCTGGCCGGGCATATACTTTTCAAGGTACGATACGTTGAAACTCCCGTCCTTTGAAAGCAGGTGCATGGGTGCCGCATGACACTCGTCGTTCATCAGCGCGATGATACCACCCATGCTGCCCACGTTTGTCGAGTGAAGATCCACGTCCCGGTACCGGAGCTGGTCCGCGAGGCAGTCGAGGACCGGGTCGTGGCTGCCGGTAACAAGGAGTGCCTGACCGGCTTCGGCCCGTGGTACCAGGAGCGTTGCGGTCACCGGCTCGCCCTTTTCCCTGCCCTCCATACCTGAGGGGATTGTGATATAGGTGTTGGCCCGGACCGCACTCATCTGCACGCTTGCCCCCCGCGAGAGTGGGGATATTACCCAGCGATTGCCCACCATGCCGGCTGCACAGAGAACAAACTCCTCGGTGCCGATATCCTTATGGAGCGTGGTCGTAAGTCTGCCCCTCTAGGGTTTCCGGGACTGCCGGGGGAAAGTCCGTACCGCCGTAAGAGGGGGAAGACAATCTCCCGCAGGATAGTGAGCGCAGAGAGCGGGTATCCCGGCATGCCGATCACCGGTTTTTCATCCACGCGCCCGATGATCGCCGGTTTGCCGGGCTTTATCGCAATACCGTGGACGAGCACTTCCCCAAGTTCTGCGATGACATCCGTGGTATAGTCCCGGGTTCCTGCCGAGGAACCGGCCGAGACAATAACGATCTCGTTCTCTGTGAGCGCTTTTTTTATGGCGTCGCGGATGAGCTCAGGCTCGTCCCTGACAATAGGGTACCGGGCACATTGTGCGCCGGCAGCAGTCAGCATAGTGGCGGCCATCAGCGTGTTGCTTTCTACGATCTGGCCCGGGGCGGGACGGATATGATGATCGACCAGTTCGCTGCCGGTCGGGATGAGACCCACCCTTACGCTGAGCACGTCCACGTCCATAATTCCATATGCGGCAAGTGCACCGGGTTCATACGGGCGGATCGTGTGCCGGGAGGCAAGCACCATCTCGGACTCGCCGATATCCTCCCCGGCAGGGCGGATATGCTGCCAGGGTGACACGGCCTTCCGGATGACGTACTGCTCGTGCTCCACCCAGACATCCTCGATCATAATCACCGCGTCATATTCCGGGGGAACGATGTTGCCGGTATTGACTCGTGCCACCCGGGCAAGCGTGACCGGGTGCTGCTCGTCTGCCCCGGCTGTTTCTGCACTTTTTACCGCAATCCCGTCCATTGCGGCAAGATGGATCTCGGGCACCGAGGACCGTGCGATCACGGGTAAGGCTGTTACGCGTCCCACGCTCTGTTCGATCGCTACCTGCTCGATTGACGGTATACACTTAAAAGACCGGGAAACGATAGCCTGTACCTCGTTAAGCGGTTTGACGTTAAGATAGCGTTTCATCATGGTAATTCCCCCGTTACAACGCCCCGAAAAGACAGGCCGGGTATCATATAATAATGGTTCTCCAACAAAAAAAGTAAGGACGTTATGTCGGCAATTTTACCGGTTCGCGCTCACTTTTCCGGACCGGCTTTTTCACCCACGTCGAGTCTCCTTACCCTCAAAAGCAAAGGATTTCATGGTATAGATGCGAACCCCGGCCGGCATTGCTGATGTATCTGCATAGGCCGGGACCATAACAGCATATTCATGACGGATCACGGTACCGTCGGTAGCCGGATCAGCCCGGGTAAGTTCTTCCGGGAGAGGGAGGGGGACCGATCTGCCGAACGTGACAAGAATTTTCACGGAGTCCCGGTGTCCACCGTTACGCCGGTCTATCGAGACGAGCGTATCATATCCGTTCCCAAGCGATTGTGATGACATCTTCCAGCCGTCATAACTTGAATAGACAGCCCTGATCTCCTTTGCCACAAAATCGTGCATAATATCTGAACTGAAACCCATGTGTGCTCAAGAAAGATTTCAAATGTCTGACTAATAAATACGCATGGTTAACTGGAGGGGGTTATCGTACCGTCTGTAACAGAAAAGGTTAACCCCAGGAATTCTTTTTTTATGACGATATCTGAAAAAGGGTTGGTTATTCAAAATTGTTTAAAAAAATCCATTAATTAATTGGTATATTCAACACCATATGATTATTAATTGGAGGTCAATTTTGTGCTCATTTTCTTAAATCTCCTACAAAACGCAATTTTTTAATAATGTATGGTCATATTGTAATCCTGATAAAATTATGATAAAAAAGATGCCTTTTGGATTGACTGCTCTTATCATTGCAGTCTTTTTTGTAACGATCCTCCTTGCCGGATGTACCAGTTCTTCGACGGGAACATCATCGCAGAACGCTTCGACGACACAAGCCCCGAATGCATCCGTGAACCAGAGTCTGGTCATCGCGACGACAACGAGTCTCTACGATACCGGGCTGCTCAACTATCTCCAGCCCAAGTTCGAATCGCAATATAATGTCAAGCTCCTGATCACATCGCAGGGTACCGGCAAAGCCATTGCAATTGCGAAAAACGGCGATGCAGATGTACTTCTTGTCCATTCCCCGGCCCAGGAACTGGCATTCATGAAGGGCGGTTACGGCCTGAACCGGCGGTCGTTTGCATCGAACTCTTTTGAGATCGTGGGACCTGCAAATGATCCCGCGGGCGTCGCAAACATGACACCGGAGAACGCGTTCACGACGATCCTCCTTAAAGGTACCAACAAGACACCCAACGTCTACTTTGTCTCCCGTGGCGATGGGTCAGGAACCCAGACTGCTGAGATAAATATCTGGTCAAAGGCCGGGTATAATTACACCCAGAATGTCGAGAAGTCCGGCTCATGGTATATCGAATCCGGCCAGGGAATGGGAGCAACACTCCAGATGGCAAGTGAGAAGGGAGCATACACCCTGACCGATGAAGGGACGTTCCTCGCATACAAGAGCAACCTTACCCTGGTGCCGGTTGTCACCAAAGGTAGCAGCCTCCTGAACATCTACAGTGTTATGGCAGTATACAATGCCAAGCAGCCGGTAGAGAAGATCCAGATGGCAAACAACTTCATCAACTTCCTCATCTCCCCGCAGACACAGGCTGATATCGGTAACTTCGGCGTGCAACAGTACGGAAAGTCGCTGTTCACCCCGATGGATGTGAGCGTTCCAAATGCTACCGCAGGCTGGGTCGGGGATCACAGTACCCCGGCAACGGATCTTACCCTTGCACCCACCGCAGCAGCCACAACGGTTGTTGCAGTCAATTCAACACCAGCAGCGAATACAACTGCCGCTGCACCATAATTTTACCCTTTTTACCCGTGCCGGTGATACCGGTTGCAGTATTACTCCTGAAAAATGTCCGCCATAAAACCGTTTTTGCACTCGCCTTCACCTGCGGTTGCACATGATGTAAACATGAAAACGCATCATCAGGCCACATACAGCAAAGTTCAGTCGCTAAAAATAATAATACCCTAATTGAAATAGGGGTAAAAGTAATCATGGTTATTAACCATTTCAAAGCGGCTGGTAAGACCAGTAATCGGATCTTAAAAACCGGGACGGTGAAAAAATTGAGCGATATTGTTTCAGGGATCATCCAGGCAATCAACCTGATCGTTACCCTGAATCCCGAAGTCATCCAGATCGCTGCACTGTCCCTCTACATCTCGCTCACTTCAACAATTATCGCTTCCTGCATAGCAATCCCGGCCGGCGGGTTTATTCATTTTTATGATTTCCGGGGAAAGAAAGTTCTTATCGCCCTCATCCAGACCCTCTATTCCCTGCCCACCGTGGTAGTCGGGCTTTTAATCTACCTCATGATCTCGAGAAGCGGCCCGCTGGGATTTTTTGGCCTTCTCTTCACCCCTGAGGGAATGATCCTCGGTCAGACCGTCCTTATCATTCCCATCATGATGGGGCTTGTCATCGCTGCACTCAGCGGCGTTGGCCGGGACATCCGTGACACGCTGGTATCCCTTGGTGCTACAGGATTCCAGAGCATCATCCAGATCGTGAAGGAGGCCCGGATAGCGATCCTGAGCGCGGTGATCCTCGGGTTCGGCAGGGCAATCTCGGAAGTCGGGGTCGCGATGATGATCGGGGGGAATATCCGGGGAGAGACCCGGGTCCTGACCACGGCAATCGCCCTCCAGACAGGTCTTGGGGATTTCGGCTTCTCCCTCGCGCTCGGCATTATTCTCCTCTCGATTGCGCTCGTCATCGTTATAATCATGTACCTGATCACTTCAGGGGCCATGTGGAACTCCGGGCAGATTGTCGGGGGTGCCCCACGGCAATAATTGAATGTACCGGCCTCTCCCGCACTGCCGGGGGAACGTACTATCCTTGATGGGATCAGTCTTGAGATCCGGAACGGTGAGATCTTCACGCTTATCGGGCCCAGCGGGAGCGGGAAGACAACCCTGCTTCGTCTCCTTGACCTGCTTGACATGCCTTCCGCAGGCAGGCTGGTATTCGATGGAACCGATACCGATGCACCGGAACCGGTCCGGCTTGCGATCCGACGCCGGATGAGCATGGTTTTCCAGAAACCCGTGGTACTGAATACGACCGTTCTTGAAAACGTTGCGTTCGGGCTGAAGTTCCGGGGGAAACCTCCGCAGGAATCCCGGGCAAAGGCTCTTGAATGCCTTGAACTTGTAGGTCTCTCCGGTTTTGCCGGCCGCAGGGCCATAACCCTCTCCGGGGGAGAGATGCAACGTGTGGCACTTGCCCGTGCGATGGTAACCGAACCCGAAGTCCTCCTCCTTGACGAGCCAACTGCCAATCTCGACCCGGTCTCCTCTGAAGTGATCGAGGACCTCATTGTCCATATTAACAGGAAAATGCACACCACCATTATCCTGTCTACCCATGACATGGTTCAGGGACAGCGCCTTGCCGATCGGATCGGGGTGATCATGGACGGAACGATTTCCCAGACCGGGACTATCACTGAGATCTTCTACCAGCCAAAAACCCGCGGTATCGCGCGGTTCGTGGGTGTCGACACCATCCTGAAGGGTGTGGTAAAGGAAAATGATCAGGGTCTTGCGAAAATCGCTGTCGGAGATACCCTTTTTGAAGCATTAACCTCTGCTATGCCGGGCCGCAAAGTCTCCTTATTTATCCGCCCGGAAGAAGTGGTACTCTCAAAACCGGAAATGGCCCTCCCTGCAACCAGCGCCCGTAACCAGATTACCGGGACAATAACAAAGATGGTTCCCATCGGACCGTTTATCCGGGTCATCATGGACGACAAGGTTCCCATCATATCCCTGATTACCCGCAGGTCATGCACGGAGATGGGATTTGTTGCCGGGCATGCAGGTCGTTGCAAGTATCAAGGCAACGGCGATCTTCGTTCTCCCGGATACCTGACGGGTCCGTGACATACTTCAGGGACGGGGCAAGCTGCCGTGAATCCACGTCGTGCACTCTTTTTCTAAAATATCAGCAGACGCTGGTGATCCGCGAGGACATTCCCCGGGAGGTAAAACAGGATCTTTGCGAGGCCCGGGTAGCCGATATCCAGCACGGCCTTCAGGTTCTTGGTTTTTGGTCACGCCCCGTTTCTGGAATGAAGGTGAAAGTGCAAACAGGTGGAGGTTTTCATTGCCGGCTGCCGCGTTTATAAAGTCCTGGATATTAAACCCGACGGAGTCCGGGCAGACTTTCGGATCCCCCTTCAGTGCGTAAATCCCGTCCTCCAGAAAGACCACCCTTGTCAGGATTCCCTGGTGTGCGCATGCGACCGCAAACGCGATCGCCCCGTATGCATGCTCCGTGCTGTACGGGCTTTTTGTGATGAGGATCGTGACCGGGGGGGAGTTGCTGTTCTGCTCTGACCGGTCATATGTGGAAGCAGACCCTTTCCCCGGGAACTGGATGGATCCGGTATTGTCCGAGAGGATGATGTGACTGTGCTCGAACCGGTCCACCATGGCGTTGAGGTCCCGGATCCTGAACGGTTTGATGGCGCATGTCGAGACAACTACGCCTTTCCCGTCATCCCAGGTACTGTAACCCCGTGCGGTGGCACAGCGGTTGCAGGCAAGGATCTGGCAGGTGAGGCCCCGTTTTCCCGCCAGATCGTAGAGATCCTCGAGGCCCTGGCCGATATTCTCTGACTCGATCGGGCTCTGTCCGGTATGCCCCATGTGAATGCCGTCGAGATATGCGTATAATTCGACTGAGAACCGGCTTTCCAGTGCAGAGAAGAGGAACTTCAGCCCGTGCCATGCTGACCGGTGCATGTACGGGGACTCGATCTGGAACCAGCCTATAGAGTCAGACGGGAGTGGTGGCCTGTTCTGCCGGACCAGCATTGCCACATCATTCCAGAATGACGGCTGGTTGTCTGACCGCAAGGCGGTTCTGGTCGATAATCTGGCCGGGGTTTTTCATCTTGAGCTGTTCGATCGAGATCCCGCGGAGGTCCAGTTCCTTCCGGTCGCAGATGATCCTGACCGAGGAAAGAGAGAGGATTACGGACCAGATCTGCTGGGTCTCCGGGTTCTCAAGGCTCGCAAGAGCATCCCCGGTGAGGAAAAAGGTAAATAACGGGCTTTTGGGTGTTGCCCGGTACATCAGGGATTCGGGATAAATCTGGATAAAGTAGAACTTAAGCGACTCTTCTATCCACGACAGCCGCTCGCTCGTAACAGGGCCTGAAAGAAGAAAAAAATGCGAGGTCATGATTCTCCCGCTTTTATTTCAGGATCTATTTCGAGAGCCCGGTCATAACATCGTATTGCTCCTTCAAATTGGTTGAGATCGCGAAGAATCCTTCCTTTACTGAGCCAGCTCGTGAAAGTGCCGGATCTATTGATAACGCATGATTACAGGCCTCCAGTGCATTTTCAAGTTGACCAAGATTATGGAGTGCATTTGCAGTATTGAGCCATACATTTACATTTTTCGGGGTAATTGACAGCACATTATCATAAGCATCCACTGCTTCCTGATACCGCTTAAGTTTGTATAGAGCATCGCCGATAATGAGCCAGGCAATTTCATTTGAAGGATCCCGCAATAATGCCTTTTTACTGGCAGCTATCGCCTCCTGATACCGGCAATGTTGAATATGATCCAGCCCTGTCAGGATCAAATCATTACTGTCCATTATAGTATGCTTCCTTCGCAATTTGTCCACTATGCGAATTTAGGGTAAATAATCTTATCGTAATTTAAAATTGCATATAACATTTTCAGTTAACCATTTTTTCAATCATTTTGCGGATTTGATCGTTTCCTATTCTATAAAATGTATCGTAATGCTTCAGGGATCTGCAATTTTTTTCTATCCGGTCCCTGACTATAAGGTTATCCAAATCTTTTTAACTTTTTAATTGCGAATTATAAATTATATATAATTTATATTTAACTGCAGATTGTTCCAAAATTCTCTCTAATCCGGAATAAACGAAGGAACCCCTTCAAAATTAAACCATTTCATTTAATCATCAGGGACGATGTTAAACATTAATACCAAACGCTGAAAATTTTCAGATAACCTTAATTAACTTGCTTAACATACAGGGATATCTCCACGATAATGCGTGCGTGATATGTATGGCGTTTTCAGTACATGTAAATATGGAGAAATGCACCGGCTGTGGCCAATGCGTCGTCGCATGTCCGGTCGATGCACTTGAACTGCATACGGTGGACCCGGTAACGAAAGAGAAGATTTACGCCGTTAAGAACGGGAAGTCAATACACCTTGACGTGAAAGCCGAGCTCTGCGCAGGCTGCGGCGTCTGTGTCCTTGCCTGCCCATTCGATGTGATCCGGCTTTCCGGGAAGGGTGAGTGGATACCATCCGAGGCCTGAAAAATCCGAAGAGGTTTGCCTGATCACTGACTGTTTGTAATTTTTAAAAAAAAGGGAATATCATGACAAAGAACATTACCATCAACCTGATCTCGGGCCGCACCATCCAGCAGGGTGTTGCTATCGAGGGTGGCAAAGAGAAGCCCTTGTACCGCACTGCCGCCGGCATTATTGAGATGGACGAATCCGACTTTAAGAAACTCGGCGTATGGAAGAACACCAACGTCCGGGTCACCAGCCCTTACGGCAGCGTTGTCGTCAAGGCAATCGAGACCACCCAGGGACCGCACCCGGGTGTTGCTTTTATCCCGATGGGTCCATGGGCAAATGCCATTATTGATCCGAACACCTACTCAACAGGGATGCCAACATTCAAAGGAACACCTGTGACCGTGGAAGTCGCGGCAAACGAGCCGATCCTTCTCGGTATCGAACTTGTTCAGAAACTGTGCGGGGTGAAAACAGCATGACCAAGACTATAACCGATGTAATCTGCCCGTTCTGCGGAACACTCTGTGATGATATTGAAGTGATTGTTTCCGATGACGGCAAGAAACTCCTCGAAGTCAACAATGCCTGCGTGATCGGGACAGAAAAGTTCCTGCACTCCCAGGCATCTGACCGGGTCACCCGTCCGCGGATGCACCAGGAAGACGGGTCATGGAAGGAGGTCTCCTATGATGAGGCTGTCGAATACACCGCCCAGATGCTCGCAAAGGCAAAAAAGCCACTCTATGTTCGGCTGGTCTTCTACCAACTGCGAGGCCCAGAGCGTAGGCAATGAGATTGCCGAAATGAGCCGGGCATGCTGCGACAATACCGCAGCAACCTGCCACGGCACTTCCCTGATTGCAATTCAGGATGTCGGTCTTCCTTCCTGTACTCTCGGGGAGATCAAGAACCGTGCGGACAGGGTTGTCTTCTGGGGCTGCAACCCGGCACATGCCCACCCCCGGCACATGTCCCGGTACTCCATCTTCCCCCGGGGTTTCTTTACCGCCAAGGGACAGATGAGCCGCAAACTGATTGTTGTTGATCCCCGTGTCACCGATACCGCCAAGATGGCCGACATGCACCTCCAGGTGGAACAGGGCAAGGACTACGAACTCTTAAACGCACTTCGCGTTGCCTTTAAGGGGGAATGGCTCCCTGATGAAGTTGCAGGTATACCCAGTGAGAAGATCCGCGAGGCTGCTGATGTTTTAAAAAGCGGCCGGTTCGGTATCATCTTCTTCGGCATGGGTGTCACCCAGTCTCTCGGCAAGAACCACAACATCGACGAGGCAATTGCCGTCACGAAAGACCTCAACGAGTCACACGAAATTCTCGATCATGCCGATGCGGGGCCACTACAATGTTACCGGCTCCGGAGAAGTCTTCGCATGGCAGTTCGGGTTCCCCTACGCGGTCGACCTTACCCGCGGCTTTGCCCGTTACAACCCGGGCGACACCAGTACGATCGACCTCCTCACCCGCGGAGAAATCGACGCCATGTTAACCATCGGGAGCGACCCGGGCGCACACTTCCCGATCAGCGCGGTCAAGCCGATCGCCAACATGCCGTCAGTCTGCATCGACCCCCACCTGACCCCGACCTCCGGTGTCTCAAAACTCCATGTCCCGGTTGCTTTCAATGGTGTCGAAACCGGTGGCAACTGCTACCGCATGGACAACGTGCCGATTGACTGCCGCAAGGTAGTCGAGCCCCCGGAGGGGATGCTCACCGATGAAGAGTTCTTAATCAAAGTCCGCGACCGCTTAAAACAACTCAAGGGGGCGGCATAACCATGTCAGAATACATCATCAAAAACGGTCATGTCTTTGACCCGGTCCAGGGCATCAAAGGCGACAAGAAGGATATCTCAATTAAGGATGGAAAGATAGTCGACAAGGTCAGCTCCTCGGCAAAGGTTATCGATGCCAAGGACAAGACCGTCATGGCAGGCGCCGTGGAGATCCACGCCCACATCGCAGGGCCCAAGGTCAACCTCGGCCGCATCTACCGGCCCGAGGACAAGCTCTTCAGCTGCACAGCAACCCATGGCATGGAGCGGATGGGTGGCGGGGCATCGATCCCGACCACGTTCAAGACCGGCTACGAGTATGCAAAGATGGGCTACACCACCGCGATGGAAGCGGCAATGCCCCCGCTCTTCTCCCGCCACGTCCACGAAGAGATCCGCGACACACCCATTATCGATGAAGGTGCATTCCCGGTCTTCGGGAACAACTGGTTCGTCCTCGAGTACCTCAAGAACCACGAAGTTGAGAACACCGCAGCCTACATCGCCTGGCTCCTCCGCGTGACGAAAGGGTACGCAGTCAAGGTTGTCAACCCCGGCGGGACTGAAGCCTGGGCCTGGGGACTGAACTGTCTCTCCGTTAACGACCCGGTTCCGTATTTCGATATCACCCCCGCAGAGATCGTCAAGGGACTCATCGAGGCAAACGAGTACCTCGGCCTCCCGCACTCGATGCACATCCACCCGAACAACCTCGGGAACCCGGGATGCTACGAGACCACGCTTGACACCATGAAGCTCGCAGAAGGCTTCAAGGCAAAGAACAAGTTCGGCCGCGAGCAGGTCCTGCACCTCACCCACACCCAGTTCCACTCCTACAAGGGCACCAACTGGGCAGACTTCGAGTCAGGTGCAAAGGAAGTCACGGACTACGTGAACAAGAACAAGAACATCACCATCGATACCGGTAACGTGACCCTTGACGAGACCACCACGATGACGGCGGACGGCCCGTTCGAGCACCACCTCACCGGCCTCAACCACCTTAAGTGGGCGAATGTTGACGTGGAACTCGAGACCGCAGCCGGAGTCGTTCCGTATATCTACAGCCCGAACATCTCGGTCTGTGCGATCCAGTGGGCGATCGGCCTTGAGATCCCGCTGATGATGAAGGACCCGATGCGCTGTTACATCACCACCGACCACCCGAACGCAGGGCCGTTTACCCGGTATCCGCGTGTCATCAAGTGGCTGATGTCCACAAAGGCCCGTGAGACCCAGATCAACGCCTTCAAGCACAAGGATAAGGTCCTTTCCCAGACCAGTATCGGCAGCCTTGACCGCGAGATCTCGCTGTACGAGCTCGCCCAGATGACCCGCGCCGGCCCGGCAAAATCCCTTGGCCTTTCCGCCATGTGCGGCGGCCTGAAACCCGGCATGGATGCCGACGTTGCAGTCTATAACTTCAACCCGGACAAACCCGTTGCAAACCCCGATGATATCGAGACAGCGTTCTCACGCTGCGCAGCCGTCTTCAAGAGCGGCGTTCAGGTTGTCCAGGACGGCGAGATCATCGGCACCGGCAACAAGCGCACGCTCTGGGTCAATGCGAAGGTCAATGATAACCCGCAGGTCATGCGCGACATCGCTGAAAAGTTCGTCAAGTACTACAGTATGACGCAGAACAACTACGAAGCGCTCGGTAAAACATTTGTCCCGAACCCGTATGCGCTTGAAGTCGATGCAACGCAGGCGTAGGTGAGCGAGATGGAAACCGTAACCATTACCATGAAAAATGTGCCTGCACTGTATCTTGAGGCAGACAATGTCTCTCCCGATGCATTTGCCGGCAAAACTGCAGCACAGATCGCAGAACTCTCCGTCCACGAGGGCAATACTACCTCGACCCTTGGGAAATATTTCGAGGTCGCTGGCAATGCCGGTGCAACCGCAGCTGACACGAAGATCGTTGTCAAAGGCGATGTTAAGAAAGTGAAGTATCTCGGTTTCAAGATGAGCGCCGGGGAGCTTGTCATCGAAGGCAACACCGATCTCTATGTCGGGGCATGGATGACGGGTGGCAGGATCCTCGCGAAGGGTAATATCGAGGCATTCGCCGCGACCGCTATGAAGGGAGGCGAATTGATCGTTGAGGGCAATGCCGGCAACTATCTCGGCGCTGCCTACCGCGGCGACTGGAGAGGCATGTCCGGTGGCAAGATCCTCGTCAAGGGCAATGCCGGGTCGGATATCGGCATGTACATGACCGGTGGCGAGATCGTAGTAAACGGCAATGTCGATGTTCATGCCCTGACCCATGCAGAAGGTGGCAGGCTCGTTGTCAAGGGCAATGCGAAGAGCAAAGTCGGCGGGCAAATGGTTGACGGTGAGATCATCATCTTCGGCTCCATCGACACGATGATGCCCGGGTTCAAGCCTGTAGACAAGGTCGATCTCGAAGTTGACGGCGTAAAAGCGAAGTTCTCCCACTTCATTGGCGACATGGGAGAGCGCCACAAGAAGAAAAAGGGACAGATGGTCTACGCGAACCTGTACGTGAAGGCCTAAATCAATATATCCCTTTTTTTCACACAGGTGACCCCACAAAGGGTTCCCGAAGACAGGTTTTAAAAATTAAAGAATAGTTTAAAACCGTCAGGAGGGATTCCCGGTTGTGTGGCTTAGGTGTTAAATTTTAAGAGATGACATACCTTCAGTTTTTAACTGTCCCCGCCGCCGCTGCTTCCGGCATCTGTTTGAGGATCTCCTCCCGGAACTTCTCGAACTGGAGTTCATCCAGCTGTTCGGAGAGCAGCCTCCCGCTCCATGCCCGGCGGTATACCCAGTCGATGATCTTTTCGATGGCAAAGAGAACCTGGTCTTCGGTCTCCACGGTCATCAGTTCCCGGCCGATTTCGGGTGCCGGCCACGTCGTCCGCCAACAGTAATGAGGTAATGGGTGTGTGCCGATTTAAGCAGGTTAAACCAGCAGGACTTCACGCACATGCCGCACTGGACACACTTCTCCTCATCGAGTTCCGAGATCCCGTTCCTGATCTTTATGGCATTCTCCTTGCAGTAATAGACACAGAATCCACAGCCGGTGCAGAGACCGGGTGTCCGGATCGGTTTCATTCTCCCGATGATGCCGATCTCGTTCAGCATGGGGCTCACGCAGGCATTCGGACAACCGGAGATGCCGATGCGCATCTTGACCGGCATCACTTTCCCGAAGAGTTTCTCATCGATCCTTTTTGCGAGGCTGATAGTATCGATATTCGCGAATTGGCAGCGTTCGGTTCCGGGGCAGGAAATAATGTTTACAATTTCATCTCTCTCAAGCCCACCGGTGTGCCGTTCTTTTCGAGTTGCTGTGCCAGCTTTTTAGCATGGCAGGTTTGACATGGGGGATTTCGATGGTCTGGCGTGTGGTACAATGAACCACGCCGGTCCCGTATTTCTTTGAGAGTGTTGCGATTCCCGCCAATTGCTCTGCGGTGAGGCATCCGCCGGTGCCCGGATCCGGACCGTGGCAAAATCGGGGTCCCGCTCGGTGATGACACCGCCTTTCATGTGAATACCAAACTCGTGCTGCATCAATCGTACCTGATAAGAGTCAGGTTATTAAGGAGAGGGTTATGACAGGACCGCTGGCGAGATCGTAGTAAACGGCAATATCGATGTCCCTATCCGACCCACGCAGAAGGAGACAGTCTTGTTGTCAAGGGCGGCGATGCAAAGAGCACCTGCGATCTCTTTTGGAGCTGGAATTTCCTTGCCCAAGACACCACCATTTCCCTCCACGGTAATAGTAACGAAAGGAACATTCGCGGCCATTTGAGGTTTCACTCTGCCAGACCGAAACAGTAAACACCCCCCGCCCCATCGTACCGTAATGGCAGAAGAAAAGTACAAGATCGTCGTTTTTGGTGCGTTCGGGGCGGGAAAGTCCACGCTGATCCAGACGCTCGACCCGCAGGCAAAGCACATCGAGGCCGAGTGCGCCGGGGGCACGACGACCATCGCGCTCGACTACGGCCGGGTGCCAGATCGGCGAAAAAAGGGTCTACCTGTACGGGACCCCGGGCAGGAGCGGTTCGAGTTTGCCCGGGAGATCATCGGGAAGGGCATGGACGGTGCGATCCTGCTCGTGGACGCAACCTCCCCCGTGGATGAGTTCGTGGAGCACCTCCACACCTCGATTGGTGCCGAGAAGATCCCGTTTGTTGTCTTCCTCAACAAGTGCGACGCGGTCGGTGCACAACCCGACGCAGGCAAAAGCGCATTTCGCCGGTGCCGGGTCAGAAACTGTTTCATCAAAGGACCGCAAACAGGCACGCACGCGCTGTCGAAGGGTTTCATCGGCACGCTCCGGCCCCAGCCACCGGCAGTCGTCGGCATAAGCGGGAGGTGCCCAGAGCACCCTCATCAGCGCTGCTTTTTTTGTCCCGGGGCGGCCCGGGTGCCGCTGCCATCGCCTTTGTGTAGGGCACGAATTTTGCGCCCTGCATCCGGATCCCGGCGACAATCGTCTGCCCGGCCGCATGGGCTTTTTCTGAGGTCACCGCGATCACGTCCACCGCGTCTGCAAGCGGCCCGGCCCTGCACCTTGGGCGCAAGGATCTCCTGTACCTGGAAGATCCCGGCGAGCTTGACATGTGGATCACAAGGCCGATGGGCTTTTCTGTCCCTTTTTTGATCTCGACTTTTTCGATGGCAAGCGCCGAGACCGAGTGGATCGTGATGCTCCCCGATTCAAACGCGACCCGGCCCCGGCCCTTGGTCATGTCGGTCGAGTCCGCGATGCAGACGAGCGCCGCCTCGATCGTGAGCGGTTTTGGCACCCCGTGATGGGTGTAGATCGCGGAGAGGATGAACGACCGGATCGCGGTGCGCTTTTCCGGGTCATCGTAGATCTGCGGCAGGAGCCGGTCGAGGATGGGGAAGGGCGAGCACGACCCCGAGGTCCGCGTGATCCTCGCGGTGCACCATGTTCCCGAGGTCGTGGCAGAGCATCGCCGTCATCACCACGAGCGCCGCGTCGTCCCGGTCCCGAATTTCCCGGCGATGATGTCGGGCACGAACGGCGAGCCGTCCAGCAGGTCGAGCATGGTGAGCGCCGATGCGGTGGCAACCGTCACATGGGTCCGGCCGTGGTCGTTCATCCCCAGTTTTGTCGCAGGCGACGTAGTTTGCCATCCGCCAGCCGGCCTGCACTTCGGGATCGCCCGGTCAGGAGTTCCCACATCTTTTTTGCCCGGGGCCTTCGGGCGAGGTGGCGTTCGATGATCGCCGTCGAATGTGCTTCGAGATCAGGGTCCTGGGTGACTGAGGTTTTTTCATGATCGCTTCCTTCGTGTGTACTGTCTCTCCTGCCCGGCACATAGGTGTTGCTTTGGAGGTAAAATGACGCGTTTCGATGGTAGCCAAAAGAGTATGTGCAATCATTAAGTTTTCGTTAAATTGTGGGGGTAAATCTTGTACTCATCAAATAAGTTGATGGGGGCTAACGCCCCCAAACCCCTATGACGATGGACTCCGCCGCCCCCGACGCGGTGCCCCCGCGGCGGATCGATGACGAAAAAACCAAAAACTTCCTGGCCCCGCCGTGCCCCGGAGGGGTCTGCATGGCGGGTGATCCTCGTTTTTCCCGGGGGTTTTGTCTCTTCCAGATAATTGCAGTCGGGTACACGTGCTCATCAGCAGGCTGCTACGACAACCCACAAAAAAAAGAATAAAACCGGATCTTTCCCGGAACCACTTACTCTACGACCGCGTGGAGGATCGTGACCTTCTCTTTTGGCCGGTCTTCGATATCGGTCTTGGTCTTGCCGATCTTGTCCACGACATCCATGCCTTCGACAACTTTCCCGAAGACCGGGTGTTTGCCGTCAAGGAAGTTGTTGTTGACAAGGTTGATGAAGAACTGCGAACCGCCGGTGTTGGGGCCGGCATTTGCCATCGAGATGGTGCCCCGGTCGTTTCTGTTGTGGGCCGTAAACTCGTCCTTGATCGCGTAGCCCGGGCCGCCCCTCCCGGTGCCGGTCGGGTCGCCGCCCTGGAGCATGAACCCGGCGATCACGCGGTGGAAGATGACGCCGTCGTAGTAGCCTTTCTTTGCGAGCGTTTCGAAGTTGCCGGCGGTGATCGGCATTTCGGGATCGAGAGCGATCGTGATGGTGCCCATGTTCGTTTCGAGCCGTACCCGTTTACCGGGTTCCTGTGCTGGTGTCATGGTTACAAGGGAAGTATTGCATGTGAGAGATATTCTTTGTTGTGCGAAAAGAGGGGGGACTTCCGGTTACGGGAATCTCCCTGCCGGCCCACAACGCCCTGCGACAAAAAAGGCTGTTCGCGTCCGGCACGATGTCTCTTCACACCATCTCTGCGTGCAGGATCGTCACGTTTGTTTCCGGCCGGTTGTTTTCATCGGTGGTTACGTTCCCGATTGCATCCACTACATCCATCCCATCGACTACGGTCCCAAAGACCGGGTACCCTGTATCGAGGCGGGTGTTATCCACGAGGTTGATGAAGAACTGCGAGCTCCCCGAGTCCGGGACGCCCTTGTTTGCCATCGCGACCATGCCCCTGAGATTGTGGTTGTGGGTCGTGAATTCATCGGGGATGGTGTAGCCGGGCCCGCCCCTGCCCGGTGCCGGTCGGGTCGCCTGCCTGGATCATGAACCCGGCGATCACGCGGTGGAAGGTGACGCCATTATAGAACCCGCTTTTGGTGAGGTTTTCGAAGTTGCCGGCGGTGATCGGCATATCGGGATCGAGCGCGATCGTGATGTTGCCCATCGTCGTTTCGAGCCGGTACTTTGTCCCATGAGGCAAGGGTTGCGGCCTGTGCCGCTGCCGGAGAACCGGCGCCCGGTGTCGTCACGGTCGCCGATGGGGCAGCAGATGTCCCGGCCGTCTGCGTGCACCCGGCAGAGAAGATCAGGGCACACGCAAGAATGGCGAGGATCGCGAATGGTCGTTTCAGTGTCATGCCGTACCCGGTCTTTTTGGTGCGAAAAAAAGGTTGTGTAAAAAAAAGGGTTCGATCAGGGGGTCTTTGGCGCATCTTCACGGTTTGCGGCTAAAGACGTAGAGTGCGCCGAGCACGATGATGATGGAGACCACGCCGGTCACGATGATCCATGCACCCTGCGTGGTCGAGGCAACGTAGTCGCTTGCCGCCACATCGATCCCGAGGATCGCAACGGTGTTGCCGTTTGAGTCGTTGACAGAGTCATCGATCGGGGCGTAGGCGGACATGAACGATCCCCACGAATCGGAGTACGGCTGCGGCGATGCGGTCGGGCCCGAGAGAGCGGCGAAGATCTGCATCTTGTCCGGCGAGGTATCTGCCTGGCCGATCCGTGCGGAACCTGACGGGTCCACCGGGTACAGGTCGTCGACCAGGAATGTGGCGGACTTGTCGGTCGTGTTCACCGTGATGATATACGCGTTGATGAGGTGGTCGTTCATGCTGCGCATCGTGCGGAGTTTCTGTGCGATGGCGAGGTACTGCGTCGAGTTTTCATCGCCGGGTTTGAGTCCCTGCGATCTCGCTTGCATTGATCTCCGTTGCCATGACGCCGGCCGTGGATTTAAGTCCGAACTGTGCGGTACTTTTGAGCGCTGCATCCGAACTGGTGTACGCAAGCGTTGTCAGCCCGGCAATAATGATAACCGCAACAAGTGCGGTTACAAAGAGTTTTGTCGAACGTGAACAGGCCTGTGCCATATCAGGATCGCCTCCTCATATACCCTTCAATCACAAAGGCGGCTGCAAGCACGCCAATGACAAGCACCGGCGCGGGGCCGGGGAACTGGTTGGTGTGGGTGTGGGAGCCACGGAGAGCGTGACCGCAAGCGGTGCGGTCTGCCCTGAAGTTACGGTCGTGGTCGTGGTATAGTCAACGTAGCCGTCCGAGCGAGATGCGGACCACGTGGTCGCCCGGTAAAGATCTGTCACGGTGAGCGGGGTGTATCCGCGGGGCAGGTTATCGATGTAGTCCCCGCGTTTGCGGGAGACGAGGCGATCGCAAGGCCGCCGGTCGGCTGGACCGGTGTCGGGCTTACGCCCGTTGGTGTCAGGGATGCAGGGATCGAGGTTACGGTGTTTGCCTGGATGTAGACCGTGTTCATCCAGTCGTTGTATCCGGACGCGGTCACCTTGAAGAGGTGGTTACCCGATGTGAATGCCGGTCTGCCGGAAGTTCCCTGCGGAGTTCGTCGTCCCCAGCGCTCGCTGTCCATGAACACTGTTGCTCCCGGCACTGACGTGAGGGTGAACGGACCCGAGAGATTGCAGTTGACAGCGTGACCGGCAGGTTCTGGGACTGGCCGGCCGTGACCCAGACGTATGTGGTGTAATCGTTATAGCCCGAAAGGTTGATCACGATCTGGTGACTGCCCGGGTACAGGGAAACGGTAAGGGGGGTCTTCCCGTAATACGTTCCATCGACATCACCGATGCATGATTCGGGTTCGAGGTCACGTAGACCGTGCCGGTCTGCCGGGGCTGGGGTGACTGGCTGAGAACCGGGTAATAAGGTCGCGGTCTGCCCGACATACACGTTGATGATCGCGGTATCTCAGGAGTGTACCCGCTCAGGGTGGCTTTCATCGAGTAAGTGCCCGGGTACCAGGCTCGGGATACTTAGAGGGAGCATACCCGTAGAAGTTCCCGTTCAGGTAGATGGCTGCACCGTTCGGGTTTGACTGGGCATAGATCGCCCCGGTCGTCACCGGCGGGATGGTGGTGGGGACCGTGGTCAGCGGGTTGATGGTCGCGTAGACTGCGACATGTTCGTTTGCCGATGGCATGCGGGACGGGCTGCCGGACCAGCTCTGGTAGCCGGACTTTGAAACGGTTATTGTCGAGACAGGGGTTCCCGTGGTGGATACTGCGACCGACAGGATGCCCCCGGCAATCGTTCCCTCGTGCACGACCATCAAAATAAACCGTGGCGCCGTCGACATTACCGTACACGTCGATCCAGCCTTTCCCGCCCCCTATCGTGATGGTTACTTCGGTCGTTTCTTTTGTGGTCGGTTCTGTCGTGGGCTGTGTCGTTGGCACCGTGGTTACTTCGGTCGTCTTTTCCGTTGTCGGCTCTGTCAGGGTCGGCAGGAGGGTCGGTACCGTAGTCTCTGTGGTGGTCTCGATGATCACCGGGCCCGGTTCCAGCGGAAGGGAGCCGGATGTGTCGGCCCCCGCCGCGAGCGGGGCAAGGACGATCAGGCAGAGCGCCAGCACCAGCACAAGGATAAGCAGTTTTTTCGTCACACTATCTCTTCCTGTAATAATACATCTGGCCGATCCTGCTATAAATAAAAGAGGGATTTTTGAGGGCATTCCAGAAAAATCCGGTGCAAAATCACGGTCTGGCCGTATTTCCCTCACCGGTGCTGGTTGTTTATGGCCGCAAAAGCCGGTTTATGACACCTGGCGAGCCGGTGCATGCCTTCTTTGATCTTTTCTTCGTCCGCATTGGAGAAGTTGAGACGGATCGTATCCTCACCGCCGCCGTCCACGAAAAACGGCATCCCGGGGAGCACCGCGACCTTCTTGTCGATCCCTTCGCGGAAGACCTGCATGGCGGAAAGCCCGGCGGGAAGCGTTGCGGTCAGGAACATGCCCCCCTCGGGTAGTCGTGTGGGTAAGAGCAGGCATCAGGTCGTCGAAGAGGTCGCACATGAGCCGGCACTGCCTGCTGTAGACCGAAACGATCTTTTTGATGTGGGCATCAAGGTCGTGTGTCTGGAGGTACCGGGTAAGGATCTGCTGGCAGAGGAAGTTTGAGTGCAGGTCGGCTGCCTGTTTTGCGGTATTGAACGCGGCGAGGATCTCCTTTGGCGCATACATCCACCCGATCCGCATACCCGGGGCGGTGATCTTGGAGAACGAGCCGGAGATCACGGACTGGCCGGGGAGGTAATGTTTTACCGGCAGCCGGGGTTTCCCGTCAAAGAAGAGTTCCCCGAACGCGTCGTCCTCGTAAAAGACGGTGTCCGTGCCGTCAAGTATCTCCGCGATCTCCTTTCGCCGGTCCTGCGAGTACGTGCAACCCGAGGGGTTCTGGGAGTTGGGGATGCCGTAGAAGAATTTTACCGGCGTCTTCCTTTGTCATCTTTCGTAAAAGCCACGGGGTCCGGCCCTTACCGTCGAGCGGCACGGCCGCAAAAGACCGGCTCGTAGAGCGAGAACGCCTCGATCGCCCCGAGGTATCCCGGCCGCTCCATGCCCACCCGGTCGCCGGGGTTTAAGAAGATCTTCGCGAAGAGATCGAGGCACTGCTGCGACCCGTTCACGATCTGGATCTCGTCGGCAGTCGCGGGGATGCCGAGCCGCCGCCGGTACCGCTCCGCGATGTACTCCGCAGCGGACGGTAGCCGTCGGTCGTCGAGTACTGCAGGGCAGACCGGGGATCGGCAGTAAAAATGTCCCGTGCTGCGGCTGCAATGCTCCTCTGTATCGATCAGCGCAGACGACGGGAAGCCCGCCGGCAAACGAGATGATCGAGGGATCGGCAGAGACCCTGAAGAGTTCCCCGAGAAACGAGGCCGGGGCATGCTCTATCCGCCGGGCAAAGGTAAAGGTCATGGTACTCCTGAACGTGAAAACTGATTGCGTACTATGGTGGCTCGTGCCACTAAAAATGTGGTGTTTGCTTAAAGAAAATAAAAAAACAATCCGATATGATGTGGATATTGTCACCTCTCTTTCCATGAACGATGAACTCCGCCGCCCCCGGAGGGACGCCCCCGCGGCGGATCAGGGACGATAAACTAATACAAAAACCTCCTTTTCCTGTCTTCGGGCTGCTCCGCCCGCACACCTTATCTGTCCCAAACGACAACCCCGGTAGTATGACACTGACACGGGCTGACGAGGCGGCCGCCATTTTTAATGGCGGGTATTCCTGCTCGCAGGCGGTCTGCGCTGCATTTGCTGAGGACTTCGGCATCGACCGCGACACGGCGCTTAAACTTTCCTGCGGGCTTGGAGGCGGGATGGCGCACACCGGGAACACCTGCGGGGCGGTTACCGGTGCGCTCATGGTGATCGGGATGAAGTACGGCCGGACGGAGGTCGACGACCTTGCGGCAAAGGAAAAGACCTACGCGGTGGCAAACGCGTTCATCACTGAGTTCCTGCACCGGAACCATTCGGTTAACTGCACTGACCTGATCGGTCACAACCTGTTAGATCCAAAAGAGCTGGCAGTCGCCCGGGAGAAAGAACTGTTCAAAACCAAATGTACCCGGTACGTGCGTGATGCCGGGGAAATCCTTGAAAAAATTTTATAAATTTTTCTTGGGGGAAATCCCCCTTTGGTGCGAAAGCTTGGGTTACGCGGCTTCGGCGACGTCGATCCTGATGATCTCGGACGAAAGAGACTGGATCGTGCGGTGCAGGTCGGCCTGCTGGGCCTGCTGCACCTGCCCGATTGCCTCTTTGAGCCGGGCGAGTGCTTCACCTTTGTTTGCACCCTGGCAAACAGTCCCCGGAATCTCAACGCAGCGGGCGGCAAATCCGCCGCAGTCATTGGGTTCAAGGACAATTGTGTATTGCATGATCTCTTATATTTCCCGGGTGGGTATACAGCCTTTGTTGTCGGCAAAGGGTGCCGCTGATGTTCTTTTACCGGTAGAAAAAATCCTCCCTCTTTTTACCTGACCAGACAATCGTTCGGGTACGTGGTCTAACCCGTGGGTTCAATGGCCCTACTCCGGGCATCCTGGAAATATATACCGCCGGGCCGGCAACATCAGGGGCAGATGCGTCCCTGGAAAGGACGGGGACCATCATACGGATACAATACTCAAAGGTGAAAAAAATGAAACACACACAGATTATTCTTGTCGGCAGCCTCTGCATGATCTGCCTCCTTCTTGGCGTCATGCCGGTTGCAGCCGCTCCCGTGAACGGGACCTCGTGGAATACCAACCCTGAACACATCACCGCGATGCAGGCCCACGTGGCCTATGCCGGGGCAAAAGGACAGGCACAGATGGACGGTGCGATCAGCTACATCGGTGCGATCAGCAACGGTGCCGGGACAGGCCCGCTCTCCTCCATCGAATCGCAGTTCACCGGCACGGTCTCATCGGTACAGTCGATGACCACCGCCAACCAGATCCAGGCAGCTGAAGCGCAGATGAAGACGGACCGCACGAGCTTTATGACCACAGCAAAGGGCGAACTCAAACAGTACAACGGTACCGGAAAAGCCCTTGCTGCGAGCATCAACGCCTCGATCATGGCACAGGCAGCAACACTCCAGAGCCTTGAGAACACATGGTGGACAGACCGCCAGACCGCCCGCATGGACGAATTTGCGACAAACAACCAGCGCCGGACCGGCGTGCTTTCGAACCTGACCGCAAAAGGCATCGATGTCTCGCAGGCACAGGCAGTCGAAACCCAGATCCAGCAGGAGGGCACAGCGCTGAACGCGGCGCTCACCAGCCGCGACGAGAGTGCGATCTCGGCCGCAAACGAGGACCTTGCGACGCTCAACAAGCAGTTTGCCGAGATCGTGAAGGGCTACCGGACAGCTGCGCACACCCGCAAAGTCACCGCAACCACGACGGTTACTCCCGCTGCTATATAGGCATCAGTCTAATCCTTTTTTTAAAATCTCTAACACCTAGGCTCTGTAGAAATACTCAAACCCCCATCAAACCGCGTGCCAATGATCTTTTGAGTGCGCGTGTTGAATTTTGCCATAATATCTGCCTGATTCGAGGCTCGAACGTAGTATAAAGAGCATCTTTTCAGGTGGATTTACACGCTCTGTTTCTCATGCAGGCGCTGGATCCTGGAGGGCGAGGGCCATTGTCATCGTTACCTGTGTTCACTATGGGTGACGGGATTTGAAAGGTTCAAATCAGCGCTTTCGCACAGGTAGTCTGGGTTATCGGCATTTCGCATTTTGCAACCCGTCACTTTTGATGTCACATTTGACAAAACAGGCCATGGGCTCGCTGGTCACTTTTACCGGATTCAAATACAGGTCAATATTTTTATCATCGGAGATCATTAAGAGGGAGTACAGAGTGGTTACCCGCCCCGAAACAGGTTTCTGTGTGAATTATGACGATGCGACCTCTCACGCGCAAAAGACAGACCTTTTATGATATCTGCATCATCGGCAGTATCATTGCTGCAGGGGTGATCACGTATGTTAGCCTTGAGCGGGGACTTTACGACGTATTCCCTTACTTTTATCTCATCCCTCTCGTCCTTATTGCCTACTCCCGCCCGAAGATTAGTATCTATGGATCGATCCTTATAGGCTGGCTGTATGTCGCGCTGGTATTTATCATCGGCTTGCCTGACCTCCGCTTATATATGGTTGCCACCATCTGGTTCTATATCTTCGTCTCGCTGGGTATTCTCATCTCCACCTATTCACAGGTATATAGAAAAGAAAGCGAGAAGAGTTGCGGGGCGTACTACAATTCCCAGGCAGGAGCATTCAGCTATGACCGGCAGACGCTCAGAATACGGGATTCCAACCAGAAATTTGCGACAATACTCCGGTACAGTTGCGATGAACTCATGCAGAAGTCACTTCCCGACCTGATTCCGGACCGGGAAGAACGGGAACGTTTCATTAACAAGATCCACGACATGCAAAGGGTCGGTGACATAGAAGTCAGGATCCGTGCCAGGGACGGGAGTACGCGATGGGTACTTGTATCAGCGGTGGAAACCGGTGAACCCGACATTATCTGCACGGTTGTTGATATTACCGATAATAAATTATCGCATGCATCACTGACAGAGGCCAATAAGAAACTCAACCTGCTCAACAATATAACACGCCACGATATCCTTAACCAGTGATCCGCACTCCTTGGGTTTCTCGAACCCTCCAGACAGAAGATAACGGATCCCCAGTTGATCGATTACCTGCTCAAGGAAGAACAGGCGGCAAATGCGATCCGAAGCCAGATCCTGTTTACCCGTGATTACCAGAATATCGGCGTGAATTCGCCCCAGTGGCATAATGTCCCGGAGACGGTATCACTGGCACTGGCAAGTATTGACCTCCATTCGATTCTTGTCGATGTCAGAATACCCCCGGTTGAGATATATGCCGATCCCCTCCTTGAGAAAGTATTTTACAATCTCATTGACAATTCGATCCGCCATGGTGAGCGGGTATCAAAGATGGACTTTTCCTGCCGTGAATCAGAGAAAGGGCTTATCATTATTTATCGTGACAATGGTGTGGGTATCTCTGCGGAGGATAAAGGGAAACTCTTCCAGAAAGGTTTTGGGAAAAATACCGGACTTGGCCTTTTCCTTTCCCGGGAGATCCTTTCGATTACCGGCTTAACGATTAGAGAAAACGGTGAACCCGGCAAGGGGGCATGTTTCGAGATGACGGTGCCAAGCGGCGGATACCGGGTTCCGGTCAAAGCGTAATGCATCTCCCTGGAACCCCTGAACCATCGCTGCCCATCAATACGCTTCCGATCCGGGCTCGAAGAGGTACCAGTGATTGGAGCGCCCGGTCTGTGCAGTGCGATCTTCCTGTTCTAAAAGAACGGGAAGTAATCTTTTCTTTAAAGAAAATCAAAGTATAAACCTCTAAACTTTGTCTTTTTGCGTCAACGTCGTAGGAGTCTTCACTTTCCTTTTCAGAGGTTCCATTCCGAATTAGTCTATAGTAGCCTAGAGAGACGGGCTGATGCCCGTCTCTTGGGGGGGTTCCGCTGAACCCCCCGTCACGGTCAAGGGGTGCCCTAAAGGGCACCCCTTCTGCCCCCGCTTGTGCCACCATGCCCCCGTGATCGGGGGACTGGGCACAATAGCGATAGCCCCCCGATGGGGGCGCGGGTTCGGTTGATTGGCGATAGGCATACGATTCGGTTGATGGTTGGGATGCCCCCAGAACGGTCGCCACAGTGGTTTAAACCGAGCGGTAGAGGCATTCGATTTGCTTCGCTTGGCCCGTAGGGTAAATAGGGAGGGGCTTTGTTGTGACTCCAGAGATGATGAGGGAATATCAGTTCACCGTCGTTAACCCTCTAAACTTTTGTAAAAAGACAAAGTGAACATTTACTTTCTTTAAAAAAACCTCGAAAAAAGCCGTGAGAATCACGGAGCGGAAAGCCGGTAGGCTCCTTTCGGGACCAGGATCTCAAAGCGTGCACCGGTGCCGGGTGTCCCGGTCTCTGTTATCGTGATCCCGGTGATCGCGAGGATCTCCCGGATCAAAAACAGGCCAAGGCCGGAGTTACACCCGTGTCCCCGGAGGAAGATGCTCTCTTTTTCCGGGGGCTGGATCCCGATACCGTCATCGGAACAGCTGATTACGAGGCCTTTTTCCGATTCGTCTGCGGCAAACGTGATCTTCGTAACGTGCCCGCCGTGCCGGACCGAGTTTTCCATCAGGTTATAATAGACTTTGTTGATCAACGGGTCTGCATAGATCAAAACCCCGGCTCGTCCCGGGTCAAGGGTAATGCCCTGCAGGGATAACTGTCCGGCCATGTCCAGAATACCCTTCTGCACATCGTACCAGCCTGCATTCACCGTCCCCAGTTCATCGTAATACCCGGTAAATTCGATCTGCCGCTCGATGGCAGCGCTGCATTCTGCCAGTTTATTGATGTGCTCATGGAGGAGCGGGTCGTCGGGTGCTTCGTTACTGACAAGCTGCAGGTACCCGACAAGGCCGGTCAGCTTGTTCTTGATGTCATGCCGGGTGATCGTCGAGAGCATCGAAAGTTTTTTGTTGGTACTCTGGAGGGCCTCCTTCGCCATCTTCAGGTCATTGATATCCACAAACATCGGAAGGAAATAGAGAGGGGCGCCATCATCATTGCGGAGGAGGCTGACGGACTGGCGGACCCAAGTCCTCGTCCCATCCTTCCTGACCAGCTGCATATCGCGTTCATCCAGATCGATCGCACCGCTTTTGAGATCCTTGACGCATGTAATAATTTCGGTGTTTTCATCGGGAGCAACGAGCGATGAGAAGGGCAAGGCCTGGAACTCATCCGGTGTGTATCCCGTGATTGCGCACAGGGCCGGATTCACCTGAATAAACCGGAGATCGGGAGAGATAATCGCGGATCCCACCGGGGACTGGTCAAAGGTTCTTACTAGGCGCTTCTCGCGCTCCCGCAGTTCCATCTCTACGCCATGGCGTCTCTCCACCTCGGCGAAGAGCCGGGTGTTCCTGTCATAGTAGGCCTTGAGGGGGAAGTAGGCAATGATGACGGAAAGTCCACTCGTAAAGAGGCTTGTTATGATGTTCGAGCGCCAGTCGGGCGGGTAAGGATAGAGAAATTCGCCTGCAAATTCGAACACCGTCATCGTCGCAAACGTGACGATAAAGATTAAAAAGAGTCTCTGGTCAAATGGCGTCGGCTCGGCTCGCTCATCCATTATTGTATAATTATAATTAAAATCGTTAATACTTTTGCTTCATTTCGGGCATTTAAACGGAAATTCTGGTGCGTCTCCGGGTGGTGACGAGCATTTCCCATCTCTACCGGTTCCCTGTTCAACTGCCGGTGCATCGGGAATCCTTGTCCAGTCGTTCCCAGACCGGAAACCCTGTTCAGGGCGTATTTCCCTCACATTCCGACAGTCCACCTGACCCAATCCGGGCTCAATATGAGCCCCGATTACCATCCGACCCGCCCAAAAGAAGCCCGTATCGGGCTCCGTTTCAGAATATCCTCAATTCGGGCTTATTTTCGAAAACGGACAAAGTAAAATGGACCCTATAACGCGGTTGTAGTGGTAAATCTCATGCCTGATGGGCATTTTTACGATCCGAAAAATGATCGCTGCCAGAACGCGAATACGGGGCTGCAAAGGGCATTATATGAGGCTCAAAATGGGCGTATTTTTTAAAATGGGGGGTTATAAGGGGCTGGATTTACGGGAGGCACTAAAACCGGGTGAATGCACGGCGGCCGGAAGGCATTTTTCACGGAATCTTCAACCCCGTGATCTGATTATTTTTAAAATGATGAACAACTGTTCCGGATTTTTTTATAAAAAGACCGGGTCGCGAGTCGAGGATTCCGGAAAAATCTCACTAACATTATCGAATTTTCCAAAAAAGTCCGGCAAGGTTACCAAACTTTTTCAAAAAATCTCAACAAGTTTGTCAAATTTTTCAAAAATTTTCCGGTAAAGTCATCGAACTTTTTGAAAATAGTTCACCAAGGTTACCGATCTTTTCAAAAAAAAATTTGGTTAAGTTATCAATATTTCCGGAAAAAGTTTGACTCAGTTGCTGATAATTTCAAAAAAGAACGGATCGATTTATGAGAATTCCGGGATAACACCTCGTTAACTGTGAATAAAGAAAAATGGAACATTCGTTTAGGATCAGGATTATTCCAGCATCGCAGACTCATTTTTTTCTGACATAAAATCCAAATTACAAGGATCAGATCCTGCATCGTGTTTCCAGGACCCTTCTGCATTGTGGGCGTCACATAAATCTAAAAAAGGACACTTCATGCAATCGGAATGGGTTCTGGTGGTCATTGTATATTCAAAATTTAATTGTTCGAATATTTAAATGTTTTAATTTGATCCTTACATTCGTCAGGACCATGTCATGCTACGAACTTTGGTTGCATACCATATTCCGAGTCCGCTTGCGATGGCAAAAAGAATGACGATAACGATGGTGAGGGTGGGCTGACTGTCAGGATGTACCACCATATTGATGTATATGGCCAGTCCCTCCACAATGGTAAGGAGGACTACCATCATTGGTAAGTTATGCGTCTTTTGCGTCATACCATCTTCAAATTACAATGTGTACTAATAAAAGGGAGGGATACTCCGTACTTTATCTTTTTTGGTCAGTTGTTTAGAAGGGGCGGGCTCCAGTCGTTCCCAGACCGGAAACCCTGTTCAAGGCGTATTTCCCTCACATCCCGACAGTCCACCCGACCCAATCCGGGCTCAATATGCGCCCCGATCACCCACCGACCCGCCCAAAAGAAGCCCGTATCGGGCTCCGTTTTAAAATCTCCCCAAATCGGGCTTATTTTCGAAAACGGACAAAGTAAAAAGGACTCGCTAAAGGGGTTCTTTTGGCAGATCTCATGCCTGATGGGCACTTTTACGATCCGAAAACGAAGGCCGCCAGAACGCGAATACGGGGCTTTGGAGGGCATTATATGGGGTTCAAAATGGGCGTATTTTTTGAAATGGGGGATTATTCGGGTCTTGATTTACGGGGGGCTGTAAAAGGGGGTGAATGTCCGGCGGCTGGAATGGACTTTTCACGGAATCCTCAAATTCGTGATTTGATTATTTTTAAAATCGTGAACAACTGTTCCCGACTTTTTTTAAAACAAAACAAAGGCAACTGTGATAAAAACACAAAAGACTAATACCCATGTCTCCAACACAAGACTATGGGAAAAATTGCCGATTACCAGAAAAACTACACGAATGAAGCAACAGCACAAGGGTATGCCGCCGCCGTCTATACGTTCATGGATTTCATTTACGGGAAACAACGGGAGAAACGCTGTGCCACGGACAAGGAAAAAGCCACGTATGAGAAACTGGTCGATAAATACCTCAAAGAAAAGCGCGATTACCCCGACGATTTAACAAAGTTCGCCGTCTCGTTACATTCGCGTGCCCCTTTATCAGCGCGTCAAACGTTCAATTGTGTAACGGGATTTTTCAGTTATTACGACAAGGAACTGTCCGTAAAAGACGAGAAATTCATCCGCCGCAGGCTCCCGAAAGGGCATGTCCAGAGCATCGAGAAGGATATGGATACCGAAACCATCAGGACCATCCTTCAACACGTCGATGTCAAAGGCAAGGCGTTAATTCTTGTTCTCGCCTCATCGGGGTTAAGAATTAACGAAGCCCTCACGTTACCCCTTGACGATGTTGATTTGAACGCTAAACCCGCCGTTATCACGATACGGGGAGAGAACACCAAAAATGGGGATAACCGTATCACCTTCATGTCGGAAGAAGCAAAGCAGGCCGTGAACGAGTGGCTAAAAGTGCGGGCGGATTACATCAGGGCGGCGGCAAACAAAAACAACGGACTGGTAAAAAGCGGCAGGGGCAATCTGAAAACCGGAGAGGATGACGGGCGGCTGTTCCCGTTCACTGACCAGAACGCGAGCGTGTTATGGAACACTGCACTCACGAATGCGGGGCTACTATCACGCGACAAATCGACAAACCGGAGACAATTGCACTTCCACCAGTTACGGAAGTTTTTCATCAGCCAATTGGCTCTAATCGTGTCTAAAGAGGTTCCTGAAATGCTCGCTGGCCATAGTGGATACCTCACGGATGCGTATCGCCGATATACGAAGAAACAACTTGCCGAGGAATATCTCAAGGGACAGCACGTGCTGACCATCCAGGCACCCAAGGAATTACAGGAGATGGAATCGGAACTCAAATCCAAGATGCAGACCCACTCCGAGATAATCGAAAACCTCGTCAAGAAAAACATCGAACTGGAAAAACAAGTTGTTACAAATCACGAGGAATTCAAACTGGAAATTGAAAGATTGCACTGGGCTTACAACAATCTTGATGTGATTAGGGACAATGTTCAAAATATACTCGATAACGGTACTGACGAACAAAAAGCGCTTGTGCTCAATAAGTTCGATGAGATGAGGCGTAAAAATCCCAATCCCGATTCAAACGGGTTAATCGTGCCTCTGTCAGTTCCTAAAAAACGAAAGAATAATCCGGCCCTGTAAGGGCTGCTCACAGCGAAGCGTTAGACACTTCCCCAGCACCCGACCTTGAGCCCGAAGGGCTACCCATCGTAAACCGCAACCGCCCGATTCCGACACCAGAGAGGGGGGCTTGTCCCCCCCTCGGCGGTGTCGGTCGTGGTGGTGAGGACGTGGTAAAGGAGGGTGGGGCTCGCCCTACCCCCCGCCGAGGCGCGGAGCGCCTCGGCTTCTCGGGTTAGAGATTGAACTAAAGGAGGGAATTTCTAGGCAGACAATTGTTGTAGATGATGCCCTCAAAGACCTAAACGCACGAAGAGCAGTAGCAAGTGGATTTTTTTCTCGGGCGGTACGGTGGTACTGAACATAAAGTACTGGTTTGCGGTTGCATTGCGGAATCATCACATACGCGGCCCATACACCATGCTCTCCAGACAGCTGGATGAAGTGCACTCCAAAAAATTGCATCATATCAATAACAAACAAACGGTCATTGAAAAAGAATGCAACCCCCTCCGCCGCACGTATAATTTTTTAATATCGAATGAATCGTTTTTAATCGGTGCACAGGGAGAGGAATATGTAATCGAAGCACTCTCACAATTATCGGATGAATATCATATCATTAATGATGTCAATATCCGATTTGAACGAGCAATTTATTGGAAAAAATACGATGAATATATTAAAAACTGCCAGATCGATCATATTGTTGCCGGCCCAACTGGAATTTTTCTAGTTGAGACTAAGAATTGGAAACGTTCTGATATAGAAATCAAATCGAATAAACTGATTCATCAAGTCAAGCGAGCAAATCTCGCCCTTTGGTATTACATTAAGGATTACTATCGGGGAAGAAAAGATCAACCAAATGTTAGAAATGTCATTATCTCTATGAAAGGTTCGAATTCGGGTTGTTATCTTGATAAGTACATCGATATCATTACTCCAAGCCAAATATGTAATTACATCAAAAATCGCCAAGCGGTATTACCCGAGACGAGCGTGATTAAATTTGTTAAGATTTTGGTTCATTTATGATATTTGTTTGCCGAGAAAGGTTATTGGGATAGTAAGTAACTGATTAGAATTGTATTGAATACTGCGCGTTTGAATGTTTACAGTAGTTTCTAATAAAAAATTCTCGACATCATGGCTGAAACTCCTTTTTTAATTCCGCCTTTCCATTTGTGCATTATTCACAGTCAACAATGTGTTATTTTAAAAAAAAAATCCACCGGACGCGCTGGCCCGGCTTTCCCTTATTCCAGCCGCCCTTCCACCGCGATCCGTTGCATCGCAATCTCACAGTAATGCGGGTCGATCTCGATCCCCATCGCTTTGCGGTTGCATTGCGCAGCGGCAATAAGCGTGCTCCCGCTGCCCATGAAGGGATCGAGCACGGTATCGCCGACAAACGAGAAGAGTTTCATGCATCTTGTCGGCAGCTCGACCGGGAAGGGAGCGGGGTGGCCGATCCTTGACTTCCTCTCGCCATTGAATGTCCAGAGCCCGTTTGTCCATGCAAGAAATTCATCCCGCGTGATATCGGACTGGTGCGAGCCGCTGGTCTTCTTCCACGAGTCCTTGTAGAGCACCACGATCAGTTCCACGGGGGCGATCACGTACGGCGCAGAAGCGCTCGCCCACGAGCCCCATGCGGTCCGGCGCGAGATATTCCCCTCGTTCCAGATGATCGTGGAATGGTAGGCAAAGCCGCACCCTTTCGCGATCGTGGTGAGATCGGCACCCACGCTCTGCTGGCCGCCCTTGTTCTTGTCGAGCGGGATGTTGAGACAGAACCGGCCGTCGTCCCTGAGCCAGCGGTAACAGCGCTTCATCCAGCGCTTCGAAAAATCAAGGTACTCCGCATAGGTCACGTGGTCATCATGGGAGTTGTACTTGATGTCCACGTTGTACGGCGGTGATGTGACCACGAGGTCGATGCTTTTTGCCGGGACCCGCCGGGTGGCAAAGATATCCTCGTTGATGATCGCAAGGTCATCCGTCTTGAAAAATGCGCCCCGTCCCATGCCGCCGTCCCTTTTAGGAACGTTGTCCGTTATACCTAAAGTAGTTCCCGGCCCGGTGACCACCGGGATTTTTTACCCGGAAGCCCCGATAGTAATCCATGCACGATGCGACCGGCCCGGCCTTTTCTTACACACCGATCGGCACGATCCATTCGCCGTATACGGATATCGCCGGTATGCCCATCCAGCCATCCGGGGCCCGGGGGTCAGGGGCACGATCGAAATCAGGAGCGACCTCTGCGGAGGTCTTGCCGATCTTGACGGGTTCTCCCACATTATCCTGCTGTACGCCCTGCACCGGTGCACGGGATACAGCCTGACGGTCACCCCGTTCCTCGACCCCGCACCCCACGGCGTCTTTGCAACGAGGTCGCCGAAACGCCCGAACGCGATCGGCCTCTCGGTCGTCCGGCTCGTCAGCATTGAAGGGTGCGTGCTCACGATCGAGGACGTGGATATCCTTGACGGCACGCCGCTCCTCGACATCAAGCCCTATGTGCCGGCGTTTGATTCGCATCCTGATACCCGCTGCGGGTGGTTTACGCATGTCGCAGAGAATGCACGGGATACGCGATCCGACGACCGGTTCCGGTAAATATCCGGCTGTCGGCCGGACCAGTTTGGAATTCTTAATACGCTTTTGCGCCGGATTGTTGATCTATGGAAGAACAAGAGGCCCTCCGTGGCATCCCCGGCATCCTGCGCCCGTACAAGGAATACATCAAAAGTCTCAACCTCAAAGAGGGCGACCAGATCGTCTACTACGGGTGCGTGGGGACCTGCACGCCGTTTGTCGAACTGCTTGCGGTGGCGATCCGGGGCCTCCACCTCCGGCAGGTGTTCGTGCCGCTGCTTGACGAGGACAAGGCCCGGGCGATCCGGGACGTTCCCGATGTGGGGATGCAGGCCTCGGGCGAGCATGTCGCGCTCTTGCCAAAAGTGATTGTGATCATGGGCGGGCTTGCGATGCCGCTGATGCCGACAACAAAGGAACTGGTCCGGGACCTTGCCGGACGCCACCCGGAAGCAAAAGTGGCCGGTGTCTGCTTCCAGGACATGTTCGAGCGGGCCGGGTGGATCGGTGTCGTACCGTTTGACTTTACCATCAGCGCGATGATCGAGCCGATAACCGTCGCCCGTGCGGAAAAATAAGTTTTTGTTCGTGCGTCAGGGAATGCCCGGCAGGATTCCTGCCCGGGCAACTTTCCTCCCTGCCGGGACGGTACATATTTTCTTCTTTTACGGTCACACCAGTACGCATGGCTTCTTTTGTCCACCGCATAGAAGTTCACTATAAAAAAGATCCCCGGGAAAAAATCCGTACGGACCGGATCCGGACGCTCGGGTTTCTGGTCGACGAGCTGCAGCTGGTCGATGTGTACACGATAGCAACCGGTTCCCGGGATTTCACCCGCGATGATCTCCATGAGATCGGTGCCCGGCTGTCAAACCCGGTGGTCCAGGAATTTGTGGTGGACGAAGCGACAACGGCATTTTTCGATTACGCGATCGAGGTCGGGTTTTTGCCGGGTGTCACCGACAACGTGGGAACCACGGCCCGCCAGACGATCGAGGATTATTGCCGGGTGAAATTCTCACAAGGTGATGCAGTCTATTCATCGCAGCTCTATTTTGTCCGCGGGCATCTCCCCCCTGAGACGATCGCCCGGCTTGGCGATACGCTCGCAAACCCGCTCGTGAACCGGGTCATCATCAAAACCCGGCAGGAGTACGGGGACAAGGGGATGGACCGGGTGGTCCCCCGGTGCAGCTCCACGAGATGCGAAATGTCGGCCTTGTAGACCTTGAAATCCCAGACGAGTATCTCGTACGCCTGGGAAAAGAGGGAATTGTGGACCCCGAAACCAGCGTGCGCCGGGGGCCGCTTGCGCTCGATCTCGCCCAGCTCCACGCGATCCGCACCTATTTCAACGAGTCTCGAACGGTGGCCGACCGATGTGGAGATAGAATCGCTTGCACAGACCTGGAGCGAGCACTGCAAGCACACGATCTTTGCCTCTGCAATGGACGACGACGTGCCAAAAGGACTGTACAAGACGTACATCCAGGCCGCGACAAACGAGATCCGGAAGGAGAAAGGCGACCGCGATATCTGCGTGACAGTCTTTACGGATAATTCCGGCGCGATCATTTTCGATGACGAAAACCTCGTGACCCACAAGGTCGAGACCCACAACTCCCCCTCGGCTCTCGATCCGTTTGGCGGGGCCCTCACGGGAATCGTCGGGGTAAACCGGGACACGATCGGGTTTGGCCTTGGCGCAAAGCCCTGTATGAATGTTTACGGTTTCTGCGTCGGCGACCCGGCCGCGGATATCAGGCTGTTCCGGGGAAAAGACCGGAAGAACCCGGTACTTTCGCCGCGGCAGATCCTTGACGGTGTGGTCCGCGGCGTCGGCGTGGGCGGGAACTGCTCGGGTATCCCGACCCCGCAGGGTTTCTGCTACTTTGACAACCGGTACGCGGGTAAACCGCTCGTCTTTGCCGGGACGGTTGGCGTGATGCCAAGAGAGACAAACGGCGTCAGACTCTCCGAGAAAAAGGCTGAGCCCGGCGATCTGGTCGTGATGGTTGGCGGCCGGGTGGGAAAAGACGGCATCCACGGTGCAACATTCTCATCCGAGGCGCTCGACCCCGCGAGCCCGGTGACGGCAGTCCAGATCGGCGACCCGATCACGCAGAAGAAATTCTCTGATGTCCTGGTCAAGGAGGCCCGGGACCTCGGGCTGTACCGGAGCATCACGGACAACGGGGCCGGGGGGCTCTCCTGCTCGGTTGCCGAGATGGCAAAAGAGAGCAATGGCTGCCGGGTTGATCTCGACAAAGTGCCGCTCAAGTATCCCGGCATGGCGCCCTGGGAGATCTGGATCTCGGAGTCCCAAGAGCGTATGACGCTTGCCGTCCCGCCGGAAAAAATTGACGCCCTCATGGACCTCATGAACCGCCGGGAGGTTGAAGCGACGGTCATCGGTGAGTTCACCGGCACGGGCCGGTGCCTTGTCGAGTGCCAGGGACTTGTCGCGATGGATGTCGAGCTCGCGTTCCTCCATGACGGCCTGCCCAAAAAAATTCTTGCGACAAAACCGGTAACCGTTCACAATCCCGAGCCGGCACTGCCCTGCCCGGCACGGCTGGACGAACTTTTTGGGGCGATACTCTCCCGCAAAAATATCTGTTCCACGGAATTTGTGACGATCCAGTACGACCACACCGTGCAGGGCGGCCATATCCTTGGGCCGGTACAGGGGAAAGGCCGGGTGCAGGCACCGGCAACGCTGACAAAAGTGGTTCCCGGATCGAAAAAGGCCGTGGGCCTGTCGCAGGCGCTCTTTCCCTCGTATGCGGAGATCGACCCGTACTGCATGGCCGGGGCTGCCATCGACACAGCGATCCGCGGCCTTGTGGCGCTCGGCATTTCTCCCGATGAGATCGCGCTTCTCGATAACTTCTGCTGGTGTTCTTCTGACGAGCCGGAACGGCTCTGGCAGCTCAAACAGGCCGCAAAGGGGTGCTACGATTATGCAAAAGTGTTCGGCACACCGTTTATCTCCGGAAAAGACAGCATGTTCAACGATTTCTCCGGGTACGATGCGGAGAACAACCGGGTAAAAGTTTCCGTTCCCCCCACGCTCCTTATCTCCTCCATCGGCGTCCATGCGGATGTTTTAAAGGCGGTCTCGATCGATGCGAAAAGTCGCAGGCGATCTCGTGTATGTTATCGGGGAGACTGCGGAGGAACTTGGCGGCTCGGAGTATTTTGCCCATCTCGGGTTTACCGGGAACACGGTCCCGAAGCTGGACGCGGCAGCGGCAAAGGCCCGATACCTGCGGCTCCATGACGCGATTTCCCACGAACTGGTGGCCTCGGCATTCCCGGTCAGCCACGGCGGGCTTGGCGTCGCTCTTGCAAAAGTGGCAGTTGCCGGCCGGCTCGGGATGGATCTTCACGATCCCGTCTTCCCTGCGCCCGGACTATTTCCTCTTCTCGGAGTCGCTTGGGCCGGTTCGTGGTGACAGTTGCACCGGACCACAAGCGGGAGTTCGAGCGGATCATGGGCGCCGATGCAGTGCTGCTCGGGAAAACAGGCGGCAGCCGGCTGCGGATCACGGGCTGGACGCTTCTTGCCGAACTGGAAATTTCAAAACTGGAAGCGGCATACAAGGCGCCGTTTGGGGGGTTCTGATATGGCAGTTCTCACGACACATCGCGGGAAACTCTGGTCGGGTCATGATCCCGGAGAAAGCCCTCATCATGAGCGGCTACGGGATCAACTCCGAGATGGAGACACAGGAGGCACTCCTCCGGGCCGGGATGGACTCCGACATCGTCCACATCAACGACCTGATTGACAGGGCGGCAGCGATTGTCGGATTACCGGTTGCTCGTCTTCCCCGGTGGGTTTTCCTACGGGGATGACACCGGCGCCGGCAACGCGTATGCAAACCGGGTGAGAAATAATCTCTGGGACGATCTCCTCGAGTTCCTTGACGGCGATAACCTGGTCCTTGGGATCTGCAACGGGTTCCAGATCCTTGCAAACCTTGGGCTCGTGCCCGCGTTTGACAAAACATATTCCCGGGATATCGCGCTCATGCCCAACCGTGGCGGGCGGCTCGAGTGCCGGTTTGTGACGATCCGGCCGGTCGGCCGAGAATATCTGGACGCATGGCATCGAAAAACTCTGGTGCCCGGTTTCCCACGGTGAAGGTAACCTCTCCTGCTCCCCCGGAAACCCTCCAGCGCATCAAAAAGAACAAGCAGGTCGCGTTTACCTATTGCCGGGAGGACCTGAGCCCGGCAGGGCGGCGTTATCCCTATAACCCGAACGGTTCGGTGGAGGATATCGCCGGCATCACGTCGGCTGACGGCAAGGTGCTGGGCATGATGCCGCATCCCGAGCGGGCGATGGAGTTCACGAACCTCTACGACTGGCCGCTTCATAAAGGAGCAGATGCGGCGGAGCGGGGAACGTATTCCTGAAGAATCGCTCAACATGACGATCTTCCGTAATATCGTCGGAATACTTTGCGTGAAGGTCTCTGTGAAGAACTAAAAAAGAAGCGCCCGGTCAAAACTGTTTTTTTATGCACTCTCTGTCCGGGTCACCTGAACCCGAACATGCCTTTCTTTTTCCCCCGTTTTCCCTTGTGCGGATCTCCGCCGTCCGTACTCTTCAGGAGCAGCGCGGCGTTCAGATCCACTTTTAGTTCGTCAGCGATCAGGGGCAGGTGGGAATATTTTTTTCCGGGCGTGGACATGGACAGCGGTGACTCCTCGGTGGGAACGGCCGTCTCTGCGGGCCGGCCATTTCATCGGCAACAAGCGGGAGATCGTGTAATGTTTCTGCGGCGGCTCATCGGGTGGTGCCATCTGGACATCGAACGTCGGGTCACCGTCCGTCCACGGGTCCCATTCGTCTGAAGAATCCTCCGGGTACCGGCAGGCGGCTTTTCTTCGGACCTGACGACGACGGGTGCGGGTCCGGTCAGGTGAAGTAGTGCGGCAGCATTGTGGAGCCGGGGCGCCTGCGACCCGGGTACCCGGAATAACCGGTATAAATGTCGCGCCGCACCGGGTGCAGAACTTTGAGTGCGAGGCGGGAGCCGGGGTCCCGCAGACCGGGCAGACCTTTTTTGCGAGCGATGCGCCGCACACATCGCAGAACTGCGCTTTCTTATCGGAGACAAGGGCCCCGCAGGCAGGGCAGACCGGGAATCCCGCGGTGTCACCTGCTCTTCTTTGAGCGGCGACCCGCACAGGTCGCAGAACCGCGAATTGTTGTCAGGTGCGGGGGCGCCGCAGTTCCCGCATTTTTTGGTCATGTACTCTCTAGTGAATAAAAACGGTAGCGGCATAAAGACTGCGGTTCCGTGGTCACGTGCAGGTGTGCCCCGCCCGGTTATCCTCCCCATTTTTTCTTTTCCCGCCGTAGGTTTGCGGCTGTTTTCATCAGGGTCTTGTCGGCACCCCTTAATTACTATAAACCTACCGGCAGTTTATTTGCGTTACGGGCCCAAAAACCGGTCTTCTTGTCCACCATGCCGGTGATTCTGTCATGGCAGGAAACAAGAAATAACAAAACCCGCCGGTCCTGAAGTGAGCAATCCCCTAAATCCCGTCAGTTTTTTCCCTGTTCTTGTCCTACGATCTCACCGGGTAAATCTGGGAACTGCCATGAGAACCCTTCCCTGATATCCGGACTTGTGCTCGAAGGCATCGCCGATCTTGTGTTTATCGCCGGTTTCTTCCGGTTCCCCGGTGCTCCTTGGTGCAGGAGTGGCGCTCATCTGCGTTGCATTTGCACTTATCTTACGGGGGATTCTCGTGCTCATTTCTCCTGTTCCTGGTGTACAAACGGCTCCTCATGCGGCCCCCGGCCCGGGTGTCCTCTATGCAGACAGCCTCGTCAGTATCTCCACCGACAGCATCACGTTTTTTCACTATTACTTCCCGATAATGACCAGCCGGCGGGTTGCCTTTGCCGACATCGACCACATCACGGTCCACCGTGCCACGCTTCACACAGGATCGTGGAGGATCTGGGGCAGCGGCAATCTCCGCACATGGTTCCTGCTCGACACCAGCCGACCCTCCCGCGACGTGATCTTTTGTGCAATTGTGCGGGGCCGGGGCATGAACATCGGGTTTACCGTCGAAAATTCTGCACGGGTGCAGGAGATCCTTGCCGGAAAAGGCCTGCTTTGCCCGGATCCCGGTGCATGAAACATTTTTCCTTCCCGGCATGCAACATACGGGTGTGACAGCAGCACAGGATGATGACCTTGCCCGGCAGTACCCGGATATTACCCGGATACGTGAGACCGTCGGGATCTTTGAACTAAATATCAGGGATGTCGAAGTCCCCCTCAAAATCAGAATTATCCGGACCGGTGATGAATATTTTGGTCTTGCAAATCTTGCCGTGCGGGAAAAAGGCGCAAAAGACTATTACCGTGATATGGGAGTTACCCTACAAAGGAGGCTGCCCTGCACGGTGCGGTGGCGGGTTTTTTCCTGCACCTGACACCGGGTGCTTCTATCCGGGAGATCAAGAACTGGGGAACTGACATCCGGACCCAAAAAAGCCGCACCATCACGAATTTTATCGTATGACCGTCCATGTCCCCGCAGGATACATATGCATCCGTTTCAACTATGAAACGGCAGGGCTCCTATTAAAACAGGAACCGGTGGCCCCGAACATGCTATTGACCGGTTCCCTTCATCGATGAAAATCTTATGAAAGTATTGATCGAGACGGCTCCGTGGTCGTGCTGCATTTTTAGTGTCATTGCCGACCCGTACTTTCTGAATCTCGTAATCTTATTCCTCTTGGTTCATCGTCGTAACTTAAAAAAAAGTATGTAATTTTGATTTTTAAAAAAAATATGCTGTTTAATCTGCAGGTTCGACAATTTATCGCACTTGTTACACACAATAACCTCCTCGATTTTATGAATAGATATGCCTCTTCGTGCAATAGGCAATTTTGGTAAAATCGACACCTTGGGGAAAACTCAAGCGCAGATGAAATACAGAGAAGACCTGCCCTTGTAGGAACAATATAACTCCCTATACTGGAAAGAATACATTATATAAAGTGTTTAAACATATACATTAAGGAAAGTATAATGTACAAAATGGGGATAATTTAGTGGCATTCGATGGTGTTGAGGCATGAAGAAAAAAATCGTAAAGCATGTGCGGAAGATCCCAACGGCGGTATTAGTTATTCTTTTCCTCATTGCGATGGGAATTATTTTCCTTGTGGGGATAATCTGGTATTCCCGTATCTGAACCCGTTTCCGTCACTTGATCCCCGGGCTGCCGGAACGATTGCCATGGAGAAAAGTGATGCCGATGAAACCATTCTCCTAAATAATGAAATCAATGCCCAGTACGTGAGAAACCATCTATCCTCAAGGGAAAGAACGCATCTCTGATGAACTGGAAAAAGTCCGACAGATCCCAGGTACTGATGCAAAACTGGACGAAATTTTTGAATGGGAAATGAAAGACTGGATAGAACCGGACGATAATATATCGGCGTTTGCGTGCGCTAATGCTGCATGCAGTTACATCTACCTCATCAGCGATCCCACCCGGATGAAAGCAAGCCCGTATTATGACAGCATCCTCTATCCCCAGATGAATCCTAACGGCACGTATTACGCTGATGATCCGTATTGGATAGCATATAATAAAGTCGGGGAATGCAGGGAATATTCCGAACTGTTTGATTTTATGGCGCAGCAATCAGGTATTGACTCCCGTATCGTCATGACCGATGCGCACCAGTGGGTGGAAATTGAACTCCCGAATGGATCCTATTACTACGACCCCTGGTGTGCCCATACCCGTGATTATTACAATGCCACTGACGGCAATATGACGTTCGAGGATAAATGGTTTAACAAAATCGGGGAATACGAGGAGAACTGCCAACCGCCCGATCCGTACTTTATCACGTATAGCGAATTTCCATATGTCTGGGCTACGCCAAAATACTGGGCTGCCTACCAGTGGCAGGAACTGGGTACTGCATTTAATGTGATGGTGCCTGGGAACCGACCGGCTCTTTATTAGGATGCGGATTGCGGCGGTCCCATTGGGTCCTGCTACATTTTTAGTGGCATTACCGTATCTGCACTTCTCTGCAGGATGAATCTCTTAAAAAAAAAGTTTAGATGTAGGGGTTCCGGAGAGCCTTGCCCACACCGAAGGTCTTGCGAGCTTCGAGCGTGTTCTTGTTCTTCGTGATCTTCTCGTTTGCAAGCTTGCTTACGAGTTCGAGGCCGGGCTTGACCTTTTCGATGGGCTGGGTCTCAAAGACGCCAGCGGCCATTGCCTTTGCCCAGACTGCGTCACCGATCTTTGACCTGACAAAGATGGTGCTCCAGCCGTCGGGGCTGCCAACGGAACCGGTTGAGATATCAGCGAGGTTTGCCACGTAGTCAAGGCAGACATGGCAGCCGGGCTGCTCGTACTTGTGGGTCACCTTGAGCGGCAGTCTGAACGACCTGTCCGCGCTTGCCGTAGACCCAGAACTTGCCCTTCCCGATCTCCATCTTCTTGACGGATTCGAGCTTCATTGCCGCGTGGTCTTCCACGAGCTGAAGGATACTCTGGTACGGGAAGTTCTCCATGCAGAAGATACCGACTGCAAGAGCAATCTTGTCGCCGACATCTCTCCAGCCGAACGGGTACAGCTGACCCTTCCTGACGGCCTGCATCTGGCACGGGGTGCCAACGATACCGATCTTGTCAAGACCGTAGCTGCGGGTTGCTTCCTTGATTAAGGAAACGTTCGGGCTGATGTTGTACTTGGTGCCGCGTGCCGCGAGCAGTTCTGCCTTTGTAGTCGCAACGACTGGTTTTGGTCTCCAGTGGTGCGGGACCGCAGTTCCGCACATGTCGTTGTCGTCACCGTCGTCGTAGGTTCCTGCTACAATGGCGCCGTCAATGATTCCCTCTTCGAGTGCATATGCAAAGAGCGAGGTAACGATACCGCCGTCCTGTGCACCCTTGAGAATCTCTTTGTCGGTGCTTCGTGCTGACACACATGCCTTGTATTTACCGAGTTCTGCTCCCATTTCAAACACCTTCACTGAAGAGCCGCCATAATGGCTTCGTTGATCGCCTCGTACTCAGTGACCACATCAGTGTTGAAGAATCCTCTGGGGCACTGGGCCACACAGGCGCCGCACTTGATGCACAGGTCGCGTTCGAGGTTGGGCTTGCCAAATTCCATGGTGATCGCACGGACCGGGCAGGCTGCTGCACAGCTGCCGCATCCCATGCACAGACCCTGGTTGATCACCTGGTCATGATATCGCATGCGCATGCGGAGGTGCATGCAGATGCCATGTTCATGAGCGGGGTCAGGAACTTGGTTGCGAGCTCTTTCTGTTCCTTTGTTCCCTTTAAGAGCAGGTACGCCATGACAGCGGTATTCCTGATCATCTGCGGGGTCGGTGCGCAGCCGGGGATAAAGATATCGACCTTGATTAAGTCGCCAATCGGCAGGTATGACTCGTGTGCCGGCTGGTTCTGCTGGCCGCCGCGTGCAAACCGGGTAATGTTGCCGTAGCATGCGCAGCCACCCAGTGCAACAACGACTGCTGCCTTCTCTCTGGTCTCCTTAATCTCTTCAACTGCGAGCTTGTCCTGAATACAGACTGAGCCCTCGACGAATGCAACATCGACCTGCTGGATGTGCCGGACATCGGCAAGTGTAAGATGGTATTTCAGGTCGACATACCGGTCGAGGAGAGTTAACAGTCCGGCGTAGTTGTCTGCGAGTGCAACCGTGCAACCGGTGCATCCACTCAGGTGCGTGTAGCCCAATGAAATCTTGTCTACCACAGGCTTAACCTCCTTGTTAGTTGTTTCCACTTTTTTTACTACGTCAGCCGCTTTTGCAGGTGCCGCAGGCTTCTGCGGTTCCTCGCTGGCGTTTTTCTTAAAGACACTAGATAGCAGTCCCATAATCAACACCTATTGTTTCCAGGACCGATTCGTACCGTTCTGGGAATTGCCTTTGAAACTTCATCCGAGAGCCCGATCTCCATATCGGGATCCGTGACGCGTTTGGGCTGGCATCCGATGACTGTAATATCAATCCGGTCTTTGATCCGCTGGAGCGGTTCCGCGATATCCCACGAATGGGCATCCCGGTAACTGCCCGGGGGCAGATCCTCGATCCGGAGTTTGGTGATTGATCCCGGCTCCGCACCGTAATCTGCGATATCGACGATTATGAGTCTCTTCGTCACTTCCGGGTCAAGCAGCGTAAAAATAAAGTGCGGGCCGCCAAGGCCTGCATCCACTACTTTTACATTGTCGGGAAGTGTGAGTTTCTGCAACTCCTCAATAACCGCCGGACCAAAGCCATCATCTGCAAACAGGGGATTTCCACACCCTGCGATTACAATTTCTGGATACAGCATGACCTTTGTTACGCTCACTGCTGGATGAGTTTCTGGGCGACTACCTTGTTGTCCTCATTCACGACGATCATGTGTGTAGCGCACGAGACGCACGGGTCGTACCCGCGCATGATAACCTCGGTGAGCTGCCAGGGTGCGCCGGTGAGTGCAGCGCTGCAGGTTGCAAAGTTCCAGGTGGTCGGAACGAGCATCGAGAAGTACTGGACCTTCCAGTCCTTTACCTTTGCAATGTGGACATCTGTGCCACGGGGGGCTTCGTTTGCGGCCCAGCCGAGGCTGCCGTCGCCGTTCGGGATGTAGTCTGCAACGACCTTTCCGCTCGGGTTGAGCTCGTCGATGCAGTCGATCATCTCGTACAGGCTGTCGGTGTATTCCATCTCACGGGCAACGTTCTGGCCGATGGTGCCCTTCTCATCGAAGTTCTTGTACTTGACGAGACGTGCACGGGGACCGACTTCAACGGGCTGGCCGTCGTACATCGGGATGCCGGTGCAGGCTTCCATCTGCGGGTTGACCTTGGTGCCGAGCTTGGTGGTTCCGCCGACCGGGTACTTGGGCTCTTCAAGGGAGATCTCCATCTCGCCCATGTACCAGTCCAAGGGCCGGACTTCCTTGAACCGGCTGATGTCCCAGGTGGGGCACTCGTCCAGACTTGAGCTGCCGTAGAACGCATCGGTTGCAAGGTAGCCCTGGTCGTGGTAGCCGAGGTCTTTCGGGAGTGCGACCTTCATGCCGCCAACATCGACCCAGTCTCTCTTCTGGTAGTTCCGCAGGACTGCAATCATGAAGTCCATCTGCTGGTGGGCAAGAACAAGGCCTTCCTTTGCAAGGTCGTACATCTTGACCTTTGCCTGCGCGGAGCAGTTCATGTACATACCGCCGACACGGGTGTTGCTCGGGTGGATGGCTTCGCCACCGGCAATCTGTCCGATGGTCTGTCCGATCTCACGGATCCGCTGGATGCGCTTTGCAACGCTGCGAACCGGCTCTTCAGGAGAGAACGGGTTGATCTTGACATCGGTGCCCGGAAGATACAGGTCGGGCAGGATCAGGATATCGTGCAGTGCAATGCTGTGCAGCCGGTTTGCCAGCTGAAGGATGTGACGAAGCATCTTGGCATCCTTGGGGATCTCAACCTTGATGGATGCTTCCATTGCCTCGGTCGCTGCCAGCGTGTGAGCAATTGGACAAATACCGCAGACGCGTGATGCAATCTTTGGTACCTGTTCAGGGGTCTTTCCGATTGCGAGTTTCTCAACTCCCCGCACCGGAGTAATGGAACACCAGTTGCCTGTCTCGACGATGCCTGCATCGTTTACCTTCAGGACAAGCTTCGAGTGTCCCTCATGTCTTGTGGTTGGGGAAATCTCTACAACTTTCGACAATATAATCGCCTCATGTTATGTTGTTCCTATTGCTGTACAAAATTACTCTGACATCTCTCATCTCTAGAGATAATTGACCGTACAAAGTACGTTCAACCTTATCTACAACGAGCCATTTTATAACGTTTATTGTTTTGATTTCCCGTTTCCGGGATCTGAACATTAACCGCAGAATCGGCCATTAAAATAAAAACGGTGTAAAAAATACCGTTCTTTTCCGGCCGCGCCAGCGGGCCAAAAACGATCTGCAATCAGGGTTAATTAAATATTCATTATTATACTCTTGTTTGTATTTTTAATTTCAGAACTTCTTGTCGCCATTGAGTTCGTCCAGCAGTTCTGCGAGCGTTGCCCTCCGTTCGGCATACGCGTCATGCTGGTGGATGCTTTCTTCATTGGTCTGCTTGATGGTGACCACGGCATCGCCCGGTAAATAGTCAAATCCGGTCAGGACTTTTTTTGCCATCTCCCGGACGCAGTCTTCCACAAACCGGGGATTTTTATGCGCGGCAAGCACCACTGCACCTTCGTCGCCACGTTTCAGGAGCTCGTAGATGCCCGCGCTCATGGACTCCTTGAGGATCCCGATGATCTTTTCGAGGTCGACGTACTGGTCGTCATCGGTCTCGATACAGAGGAAGCCCCGGCCCCGCTGGTTGTGGGTCGCCATCGGGACTTCGGTGAAGAACGCATCGATGGTTTTCCGGTCGACTCCCAGTCCTTCGAGGACACGGTTTGCCCGCTCTTTCATGATGTTCTGGGCACAGGGGCACGCGGTCATGCCGGTGACTTCGGCGCCGATGCTTTTTCTCACGATCGGTTCGCGGAAGGTCCTTTTTGCAATCGCCCGCGCATGCACCTTGACGACTTCGTGGCAGGTCGTGTGGCTCACGGGTGTCTCGCGCTTGACCATGAACTCGCTGCGCATGAGTACCTCCGTGCGATCGGCGTACTCGTGGCGGTCAAGCAGTTTGCGTGCCACTGCGCTGCACAGGTTCTCGATCTCGTTGACCTTTCCCTCGATCGCCTGCTGGAGCACCTCATCGATCACTTCAAAGTTCCGGGACAGGTTGGCACCTTTCAGGCTGCCGGGCAGGTCCACGTAGACGTTGAAGTTTGAGATAAAAACGACCGGCCTTTTACCGGGGCGGGTAACTTCCACAAGTTTTTTTACGTTTTTTACCCCGACCCGGGTGAGGTTGATCCTGACATCGGGTGATGTGGCCTGGACATCGGGCAGTTTCCCGCTGAACGGCTGATCCGGGGCGTTGTCCACTGCTGCGTGTTTAATAAGTCATCGCATCCGTACTGATTTCACGTGCTCTTCTTTAGTTTTTTCATATAATATTTATGTGCTTTGTTGCTGATATCAAAGGGATTAGCCTATGATGAAAAAATACTATGAGTCCGATGCCGATCTCTCGGTGCTGAAGGGAAAAAAGATCGCCGTGATCGGGTACGGGTCACAGGGACGGGGACAATCCCTGAACCTGCGGGACAGCGGCCTTGACGTGATCATCGGCCTGCGCAAAGGAAAGAGCTGGGATGCCGCGACAAAAGACGGCATGACCGTGATGCCTGTCGCTGATGCGGCAAAGAAGGCAGACATTATCCAGATCCTCCTGCCCGATGAACTCCAGGCGTCCGTCTACAAAAGCGAGATTATGCCGCACCTCTCCGAGAACAAGGTCCTGATGTTCTCCCACGGGTTCAACATTCACTTCGGCCAGATTGTGCCGCCGGCAAATATCGATGTGATCATGGTGGCGCCCAAGGGGCCCGGTTTCATGGTGCGCCGGCAGTACGAGGAAGGCAAGGGTGTACCTGCCCTTATTGCCATCGAGCAGGATCACACCGGGAAAGCCCACAAGACCGCGCTCGCGTATGCAAAGGGTATCGGCGCGACGCGTGCCGTTGTCCTTGAAACCACGTTCCGCGAGGAGACCGAGACCGATCTCTTCGGCGAGCAGGCAGTACTGTGCGGAGGTATCTCCTCACTTATCAAGGCCGGGTTTGAGACTCTCGTTGACGCAGGATATGCGCCCGAGATGGCGTACCTGGAGGTCTGCCACGAGACGAAACTCATTGTCGATCTTATTTACGAGGGGGGACTCACAAACATGCGCCAGTATGTCAGCAACACGGCGCAGTACGGGGATATGACGAGAGGCCCCCGGGTGATCGGGCCTGAAGCCTACGAGGCGATGGAAGAGATCCTTGGCGAGATCCAGAGTGGGGAGTTCGCAAAGGAATGGATGCTTGAGAATATGGTCAACCGCCCGGTCTTCAACGCGCTCACGAAGGCTGACGAGGAGCATCTCCTTGAAGAGACCGGCAAAGAAGTACGGGCCATGATGCCCCAGTTCAGAAAATAATTATATCCTTTTTTCTTCGTGATTCTTTTTTTCATCCGGTTTTTGGTGGGACGCCTGCGTATGCCCGGCAGGTGAAAACTTTTTGTGAAAAGAGGTACGTTCTATTCTGTATGAAGATCTGCATCATCTATCATTCAGAGACCGGAAATACCCGGCACATTGCGCAGCATATCGCATCTGCCACCATCGACAGCCACCTTGTTGAGGTAACTGACTGTGTCCAGCGTTCCGCACTGACGCGGTTTCTTATGCAGTGCAAAGCGGCGATGAGTGAGGATACAACAAAGATCGAACCATCCCGTCTTGATGTAAAGGGGTACGACCTTCTGGTGTTCAGCTCGCCGGTCTGGGCATTTAAGCCGACGCCGGCCATTCATACGATCATCGATACCATCACTGGTTGTGAAAATAAGCGGGCGGTCGCGTTTGTGACCTGCGGCGGCAAGCCCGGCAGGAGCGAGGAAGTATTCAAAAAATGGATCGAGGCGAGGGGCATGTGCTTTATGGGATTTTTGTCCGTAAACCAGAAGGATATCGAAGACGAGGCAAAGAATGCCGCTCTCGTTGCCTTCGTTACTGCGGCCGCGCCAAAACTGGTGTGACCGGAGGTCCATGTTCCGGTGAATGAGAGGTGCGTGCTGACCTTTTTTTAGTGCCTTTTTTCGATCCGGATGGATGCCGGGCCTGTGTGGTTTTTCACCGGCTCGATCAGGGTGGGGTGCCTTGAGAAAGTCTTTTGCACCTATGCATCCCTTATAGTATACACGTATGACGGACTCTTATGAAGATCTCCTAAAAAATGCCTATTCCCATATATCAGAAAAAACTGCGTCTTCGGAACGCTTCGTCGTCCCTGAGGCAAAGGCATACATTGAGGGCAAGACTACCATCCTTGAAAATTTCATCGAGATAGCCGACACTGTCCGTCGCGATAAGGATCACCTGATGAAGTATATTCTCGGCGAACTGGGGACGTCGGGAAAGATTGACGGGAACCGTGCAATCTTCAACGGGAAGTTCGAGATCTCACTGTTCCGGATGATCATCAAGAGCTACGTCGACGATTACGTGATCTGTTCCGAGTGCGGCAAGCCTGACACGCGCCTTGTAAAAGATGACCGGGTCCTCACCCTCCGCTGCGATGCCTGCGGTGGTCACCGTCCGTCCGGAAGCGAAAGGTAAGGACCGAACCGGTCTCGGAAAGCCTTGAAGAGGGACAGGTCCTTGATGTCGAGATCCAGTCCCTTTCAAAGCGTGGCGACGGTGTCGTGAAGATGGGCCGTTATATCATGTACGTGGCAAACGCGAAACCCGGCCAGAGCGTGAAGATCAAGATCTCGCGGATCTCCGGGTCGATCGTCTTTACCGAGCGGGCCGAATAAGGCCGGAGCCTGACGGGAAATACGGGTGGGGGGCTGGGATCTATCCCATAATACCTCTTCTGACTATCATTCAATTCGGGCTCATTTTGAGCCCGGATTACCTTTTTCTCGCCCCAAAATAAGCCCTTATTGGGCTCCGTTTTAAAATACCTTTAAATCGGGCTTATTTTGCCAAACGGGCGAATTAAAACGAACTCGATAATGCGGTTCTTTTGGCAGATTATCAGGTGAAATTGCAATTGGATGATCTGAAAAATGATCGCTGCAGAACGCGAATATGACCCTGTAAAGGGCATAAGTATAGGGGTCAATTTGGGCGTATTTTGGCAAATGTGGGACATTTACGGGCGACCGGATTTTTGAGGATAACAATCGGGCTGATATTAAGGGCCCGAATTTGCGGAAAACGGTGATTCGGGTCGGGTTTCCCACATCGTGGAATTCATTAGGATTCTTGATGTATCCGTGGTTCAGGAAAATGCTGGCGTCGATTCCCGCCAATGTCCGGGGATGAGCAAGAACCTTTTAGCATTCTCTTCCTGTCACCTGGATTTTTTAAGCAAACACTCTGTGACATCGGATGATGTACACTGCTATAAAAGAAGCCAAAAAAAGAATGTTAAGAATTATTGCGGGGGCACTTACTTCTGCTTTGCAAGGCCTTTGAGGAGGTCATCGCAGTTGCCGGATAATTTTTTGCAGGCCTTCTTTATGATGGTCAGGGGATTTTTCTTCGCGCTCTTGGTGGTTACCAGCAGCTCCGGGTCTGAGAACTGGAACTCGATGGTGTATTTTGCGACATCTACATCCGGATCGGTCAGGATTTCCTCGACAAGGGCGTTCATGAACGTGTGACCCTCCCCCTGGATGACGAGTCTGACCTTGTCTTTTTCGAGTTCAAGTACTTTTACAATCATGCACCTATGTTTGGGAATCTGTGAACTATTAAAGTATGGGTGAGTGCGGCATGGTGCCGTAAAAATCCTGAACGGCCGGGACAAAAAAGAATGCTTGGTTTTAAGAAAATTCGAAAATTTCGCCGTCATGCGCAAGGTGCGGGTTATCCCACGGCATCACGTGGCTGATGTGGATGCACCGGAACTCTTTGGGGTGCAGGCTCTCGGCAAGCGTGCAGGCATCGAGGTAGTTCATGTGCTTTGTTATCGTGATATTCGAGGGCACAAGGGCATCGAGCAGGAGAAGGTCGAGATTTTCGAGCAGATCGAGACTCTTTTGCGGGATATCCCGGTTGGTATCCGAGGTGTACCCCACTCTCACCCCGCCCGCTTCAAAGACAAAACCGCAGGTGTACGCCGGGGGATGCTTTACCAGAAACGGCGTGATGGTGATCCCGAAGAGATCGAACGGCACATACGGCTCCACCGGCATCCGGTCGAAGTTCAGGAACCGGAATGTTTCGCCGCAGTACCGGAGCACCGGGTCGGCGGCATAGGCCGGCGGTACTTCTGTACCGGTAAAACTCGCCAAAACCCATGAAATGATCGTAGTGCCCGTGGGTCCAGATCACCGCGTCGATATGGGGTGAGCCACTCCGGAGAGGTACTGCTGCCGGAGATCGGGAGAAGAATCCACAAGGATGTGCCGGCCGATCCTTTTCGATAAGGATGGATGTCCGCGAGCCGGTGCCGGTCTTGATGGGCACGCGTGCACTGGGGGCAGTCGCACCCGATCTTCGGGGTCCCGATGGCATCCCCGGTACCGAGCAGTGTAAACTTCATCCTACATCCAGTTCAGGTTCCGGATCGCTTCGCGGTTTCTGACCATGCGGATCCCTTTTTCGAGGTCTTTGTGGTCGATGGCTTCGCGCTTGTCCATGAGCGCCGAAAGGAGTGCCTCTTTAACCATGAGCCGTATATCGGCGCCCGAGAAGCCCTCGGTCAGTGCCGCCATCTCCTGGTAATCGCAGGTGCAGTCCATGGATGACGTGACGCTCTTTATGATCTCCTTACGCATCTCTTCACCGGGCAGGGAAAACTCCACAACCTCGTCAAACCGCCGCCACGCGGCTTCATCGAGCAGCTGTGGGTGGTTGGTGGCGCCGATCAACAGGACACCATTTTTGACGAGGCTGATCCGGTCGATATTTTTTAAGAGTGCGTTTACTGCCCGCTTCAGTGCGCCATGGTCGTCCGAGACCCGGCTTTTTGCAATAAAATCAAACTCGTCGATAAAGAGGATGGACGGGGAGAGTTTCTTTGCAGACTCGAAGATCTTGTCGATGTTTTTCGACGTCTCCCCCAGATACTGGGATGTGATCATCGAGAGCCTGACTTCGAGAACCGGCATGTGCATATTGTGGGCCATCGCAAGGGCAAGCGAAGTTTTCCCGGTACCGGGCTGGCCGACAAAGAGAAGTTTCCCCACCTCGTAAATACGGTGACGGTTCAGGAATTCCCGGTGGAGCAAAGCGTGGTGGATCTTGTCGATGATCGCGGTCTGCTCCGGTGTGCAGATGATATCCTCCATCCGCTGCTCGACTTCATCCGGGGCCATCACGATCACAAGGTCAAGGGCTCCCCGGATTTTCTCATCCTCACCGATCAGTTTGGAGATTTTGGCTTCGAGACTGGCCTTGGTGTCTTCGTAGCGCGGGTTTGCCTTCCTTGCATCATCGTATGAAACTCCTGTGCCGTTAAAAGATTCAAAGAAAAATGCAAGGGCCGGGTTCTGCGCGATGAGCGGTTTACCGCCCTGCGCAAGGAACCATTCCGCGGCCGGCTTGAGGGTTGTCAGCTTCATACGCTGTCCGAAGTCTTCGTATGAAACAAACGGGTTTTTGGTCATCTTCTCATGCGCATCCGCGATGTCGAGCGTGCGCTTGATCAATCCGTCGCTCACGTAGACCGGGCGCTTGATGCTTTTGGTATCTCCCGAACAGAACATCTCCCGGCATACCGGGGTCAGGTCATTGAGATCGAGCGTCGGGTTCTGGTTAAAAATTTCGGCAGTCAGAAGGACTTCCATGATGCGCAGGCTTTCCAAATCTCCGGACATGGCTGTAACCTTTATTATTTAACGCCTGAATCTTTATACCTATCCGATCACCGGGTCGTCACGATGCAACCATCGGCAGTCACAATAAGGGTGTGTTCATGCTGGGAGACAAGCGAGCCCGGAATATCCGAAAGGACCGGGTAGCCGTGGACGATCTGGGATCTGGCCAGACCGAGGAGTGCAAGATCCTTCTTTTTATCGTTGAGCGAGCGGCGGGAGAAGGGAAGTCCACGAAGGGCACTGATCTGCTCCATGACTGCACGGGCTGATGGGATCCGGACGGGTTTTTCTGCGATCTGAGAGAAGATCTCGACCCGTGTCTTCTCGCCGACCCGCCCGCTCCCGGTCGTGGCGAATGGTTCAATGGCAATCGCCATGCCTTCTTCAAGCACCGTGCCGCCGTGGATGCTGATGTTGGGGATTGTCGGGTCCGTGTGGGCCACGTACTGGTCGAGACCGTGACCGGTGAGATTTGCAATGGGCCAGTATCCCCTGCCGAGGATCTCCTTTTCGACCGCTGCGCCCAGTTCTCCGGTAGTAACACCCGGACGGACCAGTTTTATCGCCGCTTCGAGCGCCTCGCGGGACGCTTCAAGGAGGAGCTCGTTATTTCCCAGGTCTACGGTTGTGGCGGTATCCGCGATGTAGCCGTCGATCTGCACCCCGAGATCGAACTTGACGACATCTCCTCTGGCAAAGACCCGCTCATCACCGGTCGATGCAGTATCGTGCGCCGCGTCCTCGTTTAAGGAGACGTTGAGCGGGAAGGCAAGTGCTGCGCCTTCGTTTTTCACCCGACCCTCCACGGATTCGACCAGTTCAAGGTAGGACCTGCCGACCCGGATTTCCTGTGCGCTCTCTTTCAGAATAGTGGCGGCAAGTTTTCCTGCTGCCAGGTATTTTTCGAGTATATCATCCTTCATACGATCAGGTTCTCCTCAAATTTCGTAAAATCCTCAAATTTCTGTGCCCGCACCACGCCCATGTCTTCGAGCCGGATGCCGCCGACCCCGGGATAATAAAGGCCCGGTTCGATCGTGATGACAAAACCCTCTTTTAGTATTTTTCCCGCCGCCCCAAGTGTAGGGAGTTCGTGGACCTGAAGTCCGACCCCGTGGCCGAGGTTGTGGATAAACCCCCGTGTATCGCTTTCATAGCCCCGGCTTTTGAAATAGTCCACGACCGCGGTATGGGCATCCGCGCCCGATACCCCGGCTTTTATGTGGGAGATCCCGATCTGCTGGGCCTCTTTTACGGCCTCGTACATATCGATAATCTGCCTGATCCGGTTTTCCTTTCGAGACGGTGCGGGTCATGTCCGCGTAATATCCCGTGGCCTCGTCCCGGGGGAACATGTCGATTACAATAGGTTGATTGGGCCTGATCGGGCCGCTCCCGATGATGTGCGGAAACGCAGAATCCTCGCCGCACGAGATGATGGTCTCCACCGCCCGGCAACCGTCATCCATGAGCTGCTTGTGCATCGCTGTCCGCACCAGTTCCGAGGTGAGCGGCGCACCGTCATGGTACAGGATGCCTTTTTTTGTGGTCGCGTTCCTGATAAGCGAGATCGCAAGTTCCATCGCGCGTTCGGTTTTCTTCTGTACCGTGTGGATGAGCCGGATCTCATCGGGCGTCTTTTTTGCCCGCACCAGTTCGATCGTACCCGCGTCCACGACCACCCGGGCCGACTCTTCGAGCGCCCGCAGGAGGGCCGCGGGAAGGGTGGGTGAGACAAGCAGGGTCTTTCCGGTCTGTCCCGCGATCATCTGCGCGGCCGCCTTCCAGGGATCCTTCTCTTTTTTTGAGATATCGGGAAGGTCTGCCTGCGTCCGGGTTATGACAGCGGCGATCGATTCACGGGAGGCCCGTTCGGCTTCCATCTGGGGGACAATGATGGTCCCGGGTTCCCGGTGTTTTTTGAAAAAAACAAAGGGATCATGCATCACAAACCTGGAAAGGTAGCGCATATCGGCGTCCTCTCCCCCGGCATAGTGCACAAAGGCATCCGCCCCGCACTTCTTCATTGCTGCGTCCAGTGGATCCATTGCCGTACATCTACGCGCTGAAACGTCAAGTACTTTTATTCCCGGATTCTAACGTACGAGTGATGGACGAAACAACAAAAGAACAGTTCAGGTGGAAATTCTACCGTCTGGCCCTCCAGCTCAACGCGATTATCCTGCTCGTGGCGCTCTCGGTGGTTGCAGTCTTCCTTGTCCCGGTCCCGTACCGGCTTCCTGCCGTGGCAATCATGCTGGTCATCGCCGTTGTGCTTTCATGGAACTTTGTCCTGAAATACCGGTCGACCAAAGCATGGCTTGATGAGCATTGAAATAAAGGTAAAGATAGAGGGAAAGAACAAAAGAAAACGGGATAATCCCGTGGCGATACCATGCTCAAGAGAATGAAGGAAGAGATTGAACTCTTAAGCCGCCACATCGAGGTGGCCCGGACGGTAGTATGAGCACCAGCCAATCGGGATCATGAAACTTGCCGAGATCCTCGATCTCCCTTCACACAGGATACGGTACTCCCTTCATGTGCTCGAACAGCTGGGCTACATCCGCGCATCATCGGAAGGGGCTGTCGCAACCGAGCGGACACGGGAACTCTTCGCGCACTTAAACGAGGATCTGGACGATATCATCCGGCTCGTAAACGCGATGAAAAAGTCCTGACCGGCAATCCCCCCGCATACGTCCCGTTTTACTGGTCACGTCCCGTTGTTTCGGGCAGACTGGTAATGCCACTCCACCATTAGTTACCTTTAAAAAGCCTCACAAAGAATCTATTAAGGCACAGAAGTCTGTTGCCGCCATAACTCAGTTGGTAGAGTGGCTGGCTGTTAACCAGCATGTCACAGGTTCGAGTCCTGTTGGCGGCGCTTATGGGCCTGTAGCTCAGATCCGGTTAGAGCGCCCGGCTCATAACCGGGCGGTCATGCGTTCGAATCGCATCAGGCCCACTGTAACAATCGCTCTGACCTTTCTTTTGCTGTATCTCTTCCGACGGTTACGTTTTGTACAGTTTTCTGGCGGACCTCTCCCTATAGACTCCCTGAAATTATTTGGCAAAGTATCTATGGCTGGAAATCAGAGCAACCACCATGGAATGTCCCGTGTGCGGCGGCAGCGATTGCGTCCAGACGGCACCTGAGATCATGAGCGATCTTCCCGCCCGGTTTCTTCCTTGCACCAGATGCCGCATGCGGGTTCTTGACAAACGTGCACCGCTCCCGGCATTGGAATACGCAGAACCCTGCTCCTGCGGGAAACGGTTTATTGACGACGTCTTTGCGCACATGTACGTGATCATGCGGGAGGAAGGCGATCTCACCTCCCGCGATCCGCTCATTGCGGTCGGATCTCCGCTCATTCATCCTGGCGTTGTATTGGACCGGCCACCGTTTCTCCCGAAAAAATCCCTGCTGTTGTTGTCGGGGAGGGTACATGAGAAGGCGGCCCGGCGGATCGTTGCCGAAGTCCCCGAGGCCCGGGGCGTTGTTAAGTCAGCAGACTTTGTACCGGGGCTCGTCTCCTGCGATGCCGGTGGAGTGCCACGGACCTATACGCTCCTTGCCGGGTGCGATGTCAGGGCCGATCTCTACCCGCTTGCCACCGGGCCTCTTGTCGTGTACAAGCAGCAGTCCCTTATTCATGTCGAGTTCCCGCGCGCCGGCTATCCCAGACTGCGGTCGGTTGCGGTCCACGTGGGAAAACCACCGGCCCCCTTATTTGTGGACGCCTGCTCCGGGCCGGGGACGCTCGGGCTTACAGCGGCATGCCTTGGTGTGCCGCACGTGGTCATGAACGATGCCTGGTACGCATCGGCGTTCTGGTCGGCATTCAATACCGAAGTCAACCGCGCTTACTTCGATGTCGGAGAGGTGCGGATTTTCGGGCAGCTTGGGGATATGGCCCGTCACCCGGTCGTCCGGGAACCGGTAAAGATTGCCGAAACCACCGGACGGCAGGTGATTGAAGTTTACCAGGGAGATTTCCGGAACCTGGATCGCGTGATACCCGGTGGTTGCACATCCGGTTACTGCTCTGGATATTTTTGAAAAGAACGACAGGAACTGGGTATCCGCCCTGCTCCGCGACTGGCATGGGCGCATGGGCGGGGACGTGTTTGTTCCCTAAAACCAATTGCCCTTCCTGCGGGGTCACTGTGCAGAAGATCCCGTAGGATAACCCGGTCTGAGGGTGACAAGGATTTATTGACCGGCAGGCAAAGGTATATGGGGACTAGCCCGGGTGGCTCGGCGTCACTTGTAACCCGAAACCGTCGGTACGCGGGGGGCGAAGTTTGACGAAGGCTGCAACGAACTGCTGGCGCCTTTCGTATTCTGACGTTGAAACCTCGTCCCATGAGGTCGATGGCCAGGTATCAAAATTCCGGAGGGAATGGCGACCTGTCGCTGCGGGAACCGGTTCAGGCCCGGAAGGGAGCAGACTTACCGCAGACATCCGGCGCCCATGGGGTAACGGGGCGGAGGAGGAGTATTTTGGCAAAAGGAGCAACGTACAGTCGACTGATAACACGTCCCCATTTCTCGTGATACCATGTCAAAAGTCACCATTATCGGTGCAACCGGCAATGTCGGTATGTTTGCCGCATATGCCATTTCCGCAGATCCCCACGTCCACGAGATCCAGCTGTACGGGCGCGAAGGGCGCGAATCTCTCTTAAAAGGCATCGCGCAGGATTTTATCGATTCATTTGCGGCCCGAGGGACAAATATCAGGATCACCTGGACGACCAGCCTCAAGGATGTGGCCGGGTCCGATATCGTGGTTATTACTGCCGGAACTCCCCGCGGCCCGGGGCAGGACCGTCTTGATCTTGCGCTTGGGAATGCCCGCGTCGTTGCACCTATGGCACAGACGATCGGCGCTGTCGCTCCCGACACAAAGATCATCGTGGTGACAAACCCGGTGGATGTGATAACGTGCGTCGCCCTCAAGTATTCCGGGCTCAAGCCCAACCAGGTCTTTGGCCTCGGTACCCATCTTGACTCGATGCGGTTAAAATCGCTGATTGCGACGTATTTTAAAGTACACGTGAGCGAGGTCCACACCCGTATTATCGGGGAACACGGTGACAGTATGGTGCCGCTCTGGTCGGCAACCACGATCGGCGGGATCAAGATCTCCAACCTGCCGGCGTTCGCGCACCTGCCGGTGCAGGACTTCATCCAGTCCGTGAAGTCCAGCGGCGAACAGATCATCAAAAACAAGGGATCGACCGTCTACGGCCCCGGCGAAGCAATTGCGTCGCTCGTAAAGACAGTCCTTGGCGACGAAAACCGGATCCTGACGGTTTCCTCCTATGTGAAAAGCGAAGTTCACGGGATCGGCGGTGTCTGTATCGGTGTTCCTGCCCGGATCAACCGGAACGGTGCGTTCCCGGTGACCATCAGGATCGATGAATCAGAGGTCATCGCATACCGGGAATCCGTCGAGAAGATCCGCGCAACGACGCACCAGATCGTCCAGACCCTCGAGAGCGAAAGAGAACCGGGTGCTCCCAGAAAACCGAAGAGATCCCAGTCCGGAAAATCCGGTCTCTGATGTTAAATGATTAAAAAAGCGGGAATAAGGATAACCGATCCCGGTTTTACATAAGCGTTACTTCAACAATTTCTGCACGTTCGACACCGGGGATCGTAGTCAGTTTTCCCTCGATGGCATCCGTCTCGCCGCCCGCGTCATTGACGATCGCGACAAGTTTGAGCGCCTTAAGCCCGAATCCGATCGGCTCTTCCTGGATATCCTGAATGCCTGGCAGTTTCTGCTTGAGCGCGCTTTTTAGTTTTTCAAGGTCAACCTCGGGAGATTCCGGCATGACCCTGACAATTACGGCAACTCCGCCCATGCCTCACGGTCCCCCGAATCCACATTTCGGGCAGACGTAGGGAATACTCTGCTCCCTGCACCGGTAGCACCGGGTGATCTCGACACCGCACGAGGGGCATGCGAAAGCCGTTGAGCCCTCTTCTGCAAGCGGAGCGCTGCAGGATGTACACTTTTTATCTGACATGATATCGCTCCTTTAAGGATTCCTATAGTATCTCTTTTAGTACCTTTAAAAGGTTGTACCAATGCCGGTGCCGCAAACCCGCTCCCCAGAGAGCCACCGGGAGATCCGGGTCGTGTCGGTTCCGTTGAGGATGAACACCCTGATACGGTGTTCAAGTACGTAGGGAAGAAAGCAGGGATCGACGACATCGGTTGCCATGGGTTTTTCTATCCGGGCAAGGAATTTCCCCTCTGCTTCGATGCCATCCACGGATTTGAGCACCAGCAGATCGCCACCGAGCATGCCGGCGACCCATGCGGCGATGGTATCGGAGGTGATGTCCCATGAATGGGGGAGGGGATCATACCGGCGCAGGGCACAGTACGGGAAGGAGGACGCACGTGTCCCGGGGACGTGCGATCCGCGTGGTTGTCCCGATGCCCTGTGCGGCAAGCGTCCACCCGTACTGGTCCATGGCAGCGCATGCCATCCAGTGGGCAGCATCGGCATCGGTGGCGGCGCCCGATTGCCGGACTGCATCGGCAAATACCCCGCCTCCCGGGACGATCAGAAGGGGACGGTGAGCGGATCGCAGGGCCGGGATAATCTTCCCGAGATGGGGAGCAAGGCTGCCGCCCAGTTTTACGACCGTTACGGGTGACTTTGTATCGTTCTTCCCGTGCCGTGCCTGCGCTGCCATCTCCCAAGGGTTATATTCCCTGATTATAAAAAGGAAGATACCGGGTCTTTTATGCGCCGCCTCGTTGTGTTCCTGCTCTTATGCATCTGTGTGGTATCGTGCGGTGCAGTGAATATCATCGAGTTCTGTCCGGACCCGTATCTTGCCAATGATATGGATGAATATGTCATCCTGTCTGGTCACGGGTCCCTTGACAATATCGCGATCTCTGATAATCACGGCGGTTTCAGGTTTCCTGCCGGGACATTTATCAACGGTACCCTGACCGTTGCACGGAGTGCTCCTGCGTTTGAAAAGACCCACGGGAGGCTCCCGGATTTTGAATGGCAGGATTATTCCCCGCAGGTGCCGTGACGTGGTCCCGGGCGGGACACTGCGCCTCGCCAATACCCGTGATGAACTGATGGTGTACCAGAACAGCCGGCTTGTGCAGAAGATCACCTGGCCCGGGGATGTGAAACCCCGGGAAGGCCAGGTACATTTTCTCGAAAACGGTGTCTGGGATCCCCGCCCGCTCATGCTTGGCCAGTCACGGCTTGCTCCGGAGACCTTTGAGAATGTGACGGTTACCGCTTTTGTCTCCCCGGACAATTCCCTTGCGGTATTTTCCCGTGCTGTTGCCTCGGCACAGCACCAGGTACTGGTGAATGTCTACGAACTCTCAAGCGCCAATATCACCGGTGCACTTATCGATGCAGAAAAACGCGGGCGTGGACGTGGAAGTCCTTCTTGAGGGCGGGCCGGTCGGGGGAATCAGCGCTGAAGAGAAAGCGGCAGTCTGGCGGTTGAACCAGAGCGGGATCCCGGTCTATGAGATGACGACCTCTGAAAGCGGGCACGCACCGTACCGGTACGACCATGCAAAATATGTGGTCATCGATGACCGTTCTGTCATTGTGACGAGTGAAAATTTCGGGCACAGCGGGTTTCCCCCCAAGAGGAGAGACCGGGAACCGGGGCTGGGGTGTCTGGCTGGAAGATCCCCGTCTCGTGGCATATTTCAGTGATCTTTACCGGACCGATACCGGAGGTCCGGGGATTGTTCCCGTATACGGGAGCGAGGGGCCGACTGAGGTGTACACTGTTGTCTCCTATCCGGCGCTATTTGGCCCGGCCACCTTTACCGGTGCACGGGTTACCCCGGTCGTCGCCCCGGATACCAGCAGCGCGATAACAGGTCTGCTTGATTCTGCACAGGACAGTATCGGGATCGAACAGGCGTATATCACCAACGAGTCAAAGACCCGATTAAACCCCTACCTTGCGACTGCGATCAATGCCTCGCGGCGCGGGGTGCATGTTCGGGTGCTCCTTGATTCATACTGGTATAACACCGAGGATACGGCTGACAATGATGAAATGGTTGCGCTGATCAACCGTATTGCCGCGACAGAACACCTGCCGCTGGAAGCGCGCTGCGTCGATCTTGAGGCAAGCGGCTTTGAGAAGATCCATAACAAGGGGGTGGTCGTCGATGACCGTGCGGTGCTGGTGAGCAGCATCAACTGGAACACGAACTCACCCGGTTTCAACCGGGAAACCGGTGTCATCGTGGAGCAGCCGGAGGTGGCGCGGTATTTCCGCACGGTGTTTGATGCAGACTGGAGCCCGGCGGTGCGGTCGCCACAGAAATCCACCGATTACCTGAAAATCGCGTGTGTTATCGCCGTCATCGGCCTGCTCATTGTCCTGTATTACCGGCGGCATATCCGGTAATGCGCAGGTATTTTTTGAACCGAGGGCACGCGGCCGGTCTGGAGAACGCTTTAAAAACAGGAATAACAATCGAAACTGGCGTTTCGAACGAATTTTTGAGGATTTTCAGAATTTCTTGAGTGCGCACTGGCATACGTCGCAGAGATTGATGTCGCTCTCTCCGGTAACCACTGCAAGTGCCCAGCGATCGATCATCGCATCGAGTTCTGATGACAATTCAATTGCCCCGTATCCCCGCTTTTTACTCATATACTGGGATACCGCGGCGCGCGTGACTCCCAGTCTCTTTGCTGCATCGCTCTGGCTGATGCCCTGTTTGTTGACAAGCCGGGACACCATCTCCGCTCTCATGGGGGGCAGGAGGTTCCTGACCATCGTGTCGCAGTGCATGAGCGTGCAGGTATGCTTCGTCATACGAGTGCAGGCTGGGATTCCGGGGTAGTAACAGGTCTGTTCTGGTAGATGATCTGCCGTGCATCGCGGAAGTTGAACTTCTCGATGATGAGGTGGCGCTCTTTGAGTTTTTTCAAGGCATACCGCACGGTCCGCGGCGCAAGCCTGCTTTTCTTGACAAGGTCCTTGTGGGTCATGGCGCCACCGGTGTCCAGTATCTCCATAACCGTCCGTGAGGATGGTGGTAAGGTGTGCTGATACATGATCGTAATGTTAACAGTGTTAACATATCAACCTGTCGGTAATTTATATCCCCGGTTTCAATCATCACGTATGTTCGGGCACCAGGAGCGGGTCGCGATCCTGCTGTTGATCGCGGTGGCCCTCGTGGTCATCGTTGCCCATGTTGTGCTCGTGCAGATCGGAAAAGCACCATTTGCATCCGCATATTCAGACCAGTCTGCCGACGGGGCGCTTGTCAGCCTAACGGGTATCATCGATCAGGCGACCGTTCTCAAAAACGGCGGGCATGTGCTGTTGACCGTCAAAAATGTTACTGTATTTATCCCGGCAAACGTCGCCGGAACGCTCGTTTGTCAAGGGGTCACTGTTTTGGCACGGGTCCAGACCTATCAGGGTAAAAAAGAGATTATCGTCAGTTCGGCGGAGGATATCCGGGAGATTCAGTAAATTATCCGGGAGTGGTTCCGGGGCGGGTGTTCCAGTCTCTTCCATACGGATCCTATCAGGCCCTCCGTATTCCACGGGGGATAATGACTATTCGTACGGATCCGACCATGCGGGTCCTCATAGTCCTGAATCGAATGCGGTAAAAAGATTATCACAGGATCTCCAGTGTCACCGAAAAATTACGGACCGTATGGGTGAGTGCGCCAAGGCTGATCACGTCTGCCCCGGTCCGCGCGTACTCCCGGATGGTCTCTGCGGTAATACCGCCCGAGAGTTCGATGGTGACCCATTCACGGAGCCCGGCCTGTTCCAGATCCCGGATGGTCTTCCTGACAGTGTCCGGAGTCATATTATCGAACAGCAGGATGTCGGCACCGGCCCGTGCCGCCGCAAGGGCATCCTTTGCGGTTTCCACCTCGACCTCAATCTTCCGGTAGGTGCTTGCTGCTTTTGCCCTCGTGATCGCCTCTTCCACCGGCACGAGAACCAGATGGTTGTCCTTGATGAGCACGCCGTCGCTCAGACCCGACCGGTGGGGATCGCCGCCCCCGAGCGTCACGGCTTTCTTATCGAGCGCCCGCAGGCCCGGGCAGGTCTTGCGCGTTCCTGCCACGCGGCAGCGGGGGTTTTCTTCCTTCACTAGATCCACCAGTGTTCGTGTCTGTGTCGCAATCCCGCTCATCCTGCCGATAATGTTGAGCGCGGTGCGTTCCACAAGCAGGATCTTTTTTGCCGGTCCCGAGAGCGACAGAAGCACCGCCCCGTTCTTTACGGTCTCGCCGTCCCGGGTATCCTGCTGAACATCAACCCCGAAATGGGAAAAAAGGGCCGCCGCTTCAAGAAGACCGGCGGCAACACCCTCCTGCTCGGCCCGGATCACGGCGCGGCAGGTCACGTCAGGAATAACCGATTCCGAGGTAACATCGCCAGACGGCGCGTCCTCGTCAATAAATTTTAACAGGTATTCCAGCGGTACCATGGCAGATTCGTCACCTGCTTTTTTAGGTCCCCACCACGAGCGGACTGTCGAGGTTTTTCAACAGGGAGAGGATGGAGAGTGCCGCGAGGTAACTTGTCGCCGGATTATCCGGGCTCGGGAGGTTGGTGACCTTGATGTATGTCTCGCCAAAACTTCCCTCGATAAAGAGTTCGTGGACGTTTTTGTCCACCGCAGGGTCCACCCAGAGTTCCACATCCGTATCCTGTCCGGCAGCAAGGCTCATCGCGACCGATACATTCACGTTTTTCGGGTACGCCTTGATGCACTCGTGCGCTTTCCCGGAGAAGATGAGTTTCCGGGATGTTGCGGTAAGGCCAAGAGACTTAGGGCTCTTGGTTGTTTTCAGGAGAAGTTTTGTTATCGGTGAGATCTGTCCGATCTTGAGGTTGTCAAGGCCGAATATCGCACCGCTCGGGATATAGATCTTCTTGTTATGGGCCCGTGCGGTCTCCATGAGTTCCTCTTTAAAGGCCGGATCCGTGAGCGCCCCGACACTCATGATGACCAGGTTCTTGTGGTGCAGGAGAACCTCTTTTGCGTGCGCCCGTGCCGCACCGACTGATGCTGCTTCCACAATGAGATCGACATCGGCCTCAAGGAATGCATCAGCATCCGTAAACGCCGTCCCGTGACAGATCGCCGCGATCTCTTCAGCCCGTGCGGGAACAGTATCGAAGACTGCTGATATGGCAAATCCTTCCGCGTGTTGCGCAATGATATGCCCGATATTGCCGCAGCCCAGCAGCCCGATACGTAACATGGTAAACAGGTTATGGGTATCATGGATTAATGGTTATCCTACATGGGAGCGCCGGCACATGAAAAGCCGGGATGATGCGGGAAAATGACCTTTAACTGCTCTGTCTCCAAACGTTGAGGATAGGTATATGGAAGAGAACCGATCAGGAGATCGCCCGGATACGATTGACGTATTTGCCGCGCTCGCCGAGAAAAGGATCTACATCGAGACGTACGGGTGCAGTTATAACTTTGGGGATACGGCAAACCTCGTGGAGGTGCTCAGACACTACGGGAGTACCCGCGTTGAATCTCCAGACGAAGCGGACGCGGTCATCGTCAATACATGTACGGTTGTCGGACCGACCGAACGCAGGATGCTTCGGCGTCTTTCTGCACTTCAGGAAAAGCCGCTCTATGTCACCGGCTGTATGCCGCTTGTCCAGCGCGAGGCGATACTCTCTGTCTGTAATCCTGTCATTATTTCCCCGGATGCGATACGCGAGGCGTACCTTCGCATACGAACCGTTGCACCCGGGGGGGCGGGGATTGTCCAGATCGCGCAGGGCTGCCTCGGGCGCTGCACGTACTGCATCACGCGCAGGGCACGGGGGCCGCTTGAAAGTTTCCCGGAAGAGGAGATCCGGGAAAAAGTGCAGGCTTTTGTCGACGCGGGCGCGTACGAGATCCAGTTGACCGCCCAGGATGTCAGTGCGTACGGGAGAGATACGGGAACAGACCTCCCTTCCCTTCTCTCCACGATCAGTGATCTTCCAGGGAAACTACCGGATCCGCATTGGGATGATGAACCCGGCAACCGTTCTCCCTGTCCTTGACGATCTTGTGGATGCCTTTGCCAGCGACCGGATCTTCAGGTTTGTGCACCTGCCGGTGCAGTCGGGATCCGACCGTATCCTTGAACATATGGGACGGGGATACACCGTGCAGGAGTTCGAGGAAATCGTTTCTGCGTTTCGCAGCCGGTATCCCGATATCAGCATCGCCACGGATTTCATCGCCGGGTTTCCCGGGGAAACAGACAATGATTTTTCCCGGTCCCTTGCACTTATCGGGCAAACAAAACCCACAAAGGTCAATGTTACCCGGTATTCAAAGCGCCCGTTCACCGGTCCGTTTGCGGAAAAAGACTTCACGGATTCTGTAAAAAAAGACGGTCACGGCTCCTGAACGCGTACGCGGAAGAGCAGTATTCTGTGACCAACCGCCCACTTATTGGAACCACAGTCTCCTGTGTCGTCACCGAAAAACTCCGCCCGGGCTCGGTTATGGCCCGGACTGCTGCCTACCAGGGCGTTGTTATCCAGAATGATCTGCCGATTGGGGCTGCCGTGGAAGTCATCCTCAAAAAAGACCGGAAATATTTCTTTATTGGCGATCTCACTCACTTGAATCCCTGTCTGGGAATGGCGGCAACAAAAGACGAGTGATTTTATAGCCGGAACATTAACTATTCCTGATTTGCGCCGGAAGGCGAAGCATGGTGATACCAGATGGATGAGATTGAGGCCGGTTTTGAAAAAATCATGCAGAAGATCGAGGAAATGAAAAAGACGGATGCCAAACTGTCCGAACAGGTAAAGACCCACGACGGGGAACTTCTGGGGCGCATGGCAGTCATGGCAAAACCGGTGGTCAAATCCGTCGGCCTCAACCTGCTCAAGATAGGTAAGCAGGATACAAAAAACGAGATCTACGATGCCAATTATTACACGGAGAAGATGATCGTCCTTGGCAAGATCGAGCCTGCCCCGTTCCGCCCCGATGACTCTTCAAAAAAGATCACCGACCAGTTCTGTGTCCTCTCTGAAAAGGGAAAATTCTACGAACTGATGTACAGTTCCGACGGATTTATAACCGATTCGTATCTCAACCCTATCGACCCGAAGGCCGCGATAGATCAGTACGGGTATGATATCATGTTCATGCTGTACACGGCAATGCACGACTACATGAAATCGGAAACAGAACTTATTGCAGCGCTTGAAAAAGTGATCGGGTTTATCTTCGCCGCACCTGGCAGATCCTGATCTAAGGCCCTTTTTTCTTCTATTATTTCCATTTGAACATCGGGAACATCGGTCTTGAGGAGGTCATCATCACCTTTACCCAGCGCTGACAGGGTAAACGTGCGGCTGGTATGCACTCCTTTTGCATCGTCGAAATCGACCACTGCTTTTGCCGTTTCCACCATGCGGGTGAGCGGATGCTCATTCCGGGCGTCAGCCGCAAGTTCGGGAAGATCGAATTCAATATCAAGGGGAACGATGGCGACATGGATCCGGTATGCCGGTGCATTTCCCTCATTGGTAACCACGATTTTTTTTGCATTGTCTCCCAGCCTGACGGTGATCTCCGGAAGGACCCGGGAATCTTCCATGATAAAGACCGACATGGCGAGAGCAACAAGGATAATTACACCGGTCGCGCCGAGATAGGTATTGATCCAGAAGAGGAGTACGCAGATAAGGGCACCGACCACAAGAAGACTCTTATGAATATTCTCCATGCCCTCCTGTAGGCTCAAAAACTATATCAAAATGTGTGAGATGGGCCCGATGCGATTCGAACGCATGACCTCCCGGTTATCAGCCGGGCACACCACCGGGCTATGCTACGGGCCCAAAAGGATTGCCTGAAATTTACCTTATTACTTATCCCATCTGAGTTTTTATAGGTTGTGAATGACTGGGCTTTGCACGTAATGTCGATCCTGCACGTAAAGTATGAGACTTGCACGTAAAGTCTTCTCAGGTAGTTATGGGCAGAGAAAAATTCAGATAGTTAAAAAGACTAATGATAGTTTAGTAGGGGGGCCGGGGTAAATGAATCATAATAAAGAAAAAAATGGCAATCTTCTAACGAAATCCAAAGAAACCGCAACAAGAAAAAAAATTGATATCCTTTTAAATAGTCTCGGTTGGGTTACCGATGAAGATTCCCCCGGATGCAATGTTTTCACAGAGAGAGCGAAAACCCAAGCTCAGAATGATAAATTGCTAGGAAATAGTCCAGATTATATCTTGTATCAATCAGGAACAGATACCCCCATAGCTATTATTGAAACAAAGAGAAAAGGACAAAGCCTCAATCTAGCCCTAGACGATAGCATAAAAAAATATGCTACACCTCTCAGTGTACCCCTTGTGTTCGTCACAGATGGAACGCTCTACAAATCATGGCATAATGGTGTTAAAAAAGAGCTTTCAATAGATGGACAAATAGTTATTGAACTCTATTCAGAAAAGAAACTACTTCGGTTCGTGAAAGAAGGAGCTGACCTATCAGAGGTTTCCATAGAGACAAAACACACAAGAGAAGAATTGCTAAAAATATTCAAATGGACTGATGATCTGTTAAGAAAAGAGGGGCTCCGCGAGGGTTTAGAGAGATTCACTGAGTTTTCCAATATTTTATTTCTGAAGCTAATAAGTGAAATGGAAGAAGAAAGAACGAAAAATGGTGAGCCCAGATTATTGGATGACAAATATTGCTGGAAATCCTTTGAAGATTTAAAAGATGTAACGATGCTGGAGTATATTAACGGTGTCATACTCCCGTATCTCGTCCTAACCTATAATCACAGCGGCGATGTGTTTGAAAATCGAGCTACGAATTAAAAAACCTAAAACTCTAAAAACAATCGTCGAAAAAATTTCACAACTTAAACTTGTAGATGTTGATTCTGATGTAAAAGGAGATGCTTTCGAGTATTTCCTAAAAAATTCGGTCACAATTGGAAATGATCTGGGGGAATATTTCACACCCCGTCATATCGTAAGATTGATGGTGGATCTAGTAAATCCGCAACTCGGGGATAAAGTATATGATCCGACGTGTGGTACTGGTGGATTTATTATTGAAGCCTTCAGGCACATCAAACATTCGTGCAAATCGACAAAAGAAAACATGACAGTTCTTACAGAACAAACGATCTTTGCCGGGGAGATCACTAGCACAGCGAGAATACGCTAAGATGAATATGATCCTCGCAGGGGATGGTCATACTAACATCAAACAACAAGACAGCCTTGAAAACCCTATAGAGAATGAGTACGATGTTGTTTTGGCCAACATTCCCTATGGCCAAACCACCGATTTTGGAAATCTGTATCCATTTCCATCTAATCAAGCAGACTGCGTTTTCGTACAACACATCTTAAAAAGTTTGAAAGATGACAACGGAAGGGCAGCCGTCATTGTTCCAGAAGGGTTCCTATTTAGAGCGGGCGCGGACAGAAAGACGCGAGAACACCTCGTTAAATACCACAATCTGTTAGCTGTTATATCGCTGCCATCAGGACTATTTTTGCCTTACACACAATCAAAAACGGATATAATCCTATTTGAGAAGAATCCTAAAGTGAAAACCAAGAAAGTTTGGTTTTTTGATTTAAAATCAGACGGATTTGAGTTATCAATGACCAGAAAACCTATATCTGAAAATGATATTGGGGAAATTGTCTCTCGATGGGATGAAAGGCTGACACTTTCGGGCGATGATAAATCTTGGGTCGTAGATATCAGTGAAATAGAGAAAAACGATTTTGACCTAAAAATTAGTAAATACAAACGAAGGGTGACATATGAGTCTAGTTATCCGCAGGTTCCGTTTAATTTATTGATGAAAGAAAACCAAGAAAATGTCACTATAAAGGATGATCTACAATACAATAGAATCACAGTTAAATTACACGGGAATGGTGTATACCTCAGAGATAAACCATTTGGACGTGATATAAAAACCAAAGAACAGAAACGTACTAGGGTTGACCAATTTATTGTAGCAGAGATCGATGCAAAACTCGGTGCGTTCGGAGTGATTCCCGGAGACCTGGGGGATTCAATAGTATCGTCTCATTACTTCCTGTTCGATTTAGATATCTCCAAAATATTGCCACAATATTTTGATTATATGATCAGGTTTGGTCCCTATGAAGACCTAATACAACCCTTTGTCAGGGGAACAACAAACTATGCCGCAATAAGACCAGCAGATGTATTACAATTAAAAATGCCGTTGCCACCTTTAGAGATACAAGAGGCAATAATTGATCGTTTAATGAAACAAGAAAATATTCTTAATAACCTTACAAATACGTTGGATTCATTGAAAATTGGGTTTATTGAACAGGTGTTATTCGACAGTATAAATGGTAAGGTCCCGACTAAAATAAGTGAACTGCTAATTAAAAAATCACAGTATGGTATGACACAAAGTGTGATGCCCGAAGCAAAAGGAACTCCATTTATACGAATAACCGATATTGATTTTTTTGGAAGAATCAAGTATGATGTACTGCCAGAAGTAACCGCTTCATCAGTAGACATTGAAAAATACAAGGTAAATGAGGGGGATCTACTTTTTGCAAGGACTGGTGCCACTATCGGAAAATGTGCCGCTGTAGAAAAAACGTCTAGGGATACTGTATTTGCCTCGTATCTCATTAGATTTGTAGTTGATAAAACAAAAGTAGATCCAAAATATATGCAGTATTATCTTCTTTCAAATAAAGGGCAAAAAGAATTTAGTAAAGAGAAAAAAGTTGCTCAACCAAATATTAATGCCGAAGAGATATCAGAGATTGTGGTTCCATTGCCAAGTTCATTAGATGTTCAAAGAGAACTTGTTCAAAAAATAGAACAAAAATTAACTTTAATCGATTCCATAGAGAAAAATCAACTTGAAATAAAAAACACAATTTCGAAAATAATCAACGATTTGTTTAGTCCTTCTGTTTAATTGATTTTCTTTTCTTTTTTCGGAATGTCCCAGTACGGACTCTTACATTTGGGGCATACTTTTGGCTCTTCGCTCCCTCTTGCAATCCATTCGTGTTTGCACCTTTCACACCTGTAGCCATCAACTTCGAGTTTCACTTTTGCCATATTCCAAAGTATATTACTTTGAGGTATATAACTTTGGCGGGTATTATTAGTAAATCGATAAGTATATATGCAATACTTACGTATATGGTAATATACTAACTAAGTAAGTTCAAGGTGAGAAAAATGCAACAACTAACAACCACCAGAGAAGAACGCGGTAAGGAAATCGCAAGCAAAGACGGACAGATTGAGAAAGTAGGTAACTTTGCCTTCAAGGTAAAATCCCAATCTGGTCACGGTTTCTATGAGGTAAAGATGACTGACAAGGGAATGACCTGCACCTGTCCTGACTTCCAGAAGAGAGGACTCCCCTGCAAACATATCTCGGCCTCTCGCTATTACCTCGAAGTACAGAGGGACACACCGAAAGGCACAGTCAGCGAAAAGATACACCTGACTTATTCACAGGCATGGAGCGCATACAACACCGCACAGACGGAAGAGATCAAGATATTCGATGCTCTGTTAAAGGACTTGGTAAAAGCCATTCCCGAACCTGAACAGAAGATGGGCAGGCCGCGCTTACCGATGAGTGAAACTCTCTTTTGTGCCATCCAGAAAGTTTACAGCCAGTTATCTAGCCGCCGCGCTCACAGCCTGTTCCAGAACGCCGTGGAACGAAAACAGATTGACCACGCACCATACTTCAATGTAACATCAGCCGTTTTCAACAACCCCGATATAACGCCCATCCTTCACGAACTGGTTACGCTCTCGGCGTTACCTGTTGCTGAGGTTGAAACAGATTTCGCTATTGATTCCACCGGATTCAGAACGACAACCTTCAGCGTTTACAACGGGGTAAAGCACGGTCAGAAGAAAGAACACCGCTGGATCAAGGCACATATGGCAACCGGAGTAAAAACCAACATTGTAACCAGTATTGAGATTACCGGAGAGAATGGTGCGGATTCCCCGCAGTTTAAACCACTCGTAAATGACCTTTCCAAGAATTTCAACATTAACGAAATATCCGCCGACCGCGCCTATTCATCGCGTGATAACCTTGAGGCTGTTGAGGCTGTCGGAGGGGTTGCCTACATACCGTTCAAGAAACACGCCACAGACAAATCCCGTGGATCTATGTTATGGAAAAAGATGTACCATTATTTCCAACTGAATAAGGAAGAGTTCATGGAGCATTACCATAAAAGGAGCAACGTAGAATCAACCAATGCGGCGATAAAGCGGAAGTTTGGCGAGACGTTAAAATCAAAGAATCGGATTGCGCAGGTGAATGAACTCCTCGCAAAAATCATCGCATACAATCTAACTGTGGTGATCCACGAGATGTACAGAATGGGATCTCACCGGACTTCCTGCACGTAAAGTCCGGTGTCTGCACGTAATGTCGGGTAAAACACCTACTTTACGTGCAAAGCCGAATGACTGGCTGGACAGGATAATGCTATAGGGCTCTGTGTTGAAAAAATACATAACTTGTACAGGATCTGGGATCATGGAACGACACTATCTCCTCGGAAATGAAGCCATCGCCCATGCATGCCTTGAATCGGGCATCGATTTTGCGAGCGGGTTACCCGGCACCCCATCATCGGAAGTTATCGATGTGCTCCGTGTGCAGAAAGACCCGGCCTACCACGTGGAATGGTCGGTGAACGAGAAGGTCGCGCTTGAAAATGCCCTTGCCGCGGCTTGGTGCGGGCTCCGGGCGATCTGCACCATGAAGCATGTCGGCCTTAACGTCGCCGCGGACCCGCTCATGACGAGCGCCTATACCGGGGTAACCGGTGGCCTTGTCATCATGAGTGCGGACGACCCGTTCGCCCACAGTTCCCAAAACGAGCAGGACACCCGGTCCTACGCCCATTTCGCCCGGCTCCCCTGCCTTGATCCCCCAGGTGTTCAGGAAGCACACGACATGATCCGCACCGCTTTTGAGATCTCCGAGGAGTTCAAACTCCCGGTGCTGTTCCGTCCCACGACCCGGATCTGCCACTCGAAAGGCGATGTGGAACTGGGTGCCATCATACCGAGTACGCGGAAAGGAGAGTTCCACAAGGACCCCCGGCAGTACATGGTGATCCCCGCCCACACCCGGGTCCTGCACAAGAAACTCAATGAGAAGCAGCCGGCCCTCAAAAAGCGTCTCGTGGAGCGCGGGCTCAACCATTACACGATCAGGGGAAAGACCGCCATTATCGCAAGCGGGATCGGGGCATCCTATGTGCAGGAACTCCTGCCCCCCGATGTCTCGTTCATGAAGATCGGTGCCTACCCGGTTGACGAGGAATGGCTCGGGGAGTTTGCAAAAAAGCACGAGAAGATCCTTGTGATTGAGGAGCTCGCCCCGGTCGTGGAAGAGGCAGTCAGGCAGGTGGCCGGCTGCGTCCCGGTCTTTGGGAAGATCAACGGGTACGCGCCGTACGAGGGTGAACTCTCCCCGGCTGGTGTCGCTGCCATCATGGTAAGTGCCGGGTTCCTGCAACAAAACCCGTTTGCCGTGTCGGAGCCCGTACAGAACCTCCCGATGCGCCCGCCCATCCTCTGCGCCGGCTGCCATCACCGCGCCGCGTTTTATGCGATGAAAAAGGTGTTTAAGGAGTCTGCCATCTACCCAAGCGATATCGGGTGCTACACGCTGGGATTACAACTGGGAGCCGTCGATACCACGATCTGCATGGGGGCTTCGATCACGGTCGGGAGCGGGATCTCCCATTCCGACGCGTCCCACGATGTGGTCTGCACGATCGGCGACTCGACCTTCCTGCACACGGGTATCCAGGGGCTCATGAACGCGGTCTACAATGGTGCGAACATGACGGTTGTCATCCTCGACAACCGGATCACCGCGATGACCGGCCACCAGCCCAACCCGAACACCGGGGTAACGGCAACCGGCGTGGAGACACCCCCGGTATCCCTCGATGCGATCTGCCGCGCCTGCGGGGTGACCTTTGTCGAGACGGTAGACCCCTATGATATGACCGGAATCCTTCGGGTCCTTGAAGAGGCAAAGAAGAAGACGGGTGTAAGGGTTATCATCGCAAAGCAGATGTGCGTGATCGTGGCCCGCCGTGCGGGAGTAAAGCGGGGGCGCTACGCGGTGAACCCGGAGTCTGCACCGGCTGCGGCACCTGCGTGCGGTTCGGGTGTCCCGCGATCGAGTTTGCGGACGAGAAGGCCCGGATCAATGACCTGTGCAGCGGGTGTGCAGTCTGCGCCCGCCTCTGTCCGGTGGGGGCTATCTCACGGGAGGCTAAGCAATGACCGGAAGTTTCGATATCCTGATCGTCGGGATCGGCGGGCAGGGAACGATTCTCGCGTCCAACATCCTCGGCGAGGCCTGCCTTCTTGAGGGTCGGCATGTGAAAGGTGCCGAGACCCATGGGATGGCGCAGCGCGGGGGGTCGGTCGAGACCCACATCAGGATCGACGGGCAGTACGGTCCGCTGATCGTCCCCGGCACGGCCGATCTCCTGATCTCCTTTGATCTTCTCGAAGCGCTCCGGTACTCCCATTATCTCAAAACCGGCGGGACGATGGTGGTCAACCGGCACATGGTCCTCCCCACCTCGGTCTTCACGCAGAAGAGCCCGGTGCCGACAGAGGACGAGATCGTCGCACAACTTGCCCGGTTCAACCCGTGCCTTATCGATGCTGACGAGATTGCCACAGATGCGGGCAGCAGTCTTTCCCAGAACGTGGTGATCCTCGGGGCGGCTTCGTGGTCGATCCCTTTAAAGGCGGAGTCCCTGCTTGCCGCGGTCAAAAAACTCGTCCCGCCAAAGACCGTTGAGGTCAATGCAAAAGCCTTCGAGATGGGCCGGGCATTCAGCAGGATCCGCTGACGGGATCACCGGGCGCATTCAGACCGGATGCCCGGTACCGAGGGGATGCAGCCTGAACCCCTGGAGCAGATATCTGACGGTGCAGTGGGTCTCATCGTAACCGGCCCGCTGTTTGCGATTTTGCCACTTAAATGCTCAATTGCACATGGACCGGCAGCAACCTGACCGGTGGCTGCCGGTGCTCCTGCCCGGAAAAATAAGATGAGTTTACGCTCCAGTGGATTTCAGATAATATCCGGAAAACAGCAATACGCTGAGGGGGGGAATTGAACCCCCGAGGCACTTTCGCACCACAGGCTTTCCAGGCCTGCGCCCTACCGCTAGACTACCTCAGCAAAAAGTGTATCCCATGTATTTGCCGGGTATTTTTTTAATGCTATCCCTTCATGGAATCAGTGCTTTGTGGTTTTTTCCGGCCTGACGGCCTTCTTCCAGCCTCTCGGGTACGTGCCCGGGGCAAGGAAGACCGTGGTCATGGCGATAAAGAGGCCGGTCTTCCCGGGTTGCCAGGCCGCGGATGCGGCAATGGCCTTCCCGAGGCCGACAAACTCCTTCTTGTCCGTGAGGACGGCAACGATCTGATCTTTCCTGAACTCGTCACAGCGGAGCACCCCGACTCCTGCCAGCGCTGCACCGTGGCAGAGCGCGTCGACGGCGGTATCGCGTACGACAACGGCCGGGAGATCGGGAACCGCTGCATCCACGGAAACGATCATGGAGTCAAGGGCAGTACGATCCCCCGCTGCCGCAGCAACGCAGGCATCCTGCAGGTCGTGGAGCGTGTGCATGGTGCGCTCGTCAAAGACCCCCGACCGGGTCCGGCGCAGCTCCTGCATGTGCGCCCCGACGCCGAGCTGCGAGGCCCATGTGATGGCAGAGCGAGCGGATGTAGGTGCCTGCATCGCACTGCACCTTAAAGAGCACCAGTCGCCCCTCCACTCCCAGTATCTCCAGTTTCTGGATGGCACGGATGCGCAGCAGGCGTTTGACCGCGCTCCTCCGTGGCGGGCGCTGGTAGATACGGCCGGTAAATTCCGCCGCGACCATATCGATATTTTTCCGGTCCACGTCCTTGTGCAGCCGCATCAGGCAGATGTATTCCTTGTCGTGTTTTAAGAGCAGCGGCGCGAGGCGCACCGCATTTCCCAGCATGACAAGGAGGATGCCCGATACCTGCGGGTCGAGCGTGCCCGCGTGCCCGACCTGGCAGCCGAGCATCTTTCCCACCCACGCGGCCACCTGGTGGCTCGAAGGCCCCCGGGGCTTGTCAATCACGATAATGCCTGCGCCATGCCAGAGTTGTGGAGTGCCTGTTTGTCCCTCTATCGGGGTTTCCTGTGGTGTCGTCATCGTATTATCCGTATCTTTCCCCGGTATTCGTTCAAGGCGCCAAGCGTCCCCTCAAGCGATCCATCCCCGACAATTGCGGGAGCGTTCCCCCGCACATCATCGCTTCGGCCGTGATATCCCCGATGGCCATAACCAGCAGGCCGGGCGGGGTGTCCATATTGCCTTCTTATATGACATCGCGCTCGTAAAGAGGATGGCCTCGGCCCGGTCAAGGTCAAGCGGCTCGTTTGTGGGCGCGAGCCGGTAGCAGCGGAACTCCCGTGCGATCCCTCCCGCGTGGGTAATTGCATCGATGAGGGGGACGTTTGGGACGTCGGCTCTGGGGAGGCCGATTGTTTTCCCTTTGATCCAGTCACCCAGGTACGGGACAAAGTCGCGCGAGTAGAACCCGGGCAGGGTTTCGCAGGTGATATTGCACCGCGCGAGTTCCCGTGCCGTCTCTGGGCCGATCGCGATGACCCTGGGAGTCTTTTTGAGGTGCGGGGCAAGGATTTTTGCCGGAAGTGCGCTCGTAAAAAAGATGCAGTCGAACTCCCCGCGCTCCACGGCTGCGGCAAACGCGGAGACGATATCCTGCCGGATCTCCGACCTGAGCGGGTGGATGCTGTAGCACGCGTGCCCGAACGCTGCGCACCGGGTCGCGTCCCGCTCCTCCTTTCCTGCAAGACGGGTGACTGCGATCTTCATTACGGTTTCATCATCCCTGTATGATAAGATGGTATGCATTTCGGTTGATTTATGTCCATTCTCCTGTACCTTCTGCTATGATAGAGATCGTGATCGGGGTGCTGCTCGGAGTCCTCCTTGGCACCATCAGCGGTCTTATCCCCGGCGTGCATGCGAACACGCTTGCGGGGATCCTGCTCGGTGCGCAGGCAATGCTCCTCGCCGTGCTCGGCCCGCTTGCACTTGCCGGCGCGATGTTTGCCGCCCTGATCACGCACACGTTTGTAGAGGCTGTCCCGTCAACGTTCCTGGGAGTTCCCGATGCAGATACGTCGCTTTCCGTCCTCCCGGCACATGCCATGTGCCTTGAGGGAAACGGGGAAGAAGCGGTCAGGATCGCCGCGCTCGGGAGTGCCTGCGCCATTATTATAGCCGTTCCGCTCTCGGTACTCTGTTACATCTTCCTCCCCGCCCTCCAGCCGTACTTCGACTGGGGCATCGGGATCCTGATCGTCGCGGTCATCGGGTACATGATCGTCATGAGCGAATCGCCCGGCTGGGCGCTTGCGATCTTTGCGGTCTCCGGCCTCCTCGGGGCGTTTGCCATGCGGTACGCATTCCTGGGCTGGCACACGCTTGGCGGGGAGACTTCGATCCTCATGCCCCTGCTCACGGGTCTCTTCGGGATATCCGTCCTGCTCGTCGCATCGCAGGGGGCGCTGCCGGTGCAGCAGTTCCGGGGCCTGCGGGTGGAGAACGGGACCGTGGTAAAGTGTTCCATCCTTGGCACGCTCGCCGGTATTGCGGTTGGCTGGCTGCCCGGGCTCTCGACGGCGACCGCGAACGGTGCACTGGCATCGGTGATCGGGTACGAGAAGGACCGCCGGGCCTACATCCTTGCCACGAGTGCGGCGAACACGGCGAATGCGTTCATCGGGCTTGCCGCGCTCTTTGCACTTTCCCGGATGCGAAACGGCGTGATGGTCGCGCTCGCGGAGCTGCCGCTCCCTTCCATGAGCGAGCTGATGATCATCGGCGTCCTTGCGGCCTGCCTCGCGTATATCATAACGGTGGGACTCTCCCATTCGGCAGGTTGGCTCACCGGGATCAACGGCCGGATGCTCAACCGGGCGGTGATCATTTTTGTCGTGGCGCTCAGCATCGTCCTCACCGGGCCGTTTGGGATCTTCATCCTTGTCCTTGCCACGATCCTCGGGCTCGTGCCCCATATCGTGAACGTCTCCAGGGTCTACTGCATGGGTGCGATCATGATCCCGGTGATCCTGTACTCCTTTGGCATCGCATGGGTCTGATGCGGGATGTAGCGGGCGCCCCTCCACCTGTTCCCGTGAGCCATTGTTTTTTTAGCCGGGCGTCCATTAGTTGGTATCATGCAGTCCTGCTGGTTTGGCGATGTGGAGGCCGGGCAGTGCACCCCGTTTACCGGTGATGCCGCCGCATGTGCCCGCCGCGTCCGGGAGATCCGGACCAGCATGGACGCATTTGTTCCGCTGGACTGGCAGCAGGCCGTTGCCTGCGGCGTCTGCCGCGACCGTGCGGAATATCTTGCGCTGCTCCAGAAGGTCTTTATCGCGGGATCGGAACAGGCCGTCAGGGAGCAGTACGCGGCAAAGGATGTGGAACTGCTCCAGATGGTCAGGACGCTCGACGAGATGGACACGGTTACAAACGTCCTCTCCGAGCGGGTGGCGGACTGGTACCAGATCCGGCACCCTTCGTTCTCCCGCAAATACCGCAGGACGCCGGCGCACGTGCTGGTCAAGTCCATCAGCGAGCGGAACCGGGAGCGCGGCGGGGGCGGGGGAGCGCTCGGGAAAGTCGCCGCAGAGATTATGAGCCTTGCCGATGCCCGGACTGCGCTTGCAAAGGAAGTCTCGGCCCGTGCCTGCGAAGTGATGCCCAACACGAGCGCACTTATCGGGGGGCTCGTTGCCGCGCGGCTCCTCTCCCATGCAGGGGGCTTAAAGGAACTCTCCCGGCTCCCGGCAAGCGGCATCCAGGTGCTTGGCGCCCGGACTGCACTCTTTGCACATATACGGACCCATGCGCCTGCACCCAAGCACGGGATCATCTTCCAGCACCGGCGAGTGCACAACGCCCCCCGCGAAGTACGGGGAAAAGTCGCCCGGGTGCTTGCCGGGAAACTGGCGATTGCCGCCCGGCTGGACTTTTACCGGGGCTGTGAAGCACCAGAATTCCTGGACGATGCTCAGGCCCGCATCGACCGGGCGGGAACTCCCGATGGGGAGGGGAAAGGACAATGATCCGGATCGGCGATGTGCTTGGTCTCGAAAGGCGAGGGCGGGGTCTATGGCGAGCGGGAGCTTGACGGGTACCGGGTCTGGGACCCGTACCGGAGCAAGCTTGCCGCCCTGTATCTCGTGGGAACCGGGATCGAACTTCCCCGGGATATGAAAGTCCTCTACCTCGGGGCGGCGAACGGGACGACGGTCTCCCACGTCGCTGATTACGTGGAGGTGGTGTATGCCGTGGAATTTGCGCCGCGCCCGATGCAGGATCTGCTCGAAGTCGCACGCCGGCGCAAAAATGTGATGCCGATCCTTGCGGATGCCTCCTGCCCGGAGCAGTATGCGCCGCTTGTGGAAACAGTGGACCTACTCTACCAGGACGTCGCCCAGCCGGACCAGGCGGCCATCGCGCTCAAGAACTGCGTCTTCCTCAAAAAAGGCGGGTACCTTATCCTCATGCTCAAGACCCGGAGCGTGGATATCAGGAAAGAACCGGTCGAAGTGTTCCGGGACACGCTCGATATCCTCATGTCTGCCGGGCTCACAATAGTTGAGAGTACATGGCTTGCCCCGTACCACCAGGACCACGCGGCAATCGTCTGCACGAAATAAGTTAAGTTTCCCTTGGATTACCATGTCCTCCGATATCCGTGTTTATTCTGCCGGCCCCCTGACGATTATCGCACTTCTCGTTATCATAGGGCTTATTGTCATTGTCGTACCGCTCCTGTTTCTGGGCCTTGTGGGTAAGGCGTTCACGAACCTTGTCGGGCTGTCGTGGATTACTGCAACCGCTCTTGTCATCCTGATCCTGCTCTGCAGCCTTGTTGATATCCCGGTCTGGAAGATCCGGAAAGAGACGATCCGGATGCCCCATTCACCTGACGGGCAGTTCCCGGACGCATTTTCTCCGAACGAGACCGGTGGCCTTTGGGAGACCTCCATTGCGTTGAATCTCGGCGGGGCGATCATCCCTGTTGCGATGGCAGGTTATCTTCTGTACCGTGCATCTGCGGTCATGGACGTGAATACGTTGTATCTTCAGGTGGCTGCGGCAACTCTCATTGTCGCGGCGATAGCCTACGTAACGACCCGGCCCATGGTGGGGCTCGGTCTCCGGGCGCCGCTCTTTGTCCCGGGCCTCACGGCTCTTCTCTGCGGCATCCTGCTTGCGGGAGGCTGGGGGCTTCCTGCCGCTGGTGTGATTGCGTTTGCGAGCGCGACCTTCGGCATTTTGCTCGGTGCAAATATTGCGCACCTGCTCCATGTGGGCGACTCGAAGTGCCGCAGGTCAGTATTGGCGGGGCAGGGACGTTTGGCGCGATCTTTATCGGGTGCATCCTGTCAGCCCTTATAGCGTGAGATTGTGCCGGCACTTTTTTTATAGGGTCCGTGTGTTTTTCGCGCACGAAAATCCGGACTGCCGGAATTTTTCTGGCGCGAAAGTTCCCGGGCGAAAAAAATTCCCGGCACGAAAACTAAAATCCGGATTTTTTTTCGGGCCAAAAAAGTATTGCCTGCCCGGTGCGATTCCGGATTTTTTGTACAAAAACCGGAACTGCCGGAAAATTCACGATGAAGCAAAATAATGATAGTATGTTGTACATCCGATATCCGGGTAATTACCCGGTAACCGGGTGGTTACCACACATCCTTTTTTTCGCGCAAAATTTTTTTGCCGGATTTTTTCGTTGAAGGTTGAAAAATTAAAAAATGTTCGGTCGAAATTTCCAGTCAAAAATATTCGGCGCGAAACCGGGTTTGTCCGAAATTTTTTCCAGATATCAGATTTTGTCCGGCAAAACCGGCAGCACGCAGGTCAAAACAACGGAGTCCTGCAAAATACATTCCCCTGCAAAAGAGTAGCCCGGAGCAGATTCGAACTGCTGTCGCGAGATCCAGAGCCTCGCATGATTGACCGCTACACTACCGGGCTATATTGCCTCATACTTTTTGCCGCTGGAGCCTAATTAAAGTGACGGATAGTTGTGCCCGCTCCGGGTGCATCAGGCGCTTTTTGACCGGTCACAGCGCCCGCAGGCACGGCAGACTTCCTTTACCGGCTGGATAAATTCGCCTCTCCCGCAGAACGGTTCGATGTCGTTCATATCCCGGATATAATAGATGTGCGGTACCAGCGAGATGTGGGTATAGGTGCCGCAGGGCACGCCCAGCCGGTCAGCGATGGACTTCTGGAGCTGGACAAGGGCGTACATGTTGGCCCCGGCCGCGGTGAGCATATCATTGCTCCGGAAGATCACCCGCATGGCAGAGTTTGCCGTCGCGGAGAATGCACTGGACGAGCTGGAGGCAGGGGCAGTCGTTGAGTTTCTCATCGATGACCGGGTTCCACGTGATGGCGATGGCCCGGCGGCTTACCGGGGACTGCCGGAGTTTTTCTGCAATGTATTCGATCTGGTCGACATGTACGGGCTGTCCGTCCGCAGACAGGCGCTCGCCCCAGTCAAAGAGCCGGCCGTGGTAGTCGTATTCAAAGGAGGCCTTTGAGCCGTGCAGCAGGTCAGTTGCGTACTGCTCGACAAATCTCTGCTGGAACCGGGAGTGGGGGCTCACCAGCGGCCCGGCAAGTGGGGTATCGACCTGCAGGGCAACCTCTTCGAATTCAACGGTGGCCTCGTCATCTTCGGTCTGGAGGATCCACCCTTTCTCCAGGATCATCTTCACGACCAGCTCGTGTGCCCGCCCGATTGCAGGGGCCCGGATGACTCTCATGGAACAAGAGTTGGAGCCGGTATGATATATGTGTTGCAATCGGGAGCAGGAATGATTGTGTAATAAACCCGGGGACTGTGGGCGTCTTTTTTTTGGGAGTCTCCTCGGCAGGCCGGGGATGGAAATTTTTTATATCCTGTCAGGTAAGAGAGGGTAAACGTCACCGGCGTTCCTGTTGAGAGGAAAACTTCCTTTCCTTGGGAGTGAGTGTACTAAATACAGTGCGTATTTGCGCAAGCGTTTTTCATACTATACACTATACTAGGTAATGTAGTACATATTCTGGAGAAACCAGATATCCGGTCGTGCGCGAATCCGGCTGAGCCTATAAAGAAGTCCTGTGCCCGGATCTGTAATCCATCTGATCTGATGAAGTGCTGGATAACTACGTAAATAACGGGGAATTTGGGAACCGGGGCTGAATAAACCCCGAAAACAAGAATAAAATCAACCACAAAGGATATATTAGCTCTTTTACAAATATTCCTCCATATTCCGTTTAAACGGAGTATGGGGCTCGTAGAATCGTTATTCGGCAAATGTCGAAACGGTTCTCCGGCTTGAAATGTATGATGTAACATTTGGAGGAAAACGAATGACTAAGCGATTAACAATTGCACTGGTTGCACTTGTCGCATTGGTCCTTGTAGCCGTACTGCCGGCATCGGCAACGTTCTACTCGGTCAACTCGACCATTAACCAGGGTGCAACGATCTTCTATGGTGAGCAGGGACTCAACATTACCCATGCTCTGAACCTGGCCGATAAGACGGCTACTGGCACTTACTACGGTGGTAGTGTCGATGGAGCCATCAACCAGACTGATGCATACGTCAGCTGGTGGGCATCAGCAGCCTCGGTCACCACGACCAGCCCGGCAGCGACCGTTTCACTGGCGGCTCAGGCAAATAACCTGTACGTTCTGCCGTCCACGTTCGCGTACACGAACGCTTGGTATCTGTCCACTTCAACGGGAGCACCGGTTCTTGATGCAAGTGGTAAGGCCATTGGTGTGTTCAGTGTTCAGGACCCGAGCCTTGCGGTCAACATCTGGGATAACGACCAGGCATTGAACGTAAACAGCGGCACTGTTATTCAGTCAGAGAACCTGACTATCCGTGTCGACAACAACCTGTATGCGGCCATCACCAGCCCGGCCCTGCGTTCAGAGAACGACGATCCCCTGTCGATTGTCCGTGCAGATGGGAATGTAAATGATTCCACCTACTGGATGGATATCAAGGTAAAGACTGCTTCAGGGAACACCCTGACCAAGCTGTTCACCGATCACGGTACAGCTGGCTACACGGGGAACACCATATCTCTCACAGAACGCAGTGTTAATGCCCCCCAGTGGTTCCTGAACGGTAATGCCGGCAGCAAGACGAATAACTGGGCCACTGATGCACTAGACAGTAACGGCCAGCTGGCATACCCGGCAGGTACCTACACGGTTTGGGCAGAGTCTTACATGAACGGCATGAAAGACAACTACCTGAGCAGTGGTGCAGCCTACACTGGAAAGACCGTTGCCCAGACTCAGACCATTACGCTTGTTTCCAACACAGTGTCGATATCAGCAAACGTCGACTCGGTCGTCCGCAGCAAGCAGTTCTCGGTAACCATCACCGGTAAGCCGAACATGGTCTACCACCTCTGGGTCAAGGGAACCAGCTCAATGTCCGGTACCTACGACAACCAGCCCCCGATGATCGTCCCGAACCAGGCCGGTCTTACTCAGGATCCAGCCTTATTCGGTCCCGACATGACCATAACGCCTAACACCAACCAGGCAATCAATGGTAATTATACCTGGCAGAATGGTGCAGGCTTAGCCATCTATAAGGACGTTTGCAACTCGAGTTACACCGGCAACGGTACTTACGTCTATGGTAACGTCTCTATGAGTTCCTCGGGTACGAGGACCATTGCGTTTACTACGACCAACTGGACCAGGGCCCAGCAGTACACCATCCGTGTTGAGCAGTCCTTCGGCAGTTCGACCGGCTACAAGAGCGATGAGGTCCAAGTGACCGTCGCGAAGGGCGCTGTCACGATTGTCGCAGCTGGCGACCAGAGTTACTACCTCGGTGAAGAGGTAAAGTTCTCCGGTACCAACACCGAATCCCAGACCACGTACCTGTTCATTTCGGGTCCGAACCTGGGTAGCTCTGGCGCTGGAATGGCACCCTCTGACAATAACCCCCGCGCGTGGCAATTACAAGACTGACACCACCAGAAACCACAGACCAGAATTATTTAGTTCAGGCAGCGGTTCAGGGAGACAACACGTGGAGTGACAAGTGGGGAACCGCAAGTATTGCACTTGATGCAGGTACCTACACGGTCTACGCAACAAGCCAGCCCTCATCAGCTGATTCAACCCAGCTTGCGAACGTAGCCTATGGCACGGTTTCCATTATCATCAAGAAGCCGTTCATCAGCGCAACTGCGTCGCAGTCCACTGTCGCACAGGGTGATAATGTATTCATCACCGGTACCGCAGAGGGCCAGCCCACGCAGGGTGTCATGATCTGGGTTCTCGGTAAGAACTACGAAAATATTGCAACGCAGTCGGTGAACTCCGACGGTTCGTTCTCGTACCAGATCAAGAAAGCAGATACAAAGACCCTCTACTCCGGCCAGTACTTCATCGTAGCCCAGCACCCGATGCAGAACAACCGGTTCGATGTCTATCCGTCAGACACTTCCGGTGCCAGCATTGTAACCGGTTTAAACCAGGCTACTGATGTCTGGACTGTAGACCAGAGCGGATGCCACCCAAACACCCTCTGAAGACTTCCATCTCAGCGGTTCCAACAGCCTGCAGGGCTCCGACGCGGCAGAGGCACTGATTGAAGCAATCGACAGCGCAAACATCGATGATACCTACACCAAGCTCCAGATTCTCATCGAGAACCCGGTCATCACTATCGACCCCGTTGGCGACAGGCATGTCGGTGACAAGTTCACCATCACTGCAACCACCAACCTCGCCGTAGGTGACGAAGTCCTCTTTGAAGTCTATTCATCATCATTCCAGCCGACTCAAAAGAGCCAGAGCGGAGCGTTCAGCGGCGCAACAGGCACCGTGACCGTCACTCAGGGTGACAGCGGCCTGAACAAGCTCTCGTTCGATGTTGACGCATCCACGTTCAAACCCGACGAGTACCTTGTCACCGCAAATGCAGTCCTCCAGACTGCAACCGGTAATGCACTGTTCAACGTTCTCGAGGCATCTGCCCCGACTGCAACCCCAACAGCTGTTGCAAACGTTACTGCAGCACCGACCACGGTTGTAACCACCGTCCCACCGACCACCGTAGCCACGCCCACCAAGACCCCGACACAGCCCGGGTTTGGTGCACTGGTTGCCCTGATCGGCCTCGGTGCAGTTGCACTCCTTGTCGTGCGCAGGCACTGAACTAAAATCTAAATTTTTTGCTCTGTAGAACACCTCAACGATGAGAAAAAGTAAGAACCTATGAATGTTACAGACAATCATTTTGATAGCGACTTCTTTGATCTGAATCCACATCCTACAACAGAAGAAAACGATTATAGCAAATCCAAAAATTTCGGATGTATTGTGTCTTGATAATTTTTGAGACGAAATTTCTCTTTAAAAATCCTCAAGGAACATTATGAGATTATCATCCATATCGGGTCTCTGCACGGTTTTGTGTGCGCGGATACGATCCGTTAGGTAAAACTGAAAAGAGCTGGTTCCACCGTTGCCAGGCCCCCTTGGGAACCCCCCTCCGCCCTGCCCTCTTCCTCATGCATCCTTACCACTCTGCCCCCAATCCGGGCCCAATCCGAGCCCCGATTACCATTTTCACACCTCAAAAGAAGCCCGTATCGGGCTCCGTTGGAAAATAACCCCAAATCGGGCTTATTTCTGAAAACGGACAAATTAAAAAGGGCCCGCTAATGCGGTTCTTTTGGCTGATTATCAGGTAAAATTACCATTTGGACGATCCGGAAAATGATCGCTGCCAGAACGCGAATATGAGGCTTTGAGAGGCATTATATGGGGTTCAATTTGGGCTTATTTTAGGAAACGGGGGCCCATGCATCGCCAAACTTTTATTACCTCAAATCGGGCCGGTTTACGGGCGTTTTTAGGTAGAGGATGGGAGAGGATCCCCGGAGTACTTGCAATAAGAACAAGGGGTTTATCGGAACGGAGATCGATAACCAGCCCGGATTTTTTTAAATGTTACACCATGATTGATGTTTATTTTTTTGATGAGTTAATTTTTGAAGTCCTTTTTTTTCTGGATTGTCACGTGGTCCTGATCAATGCTCAATTGTAATACATCCGCTTAAACCAGGGGCACTTTCGTCAGGCGCGCCCGTTGTTCAACCGATGACAGGAACGCCACGCTCGTCTCGTACGCCGCAGGATCCGAACACTCGACAATCCGGGACGCGGATGCCGGGAGGAGCGGGCCGGGTAGCCACCGGCGTTGGAACGGAGTGACGAGCCCGGGGCGTCATCCTACCAACAGAGCAACCTCAAAAACAGCGAGGTGCTGTGAAGCGAGCCGGAGCCTCAGCGAGGACGAATGGACATGACCGAGCGTCTGCCGCAGTCAGATCCCCAACTATGCTGCCCTTCCCACGATTGAACGCTCCTGCATAAGGGCAAACCGGATAAACGCATCCCTGTCTTTAAGAGGCTCGGTTTTCAGCGCGTTCCCCGATGCAGAATCCGAACGGAACATCTGTACACCGGTATTTTCTTGCACAGGGTATGAATACCGGACTTCAAGGGGATTCTCGTGCCCGTGTAGACCGGGTTTACGGGTGTAGTTATATGCAACGGCGACCGCCCATCGATCATCCTGCATATCGATATATACGGTTCCCACGAGTTGCTGGTTGTTATGCCGTATCAGCACTTCCTTCTCGAACTTATCGATGAGTTGTTGTGTTGCTGCCTGCGGCCTGAATCCAAAAATCTTTGACATGTTTTTACCTCCATTTTCTGGTAACTGGTGTTCAATTTTCGTAACGTGCCGGTTTTGTCTCTAGATAAACCCGGCTACCACCATCACACCCATGAAGCCAATGATGATTCCGGTGATGACCTCGCCGAACTTCTCAAAGAATTCGAATTTGATTACCTGAAGTCCTTTGAGACAGGCCGCCACCAGAATCAGCATGGCTGCCATCGTGGCGACGAAGAAAACAACGATGGTCCAGAATACGGCAGCCATGCTTATTTCACCGGCGCGCAGCGCCAGCGGCATGAGGAGGATGCACGGGGTAAGAGCAATGATGGCCACCAGGCCATAGCCCGCCTCGATCTTTGTGCCTATCTTCCTGCTATGGTCATCGTGATGATGATCATGATCGTGGTTATGGTCATGCTCGTGATGATCGTCATGGTCGTGGCCATGCTCATCATGATGATGATCGTGATCATGGTCGCAGTGATCGTGGACGTGCATCAACTCTTCCGCTTCCCGGTTATCGATGTTGAAGATTTTATTGACGAATGGGATGCCGTGATGTGAATTTCCACCTTTCAGGTATGAGTAAATGGCGAAGCCCACACCAAAGATAACCATCTCCCCTCCGGTTGCAACCTCGGCAATCGAGGCGAAGTTATGGGCCATGGTGGCTCCCGCCCATATTGCAATGAGGCTGAGGATAACAGAGGTGCCCACGTGTCCGATGCCGGCAATACCGGCGACAAGAAGCGTCTTTTGGATGCCCCACTTCTTGGTGTGGCCGAGCATCACGAAGCCAAACCAGTGGTCCGGGGAGAGGGTGTGGATGGCAGCAACGATAAACGTGGTGATGAGCAGCACCCATAACGCGTCGTTGACCATGCTTAACCCTCCCTGTATGAGATGCCCCATATCTTCCCCGGGTGAGATACCGGGATACCTTCGCGCTCATGGCAGTCTACATGATTATGTCCGTGGTTTTCAGCGAGAAAGATCATTCTGTCGGACCTCGTTTTGTCATAGCCCCGGGTGCGGGAGACTGTGTTTTCGTGTTCATGGGGACAACGGCAATCGAATTGCCGCTCTCCCGGCAGTATGTTTCAACCCGCCGGAACACATGCGGCACCATCGACGCCGGTGTCAGGAGCACCGAGCATTCCCCGACCAGTGCCCGCAGGATCCCTTTGTCTATCACGCCATACGTGAAATCAAGCGCTATCGATTCGCGCTCGGCAAGGTCCTTCGCCCGGGTTCCCATTGCCCCGTGCTTGTGCCCGGGATTGTCAGCCACCCACGCCTTGATTTCTTCAGCACCGGTTGTATCCACATTGCAGACCGTGATGGTTCCGGGGGCCCTGTAAGCCTTCGGTTTACCGGAGTCTGTTCGAGCGAACTGACGAGTTGGAGGACGGACTTTGGCGACTGCGTCTTTTCCACCATCTGCCGCGAGACGAGCTCTGTGTAGACCTCCAGTACCCGCAGGCATCCGGAGGTTCGAAGACGTGACGAGTGCGGGATCCGTAAAGACTTCCTCGGGATACCCGCATGAATCACCGTCCCTTTGTTCACGAGGATGATCTGGTCTGCCCACAGGTATGCAAGCTCCACATCGTGGGTGGAGATAATGATCGTCGCGCCTTTTGCATGGAGCTCGTCAAGCAGTTCCATGAGATCCGCGGCACCGGCAGGGTCGAGCGAACTGGTTGGTTCATCAAATACGAGAACCTCCGGGTCCATCGCAAGCGTCCCTGCGATCGCAGCCCGCTTTTTCTCCCCACCGCTCAGCTGGTGTGGCGGGCGTTTTTCGAACCCTGCCAGCCCCACCTCAAGGAGTGCCCGGTTAACGACCTTCTCGATCTCGTCTGGTTCCATGCCAAGGTTGAGCGGCCCAAACGCCACGTCCTGGTATACCGTTGGAGCAAAGAGCTGGGTATCTGAGTTCTGGAAGACCATGCCGACTTTTTTCCGCACCTCGCGGAGCGATCTGCTGTCGTACCTGAGCGGTTCTCCATCGAGAAGCACACGCCCCTTCGAGGGTTCGAGCACCCCGTTGCACATCAGCATCAGGGTGGTCTTCCCGGCACCGTTGGGGCCGACCAGAGCAACCTTGGCTCCCTTTTTTATCGAGAAGGTTACGCCAGAAAGTGATTCCGGGCAGCTCGGGTAGGCGTAATGAATATTATCAAATTCGAGCAAATTCGTCATGGTTCACCTGAAAGGCACTATCGTGCTGGTCATAATTGCAACGGCAATACAAAGACCCAGATAGACTGCGATAGATGCAATTGCCGCCGGTTTTGGGGGATTCTGCTGGCCCGGCAATGCCAGTTTGCCGTCATAGCACCGCGAGTCCATAGCGATGATGAGATCTTCGGCCTCCTTCCATCCCCGGATGAAGAGCATAGCACCAAGCATCGCCATCGAATTAATGGATCGTTTGAGCGAGGTATACCCGTGGCGGATTGTCTGGGCGTTATGGATTGCGATGGTCTCAGCGATAAAAACGAAGATAAAATGGTAGATCAGCATGGAGAGATCGACCATAACGGGAGGGAAATGCAGTTTGTGCATGACAGAAAAGATCTCAATCATGGGGGTTGTCAGGGCAATGAAGAAGAGCCCGCACATCCCGCCGAATGTCCGGACAAGTACCAGGGAGGCAAGGTTCGCAGAGCCTGTCGTGATGGTCAGCGGGACGTTCGCGACCGTAAACGTAAGGATAGTATCTCCACTCCCGCTTAAGAACAGGATAACAATCACGGAGAAGAACGCAAATATTACGGGAATATGAAGGAGTTCCACATATACTCGTACCGGTATTTTTGCAACTACCAGGGTGATTGCAGAAAGAGTAATGACGATAAACAGCGGGGCCAGCGGGGCCGGGGAGGCAATACATATGAATATGGCTCCCAGACCAAGGGCGAGTTTGAGATAACAGTTTACATCCCGTAACGCATTTGACTGGGCATAGTAATCTAAGTTTTCTTCCATAAACGACATAATGAATACCTTTACTCTGACGTCTCGGACATCAGTAAATTAAAATGGGGAATTATGCAGGTTTTGCACTATCCCGTTTGCCCCGGTAAAACCCGAAGAAATATCCGATCACAAATGCCCCAAGGCCGGACTGGATACTGAAGAGCAGCGACTCAACCTCGGAACTGGGAGGGGTCCAGAGCGGCTGAATCCACGGTGTGTATCCTGTTGCCTCAATGGCTGCACTGCCCTGATCGTCCGATCCCTCCCATTTTGCCTGGGTCTGGGCATTTTGCTCGTAAAGGAACAACGCTGCGAATGCAACGATAAACACAATAAAGATGATCTCAAGTTTGTACTTAATGAAAAATCTGGGGATCATTTGAAACCCTCCGTGATTTTTGTAGCCTGCTCCGGTGTAAGCACCTTAAGTTTTACGAGAATATCGCCCCGACTCTGGACGATGTATTTGAACACGAGCGCGATAAGGAGTCCTTCAACGATCGCAAGAGGGATCTGCGTAACTGCATAGATTGCAAAGAAGGTTTCAAAGGAGATCAGGAATCCCCCGTGCGTTGCCGGGAATGCCGCTGCGAGCTCGATTGCTGTGATAACATACGTAAAGAGATCCGCGACAAATGCGACGAGGAAGATATTTACGAATATGTTCAGCTTCACTGCTTTTGCCACCCGGTACACCACATACCCGAGGAGCGGTCCCGCAATTCCCATCGAGAAGTCATTGGCGCCAAGCGTCGTGATACCACCGTGGGCCATGAAAAGTGCCTGGAAGATCAGCACGATGACGCTGAGAACACAGGTGATGAACGGGCCGAACAGCACGGTCGATAACCCGGTTCCCGTGGGATGGAACAACTTCCCACAACGGGAGACGGCATCTTCAGTGATGAGAGAAGGAAGATGAATGCACCTGACACTGCGAGCAGTGAGAGGGTTTCACGGTGTTCCTTAACCTGTCGATTCAAGAGGTAAATCCCGTAAATGATGAACGGCGCTGATACAAGGTACCAGAAGACGCACCATTGCCAGGGCAGATATCCTTCCATGATATGCATAATAATACGAGATCATAGTTACTTGACATAACTAAATAAATCTTGTTATGTTAAGTTCTGATGCGTTTGCGGTTGATGGCCAATATTTCTTCTCGGAAAAATCCCAAATAAATCGACAACACATCATCACGCCCGAAAGACTAATTATCTCATGGTCGTCACTCTTTTTCCGATTACATGAAACACCGGAGCTGATGCAGCCTGACCCAGGATACAAAGGGACCTTTACCCTTCCTTATGCGGAGCAAGGGCGATGTCTCGCGCTTCCAGATCCTTGTAGAGATAGCCGAATACCAGCCTGTGATACGCCAGCAGGAGATTGCCAACAGGATTGGCATGACAACACAGGCAGTCTCCGAATATATCCGCGACCTGGTTGACGAAGGCATGGTAACCATGAGCGGCCGGAGCAATTATGCGGTGACCAAGACCGGGATGGCCTGGGTCATGGAGAATGCGGCCACCCTGGAATTGTATGTCCGGGATATCCGGCGTGACATCATCAAGCATGTCTCGGTCTGGACGGCAATTGCTGCCGATGACATGAAAAAGGGAGATATCGCCGGCCTTTACATGAAGGACGGATATCTCTGTGCGGAAAAGAAACCAAGGTCGGCGACAGCAACGGTCTATGCGGATGCAAAGAAGAACAATGACGTGGGGATTTTCGATGTGAACGGGATAATCGAGCATCACGAGGGGATTATTCATGTCTGCAAGGTGCCCCGGGTCCAGCACGGGGGTTCGCTTAAAGTCAGGAAGGACAAACTCAAAAAAATCGTTGTCATCGCCGGATTAGTCGCGGCTGTCGGGATCGAATCGTCGATCGCACTGAAATCCATTGGCAGGAACCCTGACCTCTTCTTTGGGGCATCTGAAGGTGTCATCGATGCCGCATATCATGGGATCACGTGTGCGATTGTTATAACAGACGATGAGTTTACGACTTTTGTCAAGCGACTGGAGAACACCCCG
>CAWBMY010000022.1:0-162845 GCA_963790005.1 uncultured Methanoregulaceae archaeon
CGCGTTTGCAAAGCACGTGGTCGCGGCAGACCCGCAGATCCGCGCGGGGGACGATGTGCTGGTGGTCGCGGGCGGAGATCGGCTCATTGCCTGCGGCGCTGCGCTCCTTTCAGGCACGGAGATGCTTGCATTTAATTACGGTGTAGCGGTAAGAGTACGACAGGGGAGTGAAAAAAATGCTTCCGGGAAACATCAACCCGCGCCAGATGAAGGCGATGATGAAGAAGCTCGGCATGCAGGTCGAGCCGATTGAAGACGTCCAGAGTATCGTGATAAAGACACCGAAGGGAACCTATACGTTTGATTCCGCAGAAGTGAGCTCGATGACCATGCAGGGAGTCACGACCTACCAGGTCACGGGAACGCCGCGCTTTGAGCCGGCAGCCGTCGAGATACCCGCAGATGATGTCGCGATGGTCGCCGAGCAGGCACAGGTGCCAATCGAGAAAGCAAAGGAAGCGCTTGTCGCGACAAATGGCGATATCGCCGAAGCGATCGTGAAACTCTCCTCGCCATGATCGAGGCAGGGGACCGCGTCCTGTTGGTTGGCGAGGGCAGGGAATTTTTTGTCCGGGCAGGCCAGGGCACGCTCTCGACCGATAAGGGCCAGCTGGATCTGGGCCGGTTGTCGGGGCAGCGGCCGGTGACGTGTTTACCACGCACACCGGGGCCAGGTTCGTGCTCCGCATCCCCCGGCCCACAGACTTTTTCGTGCACGGCAAGCGCTCAGGCGCCCCGATGCTCCCAAAAGACATCGGTCTCGTGATCGTGTACACCGGTATGAACCGGAACGACGAGGTGCTCGATGCGGGGACAGGCAGCGGGATCGCGGCGATCTATTTTGGCGGGATCGCGGCGCACGTGAAGACCTACGAGGTCAGGCCCGATTTCTCCGCGCTGGCACAGAAAAATATCAAAGAGGCAAAACTCGACAACGTGGAAGCGGTTGCCGCCGATGTCCTCACCGCCGAAGGGATCTATGACGTGATCCACCTCGACCTCCAGATCGCAACCGAACACGTGGTCTTCGCGTTCGACCACCTCCGGGCCGGGGGATACATGGCCTGCTACACGCCGTTCTTAGAGCAGATGGCAATTGTGGTCGATGCCGCACAGGAACGGTTCCCGAAGTCCATACCCACGAGCTGATCGAGCGGGAGATGACCCGGTCAAAGAGGGGGACCCGGCCCCTCGACGAGCATCAGCCATTCGGGGTATATCACGATTGCGAGGAAGTAAATTCTCTCTTTCCAAATAATACACTGTTAATTGTGGATACAGTAAAAATAAAAGTTATTACAATAGCGGGCGTAACCCGTCCTTTGAAGTTCAAATACCGGAGGGGATTTTTTCAGGCTCTATGATCTTGATTCCCGTATCCTTTAATGCATGATTCTATCAGGAACCGACTTTTCAGGCTGGCTAGGTTGCACCCGTTCAGATACCCGAAGGATTCTAAGATGCCGTCATAGGTTAGATTGCTATGTACATCGATAATCTTGGGCGATGAAACGTTCAACCGGTTATTGACATTCTAATACGGAATCATGGACTGAATCGGGTATCGGTCGAGGATCGCCATATACAAGGTCATGCGGATTCGAGTGATCGTTTATCACTGTTTACGTAGAAGTTAATGGTACTGAACACTCTACACCGGGCAAAGAATACCATTTGAATCACTTCTAGTGAAATAGTCCCATTTTGAATCTTCTATTTAGAGGGTACTAAACCGAATAAATGAAAATTTAGTCTCGCATTTTCAGTGAAGACTCATACTAATTGAATAGGTCCTATTAACGCGCAAATACCAATTGAACTGTATCAGACATCCTGTATTTTTAGCGAAGAACTATCACTGTACCTGATCATTAAAGAAAATATACCTTATATCCGAGATATTAAAATCATAACCTATTTCTTTACCGGTCAAGATCCTATATGAAGATTCTTTTTTATTATCCGTTATTTAACCATAATATATACCGTTCCATCAGGAAAAAATTCGAAATACTTCACACTACTAAATTACTTCACATTATTGATAGGATCCGAAGATGGGGCAATATATTTGCCAGAAATACGAGCTATTCCCTATTGAAGTGGAACCACTAAAGAGAATGCCAACGATAAGACAGAGAAATATAACGGTTCCATAAATTTTGATTTATGATTTATTGTTTCAACTTCCATATTGCCTTCTTATTTTTACCAAGAGATAAAATTTGTTTTTTAATTTTTTTTTAAAAAAATTGAGTTTGGGCACAGTCCCAACTGGTAAGACCAGTTTTCCTAGATTCAGGTACTCTCTAATTTTTGAAAGGATACCTACTCCCCAAAGTTAGCGGAAATCTAGGCAAAATAGGAAGATTCTATAGGCATTTAAGACCCCCCCCCCCACAAGGACAACAGCGCCCTGTCCGGATCAGTCATGCGCTAACCTGTTCTTCGCGTAATCCTTCCAAGCATCGTCCGGGTTCTCGTAATCGACCTCGATCTTTGCCTTTCCGGAAGATGATCCTGTCCTTATCTGAGGAAATGGTCAGGTAATCCCCGTCATGGATATCGAGATCCGTCCGGATCTTCTTTGGGAGGGTGACGAGTCCCTTTGATGAGACCTTGACAAGAGTCGTGTCAGACATATGCGCTCACAACTTAGAATATAAGATTCTTATATAATCAGTGTTGCGGGAGCGGAAGTATCATGATCGGAAGGACTTCCAGAAAAAGTTCCAGCTCACCCCTAGGGATTCTCCCGGCGCCTGCCGACATCGCGTACGGTTCAGTGCATCCCTCACACCACAAACATACTATCCAGAGGTGCAGAGTAGTGTTATCATGCAGGCTGCAAGCACAATCTCCATCCGGGCAGACCTCAAAGACCAGCTCACCGCTCTCAAACGTCATCCCAGAGAATCATACAACGATGTCATCGCGCGCCTGCTCATGCTCGCGGTCGATGAGGAACACTTAAGCGAAGAGACACTTGCAGGGCTTGAAGAATCGCTGGAAGATGTCAGGAACGGTAACCTGATCCCGGAAAAAGAGAGCCTGAAAAAATACGGGATGAAATAAGCACCCGGTAGGCAACACAGATTCCGCTGGCAGACCACAACCCTGAAAGGCTCCACCGGAACCCGCCCGCCAACCTACAACCATTTAATCCCCGCCCTCAGATCCAAATTCATGCCATCGCAGGAACACGTCCACATCATCACCGCCGGTGACGACATCGCCACCACCTACACCGCATCATTCCGGGATTATCCCGGCATCACCCGGACGTACGTCTTTTCCGACAACACCCTCTATTTCAGACACGCGGATACTGAAATTGAAAAGGCGAGGTTTGCGGTCAGGAACGCGATCTCTGCTGCAAAGAATACCTCCACATCCATCGGCATCCCGTTTTCAAACGAGGTCATCTCCGCTCCTGCATACCCGGCCGTTTGCGACGCGCTCACACGAATTCACCGGGAACATCCCGGCGCACGATATACCTTCGACATCTCTGGCGGATCAAAACCACTCTGCATGGCACTCCTTGCCCTTGCCCCGTGGGTGAACGGCGAGGTCAGATCGGCATTCGATGAGAAGGTCCCGCGATCCGTCCCACTCCCGTTCCTGCCGGCCCGGAAAATGCTTGAAAACCCCAACTACCAGACGATCCTTGCGCTGCTGGTAAAACACGGCAGAAACGAGAAGAAAACTACGGCCCCGGTCCCCGTCTCCCGGCAGTACCTCTACCAGCAGCTCTGGCCGCTCTACGTGATGGCGCGGGCACGAAAAGATCCGCCGGCCGCGACCTATAAGAAAGGGAGGAAGGCGGCAGACGAACTCACCCAGCCGACGTTTTCCGGGTTTATGACCGCTCTTGTGGACGCAGGACTTACTGAAGAGGAAGCCGGAGGAGAACAGGAAAGAAAAATACTACCGGCTCACCGAAATGGGAGGGATGGCGTTCCGTTTCGGTTCCGACCCTGCCACGAACACTCTGGTCAAAACTGTGCTGGAAACGCTGTGATAAAGCGGGTTGCTCCGGAAAAAATCCGGAAAAATATTTTCGGGCCGGAAAAAAGTGTATCCGCGTTCCGGCCGGAGAGGGGCCACCAGCGCCCCAAAAAAATGAGAGTTATGTACCCCCCGAAAAACGTAGAGGACACAAAAGGCACGCCATAGTACCCGGCCCGGGCACTACCATTGTGAGAAAATTCCTGCCCAAAATTTTCCAACTTCCCGCGCTTTATACCATGCCCGGGTCAAGCATTGGATCAGCAAAAGAAAGAGGAAGTATCATGACCGAACCCTGCATCACAACCCCCGCACAAGGACACGAACCGGCAACAATGAAGATCCCCCTCGCCGTTCACCTGGCAGGCATCCTGCTCCTCGTCGCTGTTACTGCCACCACCGGGCCGCTCGCCGCGTTCTTTGTATAAGATCCCGTTCGTGCGCCATCGCCCGGAAAAACCCGCCCGCCAGCGATGGTGCCCCGATTCTTTTTCGCATCCCCACTCTGTTCCTGGTAAAAGAGGTTACAGGAAAACGAGCGGATTGAGCTCACAGGCCGGGGAGGTATGCGTCTTGATCCGTCGGATAACTGCCAGCTCGTTTTTCAGCCCGAGTTCCCGGGCATAGGCCTCGGCCTGCTCCAGTTTTCCCGCCGTATCGGCGTACTTGTCCGGGAACTCTTCGGCCATCGTGTGGTAGAGCAGCGCTTCGGAGAGGAAACACTGGACCATCCCCCATTTCGAACCGATCTGGCAGGAGATATCAAACGCGTTTGCATATTTTGCGGCGATATCCCCGGGCAGCGGCCTGTTGAATTTCCGGGAGGCCACCCGGGCAAGTTCGCATTCGCCGATCAGCGCATAGGCAAACCGGCTGATGATCCTGATACGCTGGGCGGCGGTCTTTGCCTCCTCGTACAGGCTGGCGGCTTCTCTTAAGTAACGGTCAGCAGCCGCTGCATCGGTGGCAGCAACAGCACAGGCCCGTTCCAGCTCCGCCCGCTCCGGCAGCAGCAGTGCCCGCCCCCGGAACATATCGTTCTGGTAGATGGCGTCCGCGGCCGCGTAGCACTCCCGGGCCTTGTCGTACTGCCCGTTGATGCGGTGGAGCGTTCCCGTCCTGCGCAGGATATCCCCTTTGAGTTCGTCCACATCAGGGTTGGTGTGATCCGGATCCGCCTTTGCGGCAAGTTCGAGCTGCCCGGGCAAACCGGGCCGGGGCAAGCGCGGGGGCAATATCCCCGCAGATCAGACTCGGTTTCCCCGGCGCCAAACAGGTTTTTCGCCTGGACAAACGGGCCGGCACCGCTCTCGCGGGAATCGGCAAGGAATGCATCCTTTGCCCCGGCGAGGTTGTTGAGGTGCAGGAGGATGCTGCCCCGCGTGATCCGTGCCTCGCCAAGGATCGCAGGTAAGGAGAGTCCCCGTTCTGTGGCAAGCCCGACGCCCCAGTCAAAGATCCCCGACGACGCCTCGTACAGGTCGAGCGTCTGGAAGAACTGCGCATACCAGAAGAAGAACCTGACCTCGTGCTCCTCGGGAGGGGCCGTCGCGACAAACCTGAGGAAATCCCGGGCGAGCGAACCGTCGATATCGCTCGCGGGGACCGCGCCGGTAAAGATCGCATCATAGATGCCTTCGAGGTAATCACCGATTGCGTTGGGATCTCCCAGCCGTTCGCGGAACGCCCGGTACGCCGCTTCCACCTCGTGGCTCCGCTCGGTCCGCTCGCCGATGGCAGATATCACGCGGGGCTGGACGGTATCGGGTTTCCCGCCCGGGGTCTCCCGGGAGATCTCGCCAAGCAGGATCCGCAGGTCGAGGAGGCCCCCGGAGGGGTTCTCCCTGCACCGGATCAGGATATAGCGGTTGAACAGCCACGACCGGCGGATGAAATAATAGGGGTTGGTCCGCTCGCTCCCGGCCCGGGCGATGATCCCCCGGCCAATCAGCACCTCAAGGCGTTTCCTGAGCGCGGATTCGGAGATCGTGCGCTCCTTTGCCGCCTCCTCTGGCTCTGCCGGCCCTGAAGCATTGACAATGGAGAGGATCTGGCGGATCTTCAAGGGCCGTCATACAGTGCCCGCAGCGTCTCCCTCCCGGCCCGGGAGAGATCCGGCTCTTCATCGACAATTTTTCCAAATACGGCCCGGTCGGGATACATCTCTCCTGGTACCTACAATGGTCTGCCCCTTATAGGTTCCGGAATTGTTCAGGCAATACAGCCAGATCCGTGACAGTCCTGCAGGGAGGACTGGAAAAGAACAGGGTGTTTTTTTCCAACTTCCCGTGCTTTATATGCAGACCGGTGCAACCAATGGATCAGGCCTGCAGGAATGCAGGTAACGCATCAGGAATCACCGGGCCACCCGTATAACACCCGGGGGCCCACACCTCAAACAACGATTCCAACCTCTCAAAGGCAGCATCTGACAGAAGAGAAGGAAAACAACTCCCTGTGCCTTCTCTTATCGGATACTGCCCCCTTGATCGCGGCGTAATCCCATGGAACGAGGAAGAACCCGGAAAAACTCTTCCCTCTTAAAAAGAAGGCCTCCTCCAAAGCCCCGTACCCGGTAAACGGCCCCTCGTTCCACAAAAACGCCCGAAAAAAAGATCGTTCCCGGGAGCCCGACAACGTTCCGGCATCCCGGTCACGTGATACATTTCTCATGGGATACCGCAGGTGTTCGCGGGAGATACCCCCTCCCTGTTATTTCACCTTATTGATGGTCTCGCAGATATACGCGAGGTCTTTTGTGTCAAGCGACGGGTGTACCGGCAGGGAGAGCACAGTCCCGGAAAGCCGGGTCGCCACCGGGCAGGGATCGGGATCGGCGACCGGTGCATAGAGCGGCTGGCGGTGGATCGGGATCGGGTAATGCACCGCAGAGCCGATGCCTTTTGTCTTGAGAAGGTCCATGAGGGCACTCCTTGTGAGCGGGAACTCCGGTGTCACCTGTATCACGTACTGGTTGTATACGTGCTGCACGTTGTCGGCGACCTTTGGCCTGACAATACCCTTTGCCGTGAGGTTTGCCGCGTAGTATTCTGCGTTCCTGCGCCTGCGCATGTTGAACTTGTCCAGTTTTTTGAGCTGGACTACCCCGATCGCAGCGGCGATATCGGTCATCCGGTAGTTGTAGCCGAGCATCGTGTGAAGGTACTTCTCGCTCTGCGCCATGATTGACGATGAGCCGGAGTTTATCGGCAGAGGGCTTGTCATTTGTCGTCACCATGCCCCCCTCGCCCGTGGTTATGTTCTTTGTCTCAGAGAACGAGAAACACCCGAACTTACCAAGATTTCCCGTTTTTATCCCATGGTACAGGGCACCATGGGCCTGCGCCGCATCCTCGATCAAGGGAATGGTATGCGCCTCGCAGATCTCAAGGATGGGATCGACATCGAACGGCTGGCCGAAGAGGTGGACACCGATGACCGCTTTGGTTTTCGGGGTGATTCGTTCCTTCACCTGATCGGGGCGGATAGTGAAGGTCTGCTCGTCCACATCGGCAAAGACCGGTTTTGCACCGCACATCGAAACCGCAGTCGCGACGGCAATAAACGAGAACGCCGGCACGATCACCTCATCACCATAACCGACCCCTGCCGCAAGCAGCGCCGCATGGAGCGCGGCGGTTCCGTTGTTGACCGCCACGGCATGGGCGCTGCCGCAGTACCCGGCAAATTTCTGCTCGAACTCGGCAACCTTTTCGCCCTGTGCAAGCATCCCGGACATCAGCACATCCGATACAGCCGCCACTTCATCCTGGCCAATTACCGGCCGCGCTACAGGTATCTGCATGCCTCACGTCCTTTTTATAAAAAAAATAAACGTATTCTCCAGAGTAAAAATGGACAACAATCAAATAATATCATTCCTGTAGGGGGCATCGAACACACGACCCCCTAACCGGGGCGCCAGAAGAGACCAGAAAGGAGGTGGATAGGTACATTAGGTTTTGGAGAATACATATCCCATAACAAAAGCGCCGGGAGGAGTTGCCATGCATCACATCATTTCCATCGGGGATTTTGACCGCAGCGCCATCGATCGTCTGCTGGATCATGCACAACAGATCGAGAAGAAGAAATATACCAAGAATGCCCTCGACGGTAAAATCCTTGCTGTCCTCTTTTTTGAACCCAGTACCCGGACACGGATGTCCTTTGAATCCGCGATGGCACGCCTCGGCGGCACCTCCATCTCGGTGAGCAGCGTTGAGGCCTGCTCGATGGCAAAGGGTGAGACGCTCGCCGACACAATCCGGGTGGTGAGCGGGTACGCAGATGCGATTGTCATTCGCCACCCCAAAGAGGGCGCGGCCCGGCTCGCGTCGGAGTTTGCGAAGGTGCCGGTCATCAATGCAGGAGACGGCGCCGGCCAGCACCCGTCCCAGACGCTCCTTGACCTGTACACGATCCGCCAGTCGATGCAGATCGACGGGATCGATGTGGCGCTCGTGGGCGACCTGCGGTACGGGAGGACGGCGCACTCGCTTGCCTCCGCGCTCTCCCTCTACGGGGTCCGGCTCCACACGATCTCACCACCAGGGCTTGAACTCCCCCCCTCCCTTGTAAGTTCCCTCACCGAAAAGGGCATGGAGATCGTCGCGCACGACAGTATCGAGGAGGTCATAAAAGACGTGGATGTTCTCTACGTGACCCGGATCCAGCGGGAACGGTTCCCGGACTCGACCTCGTACTTCAACGTCGCCTCCAGTTACCGGATCACCCCGGAACTCCTTACCGGAGCAAAGAAGCACCTGATCGTTCTCCACCCCCTCCCCCGGGTGGACGAGATCGACCCCCGGCTCGATGCCTCGCCCCATGCCCGGTACTTCGAGCAGTCAAAGAACGGGGTGCCTGTGAGAATGGCCATGCTTCTGGATGTGATGGGATGAGACATATCGTACCCGCAGAGACCAGCGATGACGAGGGAGAAGGACTTCTTGTACGGAGGATCAAGAACGGCACCGTGATCGACCATATCGACGGCGGCGAGGCTCTCAACGTGATAAAGATCCTCGGGATCGTCGGGGCGACACCGGAAGCGCTCTCGATCGCGACCAATGTCCCCAGCGGGAACATGGGCAAAAAAGACATTGTCAAGATCTCCAACCGGGAGCTCTCGAAAGAAGAGGTCGACCGGATCGCGCTCATCTCCCCCCGGGCGACCATCAATATTATCCGGAATTTCAAGGTCTGCGAAAAACAGGGCGTAGAGATCCCCACGCTGATTGTCGGAAGCGTGCGGTGCCCGAACCCCGGCTGCATCACCCGGACAAACGAGCCGATCAAGAGCAGGTTCGAGGTGCTGCCGGACGGGAAAGGCCTGCGGTGCCTGTACTGCGATTCGGTGATCACAAAAGACCTGACCAGTTACATCATATAACCGGTTGAGAAGGCCGATGCGGGGACTCCGCCGGGCCCGTTCCTTTTTTTATTCAGGAGCCGCCGTATGGATCAGGCGGCCGTGGACATCGATCTCGCCGCGCCAGATACGGGTCGAGGAGATCCAGCGACCGTCATCGGCAAGCACACAGGTGATCTGGTGGATGTCTACCTTGCGCAGTTTTTTCTCGCGGCGCATCCGGTTGATCTCGACAGCGACCGGGAGGGTCTCTTCCGACACTACAATCGCATCGAAATCCGCGTCAAGAGCAGAGCCGAACCGGTCGCTTAACGGTTCTACTTCCCATCGGGGAACATTTTTGTTCCCTTCGGCTCTGGCGGTGATGCTCCCTTCGATAAACTTCTCAAGGTCGGCTTTGCGTTCGGCAAACGGGTGGATCGGGTGCGTCTTCCTGCTCGCAAAAGAGTCTGTCGTAAGGCCGATCACGACCTGCCCCTCCGGACCGGCGAGTTCGAACGATCGTGTCAGGAGCCGTTTGTGGCCGTCGTGCAACGGATCAAACGTGCCCCCTACCATAACCTTCATACTGTCAGTACAGTTAATTTCCTATGATAATATGGGTATGGATGGCAGGATTGCAGGAACACCGCTCTGGTGTGCCCCGAATGCGACGGTAGTGGGGAACGTCACCTTCGGAAAAGAGGTGGGGATCTGGTTTGGCGCGGTGCTCCGTGCCGACAAGGACCGGATCACCGTTGGCGACCGGTCCAATATCCAGGACAACTGCGTCGTCCACACAAGCGCAGGGTTCCCGACAGTCACTCGGGAACGATGTCTCGGTCGGCCACGGGGCGATCCTCCACGGGTGCACCATCGGCAACCGGGTACTGGTCGGGATGGGTGCGATCGTGTTGAACGGCGCGGTGATTGGCGAAGATTCCCTGATCGGCGCGGGAGCGGTCGTCACCGAGGGCATGCAGGTCCCGGCCGGATCGATTGTTCTCGGTGTGCCCGGCAGGGTCATCAAACAGGTGACCGATGCCCAGAAAGCGCATAATCTGGAGAATGCCCAGTCCTATGTCAGGCTTGCCGGGGAATATGCCCATGAGTGAAGTTGTCGTTATCGGCGGAGGGGTCGCCGGGGTCCAGGCAGCGCTCGATCTCGCAAACCACGGGGTCGTAGTCCACCTAGTAGAAAGGGAGCCAACCATCGGCGGCCACATGGCGCAGCTCGACAAGACGTTTCCCACAAACGACTGCTCCATGTGCATCCTCTCGCCGAAGATGGTGGATGTGCAAAGGCACAAAAATATCCGTATTCATACCCTTTCAGATGTGGAAAAAGTCGAAGGCGAAGACCGGACACTTCCGGGTCACCATCCGCGAGCACCCGCGCTATATCGACATGGACACCTGCACCGGCTGCGGCGACTGCGTGCAGATCTGTCCCGTGGAGGTCTACAACCGGTTCGATGCGGGAGTCGGCGTGCGGAAGGCCATCTACAAGCCCCACCCCCAGGCCGTCCCCGACCGGGTCGTAAAGGACAAGGAGCACTGTATCGAGTGCGGGCTCTGCTACGATGCCTGCGGCCCGCAGGCGATCCTCCATGAGGATACGGAAAAAGAGATCGTCATTGAGGCCGCAAGCATTGTCGTTGCCACGGGCTACGAGATCTTCGATGCACGGAAAAAGTCCCCGCTCGGGTACTCTGAAGTTTCCCGATGTAGTTACCAGCCTCGAACTTGAGCGGATGATCAGCGCCGGCGGCCCCACGGGAGGAAAGATCCGGCGCTTAAGCGACGGGAACGAGCCGGAGAGCATCATCTTTATCCAGTGCGTAGGTTCACGGGACATCCCCTTAAAACGCCCGTACTGTTCCTGCGTCTGCTGCATGCAGGCGATAAAGAACGCGATGCTTATCAAAGAGAAGCACCCCGAAATCGAGGTAACGATCTTCTACATGGACGTCCGTGCCTACGGGAAAGGCTACGAGGAATATTACGAGCGAGCAAAGGGCGTCGGGGTAAAATTCCTGCGGGGGATGCCCTCCGACGTGCAGGCGGACAAAAACGGCAATGGCATGCGGTTCCAGGTGGAGAACACAGAGACCGGAGAAGTTACCGGTCCTCCACCCGGGCCTTGTCGTGCTCTCGGTGGGTATCCAGCCGAGCGGATGCGACCGCGGCACTTGCAGAACAACTCGGGCTTCCCTTAGAGGAGACCGGGTTTATCCGGTCGGTGCATGACGCGATGGACACCGCGGGCACACTACGGCCGGGTATCTTTATTGCCGGCACCGCGATTGCCCCAAAGGATATCCCGGACAGCGTGGCTTCGGGGGAGTCAGCGGCGATGCGGGCGTTCATCGAGACGAAAAAAGCAACGACGGCAAGGGCGCGATCCCGGTGAGGGAGACCGCCACGCTCTGGTGGGACGATGAACTGGCCGGGATCCGGTACATCGACCAGACCCTGCTTCCCACGAAGTACGCCATTGTCAGGTGCACGAGCGTCGACCGGCTCATCACGGCGATCAAGCGCCTGGAGATCCGGGGCGCGCCTGCCCTCGGGGTTGCCGGGGGATACGGGGTCGCCCTTGCGGCGAACGTATGTACCGGAAGTATCGTTCGCCGCATTTACCCGGAAGGTCCGGAAGGAGTCGGGACGTATCCGGGAGAGCCGGCCGACGGCAGTCAACCTGAGTTGGGGCGTCGACCGGGTGCTTGCACGGGTGCTTGCCGCACCCGATGTTGCATCCGCACAAAAAGCCGCCCTTGACGAGGCAAAGGCAATTGCCGCGGAAGATACCCGGTGCTGCCATGCGATCGGCGATTACGGCGCCGCACTCCTGCCGGATGAGTGCACGGTGCTCACGCACTGCAACGCGGGAGCCCTTGCCTGCTCCACGTGGGGAACGGCGCTTGGCGTGGTCCGGTCTGCGGTCGCTGCCGGGAAACGCGTGAAGGTGATCGCCTGCGAGACCCGGCCGCTCCTCCAGGGGCCCGGCTTACCGCATGGGAACTCGCACGCGACGGGATCGATGTCACGGTCATCACCGATTCCACCGCCGCGCACATCATGCGCACCGGGACGATCGATGCCGTGATTGTCGGGGCGGACCGGATCACCGGCGATGCGGTCTTCAACAAGATCGGCACCTACATGCATGCGGTCTGCGCCCGCCACCACGGCATTCCCTTCTATGTTGCCGCCCCGCTCTCCACGTTCGATGCCACCCGGATGGAACGTGAGGTAATTATCGAGGAGCGGGGGCGCGAGGAACTCGCGGTCATGGGAGAACCGGACCCTGATCCCTGATGGCGTACCGGTGAAGAACTACGCCTTCGATGCGACACCCATGGAACTTGTCAGCGCGATCATCACCGAAAAAGGGTGTCATCCGGCCGCCCTTTGACATCAGCGCACTCTTATCTGAAAACAACGCCCACTAAGTTCAACAAGAAAGGACCTGCCCGCAATGGATTTCGATCTCGGCCCCTGGCACAGCGTTGTGTATATCATCGGCGAAGCGACCGTCATTTTTATCCTCGGGGCACTCCTGATATCGTTTGTCCTTGTCGTCATCTCCCTGTACTCGATAAAAAAAGGGCGCCTGTATTTTCCCCGGCTCATCAAGGCGGGCATCGTCTTTCTTGAAGGATTCATGAAAGGGTTCTTCCGGCTCCTCGGCCTCGAAGACAGGGAGATGCTCACGTTTCTTATCAAGATCCACAATACGATGAATGCAAGTGCATTCTCACCGGTTCCCCTGTCAGAGCGGGCGGTCTTTTTCCCCCAGTGCCTGAGAAACGCAAAGTGCCCGGCCCACCTTACCCCCGAGGGTCTCAAATGCGTGAACTGCGGGCAGTGCACGGTGGGCGAGGCCCGGATCGCGCTTGAAAAAATGGGATACCGGGTCTTCATCATCCCGGGATCGTCGTTTATCAAACGGATGGTCAAAAAATACCACCCGAAGGCAATCATCGGCGTCGGCTGCCTGACCGAGGTAAAAGAAGGGATCGACATGGCCGACAAGATCGGCCTTGTCGCGATGGGGGTCGTGACCTTAAAGGAAGGGTGCGTGGAAACGCTGGTCAACTGGCAGGATGTTTACGAGGTTGCGGTGCTGGGGCTCGATCCGGCATCAGTTCCCGATGACCTTCATGCTCTTGCCGGTTAACTTCCCGCTCTTTATTTTTCCGTGAACAAGGATCGTATCGCTGCTGGTCACGTCGCCGACACGGACATCGGGCCTGATGATAACCTTCCCACCGGCTGCTACTGAATAAACCACGCAGTGATCGAGAAGGGTAACATCACCGGCAGGCCACGAGCGGCCCTTTGACCCGGGCATGGCTCCCGATGATCGCGCTCCCGCATTCCACATCGAGGGCCACGCTTGACTTCATGCCCAGTTCGAGCCTCCCGGTCACGACAAGCCTTCCCCAGAAATGGGTCCGGGCGGGCACGATAAAATCGCCATCGATCCTGACATTGCCTTCGTAATACGACCCTTTGGGGGCATAATACGTGCTGCCTTTCCGGATGACGTTTGCCATAAAGTGTATCAAGGTAGATGAGGCATGACCTTGTGCATAAAGGTTGTTGTCACCGGCTCCGGGCGGCAGGCTAAAGGTACACGGCTGACAGCGTGAATACCACAAGGGAGGCAAACATCCCGATCTTGAGAAGGTCCGTCGATCCGGCCGCTTTGATGCCGGCGGAGTCCGTGCAGCCGAGCGCCCTCCCTGCTGCAACGAGGATGACGATATCAACAAGGGAGATACCGGAGAGATACCACGCCCCCCACCAGAAATACGGCAGCATGCTTGCGGCAACGGCCGCAACTGCAAAGACGAATGCGAGAAGAGCGGTCTTCCGTACCCCGATCCGGATGGGCAGGGTATCGGCTCCCCCGGCGCGATCCCCTTCAATATCCTCGGCATCTTTTAAGAGTTCCCGGGCGAGCATCGCAAGGAACGTGATGACGGCAAGGGGCAGCATGTCCAGCAGCCGGTTCCCGCCGGCGAGCGCCCCGCCAAAGAGGAAGATACTTGCCGCAAGATACGAGACTGCCGCATTCCCGAAAAACGGCGTGCTCTTGAGCCGGGCCGCATAGGCGACAAGGAGCACGGCATTAAAAAGGGCAATTGCAAGGCAGAGCGGCGCAGTAAACCCGCTCAGGAGAACGCCGAGGAAAAACAGGATACCCGCGTATGCCAGTGCAGCGTCCCTGCTTACGGTGCCGGACGGGATCGGGCGCGTCGGGCGGTTGATCGCGTCGATCTCAGCATCGAAGTAATCGTTGATCACGTTCCCGGCTGCGGTAATGAGAGTGACAACAGCCATGAGCAGGATGACACCGGGCACGAGCGTGCCGGTGGCAATGAGGTACGCGACAATTGCGGCAAGCCCGGCGACAACCGAGTTTGCCGGCCGGATAATCGTGAAAAATCCTGCGAGGCCCATACTCTAGGATTACGTATCTGGCCGTTTGGTAATTAACCTGCCCTAAAAATATCCCTACGGGCGAGGGGGGATTTGAACCCCCGACCATTAGCTTAGGAGGCTAACGCTCTATCCGGACTAAGCCACTCGCCCACTGCTCATACCAATTGCAGGGGAATATGTATAAGTTTTGCGCGCTCGAACATCTCTCCCGCAATGGACGTAATCGAGGCAACGGAAGGAAAAACGACGTTTTTTGTCCCGGTGCAGGACAACCGGGAGCAGTTCCCGCCGGGGACGGCCCCGGTCTTTTTCAACCGCCGTATGGAGATCAACCGGGATGCGACCATCCTCCTCCTCTCTGTCCTCAAACCGTCTGATTACGTAGATGCGATGGGAGCGACCGGTGTCCGGGGGCTCCGGGTGGCAAACGAATGCGGGATCCTGGTCACCATCAACGACAAGGACCCGGAGGCTATTCCGCTGATCCAGCAGAACGTCGCCCGGTCCGGGCTGCCCGTTACGGTCACCTGCCGGGATGCCTGCTCGCTGCTCTTCGAGCAGTCCTTTGACGCGGTCGATCTCGACCCGTTCGGGACGCCGGCACCGTTCGTGGATGCCGGGATCCGGGGGTGCCGGCGGTTCCTCCTCGTGACCGCTACCGATACCGCGCCACTCTGCGGGGCGCACCTCAAGGCCGGCATCCGCCGGTACTTTGCCCGCCGGCAAACACCATGTACCACGCGGAGGTGGGCCTGCGGATCCTTCTCGGGTTTGTCGTGCGGGAGACGGTAAAACACGACCGGGGCGTCGAGCCGCTCTTCTGCTTTGCCCGGGAGCATTTTGTCCGGCTGCACCTCCGGCTCACCCGGGGAGCACAGGCAGCCGACCGGACGATCGCAAAGATCGGGTTTGTCATGCAGTGCCCGTCCTGCGCCTATCGGGAAGAGCAGCACGGCATGGTGCCACCCCTCGCGGCTACCTGCCCGCACTGCAACAAACCGCTCCTCCCCATCGGGCCGCTCTACCTCGGGAAACTCTTCGATGATGAGATCCTCGGGCAGATGCAGGAACACCTGGCAGACATGACGCTCGGGACAAAGAAGGAACTCTTAAAGATCCTTACCCTATGCCGGGAAGAACTGCCGACGTCCAGTTTCTACGATTACCATATGCTTGCCCAGAAACTTGCCACATCGCCACCGGCCATCGATGCCGTGATCGGACGGCTGCGTGCTGCCGGGTATGCCGCAAGCCGGACGCATTTCTCCGGCACCGGGGTAAAAACCGACGCCCCGCTCCCCGAACTTCTTGCAGCGATCGGTACGGATAAAAAAGGTGCTGTTCAGTCCCGGGAAGAATAAGGCGGGATACCCCTTATCACCCGAAAACGGGGATGTTTTGTTCCCGGGAGATGGGTAGTTCTCCCGGTTTTTGCGGTTCCGGCCCATGGCTGGTGCTTTAGTGCTCAATGATGATGGAGAGGATGTCCCCATCGAGAAGTGTATGTGTCAGGCCGACTCTCTGACCGCCGTGCTTCACTGACTTCCCCAGACCCGGGCATACCGGAACCTGCGGACAAAATCCCGGTGGAGCTTCGATACAGACAGTCTCAACCGTGCTCCCGTTCCGGACGATCAGCGGTACTTCGAGATCGGCATCGCCGTCCCGGGGCTTGAGGTAGACCCGCATGAACCCGAGGCAGTCGTAGATCGCGTCCTTGAACTCCTCCATGTGGTACCCCGAATGGGCGGAGATCATGAGCGGCTCGACGTCGAACCTCTTCTTGATATCGTGCTCGATATCGAGGTAGGTCTCCTTGTCGATGAGGTCCACCTTGTTGACCGCGATGAACGCCGGGACGTAGACACGGTTTCCCTGCACTGCGTCGATGAAATCTTCCTGGGTGGCGTTCCCGCGGACCAGCACTTCCGCGTTCATCATCTTGCTCTCGGAGAGGATCGACCGGACATCCTCGATGTCGAGGTCAAGCGCCCCGACCGCCGAGAGCCGGATGCCGCCCACCGCGGACTTCTTGATGGTGATATCGGGTTTCGGGACGTTGATACGGATGCCCGCATCGTAGAGCTCCTTGATGAGGACGTTCACGTGCTTGCCGTTGAAGACATCCACGAGGATGATGATGATATCGGCGCTCCGCACGACGCCGATGACTTCCTTGCCCCGGCCCTTGCCCATGGCGGCGCCGGCGATCAGTCCGGGGATATCGAGCAGCTGGATCTTTGCCCCTTTATGTTCGAGCGCGCCGGGCACTACGGTGAGGGTGGTGAACGCATACGCGGCGACCGCGCTCTCGGTGCCGGTGAGCTTATTGAGGAGCGTGCTTTTACCGGTCGATGGGAACCCGACGAGCACTGCGGTCGCGTCGCCCGACTTCTTGACGGAGTAGCCTTCCCCGCCACCGCCGGATTTCATCGCACGGAAGACTGCTTCGTCGCGAAGCTTTGCCATCTTCGCCTTGATCCGCCCGATATGCTTGGAAGTAGCCTTGTTGTAAGGAGTCTTCGTCAGCTCCGCTTCCAGCTCGGCTATCTGCTCTTCAAGACTACCAGCCATTTCTCATATTAATCGATGCCCGTTCGGGATATAGTTATTTATGGGGATTCCTTTCGATCCTTCCCAAAACACCTTAAAAATCCCCGGATCGAGAAAATCCCCGGCTCTGACGGCCCCGGCTGCTTTGCCCGGCCGGGTTCACGTGCGGTTTTCCCGCTCGCGCCTTCGCCTGAACTGCAGGGGTACATGCTGACAAACTTTAAGTAACGTCCATCGCCCATGTTATCAGGCAATTACGCTGCTATAGTGTAGACCGGCCAATCATGCGAGCCTCTCACGCTCGCGACAGGGGTTCGAATCCCCTTAGCAGCACTCGATCACTGACAGTACAATGCTCTTTTCTCGAAATTTCCTTATCAGATTCATAACTCTATTCTTCAAAGTTCGGCTGGGGCTTGAATTGAAGAGTTCAAATATTTTGCCTTCTTTTGTCAAAATAAACCCTATTTATTGGTTTTTAACCCGAGTTTGTCACAACAGTCTTAAAATGTGCAATCAGTGCACGGTATGATGAACTCAGCAAATGAATTGTAAAAGAGATTTATTCGTTTTCCATCATGTATACGCACTCACGGTTTTCCAAATCAGTAATTGATTTAATTTTCCATTGTTCCATGTCTATCATACATTCGTAATTTATTGTTACTTTGGAATTACCGTGACTAATCTTACCGGGTGTTTGTTGACCACCTTTTCTAATTGTATATAACCGCATTTTGATTTTGTAATCCAAATCCGGTTCACATAAACGAACATTATTAAAATCTGTTAATTTCTGCCAAAATTTTTCGGTAGCCCAAGTTCTATATTCTGATGTTGAAACATCTACATAATTTGAAATATCTTTGTTTTCTGACATTGTCTTCTCCTCTACAGTAATCTGTAGCAAGCTTGGTTCTTACTTGGAATCCCATATAGGGATGAGTCAACAGCCGAAGATTTGCATCTTTGATTGATTAGTTCGTTACATATTTTTCCAGAACTGTTTTGTCACACTTCCTTCTGGACAGATACCCTCAGAATCAGGCTTATTATTAAGATCCGGGAATGCTGTTGCATCATCGCGAGACCAACTTTCGGCCAATTTAACAACCTTCGACCACTCCCCCACCCTGCTTGGAGGGAGACGCTCGGGGACCTCATTGACCCCTCGCCGGGCAAGGAACCTGATCAAGGAACAGGTATCAAGGTAAATGCGTAGCGCAAAACCCGACGAGGCGTTTTGCGCGTCTGGCATCGTTTTGCGATCAGCACTTCCAAAACCGCTGCATCAACCACCAAAATTTCCCGGCCACCTGGGGGGGAGGGGTTTCCTTCGCGGACAAGGGGAGGGGGTGAACCCCTCTCAGGCAAAAGGGTGGGGGGTACCCCCCACCCCCCTCCGCCGCTCGGCCCGTCGCATTGCACCGAAATGGGGGGGAAGGAGGGGGTACCCCCACCTTCGCGCACAACGGGGGAGGGGGGTGATCCCCTCTCTCAGGTCAAACAGGGTGGGGGTACCCCCCACCCCCACCCCCCATTTTGCTTTTTCCGGAAGCACGGGATTCCCGCCCGTACTCCTAAAAATTCCTGAAAATTCCTAAAAAAAGATCAGGCCCCGGCCGATGCCGGAACCATCACGTTTTCCGTAGTATTGCCGGCCACCGATGTCGCCACGGATGTCGGAAGGACTGCCTGCATATAAATATCCCCATTCGGAATTGTTGTTGAATCGGTCTTGACCAGGGTACCGTCATTGTAGACATTTATGGTCAGCTTATCTCCGGACCGTCGTTTTTATGGATTGATGCAGTAACAAGACCATCATTTCGCCGGTATCACGGTAGAATTGATCTCCGGTGTTTGGCACTGACTGCTGGCCGCCTGCCACTGTCTTCTGGTTGCCCGGGATTCCTACGGTTCCTGAATAGTACTGGTCATAGATGATCTCCACCCAGACACCCGAAGACGGTACGACCGGGGAGTGTTTGTGTCGGGATGAGTGTCGGTGTCACTACGGCTGTCACAACGATTGTCGGCACGGCGGTCGGGACGGTCGTTGATTCCGGTGTGGAGGCCGCATGCAGGAAGGTACCGGCAGGATTCTGCATGTTTTTCATGACCAGTATCCCCCCCGCTGCGATGATCATGATCACGATAACCGCTACCGTAAAGATTTTCGAGCGCCCCCGTTCCGGGGCGGCAGGGTCCTTTGGCGCAGGAGAACCTGCCGGTCCCGGTGCAGCATCTGCATTTTCCGGCTTTTTTATAAGATCAAGAACGATTTTCCGGGCTTTTTTGGCATTATCGTAACCGGGATGAAGAGAGAGTGCTTTATCTATGGACCGGAGGGCTTCCGGGTATTGTTCAGTCTGGATCAACGCTAATCCGCGATTATTCCATACTTCGGCCATTGACGGATCAATGGCGATGGCTTTGTCAAATGCGGTTATTGCACCGCCGGTAATCTCCTTTTTCGTAAAGAGCCACACCTTCACTGAACCACGTTTGGGCCTCGTCCATGATGTATAAAAAACACTTCTAGGATATACGAGTTCCCAAAATATCTTCAACCGCACCGGAAAAATGCGTGACGTTCAAGCAATAGTTTCATAACCTTTAGAATAAACAGCTCACATCATGGCTTCTGAGGATACCGTTGTCTCGCTGAAAATCCCCGTCGGTCTGGTTGAAAAACTGGATACTATTGCAAAACAGAAGTACCTCACTCGCGAGGATGTGATTATTGATGCGTGTGCCTACTATTGCCAGTTCTGTGACATGAACAGTGAACGCCTCCCTGAAACGATGCGCAGCGTATTCTTCAATCTCGCCCGTCATGACGATGAATTCCGCACGCTCCTGCGGCAGGTGTTACACAATGACCCCACAACGGAGTCCAATAACAACAAATAATTTCACCATCTCACGTTTACCAGGACAGCCAGACCCTTGAGTCTGAATTGATGACAAATGCGGGTCATCGCCGCAGAGAGCGGACATATGTTTAAAACCGGAGTATGGCATCCGGCCATTTTTGACCCGGCATGATCTTTTCCGATATGGTTTTGAATAACTTTTGTGGGAAGGTGATCCGGGTCCTCTTTCATGGCCACGGTTTCGTGGAGTTTTTACTTTTTTGCCCGGTAATATCTTTTCCCGTTGGTCTATCCGGCCCGATAATGTTCTGCTTCCGGCAGATACGGCAGACAGGTCACATTCAGCCCCTTGTTTTTGCTCCCTTCGCAGGTCCGGAACCCTTGTACGCGGCGGGCGATAATGCGCACGTTTGCCCTTTTCATCCCGGGCCCGACCCGGCCGTTTAACCGAAAATTTCCCGGTAATGGCGCTCATTTCACTACGATCCAGATCATAATATTTATATGAGACAAAAGGAAATTATAGATTTATACAGTGTCATATCCGGAAGCGGATATGTAAATGGAGTGATTTTGAAATGGCATTTACCAGAAAAAATGAAGAGGCAGTATCACCGGTCATCGGCGTCATCTTAATGGTCGCCATCACCGTGATCCTCGCAGCGGTCATCGCTGCATTCGTGTTCGGCATGGCCGGGAACATCCAGAAGTCACACATCGTTTCAATAACGGCACAGCGTATAAACGCCATCCAAGTTCAGTTTACAAATAATGGCGGTCAGGATGTGGGCAGTCTCAGCAGCACCAATATAACTCTTGCGGGTAACTCAAGTTCTACTAATAACTTGGGAACTACAGTTGGAAGTCAGTTAATAGTAACAACTAACACTAGCAGCGGAGCGAGTGCTATTGTCGTTGGTACATTTGCTGATGGGTCTTCCCAAATTCTCCTGCAGACCACAGTTTAAACCCATTCTTTTTTTATCGTAACCTTCTTTTTCACGTGCTTTTTAGTCCATCACAGTCTCCTGATGGGTGTATCAGGCCTCATACAATCCTCTGCCCGGCAGTTATCAGAAAATCAGGCCAGGCCCCCTGCACCGGATACGTGCGTCTGTTCCCGCACTCCTCCCACATGATCACGTGTAACCGATGCCTTGCCGAGATTGCGCGGGAAGCAAACCGCGTGACACCCCTGCAAAGATACCCTTAAAACCCTCCCTCGCGAACCTAGAGTCCGGTGAATCCATATGGCCAAGGTAACAGTCGGCCCGATGCCGTACATGAGTGTCATGCCCACCGTGCTCGTGGGCGCAAACGTGAAAGGAAAACCGAACTACATGACCGCCGCGTGGGCCACGGTCGCCTGCATGGCGCCCCCGATGGTCTGCGTTGCGCTCAACAAGATGCGGTATACCGCTAAAGGGCATCGAAGAGAACAAGACCTTTTCCCTGAACGTGCCGTCCGTCCAGCAGGTTGTCGAGACCGACCACTGCGGTCTTGTCTCCGGGACGCAGGCGGACAAGTCAAAAGTCTTCCACTCGACCTATGGCAAACTGAAGACCGCGCCCCTCGCGGAGGAGTGCCCGGTCAACATCGAGTGCAGGCTGTTCAAGTCCGTTGACTGCGGGAGCCACCTGCTGTATATCGGCGAGATCGTGGAGATCCATGCCGATGCGGCCTGCCTGACCGACGGGAAACCGGATATCGCAAAGATCAAACCGATCGTCTATGCCCAGTCCGCTTATTTCGGCGTAGGTAAGCAGGTTGAGAAGGCATTCTCGGCCGGGAAAAAGTATCCTGAAAAGTAACGCCGGGCGCTTTCCCGGAAAAATCTTTTTTATCATCGAATCTGCACGACCACAGCCGCACCGCCTCTTCACGACTGCCCATTAAAAAAGGATCGCAATGAGTATCGGTGACCCGAAAGACGGTACAAGCGTCAGCGGTCACCCCGCAGGTATCAGCAGTTGACGTGCAGAACAGCGACAAAAGGCCGGCTCTCTTCCGCGATCATATCGAGAATTTCCGGTGTCGGGCGGATCACTGCATCATACTCCCCCACCAGATCCCGGGCATCCGACGTAAGGGGAAGATCGCCATACTGGCCCGTCCCGACGTAGACAATTTCCGGGCGTTCCCCGGTAAGAAAACCGAGCTCGGCCCCGGAAAGAGGCGTATGCCCATACTTCACTTTGAATTTTTTCGATGGCTTTTTCTGCCGCTTTGTCACGCTCCCGTCAGTGTGGATAATCACGTCATGGTCATAGCGCACCCGGTCGATCTCCACCCAGCCGTTTTTGGTCTTCATCGAAAGCATCCTGTTCAATGAGGGAGTCTGTCATGCCATGACTTGAGATTATCCGATGTACACCCCAATAGGACTCCGTAGCAGCCTGCAAATGACGAGAGCCCTCCAGCAGATATGGAGGTAAACCTAAAAACAGGTGCACCAAAAAACAGGGGATCCTATCCCTTCATCCGGATCTTCCGCATGAAACCGTCGGATCTGCCGGTTATTTCCCGGGCCTGCGGAACCGCAGCGAACTGATCCAGCCAAAGATTCCCGGGGCCCTCCGCGCGGGAACACCCCTTCGGCGACCGATTTCACTTCCTCGACCGAATAGAACGCTTTCGGGTGGTACTCCTTGATGACACCGACCACGTGGGCGAGATCCTTTCTCTTGATGATCGTAAAGACCATCTTCACCGGGCCGGTACCGCCTTCCCCGTTTATACTCGTGACCCCGTAGTCATGGGCCCGGAGGTACTGCATCAGGGCCGTGGGATCTTCCTTGGTGATGATCCGTACGCTGGTAAGGCCAAGCGAGAGTTTCTCCTCGATTGCCATCCCGACAAAGGTCCCGGTCGCAAAACCTGCTCCATAGGCGATGTAACAGACAGCGTTTGTCAGGTTATTCATGACCTGGCCGATGGCGACAAGCCAGATAATCACTTCGAAAAATCCGATGAACGACGGGAGATACTTGATCCCTTTCGACATGAAGATAACCCGGATCGTGTCCAGGCTCATATCGCAGATACGCGCACAAAAGATCAGGAGAGGTACGATAACAAAGGTGAAGAGTTCGGGTGAAATGATCGATGCACTCATGAAGGCCACAATCCCGTTTTTGAGGAGTTTCCTGTTCGTGTACTCGGATGCCTGATACTATGTTCCTTATCCGGTATCAATGATTTCCCCGGCACCTCCAGAGTTTCGCGTACCAGGCCGGTCCCGGATTTCTACTGCCCGATCCGGCAGGGGAGCACCAATGATCGAAACAGAATGCCTCCGGCGCGATCAACACTTTTTTAAGGACATAGACAGTAAAAAAACCACAAGAGAGAACAGTACGGCAGATGAATGACCGATGATTCCCAACCATGCATACCTGTCCCTTGTAATCCCTCCGCAGGATCGTATCCTGCTTGCAATAGCCCTGATCTTTATTGCTGCCGTGCTCGCCTATTTTCTGGTAAAAGCCCTGCTGTTTTCAGCGGAGCGGGAATCCGGCCTGTAGATCTGATCGGGAGGCTCCCAAAAAAAAGGGTACTGGAATATTCCGGTCCTTTTCTAGTTGATGTAATCCCGGATTTTATGCGCGAGGGCCATTTTTTTCCGGATCGCATCTTCTTTTTCTGTCTGGATTTGCTCGATAATTTCGGCAATCGGCCGGGACAGGCTGATGATATGCTGTGGCCGGCCGATCGATTCTGACCGTTCAAGCCTGCTCGCGATCCAGCCCTGCTCTCTGAGGTACTGCATCGCAATGCTGACTTCCGGCTGGCGGAGATCGGCACCCCGCTCGATATCGCGGGAGGTAGCTTCAGGGGTATTCCCCAGGAATACCAGGACTTTTGCCACGGTCCGGGGAACCCCGATCCCGATCAGGATACGGGTAAACTCATCTTCCTTCTCGGTAAAATACTGTACCTTCCTGCCTGTCAGGTTCTCCCCCTCCTCCAGCCAATATGTAATTCAGACGTTACATTTAGTGTGCTATAATGATTGTGATGGCAGGAGGGTAATAGTGCCGTAACCTGGTTTTTGCAGGGTTTAGATCACGCGGGCAATCTTTACCTGGATCTTGTCGCCGGTTTTTTTTATTTCCACGTTGATCTGCTTGTCATTATACGAGACCTTATGCACGCCATATTTACCAGATGCAATAATTCTCTGGAGTTTTGCCATATCCGTCCGGGGCATCCGCCGGAAATCATCATCTACAAAAACAACTGTTGCCATGAGTTCTCCCCGCATGTATCCCGAAAACGGGGATACAGGGAATAACTACTGTTTCACCGGGACAGGTATCAACTTTCTTGAAGGGGATCTTTTCCGGGAATTTAAAGGTCTTTTTTCAACCCGGTTTGTGGATTCGAAGGCATATCTGCGATTTTTTATGAGGAAAGATTAAATATCGTATCCCTTCATATCCCTATATGATTTACTATGAGCAGGGAGAAGATTAAGGTTCCAAGTAACGTGTATGAAGAGCTGGTCGCTCTTGAGCGTGAGATCCATTTCACGCTGGACACTCAGGATACCGTGCGGCGGGCGGAAGACCGGGGGTATATGGCAGCGGCAAACTGGATCCGGCAGAACGAGAATGCATACAAGGTCGGATTCTCGTGGGGATTTGAACCCGAAGCTGGGGAATCGCACAGCATGATCCGGGACGTTCCCGAACGGGAGGAACCGGTCCAGCGGAGGACGGTCTCCCACCCGCCGCCCATCCAGGCCAGCCGGCCCCAGCCCCAGCAAAGCCGGTCTCCCATAAGGAAATCTTCATCCGGCTCCGGCAGCGGGAATGGTATTATTGCAGGGATCAAAAACTGGATCAATAAATATTTTTGATCTTCACCCTTCATTTTTAGCGGGAACCGGTACACCGGGAAATACTTTCATTGGGAAGTTACGATTTTTATGGCACGCGAACTCAGCGAAAAGGATATTGCAATCTTAAAAAAACTCGCTCCTGAATGCGGGGACCTCACCTGTGGCGGATCGGGACACCAGTTCCACGCGATCCTGCCTCCCGTCTCCAATCATTTTGCAGAGAGTGCCGAGGATTTTACGGAGAGGATCAGCAGACTTTCCGATGAAGAACTGGCCTATATAACCGAAAAGATCCTCACCGGGGAAGAAGGTCTCGGGTGCGTGGAGGTCGAGGATGCGGAAGCGCTCGTGAAACTCATCCACGACCGGATCTCCCCGGAAGATGGCAAATAAAGTGATCGCGGCCTACGAATCCGGCACCGAATGCGATCGCTGATCCCGCCACCGCAAACGATCCTGTCATGACCGATATCACCCCCCTGATTCTGGCTTTGGGTTCACCCACGGTAAAGACACGGCGCGACGCAGCGGCCAGGCTCGGCACATCCGGCGACCCTGCGGCGGTAACACCGCTCGTGCAGGCACTGACCGATACTCACCCGGCCGTCCGCCGGGAAGCAGCTCAGGCACTCGGGCGGCTGGATGACGACCGGGCGGTGCCGGGCCTCATCGCAGCACTGGCAGATACCGACCCCGATGTCCGTGCCGGTGCAATCGCGGCACTCGGGAAACTGAAGGACCGACGGGCGGTCATCCCGCTCACCGGTTGCCTGAACGACCGCGATGACCGGATCCGTACCGGGGCAGCGGAGGTGCTGGGCAGGCTCGGCGACCAGCGGGCAGCAGGACCGCTCATGGACGCAGCAGACGATCCCTTCGAAGGCGTCCGGGAGGCGGCATCCCGCGCCCTTGCCCGGATCCGGAAAAAGGCGTAACACCCGGCCATCAGCACCGGCCCACAATTTTTTAATCCCGCATCGTCTACTTACTGGTACCTGTAAGAGTGTGTGCCATGCCAGAAAATCCCCCCGCTGCAAATACACCGGTAAACCAGCCCGGTCTCGAATACATCATCAGGTTCTTCGCGCTCGTCCCGATGGCGCTCTACATGATCGTCGCTGCACTGCTCACGATCATCGCGGTCTTCTCGGTCTACGATGCGGCGCAGATGATCATTAATATGATCGTCAACCACGACCTTGCAGATGGTATCGCGCTGGTGATCAACTCCCTGCTCCTCACGATCACCATCATCGTGCTCTTTGAGACGGTCACGGTCTATTTCCGGACCAAGCACGTCGAGGTGCGGGCGCTTCTCATCGCCGGCCTCACGGGTATGGTCAGGCACATCCTGATCTTCAACGTATCGACCACCAACGATGTATACATGATGTTTGCCGCCGTGGCCCTGCTCGCGGTTCTTATCGCCGGCATTGTCCTTGTAAAAAGCGAAGTGGCGGCACCCCCGGTCTGATTTTTTTATATGCACCCATTTACATCCACTGCCGCTTTTTGTTCCATCACGAGGATTTTATGGATGCGCCGTCTACTGATGGATACAGGGGAGATCTGATGCCCGTCATCATCGAAGCCGACGACCTGACCAAGACTTACAACGATACGGTTGCCGTCAGCCACATCAGGTTTGAGGTGAACAAAGGCGAGATCTTCGGCTTCCTCGGGCCAAACGGTGCAGGAAAGACCACCACCATGCGGATGATCGAGTGCATCTCGCCCCGTACTTCGGGAACGCTCCGGGTGTTCGGCATGGATCCCGACAAGAGACCGGCCGAAATCAAACAGCAGATAGGCGTCGTCCCGCAGGAAACGAACCTCGATCCGGATTTCACGTGCGCGGGAAACCTGCTCACCTATGCCCGGTACTTCGATATCCCCCCTGCTGAAGCAGAAAAACGGGTGGAGAACCTGCTCGCCTTTGTGGCGCTCACCGAGAAGCGCGACTCATCCATCGAAAAACTCTCGGGAGGCATGAAACGCCGGCTCATCCTTGCCCGGGCGCTCATCAACAACCCCGGGCTGCTCATCCTGGACGAGCCCACCATCGGCCTCGACCCGCAGGCACGCCACCTGATATGGGAACGCCTCCGGCTCCTCAGGGCGCAGGGCAACACCATCGTTCTTACCACCCATTACCTCGACGAGGCGGCCCGGCTCTGTGACAAACTCGTGATCATGGACCACGGTACGTTCCTTGTGGAAGGAGCACCCGCCGATCTTGTTCGGGAACAGGTAGGAAGCGAGATCATCGAGATGGACAACACACCCGAAGTGATCGCCTGCCTTGCCGATCTTGGCGTGCCCTTCGAAATCCTCGGCGACCAGGTGCAGGTGGCAACAGACGCGTCCCGGGAGCTCGCAAAGACCCTGCTCGACCGGTGCAAAACAAGCAGGGTAAGCACCCGGCCGGCGACGCTCGAAGACGTGTTCCTGAAACTGACCGGGAGGACGCTCCGGGAGTAACATGCCGTCCATCTGGTCGTTCCCCCGGATTACCCGTCGCGCAGGAAAGGTCTGGCAGCGCAACCTCGAGGTCTTTTTAAAGACCTGGAAGGTGAACTTCTTCCCGCCGTTCATCGAGGCACTTCTCTATCTCTCGGCCATCGGTCTCGGGATCGGGACGTACGTGGGCGCAATCGACGGCGTGCCGTACATCGACCTACATCGCGCCGGCCATCCTTGCGATCTCGGTCATGAACTCCGCGTTCTTCGAGTGCACGTACGGCTCCTACGTGCGGATGTACTACCAGAAGAGTTTTGACGCGATCATTGCGACGCCGCTCTCGATCGAGGACGTGATTGCAGGAGAAATTCTCTGGGGCGCGACCCGGAGCGTGATCTCGGTTGCCGTCATGCTGCCGGTGCTCGTCGCATTCGGGGTCATCTCGCTTCCCTTCTCCCTCTTTGCCATCCCGCTCGCATTCCTTGGCGGGCTCATGTTTGCGGGTCTCGCCATGTGCTTTACCGCGATCACGCCGAGCATCGACACGCTCAACTACCCTTCGTTCCTGCTCATTACACCCATGATGCTCTTCTCGGGCACCTTCTTTCCCCTTGCAATCCTCCCCGCGATCTTCCAGTACGTCGCTCTTGCAGTCTTACCGCTTACGCACCTTGTGGCGCTCATGCGGATGGCCACACTTACCCACGCTCGGGCGCACTCCTGCCGCTGCAATATCGCATGGATACTGGTGGCAACCGTCATCTTCTGCATCGTCTCGATCAACCTGATGAGACGCAGGCTGATCGTGTGACGTTCTGATGCACTAAAAAATTACCGGAACCCGATCTGTTCCTTCTGCCCACGGACACGGGGATACTGCTGCCAGAGAGGATCAGATGTGCCGGTCGCTCCATCAGGAGGGTTTTCCCCGGCAGCACTGAACGGCCGGCCTCCCGGATGGTGCGGAGCGCATCGTCAAGGAGGGCAACCTCCTGTTCGATATCGGCGAGGGAGAAATCACGGCGCAGTTCCAGCAGGAGGATCGCGATCTCGTCCCTGATGGAAAGATCTGCGCTTCCCCCCTCGTCGCACATGCCCAGTTCGTGGTAGCAGAGCAGCGTCCGGTACGCTTCCACGTACGCGGACAGGTCACGGCAGAGTTCTTCGCGGTACGCCCGGCCACCCTGGCGTTCAAGAGATCGCAGATCCCGGGTAATGCGGTCGTATTCTGCGAGTGCTCCCGTGAGCGCAGCATCGCCCAAAAACGAGGCCAGGACTTCACGCAGGGGATACTGTTCGAAATACGGCGCACCGGCCCGGTACCTCCCGAAACTGCTTCGTTCCGGGGCGTGATCGCGGGTCTCCTGCACGGCTGCGTCGTACCGGTGCAGGCGGTGCATGATATTGTCGGATGGTTGTTGTGTCCATGGGGTTACCTGCTGATGTGTCGGTAAAACGGGAAACGGATTTTTAAAAACTTCTCCAGATATTGCCGGTTTTTCCTTAAATACATTGATTCTCCCGGCACACTCACGGAACCTAAAAGCACAAAACATATCCGTGATCCGCACCCGGCGTTGACGATCGCACAACAAAAAGGCTACTACCCGGCCCGGCATACAGTAAAAGAACCTATGAAAAGTCTGCGCCAGTTTGTCTTTTTCTTCCTGCTCTCCTGTACAGGACTCCTCTGGGCAGCGTTCCTGCTCTTTGACAGCAGACTGGTTTTGGCCGGGGCTCGCAATGATCGGCCTGATTCCTGCCACAAATGTGGTCGTGCTTATTCTCTGGCTGAGAAGTTAGGCGTCCTTTCTAGAGATCCGGAGCACGAAGAGATCCTCGTCTTCCACGGTCTGCTGACGTACCACTACCCCGGAAAAGCCATTCCCGAAAAAGAGCCCGAGGACCTCGGAGAGCCCGGTGAGCGAGGAGACCAGAAGGAGGATCCTGCCCCCCGGGGCAAGCACCGTGCCGACCGATGCGGCAAACCGCTCTATGACATCGCGGCCGCTTGCCCCGCCATCGAGCGCGTATTCCAGCCAGTCGTCGAGGCGCTCCTCCGGCCGGGTCGGGAGGTAGGGGGGGTTGAAGAGGACCAGATCGAAGGTGCCCCGGAGGCCGGAGAAGAGGTCGCACCGGACCACGTCAAGGCCTTCCTTTTTCGCGCAGAAGACCGCGTGGGGGTTGATATCGGTCGCCACGATATCGCAGTCCTGCACCAGTGCCGCGGCGATGCTTCCTGAACCGGTGCCGATCTCCAGCACCCGGTCCCCGGGTTTTACCTCGGCCTGTGCTGCGGCAAGAAGCAGGAACGTGTCGGCCTCGGGCTGGTACACCTGCGCAGGATCGTAGGACATGACAACAAAGTGTGGGGCGGAGAGAGAAAAAAGGGATCGCCCCATCGCAAACCAATATCAGGAGGCAGGAAAAAGGTAGATCCGATGGACGCCGTAAAGGTAAAATGGCTTATTGACCTCCTCATGGGGATCTCGTTTCTGGTCTGCCTTGTCACCGGCCTGCTGAAATACTCAGTTCTCCTCCAGCTCACCGGGCTCAACAACGTGGTCCTGCCTGCCGCCCTGATCTCCGATCTCCATGACTGGACCGGTCTCCTCATGGGGCTCTTTGTCTTCCTCCACCTGCTCATGAACCGGAGATGGATTATCTCCACCACAAAAAAGATCCTTGCCGGGACTGCGACACAGTCCTGATGGTGAGCGGCGGGGCCGCGGGGAAACGATCAGCCCTAAAAGAAACTCTGGTTGAGGTCCCCTGCGTTCGAGTACCCCCGCTCTTCCCAGTAGCCCTGGTAGGATGGGTCGTCAGTGAGTTCGATCTTCTCGATCCATTTGATCCACGTATACCCCCACTTGTCCTCGGCCACCAGCTGGAAGGGATAGCCCCGTGCGGCCGGGAGGGTGACGTTGTTCATGCGGTAGGCCATGAGGATGTCCTGCCCCGTGAAATAGGTGAGCGGGAACGAGGTGGTGTACCCGTCCGCGGCGGTGAAAACGACCGTGTTTGCCCGGGGATCGATCCCCGCATCGTTGATGATATCCCGCACCAGCACCCCCTCCCAGAGGATGGTCACGTCCCAGCCTTCCACGCAATGGAGGGTCACGACCTTGGAATAATGCGGGAATTTCGCAAGGACCTCATCGTACGTGTAGACCGCTGTCCGGTTGGTGAGCCCCGTGACGGTCAGCCGGTAGGTGGAGGCGTTGACATACTGGGGGCCCTTGATCGAGTTCTCCCGGAAGTCATTGATGGATGAGAGATCCTGGCCCTGGTACGACCGCACCTCCACCGGTGCGAGCGGGGTGGCAGCCCCGGCATTCTGCCCGATCAGGTGAAGGGGGCCGAGAGCTGCCGCAATGACCACGATGACTGCCGCAGCGATGGCAACAAGAATGACGGTACGTTTTCGTCCGGCTCGAGCATACAGGGGAATAGGCATGCCGGGTAATGAAGGATCGGAGAGGGCACACACTCCCGTTTCTTCCCGCAGGAGCGTAACGGGGACGCATTCACGACCCGGGGAAGACCAGGCCTGCCCCGTGGAGAAATCTTTTATCCCCGAAACGGCCCCGGATCCGGCTGTATACGCCGGGATGCCATCTGATTATCCGACTTTCCGTTCCCCGCGTTATATAAACTCACCGGCAATTTATAAAGTTGAAATACAGGGTTTTTCAGGAATGAGGAGCCTGTTTACAGAACCAACGCGGAAAGCAGGAGGAATAAGGAACTCATGCTGCAGGCAGAGAAGCGCCAGAGGGAATGAGGAAAGGAGGAGAAGGGAAAGAAGAACAGGGGGAAATGACCGGGGAATAAGGAGACCATTTACTCAAAATTCGCAATCGTCGCAAAATCTTCCAGGTACAGCTCTTCCGGCCGGCTCTGGAGGATCTCGCCCGGCAGTGCGTCAATCACCCGGGTCGCCCATTCGTGGTCAAGCATTCCCGAAGATCCCCGGAGGCCGTTTCGCACCGTCTTTCGCCGGTGGGTAAAGAGCGCCCGCACGACATCCGCATACCTTTTTTTGTCGTCGACACCGAAGATCGGCGGCCGGGGGAAGATCTTCACGACCATCGAGTTCACCTGCGGTTTTGGCGAGAAACAGGTGGGCGGGAGCGTGAAGCACCGCTGCACGACCGCATAGGTCTGCACCATGATCGAGAGCCGGCCGCAGTCCTTCGTGCCTGCCGGGGCGATCATACGCTCGGCAAACTCCTGCTGGAACATCAGCACCGCCACCGAAAAGCCGATATCGAGGAGCCGGAAGGTGATCTTCGATGAGACCGAGTAGGGGAGGTTGGAGACCACCATCTCGAATGGCGGGAGCTCGCACCGGGTCGCATCCCCGTGCGTCACCGTAAGGGTCCCTTCCTGGATCTCGTCAGAAAAAAGTATCGGCAAGCTCTTCGCAGAGCAGACCGTCAAGTTCCACCGCATGGACAATGGCACCGCGGTCGAGCAGGGCCCGGGTCAGCGCCCCGTTCCCCGGCCCGACCTCAAGAACCGTCTTTCCCTTCACGTCCTCAAGATCCGCGATCCGGTTTATCGCGTTCTTGTCGATAAGAAAATGCTGGTCGTGACGGGCTTTCATTTCGTCGTGAAGAGATGGTACTTGACGTCCTTGTCCTGCAGTTCTTCCATGATCCGCGCCTGGATCATCTTCTCCGGGTGGGGGATCGACTTGATCCGGGTGGAAATATCCGCGAAACTCTCAAACGGCTTTTTGTTCCGCGATTCAAGCACTTCCCACATCAGTTTCTTCCCGATACCGGGCAGCAGGTGCAGCATGTGGAGTTTCGGGGTGATCGAGATCGCCTTGTTAAAGAACGTGACAAAATCCTGTCTCCCGCTCGTTCACGACCTGCTCGATCATGAACGGCAGTTCGCCTTTTGCCGTCGGTGTCAGCTCGTCGTAACCGATCCGGCGCTTCACGCGTTCGATCTTGTCCCGCTCGGAATCGCCGATGTAGACCTTGTCGTGGAGGTTGATGACGATACCGGGCTTGGGGATCAGTTCGAGTAACTTGAACTGCTCTAAGCCCATCGCCTGCACAACAGGTTCGCGCTTAAACTGGGGGCGCGGATCGTCGACATGCCCTTTCATGAGCACATCCAGTACGATCGCGTTGACCTCTTTTTTCTCGACTTTCATGAGTGAGCACCTCAGAAGTGCGCCATGACTAAGTCGATAATAGAATCGATCTCTGCCGGATCGAGCGTGTACCGCTCTTTTGCAAAGATCGCCCGCACCTCATCCCGGCTTTTCGGCATGATATTTGCGATACGGTAGGCGATCTCCGGCTTCATCTTCTCAAGCTTGAGAAGTTTGTCCACGAGTTCCTTGGATTTCTCGGGTGTGGTCTTTGCAAGCTGATTGGCATGTTCCATACACCGCCTGAACTCATAGGACATCTCCTTCTCGGCAGCGATCCTCTCTGATTCCACGCCCAAAAGAACCGCGCGGAGTTCAGGGAGCGTAACCTTTTCTTCGCTAAGAATACCCTTCACTTTCATGCCAATCACCTGACATTCTGTTTACTTTTGTGCTTTTAGATGTTGCGGTCGTGCAATGACCGTCTTTTCCGCATTGCCGTCATGAATGGAGAGCATCCATGCACGGCCGCGTCTGCCAATCACGGTGCCCGTGAGCCCGTGGAAACGGCGGTGCGGCATTCCCTTCTGGATGCTTGGGTTCACTACGATGTGAACCTTGTCGCCGACCTCAAACTTCTGGATAACGGAGGTGACTGGCGGCAGCCCGCGCTGTCTCAATTCTTTCTTGAATTTATACCGGGTTTTCTTTCTGGGTCCGTTGTGGTGTGCCATATTAATCTCCCTCCTTTGGTCCTTCTACTTGCACGACATCAAGACTGGTGACGTGCGCCGATCGTTGCAGGATCTCGGCAAGACTCGGGATGGTCCTGCCCTGATCGCCGGATATGAGTTCCTTGATGTAGAGGCCGGCTTCGCCCAGGACTTCAAGGACGAACTTTCCGTCCTGTTCCCCTACATACCCAATATCCAGGACTTTACGCTCCCGGATCTTATCTGCTCTCCGGTGGGCGACCCGTTCGGGCGTGCGCTGCTGTATTGTGACGCCTTTTAAGGTTTTCAGGGCATTTGCGAGTTCTTCCGCAGATAATTCCCCTTCAACCTCGACCAGGATCCTGTATTTTTTATGCGCTTTACTTGATTTAAGGGTTTCCACATCCGCCCGGTCGCTCCAGTGCGAAATGGCGACCGAAACCCGTCCATCTGCAGTCCGGTTGATCTCCGCTTCAAGGGCGGCAAGGTCCATCGTACGCTTCCGGGGGGCGATGACTTCAAGGATAAACGGCCTGCCGGTTCCCACACAGCGGGCGTCGATATCTTCCCTGCCGGCCCCGTGCAGCACCGCATCTTCCGCGTCAAATGCCTCAATGACCGGCCTGCCGATCAGTTCTTCAACCGAGTCCAGGTACTGCTTGCCGGTATAGTTGCACTTCTCGCAGCCGGCCCCCTTGCAGGCCCGGCAGTTCCAGTGGGTCTGCGGGATGCCGCGCTCGAACTTCTGGTACCTGCCATAGAACAGGATCGAGCTGACCTGGATATCGACCATACCGGTTGCCGGGTCGAGCAGGGCGGTGATATCGGGCTGTTTGAAGTTCACGGTCTTTCCCGTGAGCGCCGATACCGCTTTTCCCACCTCCCGGTTCACCTCGGACTTGAACGGTTCCGGTTCACCAAGGGAGAGGTCGCTCCAGACCATCTCCTCGTTCTCCGCGATCAGCGGGGGAACCCGGCAGCCGACAAGGAATGTGGCGTACTCGTGCCCTTCCATCGCAGCTAACCACTTTTTCTGCCCATTCCGGGACAGCATCAAAGAAGTTCCCGCAGATCCAGCAGGTGCCCGAGAAACGCTCGTACGGCTGGTTTAAGGCCAGTGCCCGTGCAATACGGAGGCCCCGACCGCGTTCATCGTCAGAAAGCCCATGCGAGCGCTTGCCAAAGAACCGTCCCAGGCAGTGATCGCAGCAGTCCCCGTATGCGAGGATCTTTTCGACCTGTTCGTTTATTTCCATCCGTTGTTCCTCCGGTCGATCTCGTTTGAGATGACCGTAATCGTGTGATCGGCATGCAGGCAGACCGGCCCGACCGAATACCGGGGAGCATCCTTTACGAGGGCTTCCTCGGCATCTGAAAAATTCTGGTGGTCGGAGAGCAGGAATGCAGCCGGGATTACCGGCACCGTGCGGATATCGGTGCCCTTCTCGTCCAGCACGGCAAACGGGTGTTCGGCAACCAGGCGTTCAAGGCCGCCATTTCGCACAAACACGCCCGGTGCGGCTTCGCGGAACTCGCTCCCGCAGGGGATGGAAAGCGCCTTTTTGATGAGTGCCCCGGCGCTCCGTTCATCGGGCGAGAGCGAGCGGATCTCGTTTCCCCGGAAAAGCACGGTCTTTGGCTGCTTTTGGCCCGCCGAGGAGGACAAGATAACAGTCCACGTCCCGGCGCAGGTCATGCGAGAGGAAGAGCGAGGCGTTCACGCACCGGCAGAGCACGTCCATGCGCCCTGCCCCGGGGAGATCGTTTAACGAAAAGTCCCCGTCCGTGCGGGCAAGGTGCCCGACAATAGCAAACGAGGCCATGTCACTGCATTCCCGAGAAGCGCTTCATCAGGCGCTGCATGTTGAACTTCCCGCCGCTCCCATGCCCTTGAGACCTTTGAGGGTCTTGTGCATCATCTTGTAGTATTTTAAAAGTTCCCGCACTTCTTCGGGAGTGCCCCCGGCGCCCGGGCGATCCGCTGCATCCGGGAACTGTTGATAAGGCCGGGATCGTCAGACTCCTTATGGGTCATCGAGTCCATGAGGATCCGGTACCGCACCATCTTGGTGCTCGTCACATCGTAGACGCCCTCGGGGAGGTGCATGTTCCCCATCGGGAGCATGTTCATGATCTGCTTCAAGGGGCCCATCTTGTTGAGGGCTTCGAGCTGCTTGTACATGTCGCGGAGGGTGAAGTTGCCCTTCATCATCGCTTCCATGTCCATCTCGTTCCCCATCTGGGCTTCCTGGGCTTTTTCCATCAGCGCCTGGAGGTCGCCCATCCCGAGGAGCCGGGAGATAAAGCCGTTCGCATCGAAGCGTTCGAGGTTCTCGATCGTCTCTCCCGCCCCGATAAAGACGATCCCGCTCTTTGTCTCGGCAACGGCAGAGAGGGCGCCGCCGCCTTTTGCAGTGCCGTCCATCTTGGTGATGATCACACCGTCGATCCCGATCGCTTCATGGAACCGTTTCGCCTGCTCGCTTGCCTGCTGGCCGAGTGCGGCGTCGATCACGAGCCAGCGGTGGGTGGCTTTTGTGATCGCGTTGAGGTCGATGATCTCCTGGATGAGATCGGGTTCAAGCGCGTGGCGTCCCTGCGTATCGACGATGATAACTTCCAGGTCCTTTATCGCGACAAGCCCCTCTCTGACAATCTTCCGTGCATCGGTGGCCTTCGGGTCGCCAAAGCAGGGGACGTTGATCTTCTCGCAGAGCGTCGAGAGCTGGCCGTAGGCACCGGGCCGGAAGGTATCCGCGCAGATCACGCCGACTTTCATGCCTTTCTTCTGGAAGTAGCGGGCGATCTTTGCCGTCGTCGTGGTCTTGCCGCTCCCCTGGAGCCCTGGCCATCAGGATAACCTGCGGCTCGAGTTTTAAGTCGGCCGTTGCAAAGACGAGCCGGACAAGTTCCTGGTAAACGATCCGCAGCACATGTTCGCGGACATTGGTGTTCTTCGGCAGTTCCTCGTCAAGCGACCGGGTGCGGATTGCCTTTGAGAGTTCCATGACGAGTTTGACGTTGACATCTGCCGAGAGGAGCGCCCGCTGGAGGTTTTTGACCAGTTCGTCGACCGCCGCCCGGTCGACCACGGCTTTGCCGGCAAGCTTCTTGAGGGCGTCCTTGAGCGAGGAGGAGAGCGTGTCCATCATCGAGAGCACCACTCCCGAGAAGTTCCTCGACAACCGCGCCGGGCTCGAAAGGCACGATGTCCTCGTAGGCCTGCCCGGTCCCTAAAAAGAGCAGCGGTTTTCCGATGGTGTGGGCGATCGAGATCGCCGCCCCGCCCCGGGAGTCCATGTCGGCCTTGGTGAGCACGATCGCATCGGCCCCGACCGTCCGGTCAAACTCGGCCGCCCGGACGACTGCATCGTTCCCCGCCACGGCCTCATCCACGTAGATAATGAGATCAGGCTTCATCACGCGCCGGATCTTTTCGAGCTGGCTCATGAGGTTTGCCTTCGTGTGGAACCGGCCGGCGGTATCCGCGAGCACCACGTCAGTCTTGTGGGAGACGGCGTACTGCACGGTGTCAAAGAGCACCGCCGACGGGATCGGCGCCGGTCTGGTGCTCGATGATCTTGATGCCGAGCCGTTCGGCGTGCACGCCGATCTGCTCGATGGCCCCGGCCCGGTAGGTGTCGCCGGCGCCGATCACGACCGAGAAGCCCTGCTTCTTGAGGTATGCACCGATCTTTGCGACGGTCGTGGTCTTGCCGGTCCCGTTCACCCCGGTAAAGAGGATCTTCACCGGCCGCTCATGGCTCCGGATATACGCAGGGAGGTCAAGACCCTTGCCGAGCACATTCAGGAGAGCGGTTTTGAGAGCCCTCATGACAAGCGCATCGACCGATTCGCCGATCTTCCGGTGTTTTCCCACAAGGCCGGTGCGGATGTCTGCGATGATCGCATCAGCGACCGGCAGGGCGACGTCGCTTTCGAGAAGCGTCATCTCCAGTTCGTCGAGCGCCTCGGCAACATCCTTTTCAGAGACGACCAGTTCGCGGTCGATAATGAGGATCTTGACTTTGTCGGCAAGTGTCGGGTTCTTCTGCGGGGTGCAGGAGTGGACGGGGCGGCCTGTTCAGCCGGCGCCGGAGCGGCGCTTCCGCTGCTGCCCCGATGCTGCCGGCAAGCCGGTTCCGTGCGGCCTGCAAACGTTCCTTAAGACCCGAAAACATGGACGAGAGTTCCCCGGTTATTCTCTTCGTCGTCGTGCGCGTGGTTGTGAGCGTGACCGGCATGGCTTTCTGCCGATTCTGCCTGGGAATAGCCCTGTTCAAGCCGTTTTGCGATCTCGTTCATCTGGTTTTTGAGTTTCTCCAGTGCCTCGGCGACCTTCTTCTGCGAGGCTTCCATCTCGGTGATCCGGTCTTTGAGGTACCCGACTGCATCCGGGTTGGTCTTCTCCACGATCACATCGGAACCGATATTGAGGAGCACTTTTTCCGGTTCGAGGATCTTTGCCCGGAGGCTTGCCCCGGCGCCGATCTGGAGGAGCACGGTGCCGTCGTCCGAGGTCACGAGCGCTTCAAGCGCCTCGATCGCGGCAAGCGCCTCCATGCGCCCGTTCTCCATAAGTTCGAGCTGGCCGGCAAAGACCTCGGCCTGCTGTCCGTATTCTTTTAAGTAGTACTGGAGTGTCTCAAATTCACGCTGATCCATAGGTTGTGCTGCTGCCAAGATTTCTGCCTCCCATATATATCGCGGGTAACTGGCTCTTTCTGATATGTTTGTCTGCAGGGAGCATAAATACATCATTGTCGACTGGCTTTCCGGCATTCTGTATGGCCGATCTGGAATAAGGTCACAGCCTGCACTTTACCAGAAATAATGACCCCATACTTTGTCGAACCTCAATAATTCCACGCGAAATACCGTTCGAACACCTGCCCGAAACCGGCCCCGAATCGGACATGGGGGGGAGGGGGTACCCCCCACCCCCCTCCCCTTCTTTCCTTCAAGGTGGGGGTACCCCCTCCCCCATCCGGTCGTACGCAGGGGTCCGGACCCTTGGGACTTGTGTGAGCAAGCGAAACCGCGTAACAGAACCGACCACTCCCTCAAGCCCGCCCCGGTTCCAAATCTTTTTTCCCTGCTCTGAACAACTATCCGTAGATGGCCGCCTTCGACCCGCCGCTCCTTGGGATCTTCATCTTTGGCCTTGTCGCTGGCATCTGCCCCTGCAACAGCGTCCTCTGTCTCGGCCTTATCGGGTACCTGACCAGCGGAACCACGCGATTCTCCTTCACAAATATCCTCAAACTGGTCCTTGCTTTCTGCACCGGGACGATCCTCGTCCTCCTGCCGCTCGGCGTGGTCGCAGGATTCCTTGGAAAATATCTCCTCTTCTTAAACAGCACCATCGCATGGTCTCTCGGGGGCATCCTCCTTATCATTATGGGATTCCAGCTCCTCCACCTCTACAAACCGCCCATCAAAAGCATCTTCTCGCGCCTGCGTGCCCCGGTCTCCTACACGGTCACCGGTGCATTCCTCCTCGGCCTCTCGTTTGGTGCGATCACCATCGGGCGGGGAGCGCCCATGCTCATCGTCGTCCTCACGTACATCGCGCTCTACCAGACAATTGCACAGGGATTTGTTACCATCCTTGTCTACGCCATCGGCATGAGCATTCCGCTCATCGTTATCAGCTCGGTCGGTGGTGCAGTCGGGAAAAAGATCAAGGAAAAAGCGAACGTGAGCGGCGAACTCGCCGACCGGATCATCGGCAGCGCGATCATCGTGATCGGGATATACTTCCTGTACCTCGCCTTCCGGTAACCCGGAGAGAGACAAGGCAATATTGGCGGATAGCCCGAATTCTCTTTCACCTGAAAGTAATTACATCAACGTCATGAAAATTTTAAAACAGGAAATCCCGAAAACCCCGGTGAATGCCACCGGAACCCCAAAAAAAATGATTTACTCTGCCTTTGCCAAGCTGACGCCATCGACCTTGATGTAGCGTCTCTTTAAGTTGTGCTTGCTGCCGATGACCGCAAACGTGCGTTCTTTGGCCTGATTCTCGTTTGGCGCTGCGATCACTTTCGTGTAGGGCATCCAGTCTTCGCCCATCAGAAATGTACCTTTTACTTCATACTTCTGCTCTGCCATAATCACTCACTCCAGAAATCCAAATACGTCCTCGACCCTGCCGAGTTCGAACCCGCTTGTCGCGTTGCCGGCAATGTAACCCGTATCGTTCACGAGAAGGCCGGTACCGATAAGGCCGCTGCCCATATTGATCGTGCCGGTACCGACCGGTACCTTTGTCACCGCTTCGATCTGCGCAATCTGCTGCGCGGTCGCATTCGGGTGCACGATCACGCCCTTGTTCGTCGCGGCACCGGCCATGCCGATAGTCCGCACGCCCCCGAGCGTCAGGTGGATCACAACAACACCCAGAAACTCCCCGATCGCCGCTGCAACATCGACGGGGAGGTCAGGGTGCACCGCGGCAAACGTATCGTTTGCCATGATCACGTTTCCCGCCGCGTTCATCGTATCAGCGAGCAGCATGACCTTCCGGTGCTTTTTTAAGACCGCAAGCTCGCTCTCGGTTACAAGCCCAGAAACCACGAGACCCCGGCTGTTCCCTGCAACAAGCGACCCGATGATCGGACTGCCCTGAATGGTTGTCTCAACCAGTTCCACGGAGAGAGCCTCTCTGATCGCGTCCCGGAACTCATCCGTTGCCTCCGGTGGGATCACCGCGATATCGCCTGCGACCCGGGCAAAAACCCCGATATTGGGGTCCCCGGCAAATGATGTCGTGCGTTCCATATGCCTACGATTCCGGGGCCAGTTCTGCCTGGACCTGCCCGTCTTCCAGTTTCATGGCGCGGACCCGGATCTTGGATGGTGGTTTCTCGCTTCCCCGGCTCCACACCTTCTCATTGATGGTCTTGTCAAGCTTGACATCCTCGGTCTTCATGTGCTTCGCGAGGTACTTGCGGATATCCTTGATTGCACCGTTCGCCCGCTTCCACCGGGGCATCCGGCGCACATCCCTCAGAGGGATGATATAGATGTGTTCCTGCATCTGTTCTGCCATGATCACACCTTAAGAGTGCTTCTGCGCCAGTTGCGTCGCTTCGGGTGCGAGACAACCGCCCTCTTCGTTCTGATCATGACCCACTGGGGCACGCGCCGGTTCTGGTCGCATGCTTTTGCCAGCCGGATCTTCCTTCCTTTGCTGAGCCTGCTCATGTTCTTCACCTTATTTTGTTAATTGCTCTTCTTTCTTCCTACCACAAGAGACTGTTCGTGGTGCGGGGGGAAAAGGGCTGCGGGATCAACTCCGCGGGCACGGATCGCCGCCCTGATCTCGGATTCGTAATCGCCGTTCTGGATCGTCCCGGTCTCGCCGTAATTTACGACGAGGAATCGGTCCGCCAGCCGGTCGACTTCGGATCGCATGTAGCCGAGGAGCGGGCGCACGTAGGTGCTCCCGGTCCGGCCGCAGATGCTCTGCACCTGCGCCCTCGTGAGCATCGGGACCCGGTCATCAAACCGGGTCCCGTCGCCAACGACATTATACTCACCGGCAAGGGTCTCGATGGCAGTCTGGTGGATGCGATTGATCGCGTCGTTGGGATATCCGCATGAAATTACCATGTCTGCCATATTTTCTGCCATTCCTTCAGGGAATACCCGTTTCCTTAAAGGAAACCCCAGCGCCTGCGCGGCATGTTCTATTGTCGGGATTAAGCGGGCGGGGTCGAACACAAACGTGTTGAGTTCAACCTCGTAATACGTACCCAGCATGATCGCTGCAAGGGAACTATCCTTCCCGCCGCTGTAAAGCACTCCTGCTTTCATCACTTTCTGGTGATCGAGTAATCCCGTTTTGCCGGCGCAGCTGCCGGAGCAGTTCTTTAAACTGTGCATCGGTGATCTTCTGCTTGAGACGCCCGCTCTGGGCGAGCGCCACCAGTTGTTGTTCCACGGCACCGGCAAAGTCCGGCTTGGTCAGTTTGATGGTATTGAGGCGTTCCCGGGCGTCGGGCTCGAGAATCTGCATCAGTACCATCTGCATCTGCTGCTTGAGACGCTGCTGTTGTTCGAGTTCCTCCTGCTGCTGGCCTGCCTGCTGCTGGAGTTGTGCCATCCTCCTTTTCCGGATCTCACTTAACTCGTCGTCTCCCATGGAATGTCACCAGACTTATGCTTCGGGCTTCTTACCGTCAGCTTTCTCTTTCTTGCCTTCGCCCTTCTTTGCGGCAGGCTTCTTCTCGCCCTTCGCATCGTCGGACTTCTCGCCCTTTGGCGCCTTGCCGCCCTTCTTGCCGCCTTCAGCCTTCTTTGGCTCTTCGGCAACCGGCTTTACCCTTTTCGGGACCGGGGCCGGCGGGTTTGCAAGAACGTCCTGAGAGAGGTTATCCAGAAACGCCATACCGGCGGGGATACCCTGCGCCCGGTCTTGTCGTGCGCGATAAGCCCCGCGGCCTCAAGCTGCTGGAGGGCCTTTCTGAGAATCGAGCCGCTGCCCTTCCGGAAAGCATTCGGTCTTGAGCCGCGGTTCTTGTTCCCACCATAGAAACTCCGCATCCGTTCGACACCCAAGGGGCCGTCGACATAGACGCGTCTCAGCACTGCTGCTGCCCGGATAAACCACCAGTCGGGGTCTTCGGGAGGCATCTCCTTATGTACCCCGGTCTTTGCGAAGGCAGCCCATGCCGGCGGCTTGATCTCCTGCCGCTTCTTGAGCTCCTCGGCAACCTTCCTGATGAGGTGGTCGGCCGGGACATCATATACGGTCGTCATGAAATAGTCCTCACTGTTTTTAAAATTAAATAACAGTCTTAACTTATTGGTAAGCGAGGTTCTTATATATTTCGAGAAGCCGGCCCTCGTCTCTGCCGGACCAGAAAAGGGTTTATTTTTTCTCTTTTTGCCCGCGTGCCGCAAGCACCATCGTTTTTCCCCGGACGCTGACCAAGACGGCACGGGCCGCCTCTGCCACCGCTTCCGGGTCGACCTCCGTATTCTGGAGCCATTTTACCTTGATTACCTTGCGTTTTTTGAGCTGGGCCACTATCTCTTCGATCGTCGCCTCAGTACATCCCTGCTTCCCGATCCAGACCGTCGGTTTAAGGTCCTGCATTGTGGGATCATTCGGTGTTGTCATGAGATCTCTCCACCCGGTACCGGGTCGTCTTGTTGCATTCAAGGCAGGTGGATGCCACCCATCCATGGTGAACCCGCACCCGCATGTTTACCCCGGGCACCAGGTACCGGTAGCAGTGGTGGCAGAACCGGCGCCGGTGTTCCCGGTCGATCCTGACACGCTGGCGCATGGCAATCTTCCGGGCAAGGGCAACATACCGGTCGCTGTATTCAGGGTGCTCATGATAGACCTTCTCGGCCTCGGAAAAGAGCACCGCAATACGCTCCCGTGCCAGTGGTTTTACCGAAGGGGTGCGATTCTTGTCTTTCATGGTTTACTATTTTGCCTTTTTTAGGTGTCATATTATCAGCGCCCGGGATATAAAAATGACGGGGCACAGGCAGGGCCTGATGAAGTTAATCACGTGACAGGACGTTTTTACCGGGTCCTGACCTTTCTTCCTTCAATGATGAGGCGATCCTCGCAGAAAAGCCGGACCGCTTCAGGGAGGGCGAGATTTTCCTGAATGAGGATGCGGTTTGCCAGGGTATCCTCGTCATCGTCATCCATGACCCGGACGCAGCGCTGGAGGATGATGGGGCCGCCATCAAGACTCTCGTCCACGAAGTGTACGGTGCAACCGGCGAGTTTTACCCCGTGTTCCAGTGCCTGTCGCTGGGCGTGGAGGCCGGTGAAACTGGGCAGGAGCGCCGGGTGGATGTTCATCATCTTCCCGGCATACTCGCGGACAATCGCTGACCCGAGGATGCGCATGTAACCAGCGAGCACGACAAGGTCGGGGCGGGCTCCCTTAAGTGCCTCAAGCAGTGCCTGCTCGTAAAGTTCCCGTGCAGCAAACGAGCCGTAATCGACAACGACGACCGGGATATTAACGGCCTCTGCCCGCTCGATCGCATACGCTTTCGGGTTGTCGGTGACAAGTGCCACGCACTCGGCGGGGATGTTCCCACGCTGGAGGGCCCCGATGATGGCCTGGAAGTTCGAACCGCGACCCGATGCGACCACTACGATCCGTTTTGTCATGGTTTCTCCACCCGCTTACTGGTGCTCGGCCCCGCCGTTCGTTTCCGAGCGGACAACGCACTTGATCTTCACGATGCGCCTGCCATGCATCTGCATGACGACAAGCGTGATCCTCCCGGCCTCGATCTCCACTTTCTCTCCCGGGTGCTGCGGGATGTGGCCGAGCCGGTCGATCAGGAGTCCCCCGACAGTCTCGTACGATTCATCCATGGGCAGCCCGAGCCCGAGCTCGTCGTTGATATCGTCCACCCACATCTGGGCGTCGAGCACGTAGACCCCCTCGGAGATAGTCTGCACCTCGGGTTCCTCCTTGTCGTACTCGTCCATGATTTCTCCCACGAGTTCCTCAAGAATGTCCTCGACCGTGACGATCCCGACAAAACTGCTGTACTCATCGATGACGATCGCAATCTGCACCCGGTGGACCTGGAGTTCTTTTAAGAGATCGTCGATCTTCTTTGTCTCGGGAACGAAGGTCGGGTCGTACATGATCTCTTTTATCGAAAGGTCTTTCCTCTTTGAGACCATCGCGGAGAAGACGTCCTTTACATTGAGGACGCCGGTGATGTTGTCGATCTGATCGTGGTAAACCGGGATACGGGAGAAACCGGTCTCGTTGAAGATCCGGATCGCTTCACCGATACCCGAGGTATCCTCCATGAGGATCACGTCAACGCGGGGAGTCATGATCTCCCGGGCGGTCGTGTCCCCGAACTCCAGCACCGAATAGAGCATCTCTTTTTCGTCCTGCTCGATCGTGCCTTCTTCCTTACCCACATCGATCCATTCCTTGATCTCCTCTTCGGTCACCGCGGGTTCTGCCGCGTCTCTGCCGACGCCAAGCGAGGGGCTCAGCCGATCGACGACCCAGATGACGGGCGAGAGTATGCGAGAGAGGAAAAGAATAATGGGTGCGACGGTGCGGGGAAACGTATCCGGGGCCCGGGTGGCGTAGATCTTCGGGCCGATCTCGCCGAAGATCAGGAGGACGATCACGACAAAACCGGTGGCGATACCGACACCGATACTGCCAAAGACGCTAATCGCAATCGCCGTTGCGATAGCGGCCGCTGCGATGTTCATGATGGTGTTCCCGATCAGGATCGTGATAAGGAAGTGATCCGGGTTCTCCTTTAACGTGGCAAGGGCCATGGCACCGGGCTTGTTGTCGTTCACAAGCGTCCGCACCCTCGCCTTGGTGATCGAGATCAGGGCGACCTCTGAACTCGAAAAAAACGCGGAGAGCAGGATGCAGACGATAAAGAGCAGAAGATAAAAAAAGTTCTCAATCATCCTGTTTCACGCCGTGTAAAAACACGCCAGCATCTTTGGTTCATAGTCGTTCTTATACAGCAGATATGGGAAATGTGATTAAATAAAACCAATGGGCATAAGGCAACCCCGTTCAGTCAGACTCCATGCATTCCCTCATAAACGCATTATCCCTTGCGAGGATCGCGCACTTTTCCTGTGCAGGGAGCGATTTTCCGAAATTGAGGTCGTCGATCTCAAGCATCAGGCTGCCCCGGTAGTGGCAGTCGCGGAGCTTTGTGAGGATCCGGGCCATCACCGGGCTCCGGTCCAGCGGGAGATGGAGCCTCCCGTTTTCAGCATGGCTGATATGCACGTTTGCAAGCCGGTCTGCGCAGAGATCGATGTACTGCATCACCGTCTCCTCGGATTCCGCGAGCGCGTGGGAGGTGTCGAGCGTGAACTTAAGCCATGGTTCAGAATCGAGCACGTCCCGCATCTGTCCGGGTGTGCAGATAAGGGAATTGACGGCAGGTTCCATGTTTTCGATCGCGACCGTGACCGTGTCCTTAAAGGCGGCCTCGCGGAGCGCCCCAATATAATGGTCGAACCGGGCACGGTCCGCCTCGCCCGGGGGACGTTTTGCCGTTCTCCGGCGGGGTGAACGGTGAGGACGCTGGCCCCGAGCGTCTGCGCCATTTCAAGCGACCGGACTGCATAGGTAACCGAGATCTCTGCGACGTCGGGATTGATGGAACAGGGGTTCAGGTCAAGAACCGGCGTGTGGACGGTGAGCGTGGCGATCTCCGGGTGGGCCCGACGGCAGGCGATTACTTCATCTATCGGGAGATCGCGGAGCCAGAAATGCGGTGTCTCCAGCCAGTACTCAAGTCCGTCAAGACCTGCCTGTGCAGCAAACGAGAAGATCTCCTCTGATGTATATTCGTGGAAGAACATACTCGAAACGCCGTAGGCAGTCATGATAATACTAATTGATAAGCGCTTTAGCGCATAATATTTCTGTCATGGACTGGTTTTACCGCACCGAGCCCACTGATGCGCAGGAACCAAAAGAATTGCCCGTCCTTCCTGATACTCCGCTCACGGTCGGCGAGGTCTCCGGTATCATCGAACGCCTTCTTGATGACCGGCAGTTGCAGGACCTGAAAGTCCAGGGCGAGGTCACCAATTACACGCATCACACCCGGGGCCACCGTTACTTCTCCCTGTCGGAGAAAGGGGGCGGGAGCACGGCAGCGGTGATAAAGTGCGTCATGTGGCGGTCGGATGCCGACCGGCTTTCCTTCGAGCCGGAGGACGGCATGGGTGTCGTCGTCACCGGTTCGGTCCGGGTGTATCCGCCGCACGGGTCCTACCAGTTACAGGTAAAATCGATGACCCGGGCGGGAGCCGGGGAGAAGTATCTTCTCGTTGAGAGATGGAAACAGGAACTGGCGGCGGAAGGCTGTTTTGCCACGGAACGGAAACGTCCGCTGCCGTCATTTCCTGCGCGGGTGGGCGTGGTCACCTCTGAGACCGGTGCGGTCATCCACGATATCCGTACCGTTATTGCCCGTCGCTATCCCGTGGAGATCGTGATCTCCCCGACTGCTGTGCAGGGTGATGAGGCCCACGGGGAGATCGCACGGGCAATCAGACGGGTCGCAGGGCTGGTGGATGTGGTGATCGTCGCACGGGGCGGGGGGAGTTTCGAGGATCTCTTCCCCTTTAACCACCCCGATGTCGTGCGGGCGATTGCTGCATGCCCAGTGCCGATAGTATCGGCCATAGGCCATGAGGTCGACGTGACGCTTGCCGATCTCGCCGCCGACATGCGGGCGCCCACCCCCTCGGCTGCGGCCGAACTGGTGGTACCGGACAGGAAAGATCTCCGGATCGCGCTGCGGGATCTCCGGTGCCAGCTGGGCGGGACACTGCTTTCCCGCGTCTCACGGGCGCAGGAGGATATCGCTGCGCTCCGGGACCGCCTCCGCCCGCAGCGGTTCTGCCGGAAGATTGGCGAGAAACGGCAGGCAACCGCTGACCTCTCTGATCGGCTCGAACGGTCGTTTGTGACCCGCATCGAGCGCGACCGGCTCATGCTTGCGGAGATGAAGACGGCACTTGACGGAAGGAGCCCGCGTGCGGTGCTTGCCCGGGGGTATTGCGTGGCGGAAAAAGATGGCATCGTGGTGAAGTCCACGGATGCCATCAGGGAGAACGACCGGCTGAACCTGAGGTTTTACGATGGCAGGAGCCGGGTAACAGTGGAGCGTGTGGATCATGACGGAAACCTATGAAGAAAAGATCGAGCAGTTACGGCAGATCATCGCAAAGATCGAGGACGGCGGCACGAGCCTTGACGAGAGCATGATGTTATACGAACAGGGAGCAGCGCTTATCAAACAGTGCGAAACCCTGCTTGCCGGGGCCGAAGAGAAGATTACCACACTTAGTCGGGACGCGTAACGGTCAGGGTGACGGTCATCTCTTCACCGTTCCGGAGTGCGGCGATCAGCTCCCGGGAAAGGGTTGCGGCAACATGATCCGAGCAGATGCCAATCGTCCTTCCGCAGGTAAACGTGCTGCGCCGCCAGACGAGGTCTGTCGGGTGATCGAGGGTAAGGTGCGCCGATCCCCGGGATCGCACCTCGACTTCAGCGTTCCCCGTAGAAAGCCGTGTCACAAGAACCGCATCATCGTGGGCGAGAATCTGTCTGAAGTCCCCTGATAGGCCGGCACAGCCCTTGTCGGCACCTATCCCGATGATGCAGTTGCCATTCCCGGTAAGATGCTCTTCGCAGGTCACCTCAAACGTGGTCGGGTGGGTACCAAGGACGAGGGGATGTCCCCGGCACCGGATAATCTCCTGCGCCTTCATGCTTTATCATGTGAGGGTTGCCATTCATATTTTAATGTTTATCACCGTTTTGTGTCCCGAATGCGGGGAAGAGACCGAGCATGAGGTCCTCGCTGAGTCCCGCGACCGCCTTGTCCGGTGCACCACGTGCGGGCACCACCACCGGATTCCCTGGGAGAAGGAACCGGAACTGCTCGTGATAAAGACGATTGTCTCCCGGGAAGGAACCTCCCTTACCGGCACCATCGAATTTGACCCGGATGACGAGTGTTTCCTTGACGACCACCTTGTGGCAGAGTGCGGAGACGAAGCCTACGGGGTCGAAGTCACGGCGATTGAATGCGGGGGGCGAAGGCTGCCGCGTGCAAAGGCAAAGGACATCACCACCCTATGGACGAGAACTATCGACCGGGTAATCGTGAAGATCTCAGTCCATGACGGCAGGAAAACAATCCCGCTCTACATGGAATGCGAAGGTGAGGATGAGTTTGTAGTTGGTGAGAAGTACGTTGTCGACGGGAAGCGGTTCAAACTCTCCCACATCAAAATGCGCGACGGTCCCCTGATGAGAAAAGAGGGATGGAAGACGATCGCTCACAAGATCAAGCGTATCTACGGGGTCCGGTCATAGGATCCTTTTTTTATATTTTTACCACCCGCTCTCCGGGCGTAAATGAAGACCGCGTACCGTGAAGGTCAAAACAACATCGCATTCCCGGCCAGTTGTCAGGAAGATTCTTGGTCAGTCAGGATGCCAATATCCGGTTTTTATGAATTACCCGGGTGAGCAGTCACACCGGAGAGTAACAGATTTTAAAAAAATATTCGGGTGATCAGCTCGAAGCCTTGTTGATCGAGACGACGGTGACATCAACTTTTGGATAGGAGAAATCGATGTTGACCCCGTCCGAAGTCTTGTTGGTGATCTCACCGATCCGTATATACGTCTGGGAGGTGGAATTGGCCGCTGCCGCATTGGGGTTGTCGGAAACACCAAGGTCGATGAGCTCGCCGACCTGCATCGATGAAAGAGTCATGTTATTGAGCGCCAGCTGGTTTGCCGACCAGAACTGTGTCATGGGCTGGGCTGACGACGAGAGAGATCGTTTTCACGCCGTTTGTCCTGAGATCCGACAACCCCCGTGCTGATCGTGGTATACTCGCTTGCAAACAATGCAAACTGGTTGGTCCAGCCGCTCTTTGCGGTATAGACCTGAACCGGGAATATCGCGGTCGAGGGGGACTGGTTTGCAGTTATGGTGAGTTGCTTTGAATACATGACACCGGAACCCTCACCGACAAGCTGCGTGTACAGCTGCTGGTTCGAGGTGAGGAGCGCGTTTCCCTGCGCATCCCGCAGGGTATAGTCCAGAACCACCACATCGCCGGGTTTTACCGTGGCAAGCGATGAAATCCAGCTTGAACCCATCGCGGATACCACCATCAGTACGACAAAAAATACACCTGCGACAACCGCAAGTACTTTTATCCACGCTTTCTTTGATTTCACTGCCTGTTTTTTTGCGCCCATTATTAAAATCCTCCTTATTAAGTCAATGTTTAACGGTCATAAACTATTCTGATAGGATCCGGATCCAATGATTTCCCGGGACCTGTGGCACTTCCATGATCTTCTTTGCCAGATGTAACTGAGAACGATGCCAGAGCCGGTTTCAGGAACGGGGTGCTGGAAGTCCACCTCAAACGTTCAACGATTGCACCGGTTTAACGCATTGCTATCGAATAGATCCACTACCCACACTCATACCTTTTTTACCGATTCTTTAATGTCATCAGCACCGGAAACTGTACCTCGATGGACAAAAAAAAGGTCAAGGATTATATGACCTATGATGTCGTCAGCGTGGATCTTCATGGCACGGTGCAATCGGTAATAGAGAAGATCCAGCAGACCAATCACGACGGTTTCCCGGTCGTTGACGGTTCGGCAGTGGTCGGGTATATCGCCGCCCGCGACCTCCTCTTTGTAAAGCCGGGCGAGACGATCGAACAGGCCATGTCCGGCGAGCTGATTGTTGCGGATCCCGAGATGGATATCACGGATGCGGCACGGGTGATCTTCAGGAGCGGCATCCAGAAGCTTCCCGTGGTGGACGAGAAAAACCACCTGCTCGGGATCATCTCCAATTCCGATGTGATCCGCTCGCAGATCGAACACGTATCCCCGGAAAAAGTCTTCAATTTTATGACGACCCTAAAAAAACTCTACGGTGTCGATCCCACGCTCAACCGGGGCATTGTGCCCATCAAGGATCTGCTCCCCACCCAGTCCAAAATTTACGAGGACGAACTGGAGGGCAGGATCTACGAGATCAAAAAGGGGCTGGCTGAACCCATCATCGTGGTGAAAAGGCCGGGCCGGATTATCCTCGTGGACGGTCACCACCGCGCGATAGCCGCAAAGAGGCTTGGCATCACGGCGCTTGATGCATACATCATTGAGATCAGAGAGGATGTGGAACTGGGCATGGAGAGGACGGCAACCACGATGAACCTAAAGACACTCGATGACGTGCAGGTACTGGATTACGCCCGCCACCCGCTCGTTGCGATCACGCACCGGCTGGTAAAACGGGCCTGAATAAAAAAACGTATACTTTTTCTTACGACCCTTCGCACCTGACGTCGAACTTTTCGTTGAGGATGTGCTCTTTTACGATAACACCCTCGGGAACCACGACTTCAGGCCAGATCCGGGTTTTTGAATGTACCACTACGTTGTTGCGCAAAACAACACGGGGGCCGATAACGGTATCGTTCTCTATGCAGCACCCTTCCCCAATCTGGGTATCATTGTCGATGATACTTCCCGAGATCGTGGTATTAGCGCCGATGACTGCCCGGTTGTAGAGGACGAGGAGAAGATCTTTGCATTGTTCCGTATGATACACCGCTCACCGATGCTCGTGTAGGGGCCGATCAGCACATTGTTCCCGATGGTCGTCCCTGCCCCGATTGCAACCGGCCCGATCACCCGGGTATTCTTGCCCAGAGTGATCGCGTCACCCAGCTGCACCGGGCCCTGCACCCGTGCACCGTGCATGGAGAGGTCGCCGATGATATCGGTGATCGTGATGTCCTGCAGTTTCCAGCGCTCGGCCTGACGGAGCGAGTGCGGGCTGCCCACATCAGTCCAGTTCCCCCGGGCAAGCCAGCCTTTGAGGGGTTTACCCTCGTCCATTAAGTGGGGGAAAAGATCCCGTGCAAAATCGAATTTCTTTCCTGCAGGGATGTGATCAAAAACTTCAGGTTTGCAGACGTACATCCCCGTGCTTGCGAGATTGGAGAATATCTCACCGGGGGATGGTTTTTCCTTGAACCGCTTTATCTCGTAGTTGACGTCGATTTCAGCGATACCATACTCGCCGGGATCGTCAATCGAAATAAGTCCTATGGAGGTTATTGCCTTCTCAGTCTTATGGAACCGGTAGAATTCAAGGACATTCAAATCGGTAACATGATCGCCGCCAACGACCAGAAAATCCTGACCGTCGAGATATTTTTTGGCATTTCTCACGCTGCCGGCAGTGCCAGTTTGGTCTTCTCGTGGACATAGGTGATATCGACGCCAAAGAGCGAGCCGTCACCGAGTGCCGCCTCGATATCCTTTCCCAGGTACCCGAGGGTCATCACCACTTCGCGGAACCCCATATTGGACAGGTGTGAGACGAGGTGCTGGATGGACGGTCGGTTGACAATCGGAATACAGGGCTTCGGACGTTCGAATGTGAGAGGGCGCAGACGCGTTCCTTCGCCCCCGCACATGATACACACCTTCATGGCTCTAATTTTGGCGTTGAACTGTTTTAAGTGTAGTGCCGGAGATACTATGGGATACAAGAGGACGCTACTATGGGATCTGATACATACCGGGAACTGGACGTAACCGGTGGCACGGTCCAGTGCCTGCCGGAAAAACGGGAGCCGGTCGATTACTGCCGGCTCTGCATCCACAGCCGGGAGTTCAAAGTAAAAGGCCAGTATGTGAAATCCCCGTCACTGGCCTACTGCGTGAAGTGCCGGGTGACCGAAAATGTGGATCTCTCCACAGTGCAGGCAGTCCGGTGTGCGGACCGAAAGGGTGAGGGATTCCACAGCATCACGAACATTATCGGATAAATATCCCTCATGAAACACGCGGTGTCTCCCGCAATTCCTCCGATCCTTTTAGCAATGCAAGAATTGCAGCCATATCCACATGCTGTTCGAAAAATGTCGCAAGCGTATCGTAGGGATCGGTGCCTCCCTGAATGATTGGCACAAAGGGCAACCCTTTTTTCCCGTAAAGATAGGAAAGCAACGCGTTTGCCGCGGACGGATTTAAAAACAGCCCGTGCATGTAGGTGCCAAAGACGAGCCCGTCGGTACTTACCCGGCCGTCACCACACAATGCCTCTCTGTCTGTTCCTTCTCCGGTAACCCCCATGTGAATTTCGTATCCGGTCACCGTGCCCATTAAAGAGAGGATCGGTGGAACCGGGCATGCATTGCGTTCCACCTGCGTGGTGTTTTTTGAATATGAGGAAAAACGGGTGACACAATCAAGCAGTCCGAGCCCTTCATAAACTCCTGCGGCGGATTCAAAACCTTCGTCTATGAGGGTTTTTCCCAGCATCTGGTATCCCCCGCAGATCCCGATCACCGGCACGTTCCTCACCCGCGCATCCCGCAATTCGCGATCCGCTCCCCGTGCCTTAAGCGCGGCAAGATCATCGACAGTGTTCTTGGTGCCAGGGATGATGATGCAGTCATACCCAATAAGCGGGGCTCCGCAGGAAACATACTCGACTGCCGCATACTGTTCGAGCAGTTCGAAATCCGTAAAATTGGAGAGATGGGGGAGCCGGATGACCGCAATCCGGACCGGAAACTCCCGGACCGTTTTATCCCCAAGGGAAAGGGAGTCTTCACTGGGGAGCGGGAGGGTGAAATAGGGCACGACACCAAGCACCGGCACACCGGTGAGTTCTTCGATCATCTTCACTCCCGGGGCAAAGATGGCCGGATCTCCCCGGAACTTGTTGATGATGATCCCCTTCACCAGCGGCCGGACCGCTTCCGGCAGGAGTCGGATGGTGCCGTAGATCTGGGCAAATACCCCGCCCCGTTCGATATCTGCCACGAGGATCAGGGGGATGTTGAGGTTCTCGGCAAGCAGCGTATTTGCGATGTCCCGGTCGTACAGGTTGACCTCGGCTGCACCCCCCGCCCCTTCAACCACGACCTGGCCATATTCCTCTTCAAGCCGCCGGAATGCTGCCACTGCTTCTGTGAGCAGGTAGGGTGTTTCCTTGTAGTACTCCGCTATCGGGACATCCTTATAGGGGTGGCCGAAAAGCACCACCTGCGAGATACAGTCACCTTTCGGCTTGAGCAGCACCGGGTTCATGTCGGTCGTGGGAGAGAGCCGTGCAGCCCATGCCTGCATCGCCTGTGCCATCCCGATCTCCCCGCCATCCTCTGTAACAAACGAGTTCAGGCTCATGTTCTGGGACTTGAACGGCGCAACGCTCATCCCCCGTCGCACAAGGCACCGGCAGATCGCAGCCACCGTCACGCTTTTTCCCACGTGCGACGAAGACCCCACGACCATGAGCGACATACTCAATCATTGGATTGCCCGCACATAAAACGAATACGTGTCGAAAAATAGTTGCAAACGCGATTTACCGGCCGAATATCGTCCCGGCAATGCCAAGTAATAAATAACCAGAACTTAAAAATAGCTGTAATGATTGGTGGCATTTGCCCGACGTGTGGACTTCCCAGGGAATTGTGTATCTGTGAGGAGGTAGCAAAGGAACAGCAGCGGATCAATGTTAAAGTGAACAAACGCCGGTACGGGAAAGAAGTGACCGTGATTGAAGGACTTGACCCGACCGATATTGATCTCGAAGAACTTTCCAAGTTCATGAAAGGAAAACTCGCCTGTGGCGGTACCGTGAAAGGGAATTCTATCGAACTCCAGGGCAATCACCGTGACCGGGTAAAAGAGCTCCTCTCCCTGAAAGGCTATAGTACAGAAAACATCTCGTAACGGGGACAACTCCCGATATATTCTTATTTTTTATTTTTTTACCGGCACGATATCAGCGCCGGTTACCGGATTTGTAAGTCTTTTATCGTATCTGACAATCCTGATTGCCGAAGACCAATTCCCCGGTTCAGACCGGATTCTGCCCGGAATAAAAAATGGTTCGTAATTCTGGCGCACGAAAAAAGATCAGATGAAGAATCGGAACACAACCCACGATATGATCAGCATGAGCGCCGAATACTTAAGACCGGCAACAACCCGTCCTTCACCCATCTGGCCGGCGCAGAGACCAGAGAAAAATCCCTGGATCATCGCTGCATGGGAGAACAGCCGTTTGTACGCCGGGAGATCGATTCTGCCCATGAACTGGCTGCTGGCGGCTGTCGCCTGTGCTGCCACGCCCGCCGTGGCCATCGTACTCAAAAAGGAACTCACAAGCACCGCGATAACAAACATAAAAACTGCCCACGAGACGAGTACGATGATCACGTAGATCAGCATGTTATTCCGGCGTTCTTGGGCGAGGTTGACCACCTCAAAGGTATCGCTCGCTGCTGCACGGAGCACCTCGCTGATATCCCCGCCGGCCCGGCTTGCCTTTGCAATCAGGTCGACACTCCGGTCGGCAAGCGGTGTTCCCAGGTTCTTCCCGAACCGGTTCATACCCTCAACAAAACCGACGCCCCATGACATCTCGTTGTCCAGTTTCCGGATATGGGGCGTCAGGGTCCCGTATTCTGCACCTGCGACAAGGTGAACTGCATTCGGGAGCGTCATACCGGAGTCATTCATCCCGGCAAGATCGCGGAAGAAGTTGGGGAGGGCCTCCTCAAGATTGGTTATCCGCCGCTGTTCCCTGAAATCAAGGATGGCAACAGGGATGATACAGATGAGCACGGCAAGAATCGCAAAATCATCGATAACAGTGGAAGTAAAGAGCACCGTGATGCCGTACATCTTCACCATCGAGATAAACCCGCCGATAAAGACGATCAACGCCAGAGGGACACAGGCAATGAGGATATTAACCGGTTGCTCTGTGAGAACCCTGATGGGGTGTTTGAAGAATCGCCCGATTCCTTCCCGGCTCTTCCGTTCACCTTCAATCCTGGCAGTGATCGTATTGAGTTCCCCTTCAACCGAATCCATCTCTGCGCGGGTAAGCGGGAGGGGGGGCTGATAGGCAGGGTCCTTTTTTTGCCCGAGTATTCCCGTGAACGTATCTTTGAATGCCATATCAGGTCTCCGGGGTCATGGAACTGATCATTATGATGAACATCATCGTGCCAAAGGGGATCATCATATAGATGATGATATAGAGGAACATCGGCTTTGCATCACCGCCAAGGACTGACATGATCGACTGGAGAATGATCAAAAAGAGCGTGCCGGCCACCATTGCGGTTACGTACGATTCCGAGATTAACGCGAGCGTATCCAGGAACATTTTCTGGGTCTGGCGGTTCTCCAGGGCGTACTGGTTGGCCTTGGTGCGGAAATAGTCCGTAAGGTTCCCTCCGCTGGAGATACTGGCCATCGAACCCTGTAAAAATTCTTTCATCCGCCGCGAGGGAGTGCTTGCAGAGACAATCCTGAGCGCATCAATAAGATCTCTCCCGAAGATATCGATCTCCCGCGCGATATACCGCGCTTCAACCGAACTCTCGCCATAGATCGGGCTGTCCCCCAGCAGGCGGAAGATCTCTGCCGGGGTGATACCGGCAGTGGACATGGAGGTGATATAGTTGATAGCGTAGGGCAGAGTTGCATCGATATTCCGGCGCCGGTTTCCGGCAACGACCGATGGATACACAAGGAATACCGCATACGTCATCCCGCCAAAGACCAGGAGCGAGAAGAAGATCACAAAAACGGTCCCGATAATGAGACTGTGCTGGGATAAAAAGAGGAACGATGCAGGAACCTCTCCTTTGTATTTTATGAGGTTGGGGAGTTTGAGGAGCCAGGTAAAAAATCCCAGTGCTACCGCCGAGATAAGGCCAACAAGGACTGAACTGACAATGGCAGTGGAGATATAGACTTCAAACGGGGTTTTAAGACGGGCCGATATCAGGTCATTGCGGAGCTGGGAGTACTGTTCCCGTTGTCGCCTTCATCCGCATCCGAGGAGATTGAAGCAGAACCGTTCATAACTATTCATACAGGTCCTTCCTTACACGTTCGATAACAACTTCCGGCTCACGGTAATAGGAGATAAGGATCTTTGCGACATCCTTGTAATGCCGGATCTTTTTGATGCGCATCCACTCCAGCACTTCCTGACGGCGCTTGAGTTCTTCCCGCATCCGGTTCTCATTCCAGCCCCGGGCCTCCATGATCTCTTCAAGGATGTAGGATTTCCCCGAATAGGTGATCTCATCGGTCGCTGACCGCCATTTGAAGACCTCGTTCGTGATCAGTTCGTTTGTCCGTGGGTCGATATCGAGGATCTCGACGATCTGCTTGTTCCGGCGGATGCGTTTGCCACCCACCCGTGCCTGTACCTGGATGCAGACGATATCAAGAGCCGAGAGCATGTTCCGCGGCACATCCATGGGCGGGTTCTCGATACGGTGGACGACACTCGATACCGAGTCCGCGTGGATCGTGGAGTACGTGACATGGCCGGTGCTCATCGCCTGGAAGAGCGTCTGGCACTCCTTGCCACGGACTTCTCCGACGATGATGTACTCCGGCCGCTGCCGCATGGCGGCACGCAGGAGTTCGTACATGTTGATCTCCCCGCGTCCTGCCGTATCAAACGAGTCACGCGTTATACTCGGGATCCAGTTGGGGTGGGGAAGTTTCAATTCCCGTGTGTCTTCAAGGCTGACGATCTTTGCCATCGGGGGAATAAACAGTGAGATCGCGTTTAACGACGTGGTCTTACCGGATGCAGTTCCCCCGGCGAAGATGTGCGGATTTGCCGTTCTCGACGGCAAGCCAGATATAGGCAACCGAAAGCGGGGAAAACGTGTGCCATTCGATGAGATCGGTCGGGGTGATCGGCTCATCCTTGAACTTACGGATGGTAAATGTTGAGCCGTGAGCGGTTACTTCCTGCCCGAGCGTCATCTGGATACGGGAACCATCGCTCATGGTCGCATCGAGAATCGGTTCTGCAATGGAGATGTACTTGCCGGCACGCTGGGCGAGTTTCGTGACAAACGAATCGAGTTCCTCGGCATTGTGGTACATCAGCGTCGTCTTCATCGATTCGTAACTGGCATGGAATGCAAATAAGGGAACGTTGACACCATCGCAGGAGATATCCTCGATATACTTGTCATGCATGATCGCATCGATCAGGCCGTCGCCAAGGAAATCCTTGTGCATGTTATACAGGATCTTCTCGCGCTGGACCGGGCTGAGTTTGATCCCGTAATCGGCGAGGATATCATCCACCGAACTTCTGAGCTGGCGCCGTGCCTCCTCTTTGGATATATCTTTGGTGTTGATATCGAGCGTTTCAAAGAGGCGTTCTTTTAATTCCTTTAACAGATCTTTTTCAGGTTCGGAAAGAACGGGTTCGATAACCTGGTAGGTGTATTCATGCGTGGAATGGTCATAAATGACCCGGACATAGGCATAGGGCTCATTGACCGGGTACATCTCCATCTCTTCGACACCCGGTTGCGCTTCAAAGGAAAGATCTACCAGTGGGCCATGCACTTTGGGATTGTATTCCACGGATGCTGAACGTATGACGCTGAAAAGCGCTGAAAACCGGGACTTTTTTGCCGCAGCCGGGGTTGCCTTTTCTTCATCGAACGAGAACTCGGATTCGAGATCCTTGAACCCAACCGTCGAGAATTCCCGTTTCCAGATATCCGCAAGCTCCGGGGGAAGTCGGTCCCGGTGCTCTCAAAAGCATTTATTCTTCCATGAAGTTTGATCTCTTCTATCTGGAATGTCGCACCTTTGGGGAGGATAAGTCCCGAGAGATCGGAGATCTGATCTACAGAGATGATCCGATCGTCATTTTCACCCGCACCGGTGTCACCAGCAGAGTCCTTCGAGAAGGCTTCCGGGGTTACCTTTTTTTTCCTGAAAAATGAGGAGGTCTTGTGATCCCGGGGATCTTCTTCAATAATTTCGACAACGGGCTCGGGTTGGGGTTCGACAACAGGAGGAACAGCATTTTCTTCAGTCGGGGGGGAAATGGGAGCAGCGGGTGCGGTCCCCGACTGTGCCAGAAACGTTCCCAGCACATCACGCACATCGGTTCCGCTCATGCCCGGGGGCTGTTGAACCGGTTCGGGCGATGGCATATCTTCAAACAGGTCATCAAATCTTCACTATTCACAGGTGACGCGGGACCCGGCACATCGACATTCTCCGGATTACCCTCGGGAGCGTGGTCGGTCTGGTTCATGCCAAGTTTCTGTATGAGTGCAGAGAAATCACCTGCACCACCCGGTTCCGGTACTCCGGATCCGGGATTCTTTTCCGGGGGCGATGTTGTCGGGACTGCCGGTTCACCTTCCGGAGCCTGTGCACCCCGGATTTTTTTTAGAAGGGTACTAATATCATCATGAGCCTCATCATCATGTGATTTCAACCTGAACCTCCTCCTCCAATCTGGTGATCTTGCTCACAGGGATTTTTATAAAAGATTATTTTATCCCGGACTGATATCTACCCTCTGAAACAATGCGGGAAAGACACCTGGACAATGCACATGCCTCATCCGGATCGGGCCTCACCCTCCCACCTCGTTCTGGATACTCCTGATCAGGACCCGCATGAGGCCGAGCTGGACATCTGCACGGGTGATGATGCAGATGAACAGATCTCCGCAGGGTGCAATAATAAATTTATTATCCGCTGTTTCGAGAATCAGCTGATTGGGCTGCCCGAGGTTCATATCCTGCGCGATCCTGGTTCCGGCCCGCAGGAGATCCTCAGCGCGTGCAGCCACATGCTCAAAATCCCCCTCACCCAGGGACTGTACCGGAAACCCTTCATAGAACGCGGAGACCGCCACGACGCCGGGCTGGCTGATGATTTTTGTAAGGGTGGATTTATCGAGGAATGTAGGGGTACTCCGGGAAGGCACAGAGGTCTTTCCCGGGGCAGGGGCGATAGTCTCTTCTGAAGGGGCGGCTCCTATGAGCACCCCGCCCTTCGTGCACATTTCCAGAGCCTCTGAAAAATCCTCATCGCCGTACACCCTCATGATAAAATTCTGCTGCGGCAGACCGGTATCGCTACCAGGGGCAGCCATCAGGTTCTGGACGGCAGATGCCCCCCGGTAAACACCGTATTTGTCTTTAAAGTATGCGGCAACCAGGTCACCATTACGCGTAAGAATAAAGCCCTTTCCCCGGCCGGAGTCAATCATGATTACCCCCTTAAACGCCATCAGGTACTGGAGCATACCCTCTTTCTGGGGGTTTATAATGACACCCCCCTCTGTTCCTGCCGGCAGTTTCATAAAAAGGGTTCTAGAGAGAGGGAAACTAAAGAGCCGCGACGATGCGTTCCTTGTTCTTCTTTAATTCGTAGCGAATTCTTCCGATATTTGCCGTTGTATCCGCAACGAGGGCAATCAATTCGTCCGCCGACAGGGGGGCAAGAATAATAGGACCTTTCTCCAGTTCAACAAGCATCTGGGAGAGTTCGCCTTTACCCAGAGTATTTCCCATTGCTTCAGAGGTACCGAGACCTGTCGAGGCCATGGCACCGAGTGCCTCGATATCTACCTTACCGGAAACCGCACTTTCGATCACGAACCCGTCTCGTCCCACGACCACTGCTGCGGATACCCCCTCAACCCTCAGAAACTCCTCTAATAACGGCTTGAGCATCTTCCCACCACTTAATAAATGTTACTCTCTTGCTTGTTTCCTATTAAAATGTTGGGTTTTTTGTCTGGGGGAACGTGCGGATTCACCTTTAGAATACCAAAAACGGCAGCTGGAGAGACCGGTATTTTAAACAACCGTCAGACAACCACCTGATTAAAAAACAGGAGAATAAGACTACCAGAATTCCCGATATCTGTACCCGTTAATATTTGGAGATGGGATCTATCAGAGATATTTCAAAAAAAAAAGAAACTATATACAAGAATGCGATCATTAGAGTGATCATGCAACTTCCCCGCGGAACCTTCCGCGAGATCCAGAAAAACCAGAAAACCGGAGACCTTCTTAAAGAGCTGGAGCGGGGGAGGTTCTCCGGGATCTGCAGTATCTCGTGCCGGGATAGTATCAGCACGCTCGTGCTGAAATCGGGAACCTGCATCCTTGCGGAGTATAATACCTTCAAGGGTGATGCCGCACTTGAGGGCCTGCTCCAGGCCCTCACAGGAGAGGAGATTGATGCTGCACTCTCAACGCTGGACGAGGCACAGATTCAGCTTTCCTTGGAGTTCAACAAATCCGAGCGGATCACAAAAACCGGCCGGTACCTCACCGGCACCCCAGAAACCCGCAAACCAGCCGGTTCATCCGGCTCACCGGGCAATGGAGAAAAAAACCGGCCGTCCCGGTAACAAATCTCACTCCGCCTCATGAAAAATGGTCAAATCCCGCTGCACAACCAGCGAAAATGACACCTCGTCCCCTTGCAGGTCCAAAAAATCCCACAAACGGGCCCCCGGCATCGATCCGGGCAGCAACCGCACCGGTTCCAAAAGAGCGGGAGATCCCGGCAGGAGATGCCCTGCAAAACGGCTCAGAGAACGCCTTTGATACGTTTGATTCCATGAACCTCGACCAGGTGACGGACAAGATCAGGGACGATTGCAAAACGATGGTAAAAAATCTCCATCTTGATCATCTGATGGACCGGGACTAGGTAAAAGGAGGCCGGCAGGATGTCCATCGTCTTTGGTATTGACAGTACGGTATTTATCATCGTGACAGGTATCGTTATCGCGATCTGCATTGCCGCCGGTCTTGTCATCAAAAAAATCCGGGCCAATGCGAGAGCCAGACTGCGTGCCCTTATTGAAGACCCGTACCATATTCCTCTCCACGTACAGAAAGTTCTGGTGGATACCACCGGTGTTTCCCCCAGCAGGCGATTTATACATCTCCGCCACATCCAGCGGCGATTGACTGCATTGAGGGCATGACAGATCTTTCGGAAAGTCTTGCGGCTCTTGCAAAGAAATATTCCCTCGATGAGATCACGCTTGCTACAGCTGACGGACTGTTGCTGGCCTCTTCCCAAAGTTCACCGTCAGCTGATGATATCGCGGAGTACTGCGGGATGTATAATGAAAATCCTCATGCCCGAATTCCCGGGATTATGCTGTTTGGCATAGAGCATAAGGGGTCGGACCTTATCGGGATTGCAAAAATAAGAGGCCAGGCTCTTTTGGAACCCGGATCAGAACTTATATGCGAGACAAAAGATATTTTAAACACGTGGATATAACACAAATATGAAATACATAAATAAAATATTTCCTTATACGTATAATTGACGTAAGTTATAATCATAACGACAGGTGTACGATGGTCAAAGTATACACGATTGCATCCGGAAAAGGAGGTACGGGTAAAACCACCGTTTCTGTCAATCTGGGAACGATGCTTGCCAAACTGGGAAAAGAGACGTTCCTGATGGATGCCGATATCGGCATGGCAAACATAGGTCTTATCCTGGGGCTGCAGGATGCCCCGGTAACCCTGCATGAGATCCTTGCAGGAAAAAACAATATTGATGAAGGGATCTACAACGGCCCTGCCGGACTCAAGGTTATCCCGAGCGGTATATCCCTGCAGGGTTTCCAGCAGGCAGACCCGGACAAGATTCGCGACGTTTTGTCGGAGATAGTAAAAAGGTGCGAATATTTACTGATCGATGCACCTGCCGGGATCAGCAAGGATGGCGTGGTCCCGCTGGCCGTTGCAGATGAGGTTATACTGGTCGTCAACCCGGAACTCTCCTCTATCGTGGATGGTCTCAAAACAAAAATCCTGACTGAAGTGGTAGGCGGGCACGTTCTCGGTACGATCATCAACCGCGTTGACCAGGACAAGAGTGAGATTATTTCCAAAAAGATGGAGAAAGTACTCGGGGTAAAAGTTCTCGGGATCATCCCGGAGGATGCCAACGTGAGGCGGGCCGCGGCCGCGCGATCCCCCATTGTCATTAAATATCCGGATTCACCTGCATCAAAAGCGATACAGAGGATCGCATCAGACCTTATTGGTGTCGCGTACACGGAGAGCCCGGCCAAAGTCGCCAGAGAAGGATTTATCGACCGGTTCTCAAAGGCACTTTTCAAAAAGAAATCCGAGAAGTAACGGTTTCGCAATCTTCTTTTTGTCTTTTCCTTTACGGTCCTGGCATACCCATGCAGAGGAGGAGTTATTCAGGCATTCCCTGCCATCTTGATCTCGGTCAGTGTCTTTTCACGGATCTGGACTGATACGCCGATCATCTCATTCTTGTCATCTTTTACCGGGCGCGCTGTGAGCGCGACAAATCGTTTTTTGTTTGCAAGGGACACAAGCACCGTATTGAGATCATAGGTTACAACAATCTTGTCCCGGATCACATCAAGCGCCGGGTCGTTGATCCGTTCTCCGGTCTGCTTGTTTACGAGGATCAGCACCTGTTTGAGGGGTTTTACCAGTGCATCCTTTTCCAGGACATCCAGAAGCCTGCAGGAATACGGGTTCAAAAAGATGATGCGGCCCCTGGTGTCGGTAATGATCACCGATTCGAGTGCTGCCATGATCTTCTTCATATCCCAGAGAGCGGCCTTGTCATAATACCGTTTGCGCATGCTGTGGTTGTACAGGGCAATCTCAATATTGGAGACAATCTCGTTCGATGTGAATGGTTTGAGGATGAACCCGTACGGCTCTGCAACCTTTGCGCGGTTGAGGGTAGCATCATCGCACTGGCCGGTCAAAAAAATCACCGGGATGCGGAAGATGGAATAGATATACTGTGCAGCAGTAGATGCCGTCAAGCGACCCGGGAAGATTGATATCCATGAGAACGAGATCCGGGCAGGCATCCTGCGGCCTTCATGACCGCCTCCTCCCCGGTGGTTACCTTGCCGGCAACAGCATACCCTTTCTTTTCAAGGATCACGCCGATGAGGTTGGAGATTATTTCGTCATCTTCCACGATCAGGATCTGAAGAGCTGCGGGCATAGGATTCACGGAGATGACTTTTTTCCGATTAGAACAATATGAAGGTCAGTTACATAAATATAGATTTTCAGGATATATTAATAGCCTTGCAGCCAGCGCTATCTCCGCACCACGTGGATTCATCGTGCTGACTGGAGAAGTCAACAAGAAACAGTAGGGTATCATCCGCCTTTTGGAGTGTTTAAAATAAGAGGAAAAAGGGGGCGGGTTACCCTTTCGTGAAGATTGGCGTATATATTCGTTTTATTCAGCCTTGTTGGTGACCGTAAAGACGCAGAATTCGTCTCCCTTGGAACGGCATTTGATTTCACGGCACTGTACTTTGATCCCAAACGATCCTTCGATGATCCCGGCAAGGAGACCGGCAGTACAGTAGCAGACGTTCTTCCCAGTCGTCCCGAACGCCTCGGATTCAACCGTGTGTTCGAGCGTAATGGTTTTCTCCTTTTTCGCCTCGTTCCACTCGCTTTTCACCAGATGGAACCAGCCCATCTGGGAATAGAAGGTAAACGCCATATCAGAGAGCGTGGTTGGCTGGGTGATGCCCATCTTCTTGTAATGTTCGACGTTCTCCTTACCCATATCCATGTAGGCACGGTAATTTACCCCGCCCGCCGGCATCTCGCCCATGGTCTTTTTGAGGGAGTTCATCATGGACGTGAAAACAAATCTCGGCATTATGACCACCGGATCATCGATCAGCTTGATCGTCCCTTCCACCGGCCTGTGGTCGATGAACTCGGTGATGGCAGAATCGCCTTTGACCACAGACTGTGCCTTGAATTTCCAGCTGGGATCTACCTGGTCAATCACAAATTCACAGCAGTCGTCACCGTTTGCCACGCACTTGCGTTCAAGACATGACCAGTTCTTGCCGGTAACGGCCATCATGACCCCTTCGATCCATCCCTGGTGGACACCGCAGACCGGCATCTTCCAGTCTTTTAGAATCTCCGCCTCAAAGGTGTGCTTGTGTGCGGATGATGATCCGCTTTTCACTCTGTTCCACGAGTTCAAACGGGGCTCCCCATCCCTGCTGGTGCTGGAGTTTAAAAACCAGCATAAGAAATTCCGCGGGGGTTAAGTTCATACCAAATTTTTTTAGGAGGTTGTACAGCCCAAGGGAGCCCATGCCCACAGACCGGAACAGTTTGCGTACTGCCTTTACGGCCAGCTTTTTGTTTAAGTGGGACTCGTACATCTCGTAAATCGCTTTAATCAGGTAATTGGGGTTGCTTGCCGTTTTCACCCCGAAAACCGAGTAGTTACCTGCAACCGGGTCAAGTTCGATATAGGGAGTGATATCTTTCTCCCCCTTGATCAACGCCTCGAAGTCCTCACGTCCAATCTTCATGCGCGATCAATCTGATATTATATAATTAAAGGATTTCGTCTTGATTACCGAGGATATTCCCGTCGGAGATCAGGAAAGATATAACGATCGCATGCTCCGTTTGGGCATTAAAGATCCAGAACATGGGAGGGGTGTGATTCATCAAAAATGATCGGAAAATTCGTCACGGTCTGGGACCGCTCCTGGACAAGGCAGATATAGTCACCGTGCATCACACGGAAACTGACCTCCCCGTTCCCGGTCGTGGTGTCGCTTCCCACAATCTTTCCGTCTTTCCTGATAGAGACACGCACGCCGTTCTGCGGGATTTTTTCACGCCGTACGGAAAGGGTCACCACCCCGATACCCTGACTTTTTCTCCCGATCTCCGGGACCATGTACATAATATTTTTCCGGAGGCTGTACCTTTTCAAGATTCGGCACCCCATAACAAGAGCATCGATAATATCCGGTTTCACATCGCAGAGGACATAGTTCCTGCCCCCCCTGATATGGACGACTGCCTTGTCACCAAAAAGCGCTCCGTCGGTATCCACATAGAGCGCTCCCTCAGGTTCACCGTTCAGGAATGCGAGGTAATACTTGCTGTCCCCTTCTTTTGCCACAGCGATAGCATTCAGGTGCCGGGATGCGGCAAGCGTGAGCAGTTCGGCGAGGGAATAGGTACCCAGATATTTTGAACCTTTGAGGATGTTTTCCAGCAGTTCCTGAAGATCCATGAATCAATCCTCTTACGTGCACGCCGGGGAATTTTTTTATTTCTCCCACAGACTGCCCTTTTTAATAATCTCGATCACTTATTCGCAACCGGTGTATTATATATTTGCGAAGTTATCTTCGCGCAAACGAAAGGGAGACTATACCCGGGATTCCAATGAAGACCACTCTTCACACCATAATTCGATTCCGTTATAACCGATCCGGGAATCGCCATGCATAAGTTGTAGGAGATATAACGGTATTTCTGCTTATGATATTTTACCCGATGGTGATCTCCGCTGTTGCGGTTCTTGCTACCCTTGTCTACGCATCGTACCTGGACATCAAGGACCGTCGCGTACCGTTCAGGACATGGTACCCGATGGTTGTTGTAGGAATCGCCGCAACGATCGTACTCTTCTACCAGCAGACCGGAAATATCAGCCTGATCTTCGGTTACCTCGCACTGATAGCCAGTTTCTTTTACGCAGACTATATCGACAACCGCGACCCTGAAACCCCGTTCAGGTTCTATTACCTTGCAGCAGTCCTTGCCCTTCCTGCCATCTCCTGGTTTATCATACCGGCCATATCTACAGGAAAACTGCCTGAGATCCAGCTCATCCCCTGGTACGTGATGCTTGTCGGGCTTCTTGCCTATGTATCCTACCGGGAATCCAAAAAGAGACCGGAGCGGAAACTTACGGCAAAACAGATCCGGAAAGACAACATGCTGGATTCAAATGTGGAAGCCGTCTTAACCCGCTGGTATTTTATCCTGGTTATTATCATCCTTGCCATCGCGTCATTCTACATGATCGGCGGCGGGAGCTGGGGAGTTTCCGGCATCTATATCGCCCTCGCAGCCATCTTCTGCGGTGTCTTTTACATCTTCGGCCAGATGCACTTATTTGGCGGTGCCGATGCATGGGCGCTTATCTTTATCGCATTCTGCATCCCGACATTCCCCATAACCCCACTCCTTAATACGCCACCGCTCGGGTTCCTCTCCTTCTCGGTGCTGATCAACGCGCTGATCCTCAATCTGGTCGCACCGGTAGGAATTTTTATTATCAATATTGTAAAAGGAAACCGCGCCCCGCTCCAGTACATGTTCTTCGGGTTCCCGGTGAAGGGAGAGAAGATCCAGGAGTCATGGGGCTTTGTGATGGAGGACTTCACCGAAACAAAGGGCACTGTGGAGCGGAAATTTATCGGGTTCTGGGATTCCCTGCGCCGGATGCGTTCCGAAGAAGGCAGGATCTACACAAAAGATCTGCGGGAACACCCTGAAGAGTTTGAAAAGGAACTGGGGCTCTACAAAAAAGCAGGAACGGTCTGGATCTCCTATGCAGTCCCGTTCATCATCCCGATCACCGCCTGCCTTATCACCGCTATCGTCTGCGGGGATTTCCTGCTCGCGATCATGACCTTCATTACCGGTGGTGTGTAAGGTGCTTCCCCTCCGGTTCTCTGACGGAGGGCTGATCCCGGTGATCGTGCAGGATACAAACAACCCGGGATATCCTCATGATGGCGTATGCAAACGAGGAGGCAGTGCGCCTCACGGAGACGACCGGTATGCCCATTACTTTAGCCGGAGCCGGAAAAAACTCTGGAAGAAAGGCGAGGAGAGCGGCCATTTCCAGAAAGTGGTGAAAATCCTCGTGGACTGCGACGAGGACTGCCTCCTCTACGAAGTTGAGCAGACCGGTGCTGCCTGCCATACCGGGTACCGCAGCTGCTTTTTCAGGTCGCTTGACGGGGATATTATCGGCCGGAAGATCGTTGACCCGGAAAAAGTCTATGGCAAGACCGGGCACTGATACCGGTTCCGGCGCCGGACCATTTCATCAGGGCATTCCCTGCGGCAGGCATACGATGAGACGACATGTATGAACGATTCACCTGATACACCAGAAGCCACAAACCGGTTAAAAGAGCAGACCGCTCACCTTTCGGTCATCTCCAATACCGGTCTTGTAATCCTGAAATTTGTTGTGGGCTTTGCCATCGGCTCGGTGAGCATCATCTCCGAGGCCATCCACTCCTCCATGGACCTGCTCGCCGCGGTTATCGCTTTTTTTTCGGTGAAAAAATCCGCAGAGCCCCCCGATGCCGGCCACTCGTTCGGGCATGGGAAATTCGAGGATGTCTCCGGGCTCATCGAGGCGCTGCTCATTTTTGTTGCGGCGATCGTGATCATCATTGAAGCCTCCCTCAAGCTGCTGGGGGACAGGGACCGGAGTTCTCGCCTACCCTGCTGTATGCCGGTATTGCGGTGATGGGCATATCGGTGCTCGCCAACTGGTATGTCTCCACGCGTCTCATGAAGGTGGCATTAGCGACAGAATCCATCGCCCTTGAGAGCGACGCATGGCACCTGCGGACGGATATTTATACGTCGCTTGGGGTTTTTGCAGGACTGATCCTGATCCATTTCACCGGCCTTACCATTCTCGACCCGATCATCGCCATTGCGGTTGGCCTTGTGATCCTGAACGCGGCCTTCAATCTCCTGAAACGATCGTTTGCCGATCTCATCGACCATTCGATCCCCAAACTGGATGAAGACCGGATCAAGGCGATCATCTGCGAGCATTCAAGCGAATACGCCGGGTTCCACGGCCTCCGTACACGACGTTCAGGCCCGGAAATATTTATTGAGTTTCACCTGGTCGTGCCCGGAGAAGTTTCCGTCACCCAGTCCCACGATCTTGCCGATCACCTCGAATCAGACCTGCTCGTGGAGTACCCGCGGGCAAATATCACCATCCATATCGAGCCCTGCAACAAAGGGTGCAACCGGTGCGGTTCGTTTTGTACATATTATGAAAAGGAAAAACTGCACAAACCGTGAATGCTGCGGGATTATATTTTTCAGGTAATCGTTAAAAAAAACAGGGAGTTGTATGAATTTTATTTCCCGGCAGGACGCCGGTGGAGTGAGCGGTCTTCCTCGACAATGTAATTGATCACGTTCTCGGAAATATCCGCGGAATATTCACCGGCCCTGCGGATACTCTCGGCGACGTAACTGACAGAAATCGCAGTCACCGTTTCCTGTTTGAAGGCCATGTTACTGATATCCCCGCAGATATTTTCCAGCGCCGACACCGACTCGATGGTCTTGTGAGCTTCTTTGAGATCAGCATTGAAAAACGAGATGATACTCTTATCAAAGAGGTTCATGGACAGGACACTTGCTTTCTTTAACGCAGTCATGATCTTTGGATCGAGATCGATATCCATGATCGGCTGGGCATTCTCGGCTATCCGCACGGCATGGTCGCCAATCCGCTCGATAATCCGGCTGATGATATGATAGGACATCGCCATGCCGACCGAGACCTCCATTTTCCGGGACAGGGACGGGTTCTGCATGATCATGTTCGTCTGGCGGGCAATCAGCCAGTTGAGACGATCCGAGTCCATGTCCCGGTTGATCACATCAGCAGCAAGGGTATGATTGTGCGTTTCGAGCGCGGTGATAGCATCCTCATGCATATTCCGGACGATCACAAACATGCGTTTGAGGGTATTGTCAAAAGGCATCTCGGCGGGATTGAGCAGGTCTTTTATCACAATGAGGGTGTCGGTTTCCTCAACGACTTCCTGCCCGATGGTCATCTGGGTGAAGTCACGCACGATTGTGCGGACAAACGGGGGAAACCGCTGTTTTGAGGTGATCCTGATCACAGTAAACCCGGTGATATAGGTACCGATAAGCATCCTGAAGAGGAACGAGGGATCGGTAATGTGCCCGATATCGATCTCCTTTACCCGCTGGAGCGGCTCATCCGTGGTTTTTTTCGTGACGAGCAGCGTCCCGTCAGGCTGGACAATCAGGCCGATGGGATCGTTCTTCTTGATCCGCATTTCCTGTATCCAGTCTTTGGGCAGCGTAACAACAAACGATGACCCCCCGGTCATCTGAACCCGGCGTATTTCCATCTTTTTCCACCCCATAATCAGAGTTATATGATGAATATGCTTGTCTCTATTTATCTCTTTTTAACATATATACTTACATATTCTATGTCGAAAAACTGTATATTAACTCTGGTCAAGGTTATGATCGAACACCATGAAAACGAAACGGAGTTCGTATGTATTTGTGACAGTGTGCCTCGCGGCATTACTCATTGTATCGATGCTCGTTGCCGGTGGTACCAGCAACGGGACAACCGCTTCCCCGGCTGCAACCCAGACTCCTGCCGCTGCAGCAGCCACGCAGGCCGCTGCAGCAGCAACCACTGCAGCCCCGGTAACAACGGCAGTTCCGACAACTGCAGCACAGCAGCAAAGCATTTCGGTTTCCGGCTCGACAACAGTCCTGCCCATTGCACAGGCCGCAGCCGACGCCTACATGAAACTGCACCCAGAAGCTAACATCCAGGTATCCGGTGGCGGATCGGGTGTCGGTGTCGCAGCAGTCGGTGCAAAAACCGTTGATATTGGTATGAGCTCTGCAGCAATTACCAAGGCTCAGATGGCACAGTATCCTTCATTTAATGTGATCACCGTCGCCCACGATGGTATCGCCATCATCGTCAACCCGCAGAACACGATCCAGTATATCACCCTTGATCAGGTCAGCCAGATATACACCGGTAAGATCACCAAGTGGACCCAGATCACCGGCGCAAGTGTTCCCAACACCAACAACCAGATTGTGCTCATCGGCCGTGACAGTTCATCCGGTACCCGCACGTATTTCGACCAGAGCGTTTTAAACAATGTAAAACCATCGACCTCCATGCTCGAACAGAATTCCAACGGTGCGGTCGCACAGAGTGTTGCCCAGACCCCCGGTGCAATCGGGTATGTGTCCATAGGTTTCCTCTCGTCGGATGTCAAGGCACTGCCCATCTGGTACAATGCTCAAAAGATGATTACACCCAGCCAGGCGACCGTCTCGAACAAGACCTACCCGATCTCCCGTGACCTCTACATGATCACAAACGGCCAGCCCACCGGCCTTACCAAGGATTACATCGACTTCATCCTCAGCCCGGCGGCCAGAAGATCGTCTCAGATAATGGGTATGTCCCCCTGACTTCCTGATGGGATCATCAGACAAAAACACTTCACTTTTTTAAAGGATATGGGGGTGACGAACGATTACATTCTTACCAAGGTTTACCGGGAGTGCTGCAGGGTGTACTGCGCAGGTTTCCCGGATCAGGGAAAAAATTGTCAAATCCGTCTTCTTCCTCACAGCATTATTTGCAGTTGTCGTTGTTTCATTTATCCTGCTCTTCTTGCTCCGGGATGGCTATCCGATCTTTCAGACGGTGGGGATCTTCAATTTCCTTCTGGGAAGTTCATGGACTCCTTCCGCTGTTGAACCCAGTTACGGGATCTTCGCCCTCATTATCGGGACGATCCTCGTCACCCTGGGTGCCATGATCTTTGCCGTCCCGCTTTCCATCGGCTGTGCGATCTATATATCAGAACTCGCCTCCCCCGGGTAAAAAGTATTCTCAAGCCGGCAACAGAACTGCTTGCCGGGATTCCTTCGGTGGTCTATGGTTTCTTTGGCCTGATTGTGCTGACCACATTTATCCGCACGACGTTTAACATCCCGACCGGGCAGACGTGGCTCGCCGGGTCGGTGCTCCTTGGGATCATGGCACTTCCCACGATCATCAGCGTATCCGAAGATGCTATCAGTTCAGTTCCCCGTGAATACCACGAGGGGTCCCTTGCCGTCGGGGCCACCCGTTGGCAGACGATCAGCCGGGTCGTTGTCCCGGGTGCCCTCTCCGGGATTGCTGCTGCGATCATCCTCGGTATCGGCCGTGCGATCGGCGAGACCATGGCCGTTATCATGGTGACCGGGAATGCGGCTCTCATCCCGGACCCCATCTGGAACGTGCTCTCCCCCATCCGTACCCTCACCGGAACACTCGGTATTGAGATGGGCGACGTTGGTGTCGGAAGCGATCACTACCACGCCCTCTTCGGGCTCGCCGTTGTCCTGCTCATCATCGCGCTTATCGTCAATCTCAGCGCAGTGGCAATACTCTCGTACCTCCGGGACGGGAGAAACGCAGGGCCGGCCCGGTCTCCCCGTTTCAAATCCCCGTTCTACTCATCACTCAAAAACAAATTCAGCCAGTGGTTCCGGATCGTTGCCCTCGCCATGCTCGTACTGCTGCTCCTTACTGCCGGTCTCTGGTGGGCGACACTGGTAGTCGTTCTTGCGGCGGCAGCCTGGCATTACGGCAGGGACCGGCTCTCACCAAAGTATATCGAAACGATTGCTTTTTCCGTGGTTACGGCGGCGGCACTGATCGTTCTTGCGATCCTCGCGATCATTCTCGGGGACATCATTATCAACGGATTCCCTGCACTCTCCTGGGATTTCCTTACCCAGGCCCCCAGCAATCTTGGCAGGTCCGGGGGAATTTTCCCGGCAATTGTCGGAACCCTTTACCTGGTAACCGGCGCCATCCTTATTGCACTGCCCATCGGTGTCGGGGCTGCAATCTACCTTGTCGAATATACCCGCGAGGGCCGGATCACAAAACTGATCAGGACCGGCGTGGACCTCCTCAACGGGACGCCCTCAATCGTCTTTGGCCTCTTTGGTTTTGCATTCCTCGTACTCTTTCTCAAGATCGGCGTATCGCTCCTTGCCGGTATGATCACGCTCGCCCTGATGGTGCTCCCGACCGTCATCCGGACAACGGAAGAATCCCTCAAAAACATCCCGCAGTCCCTCCGCGAGGGGAGCCTTGCTCTCGGGGCCACCCAGTGGCAGACGATCCGAAAGGTCGTCATCCCACCGGCAATCCCGGGCATCGTAACGGGAGCGATCCTCTCGATCGGCCGGGCTGCCGGAGAGACGGCACCGATCATGTTTGTCGCGGTCGTCTTCTCGACCCGGTTTTTGCCAAACTCGCTCTTTGAACCGGTCATGGCACTACCGTACCACTCTACATCCTCTCCACGAATGTACCGGGCTCATCAACGAACAAGTACGGGACGGCGCTCGTCCTCCTGATGCTGGTCGTGGCGTTTTACTCGGTTGCGATTGTGATCAGGAGTCATTATGCAAAAAAGGCACGGGGATAACATATGTCGGACACAACGATCATTTCCACACGGAACCTGAACCTCTGGTATAACGAGAAACATGCACTCCAGGATATTTCCATGGAGATTGAAAAGAAAAAAACCACTGCACTGATCGGACCTTCCGGGTGCGGGAAATCCACGCTTCTGCGGTGTTTCAACCGGATGAACGATCTCATCAACCGGGTAAAGATCACCGGGGAACTCCTGCTTGATCAGGAGGACATACTCTCCTGCGATATGGACGTGGTATCCTTACGGAAACGGGTCGGCATGGTCTTCCAGCGGCCAAACCCGTTTCCCAAATCCATCTACGAGAATGTTGCGTATGGGCCCCGGGTCCACGGCACTAACGACCGTAAGGAACTGGATGCAATCGTGGAAAAAAGCCTGAAGCACGCTGCGCTCTGGGAAGAAGTCCGGGACCGGCTCGATGAGTCGGCACTCGGGCTCTCGGGAGGCCAGCAGCAGCGGCTCTGCATCGCACGGACCCTTGCGGTCGAACCCGAAGTGATCCTCATGGACGAACCCTGCTCGGCACTCGACCCGATTGCCACGGCAAAGATCGAGAACCTCATCGAGATGCTCAAGGAGGATTACACGGTCATCATCGTCACGCACAACATGCAGCAGGCAGCCCGTGTCAGTGACTATACCGGGTTCATGTACCTCGGTAAACTGATCGAGTACGACAGTACGACAAAGATCTTCGAACACCCCAAAGAAGACCTGACCGAGAACTATATCACCGGCCGGTTCGGGTGAGGCGGGAATATGACAGATAAATTCCATTCGGAACTCAAAGACCTCAAAAAAGGAGTCTCTGAGATGGCACGGTTTGCCCTCTCGATGCTCCAGGACTCGCAGGATGCATTCATCAACCAGGACGACGCCCTTGCAACGAGCGTTCTGGACAGGAAAGACCGGCTCCGTGAGATGACGGGTACGCTTGAAGAGAACTGCTACCAGCTCATCGCCTTAAACCAGCCGGTGGCAAAGGATATGCGGACGATCGTCTGCTCTCTTAAGGTCGTCGCCGCGTCTGAAAGGATCGGCAGGTATGGCAAATCGACCGCGAAGATCGTAAAGGAAATTTCCGGCAAACCCCATATCGCGAACATGATGAGCCTTCCCCTCATGTCAGAGTACGTTCTTGCGATGATCGATGATTCTGTCACTGCCTACGAGACGGAGAACATAAAAAAAATCGAAGGTTTTTCGGCACGGGACGACGCGATCGACGCGCTGCGCCATTCCATCTTCCGTGAAGCGATCACGTATATGATGGAGAATCCAAAGACGATTACGCAGGCCACGTTCTATATCATCATCGCCCGGTACCTGGAGCGCTGCGCAGACCATTCCTGCAAGATCGCCGAGAACGTCCAGTACATGGAAACCGGTGAGATGGTAGAGATCAAATAACCGGGGTTACCCAGTGCAGGACACACAGGAAACGCGTGATCCGGTCAGTTGTTTACAATAATCGTCCCTTTTATGGCGGGATTATCCGCGCAGTGATACATATACGTTCCCGGCACGGTGAACGTGAACTGGAACCGGTTGTTGGTTTCAAGCAGGGGAGAGGTAAACGAATCCGGATCCCCGTTATCAGAGGTGATGATATGGCGCCCTATATCGATATTGAGCCAGGTAACGGTGACCGTGCGCTGGATCACGAGGATCTGGGGATTGACACCCGCACTTCCGATCAGGATGGTGGTCTTTGGAGTATACACCGGTGTCGGGGATGGGGTCGGCTGGGACGACTGATTTGTGCAGCCCGCCACAAGGAGGAGCACGATAACCAGCAGGAATGTACCGGCCATCAGCGTGACAGGACCGGAGCGTACATGCATATGGTACGGTTCATTCGATTGCATTAAAAGGTCGTGGTCGTCCGCCCCTCAGGAACGGCGACCGAACGACGGTAGAACGATTCCCGTAGCACCTGTCGCGGGAAGCGGCCGGGGGCCGGCGATCACAGGACGAACGCGACCTCATGCCGGCCCGCACCAGGTACTAATCATGCCGGACACGAGTATACCGGCGCCCTGCGACGTTCATGCAATACCTGCGATTATGCGCAGGAGAAAGAAAAAAAATGAAAAAAAATAGTTGTCGCAAGGGGTCTTTATCGCCCGGTGCGACTGATCGCGAACGACAGAGGGGTCGTTCCCGTCCGGTTCCCCGTGATCCAGTTCTGCCGCATCATGCTGCAGGCAGGACGTGGACAATGGCCTGGAGAATCGCGATGATAATGTTAAGGAACACGGTCCAGTCAAACATTCTCGCTCACCTCCTTTTTAGTGGGTATGAAGGATACTTCTCTATGTTTTGTTATAACGCTGGCGATGAGTGAAAAAAAATTTGCACTCATGTGCAAGTGAAGGGAAACGAAAGGAGAAGGAGGCATGGCATCAGGGAAGGTTCCCTGCCGCAGTCCGGGCCAGTGGGGGAGGGGGTACCCCCCACCTGCTCCGGCACATGGGTGGAGGGGTGATCCCCTCCGGAAAAATAAGTGGAGGGGGGGTAGGGGGATCACCCCCCTCCCCCCTTGTCCGCGAAACGGCTCTTTCTCTGCACGACCAAAACCTGTGTTTCGCGTGGAACCACGACGGGAACAACAAATTGATAGGGTTATCATTTTTGGAGAGGGGGGATCGATTCGGGCCGGAGGGGGGAGGGGTACCCCCCATCTGCTCCGGCACATGGGTGGGGGGGTGACCCCCTCCGGAAAAATAAATGGAGGGGGGGTAGGGGGATCACCCCCCTCCCCCCCCCTTGTGCTGAGAAGACCCGTTTTCCGCATGTGCTTTTGTGGCATTTTGCATGCAGCCATCAATGGACAAAAGGTGTTGCAGAATTGTTTTTTTGGTGGGGTGTGGGGTTTGACAAAAAAAACTATCGCAAGATCAAAAACAAGAAAGGGAATTATTTTACCTCAATCAACCATGAATAAAATAATACATTATCCATTATGATAGATGAACTAAAGAAATTGGTAATTTTTTTATTGAAACTTGCTGGAGCGGGCTCACTCTTCTGCATCGTAATACTCCTAATGCCGATAATTACAGGCCATATCGATGTTCTATCAACAGTATCTCATCTATTCGGGTTATGGACAATAGAGATCATTGTTTCAACTTTTGTAATAGTTATGTTTTCAATTTTCTCATTACTAGCAATTTCTCAAGCCATATCTCATATCGGAATATATCATAAGTTAAAAAACTCAGTTACGGGTATTGGTGAAACTTTCTGGACAAAGGTCTGTAAAGTGTTTAAGTGGAATCTTGTCTTGACGTTTTTCCTTTTTTTTACTATTATAAACATTATACAGCCATCAACAGATATTGTTCAAAGATTCCCAGCATTTACACAAATTGACGTCGCTTCTCTTTGTGCGACGATGATACTCCCAGGATATCTCCTTTCATTACGATTATTGGCAAATCCTGGGGAGTGGATCATAAATTTACCCTTTAAAGGTAGATTTACTCAATCTGAAACTATCTCAGAATCCGCAAAAATATTCAAAGAGAGGATTCTGTCATTTTATTTTTCATTAACGGGCGTCGTTTTTATGTATATCCTCATAAAGTTCCTTTATGAAGGCGTGATATCAGTAACAAGCACTGACGTATTTTCCTCAAATTTCATAGCGGAGTATGTTCCTCATCTCCCCATTTTGATTATCGCACTTATACCCTATCTCATTGCATTAGCACTAACCACAATAGTGGGGGAGTTAATTCTAAAATACGCAGAGCCAATTGAATAAATATAAAGGGTCACAGATCTGTTTTTCCGCCGAACCCCTTATAAACCCCAACGCCTCATATCTTTAACTATCAACGATACTTCTATCGTTGAACGAATAGTATACAACACCATACTATATGGGAGAGAATATTTTATGATACTGGTACCAGATACGAGCGTCCTCATCGACGGGCGCATAACATCGATGATAAAGGCCGGTGAATACAAAGGAGCAACAATAATCGTCCCGGAAGCGGTGATAGCAGAACTCGAAGCCCAGGCAAATAACGGACGCGAAATAGGGTTCTCGGGCTTAAACGAGCTGCAGTCGCTGTGCAAAATGGCCGAGGAGAAAACCATAGAACTCAAATTCTCCGGCATCCGCCCCACGCTCGAGCAGGTCAAGCTCGCAAGCGGCGGCGAGATCGATGCGATGATCAGGGGCATCGCGATTGAGAACGCTGCACGGTTTATCACGAGCGACAACGTGCAGGCCGAAGTGGCGCGGGCAAAAGGGCTCGACGTCATCTACTTAAAACCCCAGATCACCGATTTTGTCCCGCTCGGGATCGACCAGTTCTTTGACGAGCACACGATTGCCGTGTACCTCAAGGAACGGGTGCCCCCGAGCGCAAAGAAGGGCACGATCAACGACATGAAACTCGTGAAGATCCGCGACCAGCCATGCAGCGAGTACGAACTCCGCAACCTCGCGCAGGAGATCCTCGAACGGGCAAAACGGGATCCTGACGGTTTCATCGAGATCGAGAAGCGCGGCATCACGGTCGTCCAGATCGGCTCCCTGCGCATCGCGATCGCCCGGAGGCCGTTCTCGGACGGCATGGAGATCACCGCTGTGCGCCCCATCGTGGACATCACGCTCGACAACTACGCGAAATCCGACGTCATCAAGAAACGGATCGTCTCCAACCAGAGAGGCCTTATCATCGCCGGGTCTCCCGGCGCAGGAAAGACCACGCTCGCCCAGGGGATCGCGACGTACCTCTCCGATGCAGGCTATGTCGTCAAGACCATGGAAGCGCCCCGCGAACTCCAGGTGCCCGACCAGATCACGCAGTACACGACGCTTGACGGCAGCATGGCCAACACCGCCGACGTCCTCCTGCTCGTGCGCCCGGACTTTGTCATCTTCGATGAACTGCGGAAGAACGAGGACTTCACGGTCTTTGCCGACATGCGGCTCGCCGGCCTCGGCATGGTCGGGGTCATCCACGCAAACAGCGTGCAGGACGCGCTCCAGCGCTTCTCCGACCGCGAGGACTTCTCCGTCCTCTCGCAGATCATCAACACCATCGTGTTCCTGGAAAAAGGCGTCGTCACGAAGATCTACGATGTCGGCTTTACCATCAAGGTGCCCGAAGGCATGGGAAGCGAGATGCACATCCGGCCCGTGACAACCGTCAATGACTCCGAGACCGGAAAACTCGTGCTCGACGTGTTCCGGTACGACGGCCAGACGATTGTCATGCCGGTGCTCGAGATACCCCGGCTGCACCTGCCGCACGAAGCACGCAGCAGGCGCCGCAGGTCCACCAGCATCAGCCAGCCGGTCTTCCCGGTCAACAAACCGGGCAGTTCCCTTTCATCCATCCCGGACGCGACCCCCAAGGCCCCGACCGACGAACGCCCCGGCTGGAAGCTTGCCGAAAAGGAGATCCAGCGCGAGATCGGGCGGTACACGGACGGTGCTGTCGATGTCGAGATGATCAGCGACACAAAGGCCGTCGTCTACATCGATGACAAGGATGTCCCGGCCGCGATAGGGAAGGGCGGCAAGAACATCTCGGCCATCGTCAACAAGATCGGGATCGGCATCGATATCAAGCCCCGGTCCGAATTTGACCGGCAGCAGCCCAGGCGACGCCGCAGAAACCGGAAGGGGAGTTTTCTGTCGGGAGCGGGATCAAGATCCAGACCGACAAGAAACAGCTCGTCATTGTCGCCCCCGAACAGTCAGGGAAGATCGTGGACGTCTTTGCCGGGGAAGGAGTACCTCTTCACGGCGACGGTAAACGAAGCCGGGGAGATCAGCCTTGCGAAGAACTCGAGCATCGCGCAGGAAATGATCCGGCGCTACCAGAATAACGAGAATATCGAGCTGAGGCCGGTATAACACCCCCTGTTTTTTTACAAGAATACTTTCACATACTATAAGGAGAGGTGAAGGGATTTTGAGCGAATTTGATCTGGGCAGATTTGAAGAAGAAGCGCACGAACGGTGGCTCCACGCGTTTGAGTCCAACCCTTCGAACCGCGAAAAATATTACATAACCGTCGCGTTCCCGTACCCGAGCGGCGCCATGCACGTCGGCCACGGCCGGACGTACATCGTCCCCGATGTGATCGCACGGTTCTGGCGGATGCGGCAGAAACAGGTGCTCTTCCCGATGGCGTTCCATGTCACGGGGGCACCGGTCGTCGGTATCTCAAAGAGGATCGCACGGAACGACCCGAAGACGATCCACCTGTACCGCGACCTCTACAAGGTCCCGCAGAACGTTCTCGAGGAATTCACGAACCCGCTGACGATTGTCAAGCACTTTGCTGCCGAGTACCAGCGCGTGATGACCTCGTGCGGTCTCTCGATTGACTGGCGCCGGCGCTTTATCACCGTCGACCCGACCTACAGCAGGTTCGTCGAGTGGCAGTGGAAGCACCTGTACGAGGCAGGCCATGTCATCAAGGGCGTGCACCCGGTCCGGTACTGCACGGTCGACGACAACCCGGTCGGCGACCACGATCTTCTCGAAGGGGACAAGGCGGAAGTGATCAAGTTCACGCTCGTCATGTTCCGGTTCGGCGACGCGTTCATCCCCACCGCCACCCTCCGGCCCGAGACGATCCACGGGGTCACCAACCTCTGGGCAAACCCGAACGTCACGTACGTGAAGGCGCTCGTGGATGGCAAGGCCTGGATCGTCTCAAAGGAAGCCGCAGAAAAACTCGTGCTGCAGGACCACACGGTCGAGGTAAAAGAAGAGATCCCGGGTAAAGACCTCGTGGACAAGACCGTCAGCCACCCGCTCTGCGGCACCGTCCCGATCCTCCCGGCCGACTTTGTCGACCCCGACATGGCGACCGGCATGGTCATGAGCGTGCCCGCCCACGCACCCTTCGATTATATCGCCCTCCGCGACCTCCAGCAGCAGGGAAAATACACGACCATCAGGCCCGTCCCGCTGATCAAGGTCGAGGGTTACGGCGAAGTCCCGGCGCAGGACGCCGTAGAACGGGCCGGCATCAGGCACCAGATGGACAGCCGGATGGATACGCTCACGCAGGAGATCTACTCCGCCGAGTTCTCGAAAGGAAAACTCTTCGCGAAGTTCGGCGGCAAGCCGGTCCGGGTCGCCCGCGAGGATATGGCGCAGGAGATGCTCGACAAGTACGACTCGGTCGTCATGTACGAGTTCGATCCAGCGCCCCGTCATCTGCCGGTGCGGCAACAAGGTCAAGGTCAAGATCCTCCACGACCAGTGGTTCCTGAAGTACAGCGACCCCGACCTGGAAGCAGCAGGTCAGCGACCACTTAAAGGACATGGCACTCGTGCCCCCCGAGGTCCGCACCGAATTCGACCGGACGGTCGGCTGGCTCAAGGACTGGGCCTGCACCCGGCGTGTCGGCCTTGGGACGAAGTTCCCGTGGGACCCGGCCCAGCTCATCGAGCCGCTCTCCGACTCGACCGTCTACATGTCCTATTACACGATCGCCCATAAGATCCGGGAGATCGACCCGAAACTCCTCACCCCCGAAGTCTTCGATTACATCTTCCTCGGGAAAAAGTCCCCGGACCTGCCCGAGAAGAAGAAACTCGATGCGATGCGGGAAGAGTTCCTGTACCGGTACCCGTACGACTTCCGGTTCTCGGCAAAGGACCTCATTTCTAACCACCTCACCTTCCAGATCTTCCACCACGTCACAATCTTCCCGAAGGACAAGCTCCCGAAGGGCATGGTCGTCTTCGGCATGGGCCTCTTGAACGGCGCGAAGATGTCGTCCTCGAAAGGAAACGTCTTCCTCCTCGAAGATGCGGTGAGCGAGTTCGGTGCCGATACGGTCAGGATGTTTTTGACCGGCAGCGCCGAGCCCTGGCAGGACTTTGACTGGAGAAACGAACTCGTCCTCTCCACGAAGAAGCAGATCGAGCGGTTCTACGCGACCATCACGGAACTCAAAGGAGCACAGGGCGAGCCGCAGGACATCGACCGCTGGCTGATCAGCCGGCTCCAGGAGCACATCGCCAGGATGACCGCGGCGCTGGAGAACTTCCAGACCCGTCAGGCATTGCAGGAAGCCTCGTTTGGGATCGAGACCGACCTCAAGTGGTACCGCCGCCGGCTGCCCGAAGGCTGCGATGGCAGCAGGGAACTTGCCACGCTCTGTTCGGTCTGGACCCGGCTCCTTGCGCCGTTCATCCCGTTCACCGCAGAACACCTCTGGAGGGAACTGGGCAATAAGGATCTCATCTCGTTTGCCGAATGGCCGGTCGCGGATGAGAAACTTATCAACTCGAAGATCGAGCTTGCCGAGGAACTCCTCGCCCGCACGGTCGAGGATATCGAGTCGATCAAGAAACTGATCCAGATCACCCCGAAGTCACTCACCATCGTGCTCGCCCCCGCGTGGAAGCACGAGGTCTTCCGGACGATTGCACAGTCAACCGACCGGAACACGGTGATAAAGGAGATCATGAAGAACGACGCGATGAAGAAGCGGGGCAAAGAGGCGACCGATGCGGCAAAGCAGTGCACGACGCTTATCCACCGTCTGCCCCCGCAGGTCGTCGAACCGCTCGCAAAAGAGCCCCTGAACGAGCGTGCGGTCTTTGAAGCGGCACAGGCATTCCTCGAACACGAGTTCGGCGTCCCGGTCCACATTGCCGATGCGGAATCAAGCGGCCATGCAAAAGGGGCAACCGCCCTGCCGTTCAAGCCGGCGATTGTGATCGAATAATTTTCTTTTTTTCGTGTATCCGAAGGCCGGGGCTGAAATCCTGAAAAACCGTTGAGCCCGATGCCGTAATCCGGGGGAGGATCACGTCACCGGCTCGCCACGGTACCCGTGGGATGCCAGTATCGCGGATACCTTTTGCATCCACACAGGATCACTGCATGGCGAGGTTATCAGGCTGGGAGACGGATCTGCCGGCTTTCGGGATGCAGCCGCCACAACGAGCGGTTTGACCTCTTCACTCCAGATCCGGGCAAGGACGGGATCGGCAGTCTGGATATCCGCTCTTCCGACCATTCTGCCTGCGACCCCGCCATGGGAATCAAAGATCACCAGATGATAACACCGGAATTCCCGGCAGATCGGCGGCCGGGTCGGGTAGATCGAACATACCGTACCCGGTCCTTCAGGGTTCTTGCGCATGAAGATACATCCCGTGCGGGAACCGGATGTATCCCATTGGCCTGATGTGAATTCCTCATCGATCTCATCGGCAAACTCCGGTTGCACGTGCACCGGGAAAACCTCACCGGTGATCCCGTTCCTGCAGTAATAGTCCTGTTCAGTCAGCTGACGCTCGATCCTGATATATGCGCCAAGACTTGTGCAGCATTTTCCGCAGCCGTTGCAGACAAAAGTTACCATGCCCGTACCACGATCAGTGTGCAGTAGTGAAGGAAAAAATGAAGATGAGAGCGCGAGGAGTTATTCCTCACCCACGCTCTTTGCCCGCTTTACCCGCTCCTTCGTGGAGAAACCCGTCGCTGCGTCCAGGAATTTCCTGAACCGCTTGTTGGTATCGATGATCACCTCATCGCTTGCCGTGATATCGGATTCCGTGTTTATCCGGAGGGTTTTTCCATCGGTACCGCATATCGCTTCCAGTTTTTTAAGGGCCCCGAACCGGATCCGGTATGCATTCCCGTTCTTTTCCGGCTCAACGCCGAAGCAGTTTTTGAGTTCTGCAGCGATTCTTGGTTCGAGGTCTTTGGTCAGCCCTCTTTTGATGGGGTATCCTGCATACACTTTTTTAGGTAGTGCGTGTATGTTAATTTAATGACGACCGATTCCTCGCATGATCTCCAGATCTTTTCAAAACCGCTCCCCGGTGAAGGCACTTCGGTGCTGATGGGGTTCCCCGGGAGCGGACTGGTCGGCACTATCGCCCTCCAGTACATGGTCGACCAGCTCGAGTTTGAGCTGGCCGGCACCATGACCTCCCGGGTACTTTCCCCCCCTTGCCATGATGAACAAGGGTGTGATCAACGACCCGGTCAGGCTGTACATGAAAAACGATATCGCCGCAATCGTGGCCGACATCCCGATCCACCCCATGATCTGTTACGAGATCTCAAATGGCATCCTTGACTGGCTCGCGCCGTACAAGCCAAAGGAGGTGCTCACCATCGCCGGGATCGTGACGAACGAGCCGGAGAAGCGCGTGTTTGGCGTTGCAACAACAACCGAAGCCCTCCAGCGGATACAGGATCTCACGGTCGTCCTGCCCATCGGGAGCATCTCGGGAATCGCATCAAGTATCCTGACGGGATGCAAGATCCGGGGCATCCCGGCCTACGGGCTCCTGGGAGAGACCGTCAACGCACCCGATCCGCGTTCGTCCGCGGCAACCATCGAAGTGCTCAATAAGATGTACAACCTTGGCCTCGACGTCAAGCCGCTTATGGAGCAGGCAGAGGAGATCGAACAGAGCATGCACAAGACTTTCCGAAGAAGTCCAGCAATCCGCAGATACAACACCGAAAAAAGATCTGCCGATGTACGGGTGATCCACGATGAAATGCGCTGCATTAACCGGTATATCGCCTGAAGTGATCCGGGATCTCCGGGCAGGGAAACCCCGGACCATCGAACTTCAGAGTGCCCATAATATTGTGACCATCGCCGGTGTCGAGCCCGGGCCCGAAGTCCATCTCTTCATGACCTCGATCGATATCGAAGACTTAGGCCCGGGGGATGCCGGGATCTGCGTGGACCTTCTCTCATCGGTGATCTCCATGAAACGGATCGTGGAATACTCCCAGGGAGTATATTACGAGGAACGGGAACGGATGTCGGCCCGGGTGCAGGTGAAATACTGCTCCTCATCCACGGTAAAGGAAGTCTTCCATGAAAGTCTCTGTGCCCCGACCCAGGTGGAAGTGCTCAAGTCCTCGTGCTATCATGCAGGGTAATGAATTTTAATTTTCTTTTTGGTTCATATCAGATCTTTTTTTTAATTTTTACGAAGGACGATGATCCGATCCCTATCGCCCCGATGATGACGAGAGGCTCCAGAGGATGCCTTTGTCGGTGTATTCGTCGGCCAAGGTGTAATCGTCTTATACGTGGATTTTTTTGTAGTGACTGCTGTCGTCCGTATTGTTGTGGGTACGGTTGTTGCTGCTGGTCACGCCCGCATCAGTCGCCGTCAGGGTGGCATATTCGTTCGTGGTGTTCCCTGGACGTTACCGTGATCGTATCCGACCAGTCATTGTATCCCGATTTTAAGAGATGAATGGTATGCGATCCCGGGGTGATGTTATACAATGTTGTCGTAGTTGTTCCCATGTAGGTTGAATCCACATAGATGGATGCACCTGAAGGACTGGACTGGACATAGAGCGTGCCGTTAACCGTGCCCGCCGTGTTTATCACAAATGAGAGCCCGCAGACATAATTTGTCGCGTCATTTGCCACACAGACCTGGTAGGTACCGGGCGCCTGGCTGTTCAGGTTAAATGTTCCGGTAAGTTGGGTTGCCGAGTATGACGTGACCGTGCCGGGTATATCATTATAGCCGGTCCGGGAAAGCTTCATGACGGCCGTGCTCAAAAAGTTGGTGCCTGTAAGACTGGTGATGGTAATGGTATTGTTGACCAGTCCGTTATTTGGGGTTACAGACGACAGGGTGATGGTTGACCCTGCATTGTAAATGGTAAACACAGATGTGGCGGATTGTCCGTTCGGATTGGTAACAATAACAGTCCAGGATCCGGCAGGTTTTCCTGTAATGGGAAACTGACACGAGATTGATGTCGTTCCTGTTACCGATACCGAAGTTGCGGAAATATTCGTCTGTCCGGATTGTGCCAGAACGACTGATGGGGTGGTTGAAAAGCCGGTTCCTGTAATCGTGACTGTTGCGATGCTTGAGTTATAGCCACTCGTGGGTGAAATGCTGGAAATTGTCGGAGCAGCAACGACAGCGGTCAGAGATTGAGAAACATAGCTGGTCTGGTTATCATTGACCACAACCGTCTGGGGGTAATCCTGATATCCGGTAAGTCGTAACAAGATCGTATGCGATCCAGATAGTAGCATCAATCACTGCAGGTGTCACTGACCGCGTGCTGGCACCATCAAGATAAATCGCAGCCCCGGTGGGCGTCGAACTCACTGAAATATTTCCATCAGCAGAAACCCCCACCGGGAGGATAAGTATCACTGAAATCAGGAACAACAGGAAAAATGTTCTTTTCATTATCAGTACTCCCTCACATCCAATCGAATGAAAATATCTTGGAACCGACATCAGATATATTTTTTTAAAAGAATTTTAACAAAAATGGCAGGTAACTCATATTCGAAGGGGCTTACCCGGGATAGTTTTCCTGCCAGATCATGGACTTTAGGCGTTTTCGAATCCAAAAGAAGAATACACGGATCTGTCTGCAATTCTTATAGGGTGAAGTGCTAATAAAACCCCAAAAATAAATTTTGCAATCAGTCGTAAAAATAATCTTATAAAGATAAACTAAAATTGATCGAGAAAAATTACGCTGTGTTTTGTTTAGATTTTTCAGAGACCTCAACAAGGTAATACCGTTCAATCGCAATGTGGGGGTCGCCACAACGGCAGGGGAGAGCCGATGGCGAAGCCCCTAGGAGTGTATTAATAGCGATAATTCCATGATCGTATCAAGAAACGTTAGGTACTAAATTAGCACTTTACCCGAAAAAATTACTGTTTCCGGCGAAGAACAACAATCCCAAACCCGATGGCACCGATGCCAACAAGCCCGTCCAGGGGAGAGGCTTTGGCAGTCGTGGTTTTTATTGTGGTCCCGGTCGGCCAGGGGGTGGGAACCTTCACGGTTGTAACCACCGTGAACGTCGCTGCAGTTGTCGGGATTAATGTTGGCACTGGTGTTGGCGAAGGTGTAACAACGGTGGTTGAAATCAGAGAGAGATCTGCATCGACGCTGGTGGTACCACCATCCGTGACTTTTGCAATTCCTGAGTACGTTAAATAGCCGGTTTCTGAAATCTTGACCACATGGGATCCAGCGACAACGTTTTCCATGATATACGGTGTTGTTCCCACATATTCAGAATCCACATAGACCAGAGCACCGGAGGGTGACGATGATATATCAAGTTCTCCGACCTTATCTGTGGTAACATCAAAGGAAAGCCCGCATTTGCGGGTACCTACGGTATCCATAACGCAGACTTCATAGTTTGTCACCGCCCAAGCTGCCAGATCGAAGGTACCCGTGACTTCGGTAGAGGAAACGACATCGATACTTGATGCGGTGAGATTATCGTAATTTTCATTGTACAGGTACAACCCGCTGCTCGTATCAACATTCGAGAGTCCCGTACCTGCAACCGTGACATCAACGCTGTCGTTGTTGGTCTGGGCACTTGTAGGGGATACAGAGACCAGTGTCATCGTCTGTCCAATGGTAAACGCACCCTCATCCACAACTTCCGAGAGGTCTTTGTTGACGACAACGACATCCCAGGTTCCGATCTGTGCTGAAGAGGAAACAGCCAGTTGACAGGTAATCGAGGTGCCCGAGTGGGAGGTGACCGTTGCAGAAATATTTGACTCACCTGACATCATGAGCCTGACTTTTACCAGACTCGTATTAAAGTTCTCCCCGGTGATCGTGACCGTAGTGGTGGTTCCCGTAAGGGCCGTTGTCGGGCTTATGCTGGTAATCGTTGATGACTCGGCTGCGACAGGGTACTGCCATCGCAAGCAGCAGGATCATTGCTGCCAAACAAAATATTAAAATTGGATGTTTCAAATTATCTCTCCGTCATCCTTTTATTAATACGCCCTATGCGGTCACGAAGGGATATATTCAGTTCATGGAGTGAGAGGATTAACTAAACCCCGAAGTATATATTATTCTCAACCGGGGTAATTACACCCCGTTTGTACAATTGAGAATGCAACGAGGGACTGAATACCAGAATAGCAGAGATTTGTTTTTCTGGATCGCTCTGCCAAAGGAAACGGGTACCTGTCGCACTTCTAAAATGAGGAGACAGGAATGGGTCGGTCTGTGTTCGTAAATAAATGCCCCGGTTATACGGTCCTGCCATGTATGGTGGGGTGTTTCATATCGCAACCATAACACAGATTAATTAGCCCTGAACACGAACTTAATAGGCGTCACGAGGGCTTGTGGCTTAGCCTGGACATAGCGCCGGGCTTCTAACCCGGACGTCGGGGGTTCGAATCCCCCCAAGCCCGTAGAGTATCTTTTTTTATGTGTTGAACCGTGCAGATACAGGAGAACCTGCGCCAAAAATACCTGGTTTACCCGGAATGGAAATAAAGACTCACAAAAGCCGTAAAAAAAGGAAAATGGTTACTCGACTGCAGTCGGAGCGGCCTCTTCACCCGGCTGCTGGAGGATCTGCACGTCTACGATGTTGTACTGCCGCAGTGCCAGTTTTTTTGCCTTGAAGATATTTTTGCCGTTTTTGCCGATGGCAATGCCCCGGTCCTCGTCACCGACATCAACCGTGGCGGACTGGGCATCGGGTTCACCCGTAAAGACAATGCTTGTCACTTTGGCAGGCAGGAAACAGTTTCTCAAAAACTGTTCGGGGTTGCTGTTATATTCAACAACCTCGATCTTCTTCCCCATCACTTCAGAGGCCTTCTTGATGGATGCCCCTTTCTTCCCGATCGCAAGCCCCATGTCCCCGGGGTTCACGACAAAGATCAGTCTCTCGTTGCGCTCGTCAATGACGCAGTCGCGGCTTCCCGCGCCCGTCAGCGATTCGAACTGGGAGATCAGGCGCATACAGTCTTCAGTCAGTTTGACTTCGACCATATCATGCCGTCCTCTTGAGGGAGAGAATATCTGACTCGCCGGGGCTTACAATGGCAAGCGTGCTTACCATGAAGGGTTTACCACACGCTTTGCCGAGAGCAACGCTCGACCCCTCAAACGTGTGGATAAAGATATTTTCATACCCTGCAAGCTGGTTTTTAAAGTTCTCCGGGCAGTTTGCCGCGATGACGACCATCTGCGCCTTGCCCTCTTTTATGCATTTTTCCGTGTTGTTCTGACCGAGAATGACATTTCCGGTCTTGATCGCTCTTCTCAATGAAGCGTTAAAATCCATCTGCAATTCTCCTTAAGTAGTTTTAGTTTGTCTGGTTTAATCGTTAGTTGTCGAGTTGTTTGACAGCCACCAGTTTGACATCACCGGTACCGAGCTGGATCGGCTGGCCGACGATGACATTCTCGGTGACACCGCTCAGTTCATCGGTCTCGTTTGCGACGGCGGCATCGAGCAGGTGGTTGACGGTCACTTCGAATGCGGCCCGGGAGAGGACACTTTCCTTCTCACCGGCAATGCCGTGCCGGCCGATCTGCTTGACTTCGCCTTCCATGCACATCATGTCTGCAACGAGCATGATATGCCGGACATCCACAAGGATACCCTGTTCGTTTAAGGTTGACTGGGCCTCGTGGATGATCGCGTTTCTCGCTGCTTCGACACCGAGTACCTGGGCGATCTCACTGATGTTGTTGGTGCGGGTCCGTGTGGTGTCCACACCCACGACATCAAATACGTCTTTTAGGTTGGAGCCTTCAGTATAAAGTATATACTCCCCGGTCTCTTTCCTGACGACGACCCGGAGGATGTCGTCAATACCCTGGACAATGACATTTCTTACGTGCTCGGCAAGCTGGAAGAGGTTCTGGTAACTCTCCCGGTCCTTCGGCGTAAAGATAATGGTTGCCTTTGCCTCGTCGATATCGTGCTCGAAATCACGGTAGTGCCGGCGGTCGCGGATCTTCTTTGGCGCGACATCCATGATCTCTGCCGGTGAGATCTTGCGTTTCTCGCAGACCTTGGTGTTGAGGTGAACGACCACCTGCATGTTCTCCATGTCGGTGGTGATATCCCCGAATTCATGCAGCGGGGCCGCCTCAATCTGCCAGCTGACTTCACGCGCCTTGTCCCGGTCGATACCATAATCGGGTTCAAGATAGACCGTCATGGTCGGGGTGCTGGGCTCTTTTCGCGCATCCATGATTTCGATAAGCCGGGGCAGACCCAGCGTCACGTTGATTTCCGCGACACCGGCGTAGTGGAAGGTACGCATCGTCATCTGGGTACCTGGTTCACCAATCGACTGCGCAGCGATCACGCCGACTGCTTCGCAGGGCTCGATACGGGTCGAGAGGTATTCCTTTATGACACGATCCAGGATTTCCTTGAACTGTGCATCGGTAATTTCTTTTCCGTCAAGGAACGTGCGCAGCTGGTCCTTGGTCTTTGGCAGGAGGTCTGCAGCCTCGATCTTCTTTTCGTATTTATCCGGTATCATGATCTTCAGACCTCCTCTTTGAGCACGGCCTCAACAATGCCTCTGACATCGACCGGGTCACCGAATGCGCTCTTTGTCGGGTCGGTGCTGTCCTCGCCGTACTGGAACTGGATGATCCGTCCACCGGTTGTCCGCACGGTGCCATCGTAGGCAACCTTGAGGTCCTGCAGCGCGTTAATCATACGGCGCTGGAGGTACCCGCTCTGGGATGTACGGACTGCCGTATCGACAAGCCCTTCACGGCCACCGATTGCGTGGAAGAAGAACTCGGTCGGGTTTAAGCCACCCTTGTAACTGTGCGCGATAAACCCATGGGCATCGGCGCCCCGGTCACCCTTCTTGAAGTGCGGGAGCGTGCGGTCATCGTAACCTCTGACGATACGCTCACCACGAACTGACTGCTGGCCGATACAACCGGCCATCTGGGTCAGGTTCAGCATCGACCCACGGGCACCGGAGACTGCCATCACGACAGCGCTGTTCCCGAGACCGAGGTGACGGCCTGCGATCTGACCGGTCAGGTCACGGGCTTTCCCGAGCACCTGCATGATCTGCATCTCGAGCGTTTCTTCAATGGTACGCCCGGGCATCGGCTCAAGCTGGCCGTCCTCGTAGATCTTGATCCTGCGGGTGACATCGAGCGCAGCCGTCTTCAACACATCGTCGATCTGGCCGTACTCGGTCTTGGAGAGATCCTCGTCATCGATACCAAACGAGAAACCGTCGAACATGATACCCCGGATGGAGAGTTTTGTTACCTGGTCGATAAACTCCGTCGCACGCTTCATGCCGTATACCCGGATGATACGGTTGACAATCTGGCCGTCGAACGCACCGATCGCTTTCTTATCGATGGTTCCCGACTCCAGTTTCCCGTCAAAGATCCGGACATATGCGTCACGTTCGCAGAGTTCTTTCTTGCAGGTGTCGCAGTTCTGGCAGGAACTGGCCTTAAAGACCATGTTGAGTGCGTCGGGAAGGATCTGGGAGAATACCTGCTTGTTGCTCCAGTACTCGACACCGTTCTCGGTCTTGCCGGCCGGGGGCATGTGCTCGATCTTTACCGGCTTTAAGAGATAGAGAGTCTCTTCCTTGTTGAACCAGCGCATATCGTGGGTCAGCATGAAGATACCCGAGATATGGTCGTGGATACCTCCGATGATCGGACCGCCGAAACGGGGCGAGAGGATGTTTTCCTGGACTGAACAGAGGATAAACGCTTCTGCCCGTGCCTCCTCGGTCTGGGGGACGTGCAGGTTCATTTCATCCCCATCGAAGTCGGCGTTATAGGGCGGGCAGACCGCGGGGTTGAGCCGGAAGGTCCGGCCATCCATGACTTTTACCCGGTGCGCCATGATGCTCATCCGGTGCAGGGACGGCTGCCGGTTGAAGAGCACGATATCGCCGCCGCGCAGATGGCGTTCGACCGTCCAGCCGGGTTCGATCATGTCGGCAACCGTGTCAAGGTTATCCGAGCCCAGCCGGAGACGGCGGTTGTCCGGCCGGATCACGTAGTTTGCGCCGCAGGGGGAATTGACATCGGGGCGGAGCGGGCCGGTCCGGGCGATCTGCTTGAGTTCCTCGATATTGTACGGGGTAACCCGTACGGGGATCGTCATCTCGTTTGCAACAGCAAGGGGGATACCTACTTCCGTTACCGAAAGGTTCGGGTCCGGGGAAATGACGGTACGCGAGGAGAAGTTCACACGCTTACCGGACAGTGAACCACGGAACCGCCCGTCCTTACCCTTAAGCCGCTGGGAGAGGGTCTTAAGCGGCCTTCCGCTGCGGTGGCGGGCCGGCGGGCACCCGGCAACTTCGTTATCCAGGTACGTCGTCACGTGGTACTGCAGCAGTTCCCAGAGATCCTCGATGATCAGCTGGGGTGCCCCTGCATCCTGGTTCTCCTTGAACCGCTGGTTGATGCGGATAATATCCACGAGCTTGTGGGTGAGGTCGTCTTCCGACCGCTGCCCGTTCTCAAGGATAATCGACGGCCGCATGGTGACCGGCGGCACCGGGAGCACGGTGAGGATTGTCCACTCGGGCCGGGCGACTTTCGGGTTGATCCCCAGAGAAACCAGATCTTCGTCCGGGATCTTTTCAAGGCGCGCACGGATATCGGCGGGGGTGAGCTTGTGCTCGACCTTCTTGCCGTCCTCAACCATCACTTCCGAGAACGTAGTCGGCTTCTCGAAGTTGATCTTGAGCTGCTGTTCGCCACAGTGCGGGCAGACGCGCTCCTTTTTCACATCCTTTTCAGAGATCTGGTCTCCGGTCTGGTCCTCATCAGTCCCGACCACTTTTTCCACTTCGTCAGGGGACAGGAGAACCCGTCCGCATGACCGGCAGGTAACACGCAGGAGTTTTCTGATAAGCCGCGTATACCCGACATGGATAACGGGCTTTGCAAGCTCGATGTGCCCGAAATGCCCCGGGCAGTCGCTTGCCTTCTGGTCGCAGGTCTTGCACCGCAGCCCCGGGTCGATGACACCGAGGTTTAAGTCCATCAGTCCCTGCGGGTAGGGGAAGCCGTCATCATCGTAGGTGTCTGCCCAGATGATCTTCCTGACACTCATCTCCCGGATCTCTTTTGGAGACAGCAATCCGAACTCAATTTTTCCAATTCGCTTTGGGCTTGGCATGACGCACCTCCTATACGACGTCCTCTAATCTCAGGCGGGGTGCTATCCCCATGCTCTTCATCTCATCCAGCAGGAGCTTGAACGCGTAACTCATCTCGACCGGGTAGATATCGGTCTCATTACCGCAGGCAAGACACCGGGTCATGTTGCGCTTGCGGTCGAGCATCGCCACCATCCCGCACCGGGCGCAGACATATTCCTGCACCTTGTCAGACTCGTCGAGCAGGCGTTCCTTTAATGCCATGGCGGCACCGTGGCCGATCATGACATCACGCTCCATCTCACCAAACCGGAGACCTCCTTCACGGGCACGGCCTTCGGTCGGCTGGCGGGTGAGAACCTGCACCGGCCCACGGGAGCGGGCGTGCATCTTTGAGGATACCATGTGGTACAGTTTCTGGTAGTAGATCACACCGATGTAGATATCGGCCTTGAACGCCTTGCCGGTGATACCGTCGTACATCACTTCACGGCCGGTATGGGAGTAGCCGAGTTTCTTGAGCGATGCACGGAGGTCGGCTTCAATTTCGCCGCCGAATGCGGTTGCATTGATCCGCCGGCCTTCCAGTGACCCGACCTTGCCACCGATCATCTCGAGCATATGCCCGATGGTCATACGGCTCGGGATTGCATGCGGGTTGATGACAAGGTCCGGGGAGAGTCCGCTCTCGGTAAAGGGCATGTCTTCCTGGCTTGCGATCAGGCCGATGACCCCTTTCTGACCGTGACGGGATGCAAATTTGTCCCCGATCTCGGGCACACGCAGGTCACGGGTCCGCACCTTGACGAGGCGCGAGCTGTTCTCGCCCTCGGTGATGATAACGGTATCAACGATACCATGCTCGTTGCTCCGCATCGTGACCGAGGTGTCGCGGCGCTTCTCCACCGCGATGAGCTCCCCTGAGGGTTCCTCAAGGAACCGGGGCGGGGAGGTTTTCCCGATCAGGACATCTTTTTCCGCGACGATCGTCTCGGGGTTGATGACACCGTCCTCATCAAGGTTCTTGTAGGACTCCGCACCGTGGGCCCCGCTGACATCCTCATCCGGCACTTCGATCCGGTCGATCTGGCCGCCCGGGTACCGGCGCTCTTCGCCTTCGTAGGTCCTGAAGAAATGCGAACGGCCCAGACCCCGGTCAATCGAGGCCTTGTTGAAGATGAGCGCATCTTCAATATTGTAGCCTTCATAGGACAGGATGGCGACCACGAAGTTCTGCCCGGCAGGCCGGTCATCAGACCCGATCAGTTCAGAGGTCTGGGTGTGGGTGAGCGGTTTCTGGACGTAGTGGAGCATGTGACCCCGGGTATCGGGCCGGAGTTTCATGTTTGCCGAGCCAAACCCGAGGGCCTGCTTGACCATCCCGGCGCCCATCGTGACACGCGGACTTGCATTATGCTCCGGGAACGGGACATGCGCCGCACCGATACCAAGGATGAGCGAGGGATCGATCTCCAGGTGCGTGTGTTCCGGCGTGATGTCATCAGGGTTCATCGCGATGTAGAGGTCCTCTTCTTCCTCGGCATCGATAAACTCGATCATCCCGCGCTTCACGAAGTAGGAGAAATCGATCTCCTTTTTTGCGAGCTTTTTGATATCCTCGTCACTGATGAGGCTCTTGCCGTCTTTTAATACGATCAGGGGGCGGCGTGCACGGCCCCGGTCGGTCAGGATTACCACATCGCCGTTGAAATCCTTATACGAGACATTTACCTCGCTCGATATGGCGCCCTGGCGACGCATGGCCCGGATATTCTCAACAAGGGTCTTTGGATCATCGACAAGACCAATGAGGGCCCCGTCAACAAACACTCGTGACTTCTTCATCGGACCTCACCCCTGATCTGCTCGACATCAAGCGTATGCAGGATACGCATGATCTCCTCTTCATCGTTGACACCCTTGCTGATCTCGACCATCTGCGCGAAGTTTTTCACCAGACCACAATTCGGCCCTTCAGGGGTTTCGCTCGGGCAGATCCGGCCCCACTGGGTCGGGTGCAGGTCACGGGCCTCGAAGTGAGGCTGTGAACGCGAGAGCGGGGAGATGACACGGCGCAGGTGGGAGAGCACGGCCATGTGATCGACACGGTCAAGGAGCTGGGACACACCGGTCCTTCCCCCCACCCAGTTACCGGTGGCAAGCGGGTGGAGCAGCCTCTCGGTGAGTACATCGGCCCTGACGGCTGTTGCAATCGACAGGTCACGGTGACGCATGCTCGCCCGTTCAAGCTGGTACTTGATATCACGGGTCAGCCGGTTGAGCGAGATACGGAAGAGATCCTCCATGAGGTCGCCGGCCAGTTTGAGCCGTTTGTTCGAGTAGTGGTCCTTATCATCGATCCGGCGCTTGTTTAAGACAAGGTCAAAACAGGCTTCGGCCATGCGGCCAAGGAAGTGCGCTTTTGCAAGGCGGATAGAGACGAGCGCCTCCGCATATCCCTCGTCGCCTTCCTTAAGCGTCGCAGGCAGCGCATAGTTGAGGTGCGGGAGCAGGTAGTTGTCCAGCACGAACTCGGCGCGCTTCTTCTGGTAATCCTTGGTCTGGTTGGGTGCGAGTTTCTTACCCACATACATGACGCCGCCCTCGACAGAGTCGCACTCGCTCTCTTCAAGGTTCTGCATCATGAAGGTGAGGATATCCTCATCGGTCGAAACCGCGTTGACGACTTCCTGGTCGTTGGTCATACCCAGCGCGCGCATCAGGTCGACGAATTTCAGGTGCCCCGCAACGGAGGGGAACGAGACCTCCAGGAGGTTCTTCTTGTTGCGTTCCACGACCACGAGCGCACGGTATCCCCGGAACTGCGAGAATACTTTTGCGACGTAAATCCGCTCGTTGTACCGCTCGGTAAACTCGGTCATGATCTTGTTTGAGGCAAGATCCTCTAAGGTCATGAGCACGCGCTCGGTACCGTTGACAATAAAATAGGCGCCGGGATCGAATGCGTCCTCCCCGTGGGAGACGCGCTCATCGTCGCTCATCCCGTACAGGTTGCAGGCAACCGAACCGACCATAATCGGCAGCTGCCCGATGGTCGTGACAATCGGTTCCTGCCGGTCCTCACCATGCACGAGCGTCAGCCCGAGCTGGATGGGTGCCGCATAGGTGAGGTTGCGCAGGCGCGCTTCGCACGGATACAGTTCACCCTGCGATCCGTCAGCCTCACGCACGAGCGGCTTTTTTACCTCGATAGTGCCGAGCTCGACCCAGACCGGCTCATTGTTCTTGCCCCGGTTCTCGATGTCGGTCTCGATGATCTTCTGTTCATTGACCACTTTCTGAAGATTTTCTGTCAGGAAATAATTAAAGGAGTCAAGCTGGTGGCGCGCAACATGCTCCCGTGCAAAGTATGCCCTCGATAAAACACTTCTGTCAATCAGATAGACCACCCCCGGCCTTATTTCTTGGGTCTCCTGATCACGAGTCGGTACGCTTCGGCCCTGCCGGCGGTATGACTCTTGCGGATAGTCCGTATCACATCATCGACTTTTGCGTCGACGGATTTGACAGCAGGATCGTCATGGTAAATTTTTGGTAATTGTTCCGTAGTAATATGGTAGCGGGACAGGAGCGCTGAAACCTCCTCCTCGCTCATGAGCTGGTGATCCGGCACCATTACGTGCTTTAACACATTCAGTTTGGTGCTCAATGAAAAACCCCCTTAAAGATGAAACGATTGCCTCTCAGATGCATCACCGCAAAAAATCCACGATTGGATCGTGGTAACGGGCCCGGAGGGATTTGAACCCCCGACCACCTGGTTAAAAGCCAGGCGCTCTACCGAACTGAGCTACGAACCCTTGGGAATAAGATGTACAGCATTATAACAATGCCAGAAAACTATATAAATATTGTCCAAGTGTTAACACGGCCATACCGATACAGGGTCAGGCAGTTTTTGCAAGCAGGTCGTTGATCTCCCGCAGCCGTCGTTCAGTCTGGTAAATCCTGTCTTCGAGATTCCGGATTGCATCCACATCTTCACGGGGAACATCGCACCCGGGCGATATCCATCCCGCATGATGACCTCAATACCACCAGCATGTTCTTGTCAACTTCTATGCTCTTCCGGAGCGCGCTGTATTCATCAATCACCGCCGGGTCAAGCCCCTTATTCTGAGCGACGAGCGTCTCCCCCTTGACATCGTTCCTCCGGGAAAATATCCGCTGGATCGAGTCCAGCAGCTGCGACGGGCTCACCGGTTTTGAGACAAAATCGTCGATATTTATGCTGTGCTCCTGCGCTTCAGCGGGCGTAATCTTCTTTGCCGAAAACATGAGCACCGGGATCTCTTTTGTCGCAGGATTATCCTTGATCTTTTTCAGCGTCTCCCACCCGTCCATCGGTTCCATCATAATATCAAGGAGAATCAAATCGGGTTTTATGGTCTCGAGGATTCTGATACATTCATCCCCGCCATGGGCGGAGAGGGGCGTATATCCCTTGCGGGCAAGTATGGCGGCAAGTCCATCAACGATAAAAGAACTGTCGTCAACGATCAGAATAGTCGAATCCATGAGGTTTCTCCTTTATCCGGGGACATACTGGCAGGGTGTTTGCCGCCGGCCGTTGCGGGCCAACCGCCCCGCACCTCAGGTATACGCCGCAGTACTATTCAAATGTTTATAAAATCGCCCATTTCCAAGAATGGTTCCTTATGTGATTTTCCCGGCAAGGTCACCTTTGATCTGCTGGAGGCGGGCTTCCTGAAACCTGATGTTGGTATCCATGCTCTTTAAGGCCCGGGAGATATCATCGCTGACCCGGACTTTCGAATCATTGAAATTATACGTGGTTTCAAGGATCTTCATCAGCCGCTTGTTGACATCGATGCTCTTTGAAAGCTGGGAATATTCACTGACCATTCAGGATCAAACCCGGACTGCCGAGCCCGATCCATATCCGACCGGATCGTCTGGCGGCGGTTGAGCACATGTTCGATCGCATCGTAGAGCTCACGGTGGGTGATGGGTTTGAGTACGTAGTCTTCGATAAAGATCCCGTATTCCTGCGCCTCGGTGGGAGTCAGCTGTTTTGCCGTGAGCATGAGCACGGGGATCTCTTTTGTGGCCGGGTTCTCCTTGATCTTTTCCAGCGTCTCCCACCCGTCCATGGGCTCCATCATGATATCGAGAAGGATGAGATCCGGTGTGACCGTTTTAAGGATCTCCAGGCATTCTTCACCGCCGTACGCAGCAACCGTACGGTAACCCCCCCGCTCAAGCATCGTAACAAACACATCAACAATAAAAGGACTGTCATCCACCACAAGAATAGTATACACTTACATCACCTGCCCGATCTCTGCAGCAACAGCACCGATATGTGAACGTACATCTTCCTGATTTGCATCGCCTTTGAGAATTGCGGCAATGAGAAAATGATCTCCTGCTCCCATGACAAGAATGGAGGAATCTGCAGCCCGTATCGTGACCGCCGCAATGGATTTCATGCTGATGAGATTTCCTGCCGACTCCGCCGATGCAAGAATAGTCGCGGCCAGAGCACCAAACCAGGGTTCATTGAATTCCCGGTCAAAATGTTTTCCGGCAATGATTCCATCCCGTGACACAAGGGCGCATGCTGTTACACCATCGATTGCCTGTATTTTTTCAATAAATGCCGCAATTTTATCTTTCAACATGGCCATGGCTCCCGAGTGCTACACTATCCGCTGTAATTCATAATACCAGATGACCCCATATATACATATCTTTTTTATTTCTGGCAGGGTTCGCCCATTACAGGGAAATGATTTACAATCCTGCAGATCGGGGAAGTTATCCTCGTTTAACCCGGTAAAATACAAGGATAGGAAAAAGATCCATCGGGCAGAGGGTACGAACGGTAAATCTCCCACATGGCAGGGCCGTAATCAGGAGAATGTGATATCGGCCAATGGAGTGCCCAAAGCATTTTTTTTTGTGCCCATCTTCAGGGAGGAAATTCAGTTATAGGAAGAGATCACAAATAGTAACGTATATAATTCGACGATAATAGAGTGAAACCGCTACAGAAGAGAGAGAATCAAGCCGGTTAAAACACAAAACCGGTATACAGCAGGGATTTGCCTCAGCGTGGCCCGACGGTCAGGTACGATACTATGGCATTTGAAAGTTACATGGTAGTATTACTCGGCACAGTGATCGTTATCCAGCAGTTTATCACTTACCTGATGTATGTGCGCATCCGGCAACTCTTACAGGAGATAGATTCTATCGAAGGAAAGATGAAGATCACCGATCATGAACTCGACAGCCTGATCCAGAAGGTCGAGGAATTTAAACGGAACAGTTTTTAAAGAGAATTTGTCCTGCCCCGGGATCTTCTTCTTTTTTGCGGTATAACAAGATACATATGGAATATCTGCGAATAGTATGAGAGCGGGGCCATAGGGTAGCCTGGCCATCCTAGGAGACTGGGGGTCTTCTGACTCGCGTTCAAATCGCGATGGCCCCATTATCGCTGTTGTTTTTTTGGGGATTACTGCCGTGAAGATTACGGAAACGTGTATTGATTGCCTGATTACCCGGGTCGAACTCGAGTGCAGACTGGTCGGGGCCGACCAGGAAACAACGCAACAGGTTGCATCATCCTGCCGCTCGTATCTTCTGGCGATCAAAGACGAGCCCCTGACACATCCCCAGATTGCAAGCCGCATTCACCACCGTGCATATGAACTGCTCGGTACCTCCGATCCGTTCTCACTCCTCAAGGACCAGGGGAATTCTGAAGCGATCGCCGTCTGCAAAGAGGTCCGGCAAAACCTGCACACGTTCCGGGACTACGTGCTTGCTTCAGTCATCGGGAATACCTTTGATTACGGTGTCAAGGGGCATACGGTCACCAGCGATTTTTCCGCATTTTTCCAGGAGGAATTTAAAAAAGGACTGGTCATCGATGACACGGATCGTATTCTTCCGCTGACGTCACGGGTCGTCTACTTAAGCGACAACTGCGGAGAGATTGTCTTTGACCGGCTCCTGATCCAGTACCTGAAATCCCGGGGATCACATATCACGCTCGCGGTCAAAGCCCGCCCGATGCTCAACGATGCGACGATTGCAGATGCAAAAATGCTCGGGCTGGATCATATCGTCGACTGTCTCACCACGAACTGCGATGGTGCCGAGATCGGGCTCTGCCCGGAAGAAGCCCCACCGGCCCTTTCAGAGGCCATCTCCCGCTGCACGCTCGTCATCGCAAAGGGCATGGCAAATTTCGAATCCCTCTTCGAACGAAACGACCTTCCTCCGGTCGCATACCTGATGGCGGCAAAATGTCAGCCGGTTGCCGATGAAGCGGGTGTCCCGGTCGGTTCCAAGATCGCATTGCTCCGGGCATAAGTATTCAGAACAGTGTTTTTGGCCGCCACCGTCCACGGTTTTCTGTTATAGCGGACGGTTTAATCCCAGAACTTTTTGATTCGTGGTCAGACCAGATCTCCGGGTGCAGGTCACGTGTTGATCGGCCTTTTACCATAACGGGACGCACGTGAAAGGATAAATGGGGAATATATACCCTGCAATCCATACTCAGTACCGTTGTTTTCATGAAATGGGGGTCTCATGGATATCAGTAGCCTGAAGGGAAACCCGCGTATCCGGGTCGGGATAATCCTGCTTGTTTTCATGGCGGTTGCCCTTGTCCTCCGCCTTATTCCTGCATTATTTGTAAAGGATTCGGGTTTTTTGTATACCTATGACACGGACGGCTGGTATACGCTGCGCCAGATCGAAGTGATGGTGCACCAGTTTCCGCAGTACAACTGGTTTGACCCGATGACCGCGTATCCCACCGGGAAATTTATCGACTGGGGGCCGCTGTATCCCTTCATCGCGGCAGTCCTCTGCCTGATCACCGGGGCGACATCGCAGGGTGCGATTGTTTCTGCGGCCGGTTTTGTCTCGCCGATCATGGCCGCACTCATGGTCCCGGTTGTGTATTACATCGGAAAAACGATCCGTGACTGGCAGACCGGGATCGTTGCTGCCGGCCTCGTGGCGGTCGTATCCTACCACTATTTTTTCCTCTCGTCGTACGGCCTGATCGGCCACCACATCGCCGAAGTTTTTATCAGCACGGTATTTCTGCTGCTCTACATCTCTGCCATCGTGTACTGCACGAACACACGGGCTGGACTGGAATAATCCCCGCACGTTGTATGTGCCGATCATGCTTGCCGCGCTTGCGGGGGTGTGTTATTTCTGTGCACTCCTCGCATCGCCGACCGTGATCCTGATGCTTGTGGTGATCGGGATCTACACGCTCGTGCAGTGCATCCTTGATCAGTGGGCCGGTCACTCATCCAACGATCTGCTGATGACAAACGGGATCTTCCTTTCTCTCTCGGCCGCCTTACTCGTTCTTTTCGGGTTTCATGCGACAGGAATCTCGATCACGCAGTACTCGCCCGGACTGGTGTACATCCACCTTGCGCTGCTCGCTCTGACCGGCGTGCTTTTTGCACTTTCCCTTGTGGCGGGCACAAAAAAATCCACGTACCTGGTCAGCCTTGCGGTCATCGGGGTCGCAGGCTGTGCGGCAATCTTCCTGTACCCGCCGTTTACCGGGATGGGACAGCAGGCGTTTGAGCTCTTTTTTGGCTCCATGCAGTTCTCGGTGGGGGTTGTCGAGACGCTGCCCCTCACCCTGCCGGTAGCATGGGACTTCTTCGGGCTTTCCATTATCCTCTCCGCAGGAGGGCTCCTGGTTCTGGGATATTCTGTTGTAAAAAACCACAAGGCCGAATGGATCTTTCTTCTGATCTGGTCGCTTGTGCTGATCATCCTGACCATACGGTACCAGCGGTTTGACTATTACAGCACGGTCACCATTGTACTTTTAAGTGCCATCTGCATCACGGAGCCTTTCCGCTGGCAGGACGCAGCAGTCCGTGCAAAAGTATCGGCGCTCGTATCCCGGATCGTTCCCGCCTCTTCCGCCGTTTCTGGCACGGAGGCGATTCAGGAAAAAACACCTGCGGTTCCTGAACGTTCAGGGAAGAAAAAGAAAACACCCCGCCCCGGAGATAACCGGGAGGCCACGGGAACGCTCAAAGTCGTTTGCCTGGCACTGGTTCTTCTCCTTACCGTGGTCCTTGTCGGTGTTTCCCTCTATAAGGATCTCGATCTGGGGCTCACCACCCCGGCCCGCGAACTCTCCCCGGACTGGATCGAGTCGGCAACCTGGCTTGGGAATACCACGCCTGCGACGGGTGTCGATTATTTCGGGGAGTACCCGTCTTCCGGATATTCATATCCCAACGGTTCCTATGGGGTCATGGCCTCGTGGGATGCCGGCCACTGGATCACCTTCTTTGCACAACGGATCCCAATCACCAACCCGTTCCAGGATAACCTTGCGGGAAATACCGGTGCGGCCGCATATTTCCTGGCACAAAACGAATCGCAGGCCGATACGATCCTTGCAGGACTCGGGGGCGGTACGTCATCGTCGATTCAAACCTCGCAGTGGACACGTTCACAAACCTTGTCCCGTGGGCGGACGGCTCGACCGATATTTCACCCTACATTACGTGGTTCATGCTCCCGGAGCCCGGCAACGCCAGAACCCTTGACAAGGTCCACCGGTTCAATGACGGGTATTTCCAGACTATGGTCGCCCGGCTCTACAACTTCGACGGCTCCATGACGGCCCCGGGAAATGCGGAGTATATCCGGTACACGATCCGCCAGGTGCCGGCAGCAGGTGAATCCGCCGGCGATGTGAACGGGTACGCACGGGTGATCTCAGGAGATGAGCCGGTCGACATTTCCACGGGAACCGGGAATCTCACGCTCATACCGGAGGGTGCAACGCTTTCTGCGTCAGGCTTTGCAGGCCTTTACTCCAGTCTCCCGTACGAACCGGTCGCTCCGGTCCCGGCTCTGGACCATTACCGGCTCGTCCACGAATCGCCGGACAACGCGACTGCTGCGGCATTTCCGGAGTCGGATACGGTCACACTCCCCGGCATAAAATCCGTCAAGATTTTTGAATATGTCAAAGGAGCCCAGATCTCCGGTGACGGGATCATCGAGATCCCCATAATCACGAACACAGGACGGACGTTTGTCTACCGGCAGGCGAGCGTTAACGGGACGTTTACCGTGCCGTATTCCACATCGGGCTCACCTTACGAAGTCCGTGCGACAGGGCCCTACCATATCCTCGGGACGAACCGCTACGTCAACGTGACCGAGAACGATGTGATGCAGGGTAACCGGGTTTCCGGCTAAACCGTTTTTTTGGCCGGCCTGATTTTTGCAATTACCGACCGGTAATACTCCTCACTCTCCGCCGCGATGCGATCCCAGTCGAACGCTGCTGCCGTAGCGATACATGCATCGCGCATCTCCTCATGGTGCGCGAGGGCTTCGCGGATCTTGTCAGCAAGATCCTCTGCAGAAAGAGAGGAGAGAAATCCGTTTTTCTCCGTGATGAGCTCCCGTATTGCGTTTGCCGGGTGATCGATCGTGACCACCGGGAGCCCGCAGGCCAGCGCTTCGAGCGCGGTGATCCCGAAACCCTCCCGGGTGGACGGCAGGACGAATACTTTTGACGCCTTCATCCGGGCGATCAGGTCATCGTGTTCTGCTTCGAATCCCCGGATCCGGATCCGGTCGCCAAGCCCCAGTTTCCCGGATGAGACCGATGAAGCGACTCCCGCTCCGGCCCATCCCCGATGATGAGAAGCGTGAGTCCCGGGTGCTCTTCTGACAGTATCGCAAACGCCCGGACCAGCAGGTCTGCATGTTTTTCCCGGATCAGGCGCCCGGCAAAGATGAGATCCGATCGGTTCGGCTGCGGGCGGAATGGCGGCGATGCGCTTTTGATCCACACCATTGGGAATGATCGTGATCGTTTTCGGATGGCCCAATCGTAGTGAGTTGTTCTTGTGTAGTCTGTTGAAACCGCGATCACATGGGGAGTGAGCCGGGCCACAAGGCGCTCGATGAACTTCCCCATCGCGCCGGCCCGGCCAAGATACGTGTACCAGTAATCGCCCCAGACTTCGTGCCAGGTGATCACGAGCGGAGTTTTTCTTAAAGAGGGAAATGACTTTTGCTGAAAGGCAGGAGAAATAGGGAAACTGCTGGCAGTCGATCAGATCGAACCGGTACTTTCCCATATGCGGGATGAGCCGGATGCCAAACACGATCGCTTCTCCCACGGTTCTCCTGCCACTGGCATAGAGGGGACGTGCCGGGCAGACCCCGTGCAGGATCACACCCTCGCGGATGAGGATATCATCTCCGTCCCAGTATTTCATGCCAAAAATGTGGACGTCGTGCCCTCTTGCTGCAAGACGCACGGAAAGTTCCCATACGCGTTTTTCCACGCCGCCTTTCACGTACGGGTAGATGACATCGTAGACAAACGCGATCTTCATCGGTTGCTGTTCAGGCATGGCCGTTGTTCTCGTTTAAGAGCATCATACTCTGGAAGATGGCAAAGAGGAAGATCTGGATGCCGCTCACGATCAGGACAAGCGACATGATCGCCGTTGAAATTTCCGAGAGAAAACCAAAACCCACCGCGACCCAGTTGATGATGATGTTGAGTCCGAACAGCACTCCTGCAACGAAAAGCGCGGCGCCCAGCAGGAGGAACTTTTCCAGGTTGCTGTACTGCATCAGGCCGACGATGATCCCTGCCTTGTTCTCGTACCCGTGGACGACCGAGTAGGTCTTCATCAGGAATCCCGTGAGGATCACCTGCATGCCGCCCATCACAAGGATAGCACCCAGAATGAACGTGTGCAGGTGCGAGGATTCGACATCCCCCTCGAGTGCAAAAAATCCCATTAAGAGCAGACCGACAACAAAGAACAGGAAACCGGGTATGGCAATGAACGGGAGCGGTTTCATGAGCAGCACGAAACCGGATGTGGCGCCAGCCATCGGCAAAACTGTGCAGTTTTGACGGTGTTTTGCGGGGGTAATAATCGATGGGCACCTCTGCGATCTTCAGGTGTTCTTTTGACGCCATCACGAGCATCTCGGAGGCAAACTCCATACCCCCGGTTTTTAATGGAAGCCGGTCGAGTGCCTCGCGGGTGATCGCACGAAACCCGCTGTGGGTATCGGAGAAATGGGTATGGAAGATGAAATTGATCATCCATGGTCAGGAGCGGGTTGCCGATGTACCGGTGGAGCGGGGTCATCGAACCTGCGTGGATGGTTCCCTTAAACCGGGAACCGATGACGAAATCCGCGCCGTTCCTGAGCGGTGCGATCAGGCGCGGGATCTCGCTAAAATCATAGGTATTGTCTGCATCGCCTATGACAATATACCGGCCCCGTGCCTCTTTAAACCCGGCGAGATACGCGTTGCCGTACCCGCTCTTTTCCGGCCGGATCGACCAGCGCGCCAAGAGCTGCTGCGATCTCCGGTGTCCTGTCCGATGAAGCGTCGGCAACAATGATCTCGCCATTGATGGTTATTGTCGTGGAACACGGACTGGATCTTGTGGATGCAGTCGCCGATGGTCTGCTCTTCATCGAGTGCGGGGAGGATAACCGAGACTTCGATTGGGGTTCCGGATGGAGACGATTCATTGGTTTGTCTTTAATGGATTTTTTTGTGAGACAATAAACATTGGTAATCCTTGCGTTCCTAGAGGATGAGGATGAGTAAGAGATAAGGATGTTTTCTGATAGTCATGTACTACATGCAATGATGGGGATTTTGCGATCAGCATTCCAATATTTTTAATGCACACGCACATCAACTACGATCTATTAAGAATGCGTTTGAAATAACAAAACGTTTGAAGAACTTTAGATTGAACCCTTTGATGAGAATGAGGGCGGCATTTATCCGGAACCCACGATACATGAGACACAACTTATGAGACCGATATGAAAATCGCGATCTTTCATGATTATTTCGGCGCGATTGGCGGCGGGGAGAAAGTCGTTATAGCAATGGCAAAGGCACTTGATGCTGATATTATTACGACTGATACCGATGCGGTCCGGAAGATTGATCCCACGGTAAGGGTCATAAGTCTTGGAAAAACCCTGAAATACCCGGGACTGAAGCAGATTTCCGCGATGCTGAAGTTTTATTTCTGTGATTTTTCCCGGGAGTATGATTTCTTCATTTTCAGCGGGAACTGGGCGCATTATGCAGCGCACCGGCACCATCCGAATATGTGGTACTGTCACACACCGGTGAGAGTCTTTTATGATCTTTACGACCCCTTTGCAAAACGGTTAAATCCAGTCGTCCGTTCATTTTTCCGTTTATGGGTTACGGCGCATCGATTTGTGGATATCACGGTCAATAACTTCTGTTGATCATATCCTGGCCAATTCAAAGAATGTCCAGCACCGGATATCTTGTTATTTTCTCCACGATTCCGAGGTTTTGTATCCACCCGTTGATATTTCCCTCTATAAATTTCAAGAATATGGGGATTTCTGGTTGTCCGTTAATCGTCTCTACCCGGAAAAACGTATCGACCTCCAGATTAACAGTTTCAGAAAGATGACTGAAGAAAACCTCATCATTATCGGTGGATATGCCAAGGGAGATCACGCACAGGAGTATGCACGGAAAATATACTACGGATCTGCCCCCCAATGTGGCGATTGCCAGCGAAGTTACGGAAGAAGTGATTGTTAACTATTATGCACGATGCAAAGGTCTTATCTGTACCGCAAAAGATGAAGATTTCGGGCTTACACCTCTCGAAGCGATGGCAAGCGGGAAGCCGGTCGTTGCAGTAAACGAAGGAGGGTTCCGTGAGACCGTTACTCCGGAAACCGGCATTCTTGTTCAGCCGGATGCAGAAAGTATCATTGGTGCAGTGCGATCTCTTTCTAAAAATCCTGAACACTATCATGATGCTTGCATCGCCCGTGCACAGGAATTTAACCAGAAAGAATTTTCAGAAAGGCTGCGTGCGCTGGTCGATACGTATCAGAAACAAACCTTGATCGGTGAACCATGAAACCCGGTAATCCTCTTTTATGAGATTTTTTATATCCTTATCTCCAATATGATCCCATGGGACAAACGATTGAGGGAGTCGTTATCAAAAACCTCCGGGTGATTCCCGATGAGCGGGGATGGCTCATGGAGATCCTCCGGTGCGATGAACCCCTCTTTAAAAAATTCGGACAGGTGTACCTTACCACCGCATATCCCGGTGTGGTAAAAGCCTGGCATTACCATAAGAAACAGACCGATAATTTTACCTGTGTCCACGGGATGATGAAAGTCGCATTATATGATGCACGAAAAGAGTCCCCGACGTATAAAGTTACTGATGGAGATCTTTGTGGGCGAGAAAAACCCGACTCTTATCAGTGTCCCCCCCGGGGTCTATCATGGATTCAAGGGAATCGGAACGGATACAGCTTATTTCCTGAGTATTCCTACCCTGCCGTACAATTACAAGGAACCCGATGAATTCCGCCTCTCCCCGGACACACCCGAGATCCCTTACGACTGGGGTCTTGCCCCTGGACTGAAACACGGGTAAAAGTGTTTTTGGAGACGATCCATGAAACTGCTTGTAACCGGCGGACTGGGATTTATCGGCAGTAATTTTATACGGTATATGCTTGACGAGCACCCCGACTGTCACTATCACAAATTTTGATAATATGACCTATGCCGGTAACCCGGCCAATCTTGCAGATTTCGAGAAGGATTCCCGTTATTCGTTTGTTAAAGGAGATATCCGCGATCCACACGCCGTGGATCTGGCATTTTCTCACCATACGATCGATGCAGTAGTCCACTTTGCCGCAGAGAGCCACGTGGATCGTTCCATCCATGATGCATCTGCGTTTGTCACGACAAACGTCTGCGGGACCCAGATGCTGCTGGATGCCGCTCTCCGGCACAAGATCTCCCGGTTTGTCCATATCTCTACCGATGAAGTGTACGGGAGCACGGCAACCGGTTCGTTTAAGGAAACCGATATCCTGAACCCGTCAAGCCCTTATTCCGCGAGCAAGGCGGGATCGGATCTGATCGCACGGGCATTTTTTACTACCCATGGATTACCGGTCATCGTGACCCGGTGCACCAATAATTTCGGCCCGTACCAGTCTCCGGAAAAACTGATCCCGTTTTTTGTGACGAATCTTCTCCGGGGAAAGAAGGTGCCGGTGTATGGTACAGGAAAAAATATCCGCGACTGGATTTATGTACTGGATCACTGCCGGGCGATCGATTTTGTGCTCCGCAAGGGTATTCCCGGGGAGATTTACAATATCGGTGGGGACAACGAGAAGACCAACCTTGAGATCACGCACCAGATCCTCGGAATTCTCGGGAAGGATGTCATCCGGTATCGAATTCGTAAAGGACCGTCCCGGCCACGACTGGCGCTATTCCCTGGATTCTTCAAAGATTCCGTACAATGGGCTGGAAACCCCAGTCGACGTTTGAAGATGCCCTCAAAGAAACCGTAGAATGGTACGTGCAGCATGAAGGATGGTGGCAGCCATTACTCCGGTAAAAAAGGTTCTTATTCTCGGGGCCCACGGAATGCTTGGCCACGATCTCCAGCGCGTTTTCCCCGGTGCAGTGCTCCGGGGGCATGAACTCGACATTACGGATCCAAAAAAAGTTGCTGAAGCGATCCATGAAATAAAGCCGGCACTTGTCATCAATGCTGCGGCATATACCGATGTTGACGGGTGCGAGGACCATCGTGACCTCGCGTTTGCGGTAAACGGGGAGGCGCTTTTGGCCCTTGCCCATGCATGCCGGGATACCGGGGCCTGCCTTGTCCACTATCGTACCGATTACATATTTGATGGCACGCAGAAATCCTACCGTGAAAGTGATGCTACCCGATCCATCAATGCATACGGGGAATCAAAACTTCTCGGAGAGAAAAACATCCGGGAGACAATGGACGATTACCGGATCATCCGGACATCCTGGCTTTTTGGAACACACGGGAAGAATTTTGTCGAGACGATGATCAGGTTGTCGCGAGAGATGCCGGAGGTAAGGGTTGTAAACGACCAGTTCGGGAAGCCTACCTACACGGTGGATCTCGCACAGAAGACCGCTGAGGTCGCACGTCTTGCCCCGGGGGTTTATCATATCACCAACGATGGTGTCTGTTCATGGTTTGAATTTGCACGGGCGATAATCCCCAATGTTATTCCCTGCTCGACAGCAGAGTATCCCCGAAAGGCAAAACGTCCGGCATATTCTGTACTTGTTAACACAAAGACAACGCAGATGCGCCCGTGGAATGAAGCACTATCCGCATATTTGAAGGAGAGAAACTCATGAAGGGAATTATTCTTGCAGGAGGAACCGGTTCCGGCTCTTTCCTCTTACAAAAGTTACCAACAAACATCTTCTGCCAGTCTACGACAAGCCGATGATCAGTTACCCGTTACATACACTGATCAATGCCGGTATTGACGATATCATGATCGTCTCCGGCCGGGGCCATGTGGGGCATTTTCTCGAACTGCTCGGGTCAGGATCGGAACTAGGCGTCAGGCTGTCGTACGAGATTCAGGAAGGTGCAGGTGGAATTGCACAGGCACTGGGGCTTGCCCGGCGCTGGGCCGGTGACGATGCGGTCACCGTCATTCTCGGAGATAATATTTTTGAAGATTCGGTAAAGGATGCCGTCCAGTCGTTTAAATCCGGTGCACGGGTTTTCCTTAAGGAAGTGACCGATGCCCAGCGGTTCGGGGTTGCTAAAGTGGCGGGCGATCGTATTGTCGGGATAGAGGAAAAGCCAAAAGTTCCCAAAACAAATCTCGCAGTCACGGGTCTCTATATCTACGATTCCGATGTGTTCCGGATTATTACGGAATTGAAACCTTCCGGGCGCGGTGAACTGGAGATCACGGATGTCAACAATGCCTATATCCGGAAGGATGCCATGACATTTTCCCTGCTCTCAGGGTTCTGGAGCGATGCCGGGACATTTGACAGCCTGCTCCGGGCGAGCATACAGGTAAAGGAGTACCGGCAAAAACAGGGACGCCCGTAATCACGGGACTTTTGTGTTTTACCCTATGACTCCTTTGATCAGTGTTGTTGTGGTAAATTTCAACGGAAAAATATTCCTTGATAACTGCCTGTCAGCCCTCGCCCGCCAGACCTTCCGGGATTTTGAGATCATTCTTGTTGACAACGGGTCATCGGACGGGAGCGCGGGTTATATCCGGGAACGGTATCCCTCCGTAATCCTTGTCGAAACCGGAAAAAATCTCGGTTTCGCCGGAGGTACAAACGCGGGAATCCGCGTTGCACAGGGTGCGTTTATCTTCACGCTGAACAACGATACGATCGCCGATCCGCACCTGCTCGAAGAGATCATCAAACCGATGCAGGAAGATCCATCAGTGGGGATGTGCGGCGCCAAAATGCTTTTTCCCGATGGCAGGATCAATTCAACGGCGATCTGTATTTCCCGGAGCGGATCTGCCTGGGACAGGGGCATGGGGGAGTTGGACCGCGGGCAGTACCGATACGGCAGAAGAAATATTCGGCCCCTGTGCCGGGGCCGCACTGTACCGGCGTTCGATGCTGGACGAGATCGGGCTCTTTGACGTGGATTTTTTTCTTTTCATGGAGGATGTCGATCTCGCGTTCCGTGGCCGGCTTCCGGATGGAAATGCATATACGTGCCGACGGCCCGGGTGGTGCATATTCATGGGGGAACAGCCGGGTTTAAATCGGATATTTCGATTTATTACGGGAACCGGAATCTTATCTGGTATGTGGTCAAGAATTTTCCTTCACGGACACTGTTGTTGTCAAGTCCGTGGATCTTAGGGAGAAATTGTGCGGATCTTCCCTATTACATCCTCCTTCACGGGAAGGGTCGTGCAATTATCCGGGCAAAAATTTCCATGATAAATGGTCTCCCCGCGATGGTACGGAAACGCCGGGACATAAAAAACCGGGTATCTTCAGGTGAGATTGAAAAATGGATCATGTGCTGGAGTCATGCATCCAAACCCTGAGTCCGTTCGTATTCCTGACAAACCATAACCGTACCTTTGAGTATACTCACCCGAATACGGGCCCGTATAAGGCTCCGTTTCCTCTCATGACAGTAGGGTGAACGGCGTACGGAGAGATTCCTGTCCACCGCGGGAAAAAGTCCGTAATTTCGAACCTGAATCAGAAACAACGCAGATAACGGGAACTTTTATTTTCCCTTTACGGGTGTTCTGACAGGCACAGTTCCAAAAAGGGTATTGTGCCTGTCGGGCAAGGGAATCGCTTTTTTCTGTATCTTCCCGTCCCTCATTCCGGGATCCATTCACCGTCGTGGAAAAATGCCCCCGAATTATGGTTTTTTATCGAAAATACGCCTTTAAAACTACCCGTTTCCGACCCCCTCAATGGCGGGCCGCCAAGGCCCATTGCGGGGCGATCCTGTCGCTGGAAGACATCCTGTATGCCCAAAACGAAAACTCACCCAGATCTTGGGGGTAAAATCCGGGGATTATGCGAGGGTATTTTTCCAAAAAAAACACGAATTGTGGACTTCCGGATCAGGGTCGAATCCGGGCGTTTTACGGGGTTTTCCGGAAGGCAAATTTACCAATCGGGGCCCCATACGGGCTTATTTTTGGTGGGAAAAAGTATCGATCGCGACTCAAAAACCGTGGGCCGGACACTCCGTTGTCGTGACTCTTTATCGGTCAGGGAAGCGTCGCCCTGACGGGCCATCACATCCGCATTGGAAAACTATCTGCGGGAATACTCTTTATGAGCCTTTCCAATCGTCATGATTTTTTCGATTTTTACGACATTTTCATCAGTTTCGATGATATAAAATACCGTAAAGGATCTGCCAACATGAAGACGGTACACCACCGGAGGATGGGATACTCGAGTTTTTCCTTGTTTCCACCCGGAAAAGGATCTTCGCTCAGGTCCAGGATTTTTTCAACGATAATGCGTCGGGTTTTTTGTGGCAGATGTTTCAGGAATTTTTCTGCGTTATATTCAATGACAAGAGTAAACACGCTTTCTTTGCTCCCCGACGCGTTAATCACCTTTCATAATCTCTTCCGGGTCAAAGGCTGCAAACTCTCCGGTCCTGTCGATCTCGGTGATCATCCTCCAGTCCCGGTAGTCCCGCTCGCGCCGGATCATCCCGGCAAGCAGTTCGTCATAACTCTGTCCGGCTTCTTTTAAGTCATACAGGTTCACCCATGTGAGTTCTTTCACCGGAATGCGCTTGATCTGATTACCACCGGTTTGAGTGGTGCTGGAAGACATACACATCCATTGACCACCAGGGCATTTATAATTGTGCATATTTGCCTCAATGTGCAAAAATGCCATAACAGGCAACCTGATTCTATCTTTCTCTCCCGCACACTGCAAAGCTGAAGTGTTCCAAGAATGTACAGATCCCAACTCTGTTGAATTCCGGTAATACTCATGAAATCTTTTTTCCCTCCGCCACCCACCACTTTCGATATTTTTAATGCGCCCGCGATTAAACCACGATACACGCATCCATGATAAAAGCCGGAGGGATCTGGAAAGCAGTTCAAACTTTACCGTTCTCCTGCTGACCGGCGAGAGGGAGATTGCCTGCCGGAAAAAGTACCGCAAGGATTTTGTGGCGCTCGTAACAGTCCCGGTGAAATTGTTGTCGGTTAATCCCTGCATTGATCCAATCCACCATCTCATCTGAAATCCAAAAACTAATCTGGACATAAAAACCATTATAATGTGAAGAACATAGCATAATCATCTGGAGATTACTATGCAGGATCTTGAAAAAAAAGTCAAAACTTTACCCTTGGATCTTCACCGGGAGGTAGAGGACTATATTGATTTTTTAATAAAGAAACGAGCAAAACGACCCAAAAAACACATTTCCCTCACCTGGAAAGGTGCATTACGAGATGAGAAGGATCCAATATCCTCTGTGGATCTCCAGCACAAAGCCCTTGACTGGTGGCAGAAATAATGTTTCTTCTCGATACCAATATAATCCTTGAATATCTGCTCGATCAGGATAAATCAGATGAGGTGGAAAAATTTTTTAAGAGATATTCTCCTGATGAGATGTACCTGTCAGAATTTTCCCTTTACTCGCTGGGGATTATCTGTTCCCACCGAGGGAAAGATAACGCATTTCTTGCTTTCGTCGACGATACAATAATTTCATCGGGATTGAGAATATTAAGACTTGATATTCAGGATTACGTCCAGTTGGTACAGATCCAGAAGAAATTTGGCCTTGATTTTGATGATGCATATCAGTACAGTATTGCAGACAAATACGATCTGATTATTGTGAGTTACGATTCCGATTTTAACGGTACAGAACGGAAATGCATTACACCATCTGAAGTATTACAATAATTACCCGGTGCGGGGTTTCTCAAACATGATAAAAGTCGAAGGGATCTCAAAGCAGTTCAAACTTTACCGTTCTCCAGCCGACCGGCTCAAGGAGATTGTCTACCGGAGGAAGTACCACAAGGACTTTGTCGCGCTCGACAACATCTCCTTTGAAGTAAAGAACGGCGAGACGCTCGGGATCATCGGGCAGAACGGCGCGGGCAAGTCAACGCTGTTGAAGATCCTCTCCGGCATCGTCATCCCCGACAGCGGCACCATCCAGGTGGACGGCAAAGTGACCGGGCTTCTCGAACTCGGGACCGGTTTCAACGCCGAGATGACCGGCCTCGAGAACATTTACATGAACGGTACCCTCATCGGGATGACAAAAGAGGAGATCGGGCAAAAGAAACAGGCAATCATCGAATTTTCCGAGCTTGGCGATTTCATCAACGAGCCGATCAAGACCTATTCGTCCGGGATGACGATGCGGCTTGCGTTCTCGATTGCGATCCATGCGGACCCGACGTGTTTTTTGGTGGACGAGGCGTTGTCTGTCGGGGATGCGTATTTCCAGCAGAAGTGCATGCGGAAGATCCAGGAGTTCCGGGCGGCCGGGGGATCGATTGTTTTTGTGTCGCATGATGTGAATGCGGTGATGATGTTGTGCAATGCGGCGATTATGGGGGAAGTGACTGGGGGCATTGCAGGATGATTTTGGGATACTCACTTTTGTACGAACCCTTCATATACCGTGTGTTCATAGTATGTACTAAATGAACCCGGCGTTATCCAGAAAATCACTTGAAAGCGTTCTTGAGGATATTCTGTTGTTATGCCGAGAGACTTTTGGAAACGACCTTGTCTCTGTTGTGCTTTTTGGATCTTATGCCCAAGGTGCTGCATCCCCGGAATCGGACATCGATCTTCTCGTGATTGTTAAAAATCTCCCGGAAGGATCCGAACAACAGGAGCAGCTGCTGGATTCGCTGGAACTCCCGATCTTAAAAAAGTATCACCTCTGTGCTTCGGTGATCCTGACAACTCCGGACGCGGTTTTAAACGGTGTGAATACTGACAATCCGTTATTCTTCGGGATATGGACCGGTTATTCTGTTATTTTTGATTCCGGTGATTTTTTCCGACATAGCCTCAAAACTGTACGACAACATGTTCGGGCATCAAAACCTGTATTCATTGACCGGAGAAAACGATGGAACCTGGCGGAGATATAAACCGACGCAATCTTGCACAGGCATTTTACCAGCGTGCCTGTGAAGATCTAGACGTGGCAAAAATCCTTTTAAAAAATGGGAAATATGCAGATGCTGCACTTCATTCCCAGCAATGCGGCGAGAAAGCGATCAAATCATTTCTCGTGATACAGAACCGGTTTCTCACCTCCCATATCGTCTCTGGTGAACTCTCCCGCATTATTGAAGAACAAAACATTCCTGAAGGTGCGCATCTCCTTGAAACGGTTCGTCACCTTGAACGTCACTGGATTAAACCCCGGTATCCCTTCCTTTCACCAGATGGCAGGATCAAGGATCCGTTGACGATGTATACGGAAAAACAGGCCTCTGATTCTCTTCTTATGGCAGAGTATGTGTTAAAATGGGCAAACGATATGATAATGGATATCGGTTGAAGTGCGATACCTGTTTCTCACGTGATTTTCGTGGCAATCTTTCTATAAAAAAATGATTTCTGTATATACGGGAATTCCCATTAGGTTTGCTTTGAGATATTTTTAATGCGCCCGGGAATCAACCACGATACACGCATCCATGATAAAAGTCGAAGGGATCTCAAAGCAGTTCAAACTTTACCGCTCGCCAGCCGACCGGCTCAAGGAGATTGTCTACCGGAGAAAGTACCACAAGGACTTTGTCGCGCTCGACAACATCTCCTTTGAAGTAAAGAACGGCGAGACGCTCGGGATCAGCGGGCAAAAACGGCGCAGGCAAGTCGACGCTTTTCTAAGATCCCCTCCGCATCGTCATCCCCGACCGCGGCACCATTCAGGTGGACGGCAAAGTGACCGGCCTCACCTCTGCTGACCGACTCAAGCCATGGACTTGTTAAAAGGGCTTGTGCCAGGGAAATTTCATCACCGGCTCCGCAGGGAATTACAGGTACTCCTTCCTGAAACGAACCACACTCATATGTCATCCTCATCATCAGGGATGGTAATGTTATATGCACGATCACGCATAATGTACGATCACACTATCCAGGGACACATCGCACAATGACCTCCATCTTTGAGTACCGGGCACTTATCTGGAATTTTATCAAGCGGGATATCTCGCAGAAATACGTGGGGTCGCTCCTTGGATTATACTGGTCGGTGATCAATCCTATCCTGACCCTTGTCATTTACATCCTGGTATTCGGGGTTTTTTTAAAGGTTCGTCTGCCTGGCGATACCAATATCTGGGACTTTGCCCTGTACTTTGCCGCGGGATTCCTGCCGTGGACGGCGTTCCAGACTTCGGTCATGAGGGCGGCCGGTTCGATCATCGATAACAAGAACTATATCAAGAAAGTCCCGTTCCCCAGTGAAATTTTTCCCATCTATGTGACATTATCGGAATGTGTGAACCTTCTTATCGGCCTTGGCATATTCTTTGCACTGTTTGTGATCCTGAAAGGCGTCCCGACAATCTATATTCTCATGCTGCCGCTTGCTATTGTATTGCAGATGATGTTCACATTCTCGCTTGCATTTTTCCTGTCGAGCGGATCGGTCTATTTCCGGGACATCCCCCAGATGCTCGGGGCAATCTTTATGATCTGGTTCTGGGCGACCCCGATCGCGTACACGGTAAGCCTGATCCCGGCCAGCTTCCAGTGGATCGTTACCCTGAACCCGGCATATTATATGCTGGAGATCTACCGGGATGCATTATTCTACGGTAAGATCCCTGACATGAGCATCCTTGTCCCCTTCACGGTATTCTCAGTCGTGCTTTTTATCGCAAGTATCTGGTTCTATCGGAAAACAAAGCGCGGGTTTGGTGAGCTCCTGTGAATGCGATATCGGTCCAGCAGCTCGGGAAAAAGTTCAAGCTGTTCCCGTCACCGGGTGCACGATTTATGGAGTACCTGAGTGCCGGCAGGCTCACCCGACATACCGATTTCTGGGCGCTCCAGAATATCACGTTTGAGATTCCCACCGGTACGACACTGGGGATTCTCGGGCAGAACGGGTCGGGAAAGAGCACTCTCCTGAGTATTCTTCCCGGAGTCCTTGAACCGAGCGCACGGCTCATTTGCGATCAATGGTAAAGTCTCGGCTATCCTCGAACTGGGATCCGGGTTCCACCCGGAATTTTCCGGCCGGGACAATGTGTACATGTACGGCTCGATCATGGGGCTTTCAAAAGCGGATGTCGATGAGCGTTACGCCGAGATCGTGAGGTTCTCCGAACTCGGGGATTTCATCGACCAGCCGCTGCGCACGTACTCTTCCGGGATGATCGTCCGGCTCGCGTTCTCTGTTGCGGTGAATGTGAATGCCGATATCCTGATCGTGGATGAGGCGCTTGCGGTCGGCGACGCGATCTTCCAGCACCGGTGTTTCCGGAAGATCCGGGAGATGCAGGAAGCGGGAAAGACAATCCTCTATGTCGGGCACGACACCGAGGCCGTAAGAAATCTCTGCACGTCCGCACTGCTCCTGGATGGCGGGCGGATCATCGAACGCGGCGATCCGAATACCGTGGTGAACAAGTACTACGCTTTGATCGCTGAACGGGAGCGGACGTACAGCGAGGGGAACCTGATCGAGCACGGGGAAGTGCCGGGCGAGGAATACGAAACCGTGTATGATTTTGTCCGGAATCTTTCTGACGCAAAAATTGAGAGTGCCAAAGGAATACCTGTCAATGCACAAACCGTGGAGATCCAGTCCGTGCCCCGACGCATGATATTTGCGCACCCGCCTTCGAAGATTGCGTATACGGTTCCTGTTGAGCCGGGGGCGTCGCTTGCGTTTGCGATTGGGATCCTTCCCGGGGCTTGGGAGAAGATCCCGCAGGGTGTGAAGTTTGACATTGATGTCGTATCTGACGGGGTGACTGAACCTCTCTTTTCCCGGGTGCTCATGCCGAAGAGAAATATCGGGGACCGGGGGTGGCATAATTTTATTCTTCCGCTGGAGAAATTTGCAGGGAAAACGGTTTCTTTTGTGTTTAGTACTTCGGGTCCGGGGATGATTTGAGTTACTGCTGGAGTGAGTGGGGATGGAGTAGAATAATTCGATTAAATGGAGAATCAAAAGAAATTGAAAAGATTGAGATTCAACATTTCGATGAGTCAAGTTTAGGATCAGATCAAATTCGATATGGCAACAAGAAAGCAGTGATCACCAGTATTGAAATGTTTAATCTTAATGGCATTCCAAGTTTATCATTTAAAACAGGCGAACGGGCAATTATTAAAATTTCATTGAATTCTCACCAGAATTTTGATAAACTTCTAACTGTTGGATGTACGATTAGAAATCGAAATACAACATTATATGGAATGAATACGTTATGGAAAGATTGCGATATAGCCTGGGTTAAAGCAAGGAGATAAATCAACAGTAAAGATATCGTTCAGTGTTTCATTAGGGTCTGGCTATTATTCATTAACTCCAGCTCTTGCTATAGTTCATCCGGGATTCGATGTTGAAGTACTCGACAGAATGGAAGATTGTTTAATTTTTCATGTTCAAAATACCCAAACTATGGAAGGGATTATAGATTTATGTGCAAAAATCGAGGTAGAGTGACTAGTGCACCGATTCATCTTAATTTGAGGATATAATCACTTTAATTTTACACGGGTTTCTTGAGCAGTAAACTGCCAATCCCAGTACCCCACTATTTTTACGTCCTCAAGAAAGCCGTAAGATCTAAATAGGCAGCGGGCGCCGCATACAGCCAATAGAGGGCAATGTCCAAGGACTATTGATAAAGATTTGTTCCTCTTTGATCTCTTTCGGCTCTTTTTCTGGGAGGGAATTCGGAGAAAACTCAAACTTGTTACATCCATCGCTGTTCCGTGAAGTATCGGTCGATACAGAGTTGGGGGCATGTGATGAGTATATTATGTTCATGAAGGAAAAATTAGAAAAGTAATAGGCTGGAACATTGAGTGGTCCTTTATTGATAAGTTATTTTATGTAATCTGCAATAATGATAGTAGAGGATAAATGGAAAATCTGTATTTATTACCATTCGATCAATATCAGCGATATAAACTTGTATCCGATATTATCAACAAATTTCGAAAGGGGCAGGAAAAATTTAGAATACTCGAAGTAGGTGCGGGATTTGAAGAAAACCTCAAAAAATTCCTTTCGAATGACATAATCCATTATATTGATAAGGAATATCCACCAGAGTATTCCCAGAAAGAGAATTATATTGTCGGCGATGTCCTCAAAGCGGAATTAACTGAAAAATATGATTTTGTGGTAGCTATTGATGTATATGAACACATTCCCCAGATCGATCGTAAAAAATTTGTGGATACACTGATTGCATCATCAAAAATTGCGGCTATAATTGCTGCACCATTTGATCAGGAAAATGTAAAAAAATGCGAATTTTTCGCCAATGAAGTATATAAAAGCAGCCATGGTTCAGACCATATATGGTTAAAAGAACATATCAAAAATGGACTGCCTTCGCTCTCTTCAACAATCGATCATATCATCAATCATCATTTGAGCCCTATAATAATACCAAATGGATATCTCTCTCGATGGTTTGAGATGATCTCAACATACATGATGATCGAGGGTAAAAGGGAATCTTCTCAAATGATGACAATACTCAATGAACTTTATAATCAAAATTATTATCAGTGGGACAACCGCGACCCAGCTTATAGACAGGTAATTATTATTCCGAAAAGAAAGTTGAAAATTGATTTTTCCGACCTCATTTCAAAGCAGGTTAATTTCGAAAGTCTTGCCGATAAAAATTATTTGTTAGAATCATTTATTGAAAAAATTAAAACATCCTCTCTGATCAATGAAAAATTTCAAGAAAACACATCATCCGCTAAGGATGAGCAAATTGCCCAATTATCTCAAACGGTCCAATCATTGGAACTGGCACCATCCACCAAGGATGAGCAAATTGCCCAATTATCTCAAACGGTCCAATCATTGGAACTGGCATCATCCGCCAAGGATGAGCAAATTGCCCAATTATCTCAAACGGTCCAATCATTGGAACTGGCATCATCCGCCAAGGATGAGCAAATTGCCCAATTATCTCAAACGGTCCAATCATTGGAACTGGCATCATCCGCCAAGGATGAGCAAATTGCCCAATTATCTCAAACGGTCCAATCATTGGAACTGGCATCATCCGCCAAGGATGAGCAAATTGCCCAATTATCTCAAACGGTCCAATCATTGGAACTGGCATCAACAATAAAGGATGCGCAACTCGCTGAACTGTCACGTAATATCCACGATCTAGAACTGAAACTTTCATCCATGGAACAAAGCATAACCTGGCAATTCACGATGAAATTTCATAAAAAGATTGTCGAAAGGCTCCTTCCCCAGAATACGCGAAGACGAAGATATTATGATCTTGGGTTGAAAGGCGGGAGAATTTTTGTTAATGAGGGGGCTCGGAGTTTTCATTGGAAATTACGAGAATATCAAAGGCAAAAAAAAGTATTTGCTATAACGAAAGGTATTGAGCCATTGCCCGTGTTGTCTGATATTTCAGATAATGAGAATATTGAACCAATTTCCCAAAAAGTATCTGTTGTAATTCCAACAAAAAATGCTGGAGATGATTTTTCTTATACGTTAGAGAAGATCAAGTGTCAAAAAGGGATGCAGAATATTGAAATAATTATTGTAGACAGTGGATCAACCGACAATACTCTTTCCCTCGCTGAGAAGTATGGAGCCAAGATAACCAAGATTGCGCCGGAAGAATTTAACCATGGGGAGACACGGAACCTCGGTGCGTCAAAATCTGATGGGGAGTATATTCTTTTCCTGGTACAGGATGCAATCCCTATCGGTGAATATTGGTTGCATAATATAGTGAGAGTTCTTAAGGGAGATGAAAAAATTGCTGCGGTATCCTGTCGTCAGGTTCCTCGGAGCGATGCGGATTTATTTAGTTGTTATGTATTGAAGTATCATTATCAGGCACTCGATTTTTCATTCGATAAATGCTGTAGTATTGTGACGGAAAAGTTTGATAAATTTTCCTTTAATGAAAAACGAAAATGTGCCGGACTCGATAATGTCTGTTCGTGCTATAGGAAAGAGATTTTCAATAATTTTAAATTTAAAAATGGAAATTTTGCAGAAAATCTAGAGATCGGGTTACGCTTCATTGAAGCCGGATATAAATTGTCATTTTTATATTCTGTCGGCGTAATCCATTCTCATCTCCGTGATGCCCCCTATTTTATGAGACGATATTATGTTGATAATAAATCCTTAATTTCATATTTTAAATTACCCGCTCGGCACTATAATGAAAATGTTAATGTTATTTTAAATTCGCTCATATCATTATATGCGTGCATACAAAAGTCAGAAGATAAGTCTATCTCAAAAAAATGAGAATATTGTGGGAGTAGACCTCTTTTTCATGCACCTAATAAAAGATATGAGTGATCATATATTGGATAATGTAAAAGTAGAAGGTAATCCAGATAATTTGGGCAAAGTAATTTTTAAAATTCAGGAGTTGTCAAATTACTCAGAAATGCATAGCGATTTGTGTAAAATTGAGTTTATCACAACTCTAAATGATTTTCATGAAGCTCTTCAAAAAAGAAATGAAATCTTTAGTACCCACGAATTATGCATCGCAATTAACAAATTATATGCGATGTATGCGGGAACTTGTTTATCAAACCTCTATTTTTCAAACCCTGATAATGAAAAAATCAAAGCAATAGACGAAATCCTATCTAAAGGTGTTTAAATGCGAATATTATTTGTGGTTCATCAATTTTTTCCACTCTGGTATACTGGTACTGAGAGATTTGTTCTGAACTTAGCAAAACAGTTACAAAGGATGGGTCACTCTGTCGAAGTACTTACTTATGGATGGAAAGATGATTCAAATTTTATCCAGTATAAGGGAATACTAGTTAAACACTACTTCTTTGAAGGAATTCCCGTAATCGCGATAAAACACCAGGAAAATCAAAGTGGCGAACCTTTTGCATTCAGGATATTTGATGACTGCTTGGAGCCGGCATTGGAGTCAATTATTGTCAAAGAAAAATATGATATTGTTCATGTCGCCCATCCCTTCCGCTGCGGATCTTCGTGTATTCATGTTGCATTTAACAACCGGATTCCGGTTCTGTTAACATTAACTGATTTCTGGACAATATGCCCCAATATTATTGCTGTGACTAAAAATGGCCAACTTTGTCAATCGTCTGAAAGTGGAAAGAAATGCATAACCGACTGTTTCCGGAATAGTGATAAAAAAAGTATATTAAAACGAGTGGAAGATATTGATAAAATGTTTGGAATGGCAGACTACTGTACTACCTCCACACATTTCCTAAAAAGGATTATTCTCTTAAACTATCCATTATGCAAAATAAATGTGATCCACTTTGGAAAAAATTATTTAAATATTAGAAAAAATTCCAGGATCTATTCCAAAGATAGTCAACTTACCGTTGGTTTCCTCAGTACGTTACAACCTCATAAAGGAGCACATATCCTCATTGATGCATTCAATAAAATACAGCCGGACAATATTTCCCTGAAAATTTACGGGCACTATTTTGACCATCAAGAGTATTATCGATCATTACAAAAATCAGCATCACAGAAAAAGATCCTTTTTTGTAATGCGTATAAGTATGAGGATTTTCAACAAATACTGGATGATCTTGATATTGTCGTGGTGCCATCCATATGGTGGGAGAATTCTCCACTGGTTCTTCTCAGGTCCCTTGCCCATAACGTCCCGGTTATTGTCTCAAATCTTGAAGGTATGACCGAAATTATCAAGGATGGGGAGAACGGATTTGTTTTTGATGTCGGTAATGCAGACTCTTTGGCAAATGTTCTGAAAAAAATAGGGCAGGATCCCTCAATACTTAATATGATAAAAAATAATATTGTATCTCCTCCAAGAATCGAGGAAGAAGCTTTTGAATATGAATTAGTCTATAATAAATTATTACAAAAAAATTGAGTGTACGTTAAGAGTGGATTATTATTTCACGGTGTTTGATTTTCGGAGGAAATGGATTTTTGGGATCGCATTTAGCCGAAGGACTTTTATCACAAGATCATGAAGTGACGATTTTTGATCACTTTAAGCGAGGATCCAAAAATCTGGAAATAATTGCCGATCAAATTACGATAATAACCGGAGACTTCAACAATGAACGTTTGGTGGCAGACGCGTTGTCAGATGCAGATTATGTTTTCCATTATATTTCATCAACGACTCCCGCAACCGCAATTAATAACCCTGTTTATGATATTGAATCAAACGTAATCCCAACCGTCAAACTGTTACAGAGCGCCGTTAAACACGGAGTGAAAAAGATAATATTCGCGTCATCCGGGGGAACAGTTTATGGAGACCCGGAAAGAATTCCCGTTACCTGAGTCGTTTCCATTGAATCCTCAAACTCCCTATGCGATTTCAAAAGTAGCAATTGAAAGATACCTAAATTATTTTTACAGGGGATATGGACTGGATTATCTGACAATCAGATATTCGAATCCCTATGGAGAGCGGCAAAATCCTTATGGAACCCAAGGAGTAATCCCGATATTTCTCAACATAATAAAAAAGGGCGAAGGCCCGGTGATATATGGTGATGGAAATTCGGTGCGGGATTATATTTACATTAACGATGCGATTGATGCAACACTTTTGCTTCTAAAAAAAGATAACCCAGATAAAATTTTTAATGTAGGAAGTGGAAGTGGAACATCTCTCAACGAATTAATCACTATTATGAGCACAATTACCGGACAGTCAATTTCTCCCAAATATGTCTCAGACAATCGGGGAGGTCTTCAAAAAATTGTGCTGGATGTTTCAAAAATCAGACAGTCCGTAGGATGGACCCCCAAAGTATCCTTGCAGGAAGGGATACGCAGAACCTGGCGTTACATAAATGATTGCGATTAAAGAATATATTCAAATAAATCAGAGCGAAACCTTTGAGTGAGTTGATTTTAATGCCCACAAATGATATTTCTGAAGGAGGCAGTTTGGGTCATATAGATATTGTTCAGTATAACGATAATGAATTATCAATACATGGATGGCTACTCGATCCTCATATTGAACTGGAAAAAATAGTTGTTGAAATTAATGGGAGTACATATGAGACAGTATGTCACATAAGAAGAGAGGACGTAGCCAAAGTTTATCCCAATATCCCTCATGCATTGTATTCAGGATTTGTCGGTCATATTCATATTCTTCAACCTTCAACACCCGTGAAGATTTCAACCACGGGTATTGTGGATGATAAAAAAATCGTTGAACTACTACATAATTTGTCGTTAAATCAGACCCCCGCACAAAATATCCCCAAAAATAAAAATAAATGGTATGGGACGAATAGCATTCTTTCAGGTATTATTAAACCACGAACCATTGCACCTTCGACATCAATAGATTACTATTCGACTGTATTGTACGATGATGACTTAAGAAGGTACTATGAGGGCGTAATTTTCGAAGGGGGGAATGCTATTGAGAATCCAGGATATGTTAAATTAGGCAAGTCTGTCCGTATTGGTCATCATTCAAGTTTACATGCTATCACAAATTATTATGGAAAATATCTTCCCTCATTGATAATTGGAGCAGGGACGGTTATTGGTTCATATAATGCCATTTCAGCATGTAACAAAATATTGATCGGAAATAATGTCCTTTTTGCACCATATGTTCATATTAATGATCATAGCCATGGTTATCAAGATATAACAAAACCTATTATGCATCAACCAATTTTTAGTAAAGGAGAAATTGTTATAGAAGACGACTGCTGGCTAGGTTTTGGCTGCCATATATTGTCTGGGGTAACTATCGGCAAACATTCAGTTATTGGTGCTAACTCGGTTGTTACAAATAATATTGAACCTTTCTCAGTAGCTGCAGGATCTCCTGCAAAGGTTATAAAAAAATATGACTTTGAACTAAAAGAATGGATGAATCAATAAAATGAGCCATATCTCAATCTCTCTTCTTTTCGATAATCATTTTCGATTTGCTTTTTCGTTTCGTTTTTTATATTTAAAAAGGTAAATTAATAAAATACCTAAAATCGTGAATATGGTAATCCACAAACCAAGCATGAAAGACAATGGTTCATATTTATATTCGACACTATGTGTACCTGCATCAAGGTAAACCGCCCTGAATAAGTAATCTGCTGCAAGGATTTCCTTTTCTTTACCATCAACGTAAACATGCCATCCGGGATAATCTGTATCAGTTAATACAAGAAAACCAGGGATGATCAGTTATAACCGTAATTGCCACATAATTGGGGCTATATTGGTTTATCGAAACGTTCGATTGCAATGGTGAATAACTTGTGAAAGAGCGAGTTATATTTGCTAATTCCGGAATTTCCTTTTCAAGTATTACCGTTTTACGTGCATCAAATTCTTCATTCTGTAATGTTTCTAGTATGGTGTTATCGGAACTCATAATCAGTGCTCAATAAACAAAAAAGGCGCGGGGGATTACATTATTATTTTTATAAATCATTATTTCGTTATTATAAACCAATTCAATGTTATTACTGAATTCATTAAACGATTTAAGTTTCGGATGTATTATATAGATACATACCCCTCCAAAACGCTTGATCATACGCATTATTATTATTGGTCCGGGGTCAGTAATTAAAGTTAAATTTAATGTTTTTCCACTATATTCTGATAAATTGAGCTCTCCCGATGCCACGTTAGATCTTCAATTTTATGACTAGGATCAACATATTGCGAAAATAGACTTCTTTCATTGTTCCCTTCAGTTGAGACAATCTGGAAATTAACGCCATCACCTCTATCTGGGACCCAGTTTGCTGGATCTGTTCCTATGGCGAAGATGAGAGAACTTGTTTCATTGGGTACATTTATTAAAATTAATCTTGGATGGGGCATGCTCGAAGATGGGCTATTCTTTGGATCAAATGAAATATACCCATTACCACCAGGATAAAAGGATCCCGTGCCATTTATGGAAGGAATAATTGAATTGTCATTTAGAGAGATTTGATTAAATATGTCCCCAGTAGTTAAAAAATATTTTACATTTAATAAACTCATGGCTTTTAAATTTGTCGGAGTAATTAATAATGAATTTGCATCAAATCGATCAAAAATAGTGGGATCAAAATTTGCTTTTATATATTTCATATACCGATCGATATAAATAGCATTCAAATCCCTTATATCAGATATACCATATGCTTCTGCAGTATTGGGATATAAAATACCATTTAGGCCAACAACACGATAATTTGTGGTGTCTTCCTTTAAAAAACCAATATAAGGAGGTTGTGTGTATTGTGGATATCGATCCGCATGTGCATGAGGTGCCGCAATAAATAGTTCAATCAATGCGACGATTATTATTATTTTTAAAAGATTATCCTGGTTAACCCACTTTTTATACCAACATACATACCATATCAAAAGGACTGTAAGGAACAACAGAGCGAGAGCAATATTAAAAATCATCCAGTTAAAGGCATTAATGACATTCCCATAAAAGTTAATAGTCCAATTACTGTTTAAAGCAATTTTATAATTAGCGATAGAAAAAAATGCCAATTAATACACAAATACCTACAAATTGTGCAATTACTCGTTTTTTGCTGAGATTGAAAATATTTTGAAGTCCAATTCCTGCGAGAACTGCCATAGAAAATGCGAACTGCAGGACATAAGTATTTCCAAAAAATACTTACATTAAATAGGGGAAGATACCCAATCAATCGTATTATAGGAAAACCATATTTTTTTAATAGATAAAAAATTGCAAATCCTGAAAAGAATATACTAATGTAAAATGTTTTCTCTTTCCGTGATATCGCAGATATTGCAAAAAAGGAGACTATCATACCAATATAGGGAATAATTAGATTCTGATCTGTTGTATTCCAATCACTGGTAATCCAACCGAAAAAATGAGGAATAATTATTGATATTGTATCAAAAGAAAATGGCTGATCGTTTACACCAGTTACCAAATTTTGTCCACCATGGAGGGGCGCATAAGAAATGTTCATGAATTCAAGGAACGGTAATATAAGAAAAGAGGAGAGAAGGATACCAATTATAAACGCAAAAATTATCCAAAAAAATTTGGTTTTTATGAGTGCAAAATCTCGTTTTTCTTTGTAATCACAGAACGTTCGGAATATAACATAGACTCCTACTAAAAAAAATGCAAATAATGTTGATTCGGGCATACCACCTAAAATTGCAAACAACACTATAATAGATGCAAAAATGCTATTTTTAAAATTAGGTGTCTTAATTAGTCTCTCAAAAAAAAACATTAAAACCGGAATTAAAACTTCTACGTTCAGGTGTGCCATATTTATAAAAACAATAAAATATCCAGTCAGCATAAATGCAATCGCTGAAAAAAATGAGGCAAACTTATTAACCGAAATTTCCCTCATAAAACAGTAAGTAAAGAACCCAGCAATGAATAATCTAAATAGAATTACAAAATCTGAAATTGCAGGAAAATTATTTTGAGAGGATAAAAAAATAAAATAATTTAATGGATAAAAAACAGCACTTTGCATATCCGCTGCAAAAGGTGATCCTAATGCAATATCTGGATTCCATAATGGAATTTGCCACAGTTTGAAAATATTACTGGCATAATATAATGCCGGCTCATGATGCCATGTCGGAGCACCACCGTCATATACAGTTATAGATAAAATTTTTTCTCCAATATATCCAAAAGACCCATACGGCATAGTTCCATCAATGAATGAACTTGAAGAGAAGGTCTTATTTAAAAATGCAATATCAAAAAAGAGAATAGATAAAATAATTATTATAATAATAAAAACTAAAAAATATTCGTTTTTAATTAATTTGGAGTGACTTGGCATTTTTTTTACTATTTTCATAGAGCAACCGTTTATATTTAAAACGTTTTAGTTAAAAATTTTATCTCCATATCTGATGTGGCGCCACAGACCAGTGTACCTCAATATGCAAGATACTGTATGAGGAGGGCCCACTGGAACGGATACGGACCGGGTCCTCGAATACTTGGTATGAAGAACCCAAACATCTGAAACCACAATTGAGAGAGATTCCTTTCGAGACAAAAATATTCAAGGGGTATTCGGGAATCGATGAAGAACCTGTGAATGCCATTGTCGAACCATACTTGCAAGACATATCAACCAGGGAAGTTGAGAGTGTACTTCCATAGCTCGGGAATTGACCAGGTCTCCGCATCTTATTTCTCAAAGGTTAGTCGGGAACTAGATGAAAAAGTAAAATCGTTCTTATAGAAACCGAACGATTTTCATAGTCCATATCCCTTTATCGATGCTTCCTATTTCAAAGTGAGAGACGGGATCGAGTTTGTCACTAAACCGCGGCTCGTAGTCGCTGGGGTACGAGGAAACGAATACCGGGAGATCCTCGGAGATCGTGTGGCTGATGTGGAACATGAATTAACTTGGGACGGTATTTTCTCTGACTTGAAAGATCGCTGTTTTCACTCAGTGGATCTTATTATCCCATAGAGTCACACCAAAATCTAATCGGCTACCGTGAAAATGTTCCCGTGCTCCTCATGGCAGATTCATCGTGTTCATTTCATCCGGGCTGATCTCCGAAAAGTATCTCGAAAACATCATAAATCGATCGCTGAACGGCTTAATGAATGCCCCAATAATTCAGTCCTCATGCTTGTATATGCAAGGAACTGGAGACTACAGGTTCTCAAAATCTGCAGAATACGCTCTATCGGATCTAGAATTGTCTGATGTTACCGGTGTTTCCTCCGGAACACTGAAAAAAAATACGGACTACAACCCCTTTAGGAACGGATTAATAAAGAACTCAAATCGCAAAGAAGAAAGATCGGGGCATTCCCGAATGATGCTTCGTTGTTAAGACTCGCCGGTCCGATCATCATCGATATTAATGAAGAGGAGGAGCACGGGTAATCGGCATTTATCTGTGAAGGATGAGATGATCTCTCTGAATAATCTTGAAATTAGTGGTGGACTTTATTCAACACCTTTTCTTAAAAAGGATCTATCGGAGGGCGGTTTGATTTTCCTAACGATCTATTTATTCTTTTTTTCCGTCAGATTTAAATTTTGTAATCCAATATATTTTAAAAAAGGTATCCCTATAATTGCCATAATCCAGCACCGCATGGTAGTATATAATATACCCACTGCAAGTAAGTTTTGTGTAGATGCAAATGATGAAAAAAGGAAAATAAGTGCTGCATCCCTTGTTCCTGCTCCGCCAAATGTAATCGGAATTTGACCAATAAAAATTGCAATTGGTAAATTAGCTATTGTATTTAAAAGAGGAATGGATATCCCAACAGATTCAAATAGAATCATCATCTGAATTATGGTAATTATCCAGAGTAAAAAAGAATAAATTAATATTGGAATTAACCTAGATCGTTCTGAACTCATTATTCGGAGTGATAAGAATAGGTTATCTAGCCGTTCATGCCATTTTTCACCAATTGGTAATCGAATTTTTAAATTTACTAGAACCACTCCAATAATCAGTATTGACAAAAAAATTAATGCCAGTATAACAAAATGAAAATTAACAGTTAATATCATCCCAATAAAAAATAAAAAAAACAAAATTAAAAAATCAAAAAATCGCTCAGTAAAACAGGTGCCAACTACTTTGCTCATTCGGATTCGTTTTTGTAATGGAACCGCTCGAAAAAAATCACTGCTAAATGATGGTGCAACTAATGCAAAGGGGTATGTCCCCAAAATTATAAATATCGCTTCTTTTAATGAAATATCCAAATTCATTGTTTTTAAGATTATTTGCCATCTTTTAGCAACAATGAGAACAACAACTAAACTTAATAAAAATGCATAAAATAATAACAACTTGTTAGAATCTATCAAAATTTGGACTACCGAAGAAATGTTAATATTTACAAATAATATAATAAATATAACTGCCGTAACCAGTAGAACTAAAATAGTTTTTAAATGGGGTCTAATCAATATAACACATTACAGTCTATGTCTCAAAAGTATTTATTCGTTTTTTGTTCTTTGAAATGCTGTAAATTTAATCATTTGTAGTTATATTAATGTACTTGTTTTCTCATTGTAAGTCCAATACATAAATTTAAATTTACATTAGGTATTTTGAACGGAAAATATGAACAATGTTCTATTATGAATCTCTTTTCGATCTCTTCAATTATTTCAGCCGGTTGATTTATATGTTCTATTTTCTTCATAAAGTAGTTGTAATCATAATTATACCTCGATTCAAATATTCTTTTTGAGGTTAAATCCCGTGAAAGATTATATAAAAAACCATTTTCGCAAGGTATAACTACATAAAATTTTCCCCCATCAGGATTCAACACTCTAAATATTTCGTTTAACGCTTGGGGCAAATCGGGCAGATGTTCCAATACATGAATAGCTAAGACTCTATCAAAAAAACCTTCGTTAAATTCCATTCTTTCTTGACAGTTCGCTGTAATTACCTTAACTTTATCAAATCGTTTTGAAATTTCATTTGCCATATCTTTTCTGATTCCAGTGCATAATACTCTTGATTCTCCAAATTTTCATAATGTATATGTTCACCTAATCCCGCCCCAATTTCAAGAGTTCTAAGTTTTATATTAGAATTTTGTAATTTTGAATAATTATGATTAAAATTTTCAATAAATTTATATTTATTCGGCAAAATAGAATGCCAATATTTCATCCAGTCTTCTCGAATATTCAACTCCTTTTCCGACAGGTCTGGGACTTTTTTAGGCCATTTTTGAGTCATTCCCTAATCCTTCTTTAATATGTGTCGTATTGGACAGATAATACTTCTCTCTTTGAATTTTTTGAAAGATAGTTCAAATCGATTGACTAAAGATCACGTGTCTATTGAATGAATCGCTCCTTGGAAATTTTCCTTTAACGCCTCCCTTTTATGATGAAACTGATATCCTGAACGTACTTCCAATTTATTTTACTTTGTAGTAATAATTCCCTTTTTGAGGATTATTTGCGATTATTTGTTTATCCATTTTTTTGGGTGTGACCTTTACTAAATTTGTAGCATAAATGACCATATACTCCTGCTGCGCCTCACTCACACTAAGTACAATGATAAATAGGTACCTCCGCTTGTCATGTAATCTAAAAATCCGTGAGATACGTCAGACTGTTGTCTCCTTTAATAGTTGACCTACCCCCATTGTTTCCTATTTACGGTCGGGGCATCTTCATATATTACAGTATCCCAAGGTACATTACTAATGATTGTGGAATTAATACAAAAGAGATTAATGTAAAAAAACAATTTGTTTAGGGTTCAATTATTGTGATACTGATGACTGAAACTATACTTTTGAGAGAGAAAAGACCAAAAATAACAGGATTGGTCTTTACTTTAAATGAATCCGAGAATTTACCCCACATTTTACCCAAAATTCCGGATTGGGTAGATGAAATTCTCTTGGTAGATGGACATTCTACAGATAATACCGTTGAAGTTGCAAAAACATTATGTCCTCGGATTAGGGTTATCTATCAACCAGGAATAGGAAAAGGGGATGCGATGAAGTATGGATTTGAACAAGTTACAGGAGAAATTCTTGTAACCTTGGATGCTGACGGAGCAACTGACCCCAGTGAAATGGAAAAATTTGTTTTGCCCCTTTTGAATGGATACGATTTCGCGAAAGGTACAAGATTATTAGTTAGAAGTGAATGGGGAGGCAGGTGGCATCGTTATTTAGTAACAAATCATTTGTAGTGCTTACAAATCTTTTTTATGGCTCAAAATTTACGGACCTTTGCGCAGGATACAACGCATTTTGGAAAAGCGCAATATTAAAAGTATCATTCTCAGATAATGGTTTTGAAAATGAACCATTGATGTATATTCGCGCAATAAAATCAGGATTGAAAATTACAGAGGTATCATTTAGAGATAATGGACGTTTTTTTGGTTCATCAAAAGAAGATTCTTGGCGTCAAGGTTGGCTTACAATAAAAACAATTTTTCGAGAAAGATTTAATTAACTATATTTTATATCCCGCACTCTGCGCATCGGAGTAAAACATCTGCACGGTCTCAAGTGACAAGTGATCGAGATCTTTACCCACCTGCGGAACCTTCTTGAGGATATCGTTCGTGATCGTGATGATATGGCAGCCGCAGGACTCTGCCTGGATGAGATTCAGCAATTCCCTCGTGCTCGCCCAGAGCAGTTCGGCCTTCGGGTTGGACTTGAGGACCTTGACCGCATCTTTCATCATCGGCATCGGGTCCCTCCCCGTATCCGCAATACGGCCGGCAAACACAGAAACGATGCTCGGGGTTTCCGGTGAGAGCGCCTTTGCGACCGTCTTTACCTGGCCAAGGGTCAGGATCGCGGTGACATTCAGTTTCAGGCCTTCGTGGGAAAGTTTTTTCACGAGCGAAGCCGTGCTCTCGCCTTTGGTATTCGTCACCGGGATCTTAATATAGACATTTTTACCCCAGCTCCCGATCTTCCTTGCTTCCCGCTCCATACCGGGCAGGTCATCAGAAAAAACTTCAAAGGAGATCGGAAGGTCCGGAATCGCCTTGAGTGCAGCCTTTGCAAACTCTTCGTAACTTTTGACCCCGGCTTTTTTCATGAGGGTGGGATTCGTAGTAAAACCGCTTGCGATTCCTTTCTTGTACTCCTCGATCATACCGTTCAGGTCGGCTCCATCGGCATAGAGCTTAATCTTAAACTGTGGTAATCCCGTCATGATATACAATCCCAATACACGTGGATTTGTTTATGTATGTAATATTATTCGTACAGCATCTTTAAGATTTGTTGGTGTTTGTTCCGATTGAATGCAAATTAAGGCGCATACCCTATGCCAGCCGCAGGAGAGTGGGGAGAGACAAGAGAGGCATTTGCAGCCCCTGCTTCTCCTGCACTCCCGGGAAGAAGAAATATATAACGAGTGCACGTATCTTCGTGAGAGAAGAACGCATATGTCCCTTGCAACAACCGGATCAGACTCGCTTGTCCCTATAACGGCGCTCACACCCTCCATTATAGATGAGATAGTGAAACGGATAATCAATGCCGTTCATCCTGATCAGATTGTTCTCTTTGGCTCCTACGCTTATGGAATCCCTCACAAAGAGAGTGATATCGATATTCTTGTTATCATGGAAACGGATCGTCCCCGTCATAAACGTTCGGTCATTCTCAACCAGGTTCTTGCGGGATTACTCATCCCTAAAGATCTCCTTGTATACACTCCTGAAGAGGTGGCTGAATGGAAAGATGTGCCCCAGGCATTTATTACTCAAATCCTCAAAAAGGGGGTGATCCTATATGACAAAAACAAAAAGCGATCTGATCCGTGCATGGTGTGAAAAAGGTCGCAGGGATTTTGTTACAGCTCGAAATGCACTTCACGATGATAAAGAAATTTTTCCAGATATCGTATGTTTTCATGCTCAGCAATCTGCAGAAAAATATCTCAAAGCATATCTTGTTTTCGAGGATCAGGACTTCCCAAAGACACATGCACTTGAAGATCTCGTTCTTCTGGCAGCCGTAAAGGATCCGGGCTGTAAAAAACTATTCACTCTCGCAAGTGAGCTCAGTCCTTATGCGGTCGAAATCCGGTATCTGGAATCTTCTTTGCCATCAGTACAGGACGCCCGTGAAGCCGTACAATCAGCAAATACGATCCTGACCTACGTGCTGGGAATGATTAAACTGACTGGATAACGAAGAGATTCGATGATTGCCAGCCCCATGAGAAACCGGGCTGGTGCATCAGCCTTTTTTTTCAGGCTCCCTGAGTATTATCCGTACCGCCTCCCGGATATTTTCCGCCTTATAATCCGAGCCTGCCGGAGCCACGGTATCCGACCGAGTGCGGCTCAAGTACCAAGATCGTCCGGGTTCCCGCCGATTTCCCGCATGCAATATCGGTGTCCCGGTCGCCGACCATCCACGATTGTGCAAGATCGATTTCATACTCCCGGGCGGCTTTCAAGAGGAAATAGGGTTTCGGTTTCCGGCATTCGCACGCGAATGAGTATCCGGCACGATCCCATGGGGATGATGGTAACAGTAATAATAGTCCCGAAACAGGATCCCCTCGGATTTCAGGAGGTAATCAAGTCTTTCATGCACAGCCCGAATCTGATCCAGTGTCGTTTTCCCTTTTGCATAATCCGGCTGGTTGGATACGAGGAAGAGATCAAAACCGGCATCCTGAAGATCGGAGAGAGACCGGATCGCATCGGGAACCAACACCAGGTCATCCGCAGAATGCGGTGGTTCGTACTCCCCGGTTCCTGGGTTCAGCACGAGCTCGTTGATGACCCCGTCGCGATCGAGAAAAACTGCCGGTTTCATTTTAAAAGAAAATTATTTCGTGCTTTCCCACTTCATCTCGAATTTCTGCATCGCAGGACTTGAGACAATAAGATGCCAGACAACGGCCTGGAACGCCTCCGTCTGGGGTGTCACGGTCTTCTCGTTTATGGTCGGGATAATCACGCAGGCATCCGCAACTTTTGCCGTGTAACCCCCGTCACGCCCCACAACACCGATCACCTTTGCCCCGGTTTTCTTTGCGTATTTCAGGGCATTCACCAGAGTCACGCTGACGTTCTTCTCTGCATTCCCGCCGCCGACAGAAAAGACAAAGATGCAGTCTTTTGCAGCAAGTCTGCTCCCTTTGAGCCAGTTCTCAAAAACCGTCTCCCACCCGTCATCGTTGACACGGGCGGTTAACTCCGAAACATTATCGGTCGGGGCATATGATTCAATACCGGCGATCTTCCGGAAATCGTTTACCGCGTGGGATGCATGACCGGCACCTCCCCCGACCCCGAGAATAAATAGGCGCCCGCCGTTTTGCCGGACTTCCTGGAGAATCTCCGACATCTTTTTGATCTGCCCCTGATCGATTTTCCGGATTATCGTTACAGCGTCATCGAGAAATGCGGAAATGTAATGGTCTTCATCCATAATTTTCACTCCGGGTATTAATTTGGTTTTCGTGTCCTGATATATTCTTCAGTTTCCTTGATTCCTGTGGTCGACCCGATCTCGTAGAAGCGTTGTGTGACCTCGTATCCCAGAACCTGCCCTGCGTCAACCAGCCGGGAAAGGACTAACGAAAGATCGAAGGGTTCGTTTGCCGGGTAATCATCGAACACATTCTTCCGGATCACAATGAGTCCGTAATCGATGTATTCCATTGCCGGGTCACGGGATTTCTTGTCGTACCTGACAATTTTCCCATTTTTCATGATGATATTGCTCGTATCGAATGTATTCCGGTTCCGGTACACGGTCATCAAGGCAGGAAGAGCCCCCGCGGTAAATTGCTGCGCGACAGATGAAAAATCAATATCAAGATATGAATCGCCGTACAGGATCATGAACGCATCCGGAAGCATCCCGACAGATTTTTTTATTGCACCCCCGGTCCCAAGGAGAACATCCCCGTCATAAGAGTAACGTACCTCCAGCCCGAACCGGGAGCCATCACCAACATGCGCTTCGATCATCTCACCGAAATTTCCCACACAAAGGACAACCCGGGCAATGCCTTTTTCTTTCAGGAGCTCCAGTTGGTGATCGATAAAGGGCCGGTCGGCGATCAAAATCAGGGACTTTGGGATCTTTTGGGTAACCGGATACAGACGGGTGGCAAGCCCACCTGCAAGAATAACGACAGGCAGCATTACGATGTCGTCACCACTTTGCTGCCGTCAAAGTCAAACCGGAACCGGACTTCCTGAAGCCCTTCGCGAGCCATGGCCTTGCGAAGTTTCTTGTTGTCCTCAGTGTAAAACATCAAAAATCCCCCGCCCCCGGCACCGATGAGTTTTCCTCCCAGCGCACCGTTTTTCATGGCAAGATCGTACCAGGTATTGATCCGGTCGTTGCTCATCGCGTTCGAGCGCTGTTTCTTGTGCTCCCAGTGGACGTTCATGATGTGAGCGAATTCTTCAAGATTTCCACTTTCGAATGCCACTTTGCTCTTATACCCCAGCTCTTTGACAAAGTGCAGGTTGTCGATCATCGCAGTATCATTGCTCTTGCTCTTGTCGTCTTGCTCCTTGAGGACATTTGATGCGGAGCGGGAGTAACCGGTAAAGAAAAGCAGGAGGTGGTCTTCGAGGTTGTAGAGCGTATCCTTTGAGATGTTGAGCTCCTTTGTCTTCACCTGGTTGTTTTTGCAGAACGTGAAGCAGTTGATCCCCCCGAACGCAGAGATGTACTGGTCCTGTTTGCCGATAGGTTCGTGAAGGAGATCCATCTCGATGTGACAGGCCTCTTCAGCGAGATCATCCGGTTTAACAAAGGATTTGTTGTAAGTATGCAGCGCTTTGAGGAGCGCACAGGTAAAACTGCTGGACGATCCAAGACCGGTCCCCGCCGGGATATCCGCAAGACTCGCGAGTTCAAAATTCTCCGAGCGGATGTCGAGGAGTTTTAGCGCCTCCTTAATGATAGGATGCTGTATTTCATCCAACCGCTGGACACGTTCAGTATTGGAATATTTGATAATAATCTCTTTCTGGAAGGTGTCGTGCAGCGTGATATAGACGTACTTGTCAATCGCTGCGGCAATAAGAAATCCTTCGTGCTGGCGATAATACGAGGGCAGGTCGGTACCTCCTCCACCCAACGAAATCCTTAGCGGACTACGAGTAATTATCATATTTTCTCCCCATATACACGAGCTACAATTTTAAGTGCTTCACGTGCATCCACCGGATCGGGATGAACTGGTTTGTCTTCGACAATTGCCTGCTCAAACTCTTCAAACTCGGTTTTCCAGGAATTATCCGGGAATGGATATTCCCAGATCGTCGTCTTCGGGGGTCCCATCTGCGGAAGCATCTGGTAGAGCGTAAGGCGTTCTGTCCCGTAACTTCCACCGATTCCATCAATCTGCAGTTTTCCCTTTTCAAAGAAAATCTCATATGAAAAGAGGTTTTTCCATTCTGTGCACTCGACCTGCAGCCAGGCAACCTGCCCGGATGCCGTTTCAAGGTACATAAATCCGTTATCTTCGACTGGCATTTTCCAGTAATAGGTATGGGTATGCCCGTTTACTTTTGTAAATTCCCCAAGGAACCAGCGGGAAAGATCAATCAGGTGAACCCCCTGATCCAAGAGTTCCCCGCCACCGGATATTTCCGGATTGGCACGCCATTCTTTTTCATAACCGGGCCGGCCCCCATGACCATATCGTCCCCGGATGTACAAGAGATGTCCAAGTTTTCCGGATTGTGTTATTTCTTTTGCTTTGATAAATGCAGGGTGGCACCTCAGGTTATATCCCACCATCACGGTGACCCGGTACTTTTTGGCCGCTTCTATAACCGGGTCCAGTTCTGAAAAATGACGGGCTGCGGGTTTCTCGACCAGCACATGTTTTCCGGCAGTGACGGCGGCGAGCGTAATGGGTGCAAGCCAGTTGTTGGTCGTTGAGACAATGATAAGATCAAGATCATCCCTCTGGATCATTTCCTGCCAGTCGGAATATGCTGTTACATCCGGATATTTTGCCGCAAGTTTTTCAGCACGATCTTTTGATACATCTGCCACTGCCTTCAAATATCCTGAAGGCAGGGCATCCGCTCTTTTTTGTCCGATAAGTCCGCATCCTGCAATACCAACACGCATGAAAATCACTCAATTGTTAGGTTTCGATCTTTTGGCACTATTCGCCGCAGTGTAAACACATCGCTGTCCCTAATTTCCGGTGCAGCCGCGGATATTTTCTCCCAGGGATCCCACACTGCGCTGATCAGTTTTCCGGTGATCTCTGCACAGGTGTCTGTCGTAAGGAAATATACCAGATCCGAAGCACGGTTTTCCATGTGCGGATTTTCCTGGGAAATGTGGAGGGCACTTTCAAACTCAACACTACCGGCATACTCTTTTCCTGCACTGATGATATTTTTAGTCAGATTGCTGCTCATGGCACCGGGCGCTACGCAGTTTACAGTTATGCCGTACTCCCTGACTTCCTGCGCAAGCGTTTCTGAAAACCGGACCAGCCCGCATTTGGCCGTGGCATAACTGGAGAAGTTTGCCCGGGGTGCCGTGGCCCCGCCCCCGGATATATTGACAATCCTGCCATAACCGACTTTAATCATTGACGGCAGTAATCCCTGGGAGAGCCGAACCGGGGCAAGAAGACATACATTCAGGCAGTTCTGCCATTCAGACCAGTCATTTGTCTGAACCGGTCCAATTGGTCCCTGAATTGCAGCATTGTTGATGAGAATATCTGGGTCTCCGGCGCTTTTTTGAATCCCTGCGATAAGATCGGGAATGTGCTCCAGATCGGAGAGATCTACTGCAAAATGATATATTTTCTGCCCCGAACGTCCTGTTGATCCGAATTCCTCTGCAACGATCTTTAAATCTTTTTCATGACGTGCAACAAGAATCAGATCTTCCCCGGCTTTCCAGAACCGCTCAGCAGCCAGTCTACCCAGTCCCCGCGTCGCACCGGTAATTACAACAAGATGACGGGTACGGCTCATCGTTTCTCCAGCAACCAAGGGTTCTGCTCAAGGAATTCAAGCGTCTTGACGATGCCTTCGTGAATCGTATATTCTGGTTTCCAGCCAAGGGATCGGATCTTTGTGCAGTCAAGGATGATGAACGGATTGTCCCCAATCCAGCCCCGTTCGCCACCGGTATAGCGAATCTCGGGTTTGAGATCCAGATGGTTGCATATCCAGTTGATGGAATCTTTTACTTCACAGTACTCAGCAGTACCCAGATTGAAGATGTTTACCTTGTCCTGCGATTTTTCGATTGCGGTAAAAATCGCATTGATACAATCCTGAACATAGAGATAGGATTTTTTCTGGTGCCCGTTTCCTAAAACATCAAGATGATCCGGATGGGCACGGAGCTGTTTATAGAAATCAAAGACATGCCCGTGGGGGTAACGTTCCCCAAGGATGGAAACGAAACGGAAGATCCATGCATGGAATCCGAACCCCTCACAATACGCCGCAATCAACCCTTCCCCGGCGAGTTTGGATGCACCGTACAGTGAAGTCTGGACCGGGAAGGGGGCGTCTTCCGGTGTGGGAATTACTTTTGCTTCACCGTAAACAGAACCGGTCGATGAGAATGCAATCTTTTTTATGGAATTCTTCCGCATCGCTTCGAGCACGTTAAATGTCGCAATTGTATTCTGGTGAAGATCTTTTGCCGGATGTTCCGTGCCAAACCGGACATCGGCATTTGCAGCAAGGTGAAATACAAAATCGCAACCGGCCATAGCAGATGATAATTTTTCCTGGTCCAGAAGATCCCCGTTGATCAAGTGGAACATCGAATTTTTTTTCGCAGTTTCCAGATATTCAGGAATTCCCGTGGAAAAATTGTCGTAAACGGTAACCTCGTTTCCAAGAGAAAGTATCCGGTCGACAAGATTACTGCCAATGAATCCGGCGCCGCCAGTGACAAAAAAGTGAACGTGCTGCATATTTCAGAAAACTATAGGTTATAAATCGGTTTAAATTTATGGAGTCCTCCCGGATAAACAAACCCGTATGCATTTTCCGGTTCCGCCATCCGGGAGATCGGTAAGATTTTGGTCACCGGCAACACCCCGAGGCATCCTCTGTCGTAAGAAATCCGCCCCCAAACCGCCCCTTTCCAGCCAAACAAACCTCAAAATACCGCCCGATTCCTGTGCCCAAAATCCGCGCAGATATAAGCCCCCGTTTGCCGAAATAAGCCCGAATTGAGCCCCATATAATGCCCATTGGCGGGCCGTATTCGCGTTCTGGCAGCGGTCATTTTCTCCATCAACCAAAAACCCATCCGGGCCCGAAAACAGGCCTCAAAACGCGAATACGTGAGCCTTTTATTTCGTCCGTTTGCAAAAATAAGCCAAAATTGGGGTTATTTTTAAACGGAGCCCGATACGGGCTTCTTTTCGGGTTGGGAAGAGGCAATCGGAGGCCATATTGAGCCCGAATGGGATGAGGTCTGTAAGGGAGTCCCACGGGCAAAACGGCTGGAACAGGAGAGACTGCGAAGAGTATTGTGGGTGCGGACGGGACGGGGAAACGATTATCCTCTTCTCTCTCCAAAACACACTAAAGAGACTCACCAGTAGCGTGAATCTTAAGGCCGGGGATTTGATGAGGGGAGAGGGAAATGACCAATAAAAAATATCCGGCATACCGGCACCTGACATTCCGTATCCATGCGTTACGACAGATGTTCCAGCGGCGAATATCAGACTCTGATATTCGTGAACTCCTCGGACTTGGCATAATTATCGAAGATTATCCTGATGATATACCTTATCCCAGTTGTCTTGTATCGGGAATGGTCAATGGTCGTCCGCTTCACATAGTTATGGCATACAATAATGTAGACCGTGAGGCAATTGTTATCACAGCATATGAACCAGATCCGAATGTCTGGTCTGATCAGTTCACGCGGAGGAGATCATGAAGTGCGTTATCTGCAAGCACGGGGATACCAAAGATGGCATGACCACGGTTACTTTTGACAGGGACGGAATGACCCTTGTAGTAAAAGATGTCCCTGCTCAGATCTGCGCCAACTGTGGTGAAGATTATGTGGATGAGCATGTTGCCCATGAAATCCTCACAATCGCAGAACGCATGGCAAAGAGCGGGGCACAGGTAGATGTCCGAAGGTACGTTCCTGGCTCTGCGATGCCATGTTGACTCGGAACCTCCTTTTTCCCACAACAGATGAAAACAATCAGCGAAATACGAAAAAAAAAGCATTCATGCGCTCACAAAGACACTCGGACCGGTCGATATGGCCCGGTTTATCCAGGAGCTGACGAACCCGGCACCGGGGATTATACTAAAGAGCGGCATGAATGGTTGCCAGACAATATCGATAACATAAAAAGTAATTTGATTGAACAGCAGAAAAACGATAAGACAAAGACGCTGATCTGATGAGGAGATCCATATATCGGAACGTCCCCGGATATCTCCACCGTAAAAGGAGGAATGAATCATGATCCCGGATCGTTGCAGTTTCTGTAAAGGAAAACTCCATCCCGGAAAAACGGAGTTTCTGGCCCACGCAGCCGGTGAAGTCATCGTGATTAAAGACGTACCGGCATACGTTTGCGAGCAGTGCGGGGAAGCCTGGTACACTGCCGAAACATCCCGGAAAATTGATGGAGTTATGCGGGACGCTCACCAGAAAAAGCTGTGTATGCGTCCGCTTCCCGCCGGTGAAGTGTCACTCAATGGATAAATCAAACCTGGAGAATGTGAAATCCACCGACATTTGACAAGGTGACTGGACTATAGACAAAAACCATAACAAAAACGATCCAGACAAAATTATCAAAAGCATCATGGCGCGAAGGAAAACAGTCCCGGCCCCATGAACACATATTCTGTTTTCTCCCTTCAATTACCGTTGATTCCCGTTCTTTACACTATCAGCTTCTTTGATCCCATAGACAACACCCGACACAAAACGGCATGATCGGTTTCGTCACGCAGATGTCAGGGTGCTCCCACCCTCAGGGACACTCTTTACATCCACACTAAAAAAAAACGGGAAAAATCCCTGCCGTCAACCCCCTCTCACATATGCAGCAGGTACGGCAGCGCGATAAGCGATATCAGCACCACGATCATCACGTAGCTGACCGCCCCGACCACGTACCCGGAATACTTAATCAGCCCGCGCCGGTCGAGCAGCCGGTCGACCCCTTCCTTGAAGATGTAGCCGCCATCCAGCGGGACCATCGGGATCGCGTTGAAGATTCCCACGTTGATATTGATCCATGCACACCAGAAGAGGATGTGGATCGCGTCCCAGAACCCGGCAAAGGGCGCCTGGTAATACGAAGTATCCGGCGTATCGAACGCGAGGATGCGCAGGTACTGCGACCCGTCGCCGCTCGCGAAAGGAACGATCAAAAATTCAACGAACCCGAACGGTGAGATCATCGTCCCGACTGCAGTCTTAACGGCCACACTATCATAGTACTCGACCCCCATGAACCCGCTGGTCTGGTTGTTGCCGGAGCCAGAAGGCCACGCCGCAAGCGTGAGTTTATAATCAGAGGAGTGCCCGTTTTTTGCCGTCGTCAGGGTAACGGTGTCCCCGGGTTTTGTCGTATTCAGGATCGCGGACACATCCGCCCGGCTGGCAACCGGTACCCCGTTTACCGCGGTCACCACCGAACCCTGCTGCACGCTCGCGTTATCGGCAGGATACCCCTTGTAGATCCCGGCAATAGCCGGTTGGGTTGCCGGCACCACGAGACCAAACATCAGGATAAGCAGCACAAAGCAGGAGAAACCGACCACGAGGTTGTTCGTGATCCCGGCACCGAACATCCGTATCTTGGGCATCCCTTTTTTCTGTTCGAGTTCCTCTTCATCCGGCTCGACAAAGAACCCGATCGGGATCACGGCAAGGAGGACACCCATGCCCTTGACTTTGATATCCTCAACCCGGCAGAGGATCGCATGCCCGAACTCGTGTACCACGATGGTCAGGAAGAATGCAAACCAGACCGCAAACGTAGACGGGACATACTCGTTGAGCCCCGGGATCAAAAGGATATTCTGGGGCGAGTAGATGCCGGTCGGTTCAGGCCTGATCATCAGCGTGTACCGGATCGAGATAAACAGCATCACGGTAATAAAGACCGACACGAGGATGACCGCGATGACCCCGATGGTCCCGTAGATCCTGAAAAACGTGCGCAGTGCAGTAAATTTATCGAAAAATTTTACCCGGGTGGTCTTGATCGCCATGATCGGGCCGTAGAAAACAATATGATTGGCCCAGATTTTCCTCGTGTAAATAATATACGCAGCGATGGCGTAGATGGCCACCAGGGCAATCAGGATAAGGATCCAGTCCATCCATATCAGTTGGACTGGGGAACCACATAAAGAGATGGTGATTCAAAGACTCTTAAAAGAAAACCGGAGGTTGTTGATGTTCAACAAATACTACACAATCGATGGCAAATTCAGGTAAAAGAGTGTGTATATCAAACCGGGCTACATTACGTCGGGTTTCTCTGCCCCCGTATATCAGACTTTTAACGCAAAATCAAAAAAGACGTTCCATGAATCCTTATAGCCGGTACTTAAAAGAGGCACGGTCATTTTTTATTCCCGATATTCGGATATCGTGTCAGATGATTTCGGGAGAGGACACCAGACAATCAAATAGCAATACTTTTCACATCGTATTTTCCAGTTAATTCAATAGCGTAAAATGAAAACAAATGACGATCTTCAGCCAATACAAAAAGATGCAACTACCGGACGAGGTGAGAATAACAACCATATCCTTCTTGTAACAAGCCCGGAAAAAATGAGTTTTGCCTTTAAGTATATCCTGGCATTCACCCCCTGTATCCTGGTTTTCGTCTCGATAATTACCGGATATCTCCTGGATATTATTATCGGCACTTTTTCTACAGCAGTGAGCACCACCATGAATGATGCAATGAGTTCCGGGAACTGAATAAATAATGCATTGCTCTTAAACGGAACCATGGTATCACACGGTACTTACGAGTGCACTTCTCCCCGGTTCAATAAACGGAATAGGTTCTGCTGTCACCTATGGGACAAACATCTCGATCTTAATGATCGCACCCGTCGGGATTTTCATTATTTTTGCCGCTATCGGATGGTCGATGAGGATTGCCGAAATGTGGACCGGCGGAGCTTTGACCGTGCTCCTGAGTGGTATTGTTGGCCTTCTGCTCGTTATAACAACCGGGACCGGGGCCGTGCAGGATAAATTCCTGTTGTACCTGCAATGGATCGCATTTCTTGTCCAGCCATTCAGTATCGTTGCAACAATTATTGCCATCGCATGGCTCGAAAAGTTCAGGAAGTCGATTCACTATACCATCACTGACGAGGGGGTAGTGTTTCGCGGAGGCATCTGGAAAAAACAGGAACACCTCCTCCCGCACTCCCGGATTGGCATGGTTGTGCTGGAGCAAAACTTCTTTGGTACCCGTTACAATTTTGGAACGGTAATCCCGGTCAGCAACGTGCAATGGGGTGAAGAAACATCGTTACGGGGAATTGGTGCAGCAGGGCAGCAGGGCAATTTTGGAGGGGGGATTATGTTTGCAAAAGGCCGGGCAGGAGGCATCGCGATCTCCTCTCGATTGTCTTTATGGCATACCTGATCCAAAGAACGCACAAAAAATCCTCACACAATTTACTTCCCGACAGGCAATAAATGAGGGAGAGCAGGTTTCCTATCTGAAAAAAATTTACGAGAAGGGTATGGCTGGCCCAATGACAGGTGAATCCGGAGTGCCGCACAACGCACCCCCTGTTGTCACAGGATACACGATACATGACGAGAATATGATGCGACCGCCCGAAAAAACAAACAGGGATGATAACGTCCCGGAAGATCTACAGAGTGCAATAATCCGGGTTACGGATCCCGATGTTCTGAAAACAACAACGACGTCTCAAAGTACCACCATACGAGAAATTCCTCCCGTCAACCACCCCAAACGTATCCCGACAAAAGCAGTTCCCCCCGTAGAATCAATACCTGATCTGATAAAAAAATTAGCCGAATTAAGAGATGCGGGGATCATCACAGAACAGGAATTTGCTGCGAAGAAAGCAGAATTATTAAGGAGGGTATAATCACTTTATCTTATTCCTGATTTTTCATATCTTGCGTTTATCAGGATTAAATGGTCTGTTAATAATTTTCATGGTTTTGTGTGTTACCCGATCAGTCTCCTGATTGGTTATCCAGAAAAATTACGGCTTTTCATCCTGTATATCTGATTTTTTAAAATAATGTCTGGTTCTCCGGAACGAAAATCGCAATAACTCCCGGTCTTTTCAGTATTTCTCTGAATTTTCCTCCAATGATTATCCGATATTCACCGGGGGTAATTTAGTGAAGCACCGGGTCTAGAGAAATGCAGACAGACTGCTCTGGGATTTTTTCCCGAGCATCGCACTCACCGTCTTCCAGCTCTTCCGGGCAATCGGCGGGGGAACCCGGTGCTCGTCAATATACGCGGAGAGGTACGTGATGGTGATCGGATCGGACGGGTACCCGCTGCCGATCTCGCCGTATTTTTTTGCGAGTTTTACAATCTCCCGGTCACGGGTGACTTTCGCGATGATACTTGCCGCAGAAACGATCGGGTACGTATCGTCTGCGTGGTGCTCCGATACGATCTCGCACGCGACATCGAGATGGCTCCTTACCGTTTCCGCGTACCGGAGCGGGTTGACATCGCACGCATCGACGTACGCGGTAGCGGGGGCCAGTTTTCTTATCACTTGTGCATGGGCCCGGGCAACACAGGCATTCATGGTCATCTCGCGCCGGATGGCATCAATCTCCTCCGCGGGGATTATCACCGTTGCAACCCTGCACCGTTTTTTGATGAGGGGAAAAAGCCGTTCCCGTTCTGCCGGCGTGAGTCGTTTTGAATCCTTCACACCGAGATCAGAAAAGACATCTGCAGATCGCGCCCCCACCGCAGCGACCACCATCGGCCCCAGCACCGATCCTTTCCCGGCTTCGTCAACCCCGCAGATCACAGGTTACAAATTTATGCGCAAATTATTTCAATGGCGATGATGGTAACCGGTAGTCATGTATATTATCATCGTGGGGCTTGGCGGCATCGGACGCAGCCTTGTCAAGCAGGCGGTCGAGCACGGCAACAATGTCGTTGTCATCGACCAGGAAGAAAACCGGTGCAGTGAGATCCTTGAGCACTACGATATCCTTGCGATCACCGGCAACGCCACCGACAAATCCACACTTGAAGAGGCGGGTATCGACCGGACCGATGCGTTTGTTGCAACCACGAGCGATGATGCGGTCAACCTCATGACCTGCTGGCTTGCAAAACGCTTCCACGTGCCAAACGTGGTCGCGATCGTCAACCAGACGGCCCACTCGGAATTTTTTAAGGAAGTCGGGGTCCGGATCAGCGAGAACCCGGACGATCTCGTGGCCTCGCGCCTCTATTACTGGACCGAGAACCCCAAACTCCAGCAGCTCGCCTCGATCCCCGGCGGCAGCATCTTTGAGATCGTGGCAGAGGATAAGGCCCCCATCGTCGGCCACGAGATACGGGAACTTAAAGTAAAGGACTTTGTCTTTATCGCGATCAGGAGGGAAGGCGGCACGCTGATTATCCCGAGCGGCAACGTGCGGATCCAGCCCGGCGATATCTTCACGGTCTTTACCAAAAAAGAGGCCGAGGACGACTGCCTGCGGCTCCTCAACAAGCAGTTAAAAAATTTAACGGATTGAGGCAGCAAGCGCCCCGAGCTCTATGAGCAGTTTCGGGTTGGCTTTCAATAATTCTTTTATCAAGGTAAGCGTGGAGAACTCCTTTAAGTCCAGCTTCGAGACGGAGTGGATGATCGCGTTGAGTTTCTCGTCCGGCTGCTTGATAAGATATTCCTTGATGAGGTAGTTGCGCTCGATGCCTTTCCCCATCTTTGAGGCACGCCATTCCCTGTCGTAGGCCATCAGCGCTTTTTTGGAGAGATCGCCTTTTGCGATGCAGTCGGCTGCGACTTCGGCCGCAAGTTTGCCGGTATACATCGCATTGTAGATGCCGCCGCCCGTGAGCGGATCGACCACCCGTGCCGCGTCACCGACCAGCATCAGGTGGTCTGCAACCGTGCATTCCAGCGGGCGGCAGACCGAGACGCCGCCAACGATGCATTCGATGGTCTTGCCGTGCGGGAATTTCTGTTTCACGAACCGGTCGAGGTAATCCTTTGCCCGGTGTCCCTTGCCGCTCTTCCTGCCGGAGATGCCGATACCGACATTCGCCGCCCTTTTTCCCTTCGGGAAAACCCAGAGGTATCCTTCGGGCGCGACCTCGTTACCCAGGTAGAAGATCGTGGCATCCTGGTTGATGTCGATGTCGGTCATGACATACTGGACCGAACTCATGATCTCCCGGACCGGGACGGTCGTATCGATACCGCACCATTTGCCAAACTTGGACTCTACGCCATCTGCTGCTATCACGACATCTGCCATGACCTTGGTGACATGGCCGCAGGACTCGAGCTGCGCCCCTTTGACATGGCCGTCCTGCATCACCGGCGCGGATGCGCGGGTCTTGACAAAGACATCTGCCCCGGCTTCTGCCGCCTGCCAGACCAGTACGCGGTCAAACACCTTGCGGTCGAGGATATACCCGACTTTTCCCCCGGCCATGGAGGACTCTAATGTCATCTCAAACCCGTCGGGAGCGACAATGCCCGCACCGGTCATTTCCGCAGAGATCCAGCACGGATCGGGTTTGACAAACTCGGCGAGCGCTTCTTTGCCGATCCCCTCCGCACAGCGGACCGGGGCGCCGATCGCGGGACGCTTCTCGACAAGGCAGGCCGAGAGCCCTTTTTCTGCCGCTGTCCGGGCGGCAAGGGCACCGGCCGGACCGCCGCCGATAACCAGCACATCATATTTACTTTTCATGCACGACCTCCAGCGCACCAAGCGGACAGACCTTGGCGCAGATACCGCAGCTGGTACAGTTCTCTTCAACAGAAAGGTATGCGTCGATCAGTTCAAGTGCGCCTTCAGGGCAGACTGACACACAGCATCCGCAATACCCGCAGATATCCCGGTGTACTTTAAGCATTCTAGGGATATGTTGGAGGCCGGTTTCATTAATCTTTACGGATGGACACGGGCAGGCAGATCCGGTCCGGCCGGATGAAACCGGATCAGGCCGGCCTTCACAGTACGGTCAGGTCTCATTCTCCTGTTTGGGTTCGGGAGTCCACGGGTAACACAAAATCTTTATTTAATATTGATGGTAGAAGAGTACTTCTTTGGGGTGCTTCTTTGTCCGCTGACATCAAAGAACCCCCCAAGTGTTTTTGGAGCGCCTGACTATCTGCAATATCAGCAGGTCAGTCACGGTTCCTTCATGTTTTGCACATAATTTGGTGTATTTTAAATACTATAACTAGGAAATATTCTTCCTATTGCCTGCAGGTTGTTGACAGGGTCCGCACTGATTTCCTGAATCTTCAATCGTCCCTGAAAATGCCTGTCGGTATGAAAAGGTGACGATATGGTTCAAAAGAGCACGAGCACCAAGGCGACAAGTGTGACAAAAGAGCAGATCAACTCGATCAACTCTCTTATAAAGAAGAATGAGATCAAGATCGTCGATTTAAAATTCAACGATCTGCCGGGCCTGTGGCAGCACTTCTCCATCCCTGCCTCAGAACTGGTCAAGGATTCAGAGCCTGATGCCGGCATCTGGGCTGAAGGGATCGGTTTTGACGGTTCATCCATCCGGGGGTTCCAGAAGATCCAGGAGTCGGACATGGTCCTGTACCTGGACGCTTCCACGGCAGTAAATGACCCGGTGTGCGAAGTCCCCACACTCTCGATCATCTGCAATGTTTTTGATCCGGTAACCAAGGCTGCATATACGCGGGACCCGCGGTTCATTGCCCAGAAGGCGGAGCAGTATCTCAAGTCCACCGGCATTGCGGACGAAAGCTTCTGGGGGCCGGAGTACGAGTTCTTCCTTTTCAATGACGTCAGGTACTCCCAGACCGTCAACGAGGGATTCTATTCGGTGGATTCCACAGAGGGGATCTGGAACTCGGGCAGGGACGAGCAGCCCAACCTCGGGTACAAACCCCGGCACAAAGAAGGTTATTTCCCGGTACCGCCACACGACTCGCTCCAGGATGTGAGGAGTCACATCATCAACAGGATGATCGAGACAGGAATTCCGGTCGAAGTACACCACCATGAAGTAGCAACCGCAGGCCAGAACGAGATCGACATGCGGTACAGTCCCCTCGTCAGGATGGCGGACAACTGCATGATGTACAAATATATCGTCAAGAACATGGCGCGGGAATTCGGCATGGTCGCGACGTTCATGCCCAAGCCACTGTTCGGAGACAACGGTTCCGGTATGCATACCCACCAGTCGATCTGGAAGGATGGAAAGAACCTGTTCTTCGATGCCAAGGGCTACGGGATGATCAGCCAGACCGCGAAGTATTACATCGGCGGTCTCCTCAAACATGCAAACGCGCTCATGGCATTCTGCGCCCCGTCGACCAATTCGTATAAGCGGCTCGTGCCGGGATACGAAGCCCCGGTAAACCTTGTGTACTCCCTGAGGAACCGGTCCGCCGCAGTCCGGATCCCCATGTATTCCGAGAACCCGAAATCGAAACGGATCGAGTTTCGGCCCCCGGACCCCATGTGCAACCCCTATCTCTCGTTCTCGGCCCTCCTGATGGCAGGTATCGATGGTGTCAAGAAGAAGATCGATCCCGGCCAGCCATTCGAAGGAAATACCTACGAACTCGGAGGCAAGGCTGCAAAGAAGTCCCGACCGTCCCCGGTTCACTCGAACAGGCGATCGACGCGCTGGAAGCAGACCACAAGTTCCTCCTGGAAGGCGGCGTCTTCACGCAGGATGTCATCGACACCTGGATCGATTACAAAAGGGCTGAGATCGACGAGGTCCGTCTCCGCCCCCACCCGTGGGAGTTCCACCTCTATTTCGATATGTAGACAAATTCCTTCTCTCTTTTTTTTGGTGAAACGTTACAAAATTTAAAAAAAAATAAGCCCCGACTCTGCGGAGCCGTGTGAAAAATGCCGTATCAGGTCGAGCGAGAACGTGCCGTACTTTCCCGCCGCCGCCCGGGTGGAGGATCACGCGGTTTTCCCGCAACGCATCGATGGCTTTTGCAACCTTCGGGTGGACTGCCTGGATCTCTGTCACCGGGGTCTTGATGAGCACGTCGATCTCATTTCCAAACTCTGCGATGAGCGCATCGTAGATTGCACGGCATTTTTTCGTACCCGGTGACGAGACCCCTTCCACCGTCTGGATAATCTGCCCGAGCGGGACGAGGTGGAGATATGGCGGGCGCGATCCGGGAGTGCCGCGTGAAAGTTCCCGGGCACGGTCGTACACGCCCTTCTTGATCAGGCCGCCATCGGCAGGGCAGCGCCAGGCGTGCTGCTGTGCTTCTTTCGAGAGTATACTGGGTAAAGCAACGGACACAGGCAGTCCGGTTGTATTTTCCTTCTTCCGGGAAAAAGCCGGCGTTTGCCTCGATGGCACCGGCCCTGATGCTGTCAAGCACGCCCCGGGCAGAGAACTTCCCCAGAAGCCGGATCCGGTTGAACTCGCGGCCGATCTTCTCCGGCTGCGGGCTGTGGGCATCCGAGTTTGAAAGGAACGGAACGCCCGCAAAATCCGGGATACCTGCCCCGTACGAGCTGTCGGCCGAGAGCCCCAGTTCCACAAAATCGATCGGCTCGCTGCCATAACAGCCGGCGACCGAATCATGGTACGCAAAGAGCGCGGTCCACGGGGTGAACGCATGCGCCGGGCCAATAAAAGCCCCGACCTCGTGCACCATGCTCCGCAATCGCTTCCCCCAGAAAGGTACACGTGCGGGCGCCCGTTCGTGCTGATGCTTTTGCTGTGGGGATTGAGCAGCTCGCGGAGCTGGGTAAACTGCCCGAACTCCCCGGCCATGATCAGGTGGTGGACCCGGTGCTCATCCTCGACCTCGCCGGTCGGGATAACACAGATCCCGGTCTCGTTTACAAGAAACGGTTCCCACTCTTTCTGCCAGGCCGGGTGCAGGGCATCACCGGTGCCAAGAATGTGGAGCCCTTTTGTTACGCAGACATTCAACAGGTTTTCCGGATGCATTGCACCCGATACTGCCATCGAGAACGGCGAGTGGATGTGCAAATCGGCGTTTGCAAGCATGGGTACCTTTCTGATTGCATCGTTCAAGGATATAAGAGGATAAGAGTGCCCGCAATCACCGGGATCTACCGGGGCTCATGAAGGAAAGAATACGAATGAAGGGATCACTAACCGATATAACTCAGTTCTTCGTCATGCTGCAGTTTCTCGCTTTCAAGGAAACCCTGCACAACTTTCTCCATCTCCGCTGCGCGGTCGTTGAGCTGCGTAGGATCGACCGGCACCGAGATCAGTTTTGAAAGAACGGAAAGGACGCTTGCCGCGCTCATCGGGTCGACAATGTACCCGCTCGTCTCGCCCATAAGGCAGACTGCATCGATTCCCCGCATGCCACCCATGCCGAGGAGGAGCCCTGCGGCACCGATGATGCCGCCGCCCGGTTCATCGCGGTCAAACGTTACACCCGCCGCCTCGATCTCCGCTTTTAAGTCCTCGCGGTTTGTAGCGCCCAGTACCCGGGGCGCGTTGACCAGGTGCCCGACACCGAACCCCCCGAGAGTGTACATGCGTTTTACCCCCAGTTCAACCGCAATATCGAGATATGCATCGGCCATCAGATAATGCCCCTCGTTAGAGGTGCTCTGGAAATCACCCACGAGGAAAACAATGTGCCGGTCCTCTGCCTTGTACAGGTAGATCTCATTTCGTGGCAGCCGGACAACGCCATTTTCCTCGATGATGACCTGCGGGGGCAGGTAAATCGAGTGGATCTCCCCGATCTTTTCTGCGCCCAGCATGTGGATCATGTACCTCGGCGACGAGCTTTCCCACCTGACCGATACCGGGCAGCCCCCCGACAAGGACCGGGTTGGCGAGATTTTTGTCGGTAAAAGAATCGAGATAGCGGATGCTGATGTCATCGATCATTCCGCTCGCCCCGGTTGTCCCATCCTCCGGGTACTTACCAAAACGGTCCTGTACCGAAAATCGCGCCGGGTGGGCGATCGACGTCGGCCCGCCACATACCGGACACAGAAGAGAAAGGGTATAGGTATTGTCTGCGCCGCAGCGACGGATTCTCCCGCTCATTGACTCTTCCCGGACTTGGGTTTTTTGATGAGTTTGCCTTCGCCACCCGATTTTTCGAGGACAGCAATTGAGGCATTGGCGGCTTTTTCAAGCGCTTTTTCCGCTTTCTTGTAATCGGAGGCGGTTACCTTGATCCGATAGATGGGTGCACCCAGGTACAGCAGCTCGATATCTGCTCCGGCCGTCTTTGATTCGCTTGCCTTTTTTAAGGCATTTCGTATGATCGTTACACCATCGGACTCGGCGGACATCAGTACCAGCTGGCCGGTTACCTCGACTTTTGGGATCTTTACGCTCTCGTGGGCGATATGCACCAGTGCTTCGCCTGCTTTTTTGGAGAGCCCCAGTTTTTTGACCGTTGCATCGCTGTCGGTGACGATATCCTCGAACACCGCGTACAACTCGCCGTATTTATCAATGATTGAATTTTCAATATCCACGGCGGGTTCGCCGGATTTCTCTGCCACAAATCCGATCCACTTGCGCGCCTTTGACTCGTTTTTCCACTCGCGGATCTTCTCGCGGCGCTGGTGCTCGTTGACATCCTTTAAAGAAAGGTCGATGTGACCACGGTTCCGGTCAACGTTGAGGACCTTGCATACGATCTTCTGGCCCTCGCGGATGTGGTCACGGATATACTTGATCCAGCCGGTTGCGATTTCAGAGATGGGGATGAGCCCCTGCCTGCCACCATATTCGTCAAGAGATACGAATGCAACGAAATCCTTGACATTTTCTACGGTACAGACTACCAGTTCCGATTCCTGTGGCCACTCCCTGTCTCTTTCCGGCATGAGTTGGCTCACTTGAACTCTGAGATAATCTCAGCCTTTAAGGTCGCCTTTCCACCCGTGGGGGTCGCAAGATCGCGTCCGCAGACAACACACTTGACTGTCGTGCTCGCCTTTGAGAAGATCGTCTGCTCATTATCGCAGTCCGGGCACTTTACCTTTAAAAAGCTGCTCCGGTTTGCCCGTGCTTCACGTACCATAATTTCTCACTCCGTCAATTCGAACTTGGCAACCCGGTAGCCTTTTCTCAGGTGTGCTTTTCCGCAGGTTACACAGCGGTACCGGACATTGATCTTCTTTGTGGGCTTGTCGCCACCCGGGACCTTCGAGAACTTTCCCATGTTGCCCACTTTGCCTCTGCGTGCCTTCTGGCGGTCGATCCAGTGGAGGCCGGTCGTCTTGCTTTTCTTGACCTTCTCCACTTCGTGGATCTGGTGACTTCTGCAAAAGGGACAGTAAGTTTTGAATTTCACTGGCATCTTCATGATGTTTTCACCGAATATGTTCTGATATTGAATCCCAGTATTCTTTGCTAAGGTTCATATTTAAGATATGGGTGCGCGGCAGTACAGATGTACTGTCACCGTCCCGGTTTTCTTTCATTCTCATCGTGGCGAAGAGTGTAAAGTTTTAGCGCCGGGATCTTAAAAAGATTAGGATGATAAGGTCCTGCCTGATCCGGACGGGAAATACCAGCCTTGAAAAAAACGGTCTCCCGTAAACTGCTGTGCAGGGTAATCCCGCACCATGATCCCGGCTATTTACAGGTCGGGAGGGTGAGAGCGACAACGATGTTCCGGTCGCTCAAGACGGAGGCATTCCTCTCGGGAAGGGTTACGATATCACCTTTTGTAAGGGTGTAGATCCTTCCGTCAACGCCCATAAATGTATCCATTTCCCCGAGTACCCGCACAAGCATATAGGGGGGGGTGAGTGTGGGTCCGGCGGACGACGGGGCTGGTGATGACGGTACCGGCCCTTCCGCTGCCGGAGGGACTTCTTCATATGCCGCGTCCCCACTCATCTTCGGCAGGCTCCATACCGGCAGGAACCGCCACGGGAACCGGCACGAGCGGCTGTTTTGCGTTGTGGAGCAGGACACCCTGGCATTCCTCAAGGCCGGCCGCAATCCGGTCAAACATCCCGTGCTCTGCAGGGAGCATCCTTTTTACTTCCTCCCGGTCGTAGTAATTGCCCTCCGCGTGCATGAGGGCAAGGGCGAGGATCTTGCGCGAGCGTATGGCGAAGAGCTCGTGCATGGTCTCCTTTATCGCGATGGTCTCTTCAATAAGCGCCCGCGCCTCGTCGGACAGCGGGTCCTCAATTGCATAGACCTTTTTTAAGAGTTCTGCGATCTCCGCGTGGGTGCGATCGAAGATATCCGGGGATATCTGGAGGAGTTTGCCGGTTTCGCGCTCGGAGAGCAGGATGCTGCGCAGATCATCAAATCCCATGGCAGGTACCCGAAAGGAGATTATTTTTTTTATGCAATTTCCGCGATGCCGCGGCAGCAGAGGAAGACTGCCACAGCCTCAGGGTACTGTAGTGATCCCTTTTTGGATCTGATAAGTGCTTCCAAGCATGGGCATGGCAAGCGGGAACCGCGAGTCCACCCTGACCTCGCGGGTGGTAAAAACCACGGCATCGATAAGCGGGTCAAATTCGTGAAGGTCACGCACTTCAAGCGGCTGAACACGCATACCGCTGCCGCCATGAAGGGACGTCGGCATCCGGATCAAACGCTTCGTATCGGTCGTGACCGGTTCATCCGCAAGCGCCGCCCGGTCGTTCAACCGCTTCCGGAATTCCCCCTCGGTTTCATGCACAACCGCTTTAATCACCCGGTCTTTGAGGATCACCGGGTCGATCTGTGCGCTCCCTTTGAGACCGGCGATCATCTCCTCCCGCCTTTTTAAAAACCCGGCCGCAGATTCCTTTCCCACACCCTCAAGTGCGGTGAGACAGGTCATTGCCTCCTCCTCACTGAGGCGGCCAATCCAGGTCAGGTAATCGATAAGCGCTTCGCAAAACCGGCCCGGCCACCCGGGCGATGACCTGGCTGAAGGAATCGACAGCAGGACTGACGGGTCGATGCCAATCCCGCAGATATAGTCAATGAGTTCCCGGCGTTCGGCACTGCCCCACCCGCGAAAGGCCAGGTCATGGACATGGACATGATACCCCCGCCCGCCGGAAAAGACCAGTTCGATCTGCTTTGGATCGACCCCCAGTTCATCGGTGAGCATGGCCAGCAGTTTTTCTGTCTCGGTCTTTACCCGGGAGAGCATCTGGTCGTAAGGCCCTTTGACGATGTGATCGGCATCCAGATCGAAGATCAGGTCGGCCCCGCACCAGCCTTTTTCAGCCATGGTCGGCGCATCCGGTTTCTCGTAATAGGCAGTCGAGTAATAGATATGGGAGGGGACGAGGTTTTTGATATAATCAAAGAGCTCCGCACGATCGGTAAATGCGAGATGCCTGCGCATCCGCATCTCGGTAGCGCCGGGATTAAAAAGGACAAAACCCCATTCCCGCTGGGCAAGCGAGGACGGGGAGACCAGCATTGCTTTCCGGTAATACTCGGTGAACCGCTGCCGCACAAACTCCGTAGTTGCCGGGTTCATGACATCTCCTTTACCATATAGGGCCCCCTGCGTTCATATCCCTGTCTCCGGTAATAGGGCCGGACGCCGATACCACTCATGATCGCGACGCGCACAAATCCTGCGGCTTTTGCGATCTCCTCGGCGCGGGAAAGAAGGATCCGACCGAAGTTCCGGTGCTGCCACTCTTCTGACTCCGCCGCATCCTGACCAACCGGGACAAGACTCCCGTAGATATGGAGCTCGCGGACGAGCGCGGCGCCATGAAGTTCGGGGCGGAACTCTGACGACGGGAACCGGAGCGGGCAAACCCGATCAGCGAGTCCCCCGAGACCGCGGAGATGAAATATTCCGTGCCGCCGCAACACTCATACTGGATCACCCGTATGTCGGATTCCACTTCAGAGGGCAGTCTCCCGATCTCCCGGCACCGGATGCAGCGGCAGTGCCGGCCCTGCGCGGCAAGGCGGTTCTGGGCCAGCTGCCGGAAGTTGGAGTGCCGGGAACCGGCCACGATCAGTTTGGCCGGGATGTCGCGCTGGACCCGCGAGAGCCGCGTGTACTCCGGGATGAGCGTTTTTGCATATGCGATGAGATCGATGAGCTGTCTCTTCATCGTACGGTGCATACCTCTTGAGCTCCCAGAGTTCCTCGATCTCGGAACCGGGGGTAACAAGCGTAGGGTATATTTTCAGGAAATCCGGCTTGAACCGGGGATCGGAGAAGATCGTCTCGAACATCTCCCTGTCCGCTGCGATTGTCGAATGCGGCAGGTTGGGCATCATGTGGAACCCGACCTTGATCCCGGCATCACGCAGGAGACGGTTTGCCTCGGCAGTATCGGCAACGGTACAGCCCCGGCGGTTGAATGCAAGGATCGCATCGTTCACGTGCTGGACGCCCAGCTCCACCTTGGTGACCCCAAGGTCGAGCATCCGGTTGATGTGCTCTTTTTTGCACCAGTCCGGGCGCGTCTCGAACGTGATCGCAACGCACCGGACATCAGCCGTCTCGTTTGCCGCCTCGACCTCTGCAACGGAAGGCACGGTTGCTGCCGGTGTGTTCCCGGGGTAAACATTCATTGCCTCAATGCACCGGGCAACAAACTCATTCTGGTACTCCACGGGACGGGCGGTCATCGTCCCGCCCATCACGATCAGTTCCACCTTTTCGACCCGGTGGCCCAGCGTCTCGAACTGCCCGAGCCGGGCGTGGACCTGCGCGAACGGATCGTAGTTATGCTCGCGGGCCCGTTTCGCTGCAGGCTCCTCACCAGTGTAACTCTGCGGCGACCCGAACGGATGCGCCGGCCCGCCCGGGCAGGGCAGGCATTTGCCGTGCGGGCACGGGTAAGGGGAGGTCATCACCGCAACCGGTGCAACGCCAGAGAGGGTACGGGTAGGCTTGACCAGCAGGACCCTGCGCAGTGTCTCCCGCTCCTCATGGGTGGCAGCTGCCAGTATCGCCGAATTCTTGGGAACTGCCATGAGCCGGTATTTCCGGCAGATGTCTATTTTTGCAGCAACAATCCCACTGTCACCCGGAGGCAGGGAGAGGATGCGGGAGATGATCTCCCGTAATGCCAGTGCCTCATCCATAACAGTTAATGTTCAACTGCAACCTGCGGTGTCGACGCGGTTGCAGTTTCTGGAGAATAGTTCACCACATGCACATGGTGGTGTCCGTTGATATGAGTTACAATCTCTTCGCCCAGTGTGAGAAGTGCGTCTTTATGGGCTTTTTTATCCTTATGAATATGCACCGGTGATATTTCGAGAGCATCATAGCGTTCGGTTTCAATTTCCTCATTCGTTGTGTTCTCGTAATACTTCCTGATGTGTACCATCAGCATATGCAGATGCAGTAACTCTTCCTTTTGCACACTATCGCCTTCTCTCTGAAAAGTTATTCTTTCTGTGCGACAGATATACCTTATTGGTGAAATTTATAAGAGAATACATTCACCCAAGGGGATTATTGGCGGGACTCGCAATTGGGGACGCGTTGGGTGCGCCTTTGGAAGGATCTCCCCAGCCTGAAGCGTGGGTGACAAATATGCGGCCCGGAGGGCGCCATTTCCGGAAGGCAGGCCAGTACACGGACGACACGCTGCAGGCACTCGCGGTCGCGGAATCGCTTATCGCATGCAGGGGATTTGACCCGTCTGACCTTGTACAGCGGTTTTTTTCCGGGTACGAAAAGCGACCGGAATGGTACGGCCCAACCTCCTCTGCATTCTTTACGTCTCGTACAGTTCCGGCACCCCGCCGCAGCGTGCCGCATGGCTCGTGCACCGGCGCCACCACGGGAGCCGGAGCAACGGGAGCGTGATGCGGGCATTTCCCCTCGGGATATTTTATCCTGCTGATCAGGTGTATGAGGTAAGCATTGCCTGTTCCCGGCTTACTCACTACGATCCGGTCGCCGCCCACTGCTCCGCGTGGCTCAATATGATGGCAAGCGAGATGTGCCGGGGGGTTTCCCGCAGGCAGGCATTTATCCTCGCCCGTTCGCGGTGCCGGGATGCGGAAGTGCTGGACAAACTCGGAAGTTACGAGCGGTACCCGCCCGAACCCTCGCTTGACGCCGTGCTCTGTTCGCATGCGGCACTCACCTGTTTTATGAATGCCCGTACATTTGAGAACGCGGTGCTCTCTGCAATAAACCTTGGGGGAGATGCGGACACCGTGGGTGCCTGCTGCGGGGCGCTTGCCGGGGCATACTGGGGAATCGATGCGGTGCCGGAACGGTGGAGCCGGGTGGTCGAAGGGTACACGAGTGATCCAGATTGCAGGGGATTTGTGGGAGATAAGGGAGGACCGTGAGTATCCGGGACAATAAACTAGCCGGATCCTCTGGAAACGACGTGAAGATCGCAGTTGGATCCTCATGGCACCCGGACACTATCCTTTTTACTACACGCGATATGTCGTACGTAAGATCGAAAAGAACGAGCAATAAAAAAGTATCACGCCGGTCTGATCTCGACCAGCTTCAGGGCCCGGCCTTTACTGCAGATTTCGGATGCGTTGCCCATCACATCGGCAACCACATATTTTTCGCCTTCGACAACCCCGTCCGGCCGGCAGAGCGGGTAACTCCTGCATTCCGCCTTGTTGCAGGAGAACTCGATCTTTACCTTGGAGTTGACGATCGCCATGTCAGCACTGATGAGCATGGTCACGGGGGCGTCCATCACCTCAACGGCGGTTGCCCCGTTATAATGGACTGCACACTCGTGATGGGTGCTCCTGACCGTGACAATCCGGTACCGGTGGCCCTTGTTTAAGTTGTGGCACGCCTTTTTGACCTTGCAGGTTCCGCACTCCGGAGACTCTCCCTCGTAGATAAACTCAACGCCGGGTTTTGCCAGCACCGTCCCGACAAGCGTCACTTTGGTTTTTGTATCTGCCATGGCAAAATCCCTCCACTTCATTTTGTTGTTATACCCGGATTATTCTGAATAGAGCATCTGCACGAGTTTCTCCGCCGATTCTCTGGTGATACCCATATCAAAGATTGTAAAGCGTTCCGGGCGGATAGTCTTTGCCATCAGGAGCGCTTCGACTGCAACTTCATCATCTATACCAAGATCTGCCGGTGTTGTCGGGGCGCCGATGGTCTTAAGGGACTGCCCGGATCCCCCGCCAGTCACCGCCGTGCAGGTACATCGAGATGATGGTACCGATACCACAGCTCTCCCCGTGCAGCGCCTTTCCCGGGGCAAGCCGGTCAAGGGCGTGCGAGAACTTGTGCTCCCCGCCGCTTGCTGGCCGGGACGATCCCGCAATGCTCATCGCAACCCCGCTCGACACGAGGGCCTTTGTGACAAACCACGCTGATTGTTCCTGGTGGGGTTTTATGAGATCTGCATTTTTGACGAGGATCTCCGCGGTCATCTTTGAGAGTGCAATTGCGTACTCGCTCATCGGCTCACCCTTGATCCGGTGGGCCAGTTCCCAGTCGAGGATGGCGGTATAATTGGAGATCACGTCCGCACACCCGGACGCAAGAAGACGGTGCGGCGCGGCCGCGATGATGCCGGTATCTGCGATGATGGCAAGGGGCGGATGCGCTTCAAGGGAAACATTGCCCTCGCCGGTCGGCACCGAGGCCCGGGCGGATGCGATCCCGTCATGGGATGCCGCGGTCGGGACGGAGACAAACTGCCGGTCGATATTATACGATACGATCTTTGCCGTATCGATCACCCGGCCTCCCCCGACGCCAACGACAAAATCCATGCCCTGCGCCGCGTGCTCCGCTTCATGGATAATCTTCGGGCTGATCTCTTCTGCAATGAAGACTTTTACCGTACCGGAACGGGAAAGGAATTCCTGAACGGTTTTTCCCGCACGTTCCATGGTGCTCTTACCGGAGATCAGGAGCGCAGACCTGCCCAGCTTGAGGTCTTCGCAGACCGGGATGATCTGGCCGAGCACATCATGGCCGATCACCACATCGCGGGGTAACTGCATCCACTTGGACTTGTCAAAGACCTTCTCTTTGAGTAATTTTATAGTATCCGGGCTCATCGGTATAATGAATGATTAGTGATTTCATATACAAATACTACATCGATCCCGTCAAGTACGGCGAGCCCTATAATATTGTCGAGACGCTCACCTACGCGATTATCCTTATTATCGGCGTGTATTTGTTGTACCGCTGGTTCTCAAATTCCACCTGGCTTTCAGAGCATGGCATAAAACTGGACTCCGGGTTTATCCTTGCAACGATCCCGTACGTGGTGCTCGGCGGCGTGCTCCGCGTTATCCAGGATGCCGGCATGGTCACGGGCGACTGGCAGTACCTGATCGTCACCCCCCCAATCTATTTTGTCCTCTTCTTTTTTGTCATCGGGATGATCTTTCTGGGAGGCATACTTAAGAAAAACGGCATGATCAAAAATTTCCTGTCATTTTATGCGTTCATCGGCTGCATGGCGGTCTTTGTCATCTCGCTCATTCTTCTTTCCTGGGGCATGGCCCACGGCCACGTCGATCTTTTCATCCTCTCGGTGATTCCGCTCATGGCGGTCACATCAACGGTGCTGGTCTGGGCCTGCATGCGATATATCCTCAAGTGGGAGTATGTCAGCGATCCGCTTTTCCTTGTTCTTATTTTCGGGCAGATGCTCGATGCCAGTGCCACCAGTTACGGGCTTACCTTCCACCCGGCAGTCCATTATATCGAACAGCACGTGGTCGGGTCAAACCTCATTGAGATGACCGGCACCGCGTTTATCATGTATCCGCTCAAGCTCGTCGTCCTCTTCCCGGCGATCTACATCATGCAGCTCTATCGCAGGGAGGCAAATCCGGCATTCTGGCATCTCGTCCTCCTCGCGATGATCGTAGTCGGCCTTGCCCCGGGTATCCGCGATATGGTCCGGATGGTACTCTATGTCTGATCCCGGTACACCGTATAACCCGGGCCATTCCCCGATTGGGAATGCCATTATCATTATGGTTCTTCTTTTTCTTGTCGCAATGGTTGTGGGATGGATCGGAACCGTCCACAACCCCTCAATCGGTGACGACCTGATAAAAATGTTCCAGAAAGAGGTCGCCGGCCAGATCACCATCAGCGACCCGGTCGATACGTGCGCCAAGCTCTTTGCGAATAACCTCGAAGCCTGTATCCTGCTCTTTTTGGGAGGTGCATCTTTCGGCCTCCTCACGCTCTTTATTATGAGCCTGAACGGGATCGTGATAGGAGCGGTCACCGAGATCGTCAGCCAGGGCCACTCGGTAGTGTTTATCGCAGCCGCTCTACTCCCCCACGGGATCTTCGAAATTCCCGCCTTCATCATTGCCGGGGCGCTCGGGTTTTGTATGGCACAGTCACTTATCGCCGAATGGTACGGGGCTGCCGATACTGCTGCCGATGCAGGACGGCTGGCCCGGATCTTTCTCCTGTACGTGTTGCCCCTTATTGCCGTGGCGGCAATAGTCGAGGCTTTTATTACGCCGGCAGTCATACAATTGGTAGCTTAAGAGGTTTTTGATGGACGAGGATGCGGGCGCCCTGCCAAAAAAACAGGATTTTTCCGAGTGGTATAACGAACTTCTGTGGCGTGCGGAGATCATGGACGTCCGCTATCCCGTAAAAGGGCTCTACGTATGGTTCCCGTACGGTTTTGCGATTCGCAAATTCGTGTACCAGCGCCTGCACGAACTGCTTGACCGGGATCATAAGGAGACGCTCTTTCCCCTGCTCATCCCCGAGCAGGAGTTCATGAAGGAGGCAGAGCACATCAAGGGCTTCGAGAACGAGGTTTACTGGGTGACGCACGGCGGTACAACCCCACTCGATGTGAAACTGGCCCTCCGCCCGACAAGCGAAACTGCTATCTACCCGATGTTTGCCCTCTGGGTGCGTTCCCACGCAGACCTTCCGATCAAGATTTACCAGGTTGTAAACACCTTCCGGTACGAGACCAAGCAGACCCGCCCGATGATCCGTGCCCGCGAGATCACCTCGTTCATGGAATCGCACACGGTTCATGCAACATGGGACGAGGCGGAGGCGCAGGTGGAGTCAGAAATAGCACTCTCCCGCGAGTTTTACCGGAGCCTCTGCATCCCTGTCATTATCTCGAAACGCCCAGACTGGGACAAGTTCCCCGGCGCCGATTATACGATTGCGGTGGACACGATCATGCCGAACGGCAAAACGCTCCAGATCGGCACCGTCCATCATCTCGGCGACCATTTCTCCAGGACATTCTCCATCCAGTACGAGGACAAGAACGGGGAGCAGAAGGTCGCGTTCCAGACCTGCTATGGGATCTCGGAGCGCTGTATCGCGGCACTGATCTCCATGCATGGCGATGACAAGGGACTTATCCTTCCGCCGTCAGTCGCAACGCTCCAAGCAGTAATCGTGCCGATCACGATCGGTAAACGTCACGACGATGTAATGGCCGCTGCGGAAAAACTCAAAAGCGATCTTGAAACGGCCGGTTTCCGGGTGAACCTGGATACCCGCGACATGCGGCCGGGAGCGAAATACTACTGGTGGGAACTCCGGGGCGTCCCGCTCAGGCTCGAACTGGGCCCGAGGGATCTCGATTCTGGTAATGCAATGGCAGTAAAACGGGGTGGAGGTAAAACCACCATTTCCCTTGCAACGGCAGACTGGTGATGTCACCCGGGTATCGGGGAGATAACAGAAGAGATCCGGGCAAAAGCCGAGGAGCACACAAAATCACATCTCTGCACGGTTGATTCTGTGGATGCCTTAAATGCCGCTCTCAATGAAGGGAAAGTAGCGGTCGTCCACTGGTGCCGTGAGCGGGGATGCGGGGATACTATTGAAGAGAGGGCAAACTCAAGCCTGCTCGGGACAGAGGTCCGGTCTGATTATATCGAAGCCACGGACGGGCCCTGCATTATCTGTGGGAAGCCGGGCAAAGCAACTCTTGTCGGGCGGACCTACTGAATTTCCCGTAAGTTCGATAGTGTCGTTAATAACAGGAAGCATTTTTTTCTTTATCCAGAGGATGTAACGCAAGCGCCCCGGCACAGGAAAACCCGGTTTTATCAGGCTGGATGGCAGCAGGATAGACATTCTGACCACGATGAATACCTTATGAGTGGGGAGGTCGCGGCAGTCCGGAGCCATGACACCAATGAGCACCCATGCAAAATTCCTTTACCCCGACACCACATTCAGGTATCCGGGGGTTTATTACTGATGTTAAATCCGGGGGACACCCATACAGGGAAAAGAGACTTCCGTGCGTTAAGGTTATGAGAGAATACCGCCCCCTATTTACACAAACAATCGCGTGCCCGGTGGCACAACCCAAAAACTATACAAGAGGGCATACATGAAATTTTGGAGTGCGACCATAATCCTGCTGGTACTGATGGTATTTTTGAGTCTGCCGGCATCCGCCGCGCTCTCCGTACTGACCAGCGGCCCCCAGACCATTGCACGGGCAGATACGGTTACATTTGCGGGCACCGGCGCACAGAATGGTTCAATGGTTCTCTGGATAGTCGGGAGAAATTACTTTGATACCAAAACGGCAACCCCGGATAAAAAAGGAAATTACACCTTTCTTATCAAACCTCAGGAGTCCACCCTATTCTCCAGCGGGGAGTATGCGTTTTTGATCCAGGATCCCGGGGCCGATAAGAGTTTCGAGATTGCCCCGTTGGTCTGGAGCGATGGCATACGTATTGCCAATCAGGGAAAAGTTATCACCAATATCGGGCAAAAAACATCGTTCCCGGCGGACATCGGTCAGGTCGCTTCTACCATCCTCAATGTATCGGCACGTCCGGACGTTGACGATATCTTCACGCCGTATTATTTTTACGTTGAAGATCCGGACATACGGTTTAACCGGGTCGGTGAAAGCGGTCCCGGCAAGCTGCCTGACCAGACCACCGGGGAAGCGCTCCTGATCACGGGAACAACAAATGTAGGTCCGGAGAACCTGCTCCAGGTAGAGATCAGAAATGCAAGTTCCCACGATCTGATCACATCAAGTACCATTCCGGTGGAGAGTGGCACCAATACGAACCAGTGGACCTATACGCTCGATGAACCCGGCCTGCCGGCCGGTTCGTATAACGTGACTATCGGCGAAAAAAAATTCACCTCATCGGGTGAGGCTTCCGCCCAACTCAACGTTCTCCAATATCGTATGGCAGACACACCGTCGTCACCCCTGCAACCGCCAGAGCTGCCGATGGGTGAGACCCTCTATAGCGTTATCCTGCCCCTGATCATCAGTTTTGCCGCTCTGGTGATTATCGGGATTATCATGCTGGTATCATTGCGGAAGTAATACTGTATGCCTCGGGGCACTACTGATATTTTTTCCCCATACGATCCGGATTTATCCATTGGGATATGACAGAACGAAAAAAGCCCAAAGAGGGGTAATCCGTCAAGAAAATTCAATTAAAAAGATTTTGGGGATTATTTCAGCACTGGTCACACACGTACTGGATACGAACCGAAGTGTGGCGCATGTCACCGGTAATCCGTTTTCGACCTCTCCGCACAAAAAGCCGGTTGCACTTCGCGCATCGCTTGGGCCGGATCCGGTCAATAATCCCCATCGGGAGTTCAAGGGAAAACTCCGTTTTCGTCCACTCTTCCGGGGGCTTGTCTGCATTCTGCTCGTAATTTGAGACAAACTCCATGATTTGCGAAGGCGGAACCCCGAGGTCTACGAACTTCTTGAAAACAAAATAATTGAAGATCAGCCACGAAAGATCGGATCGATCGAGAATCCCATCATACTCACTAATTGACTCATCGAAGTCTTCCAGTGAACAGCCGCACAGCGGGCATTTGCCGCCCACGAGTTCGTCAAGAAAAACCTCTTCCTGGCAACCAGGACAGGTCGTGTGAGGGGCATGCATGCGTGATGTCATTATTATCTCCGTTCAGGTGTATCTCGTAGAGAGGATATAAGGAATAAAAATCATCCTTTTTGTCTGTTTACTTTTCAGATCATGCATGTGCCGGGGGGGCACTTATAGGTATCATCCGTGCACATTTACCCCGATAATATCTTTTTGGTACGAACAGATAATCAGGAGGCTTCCGGCTCCGGGGGTTCCATTACCAGGGTACCGAAGATGACCTTTTCCAGTACCTGCGAAACGTAGCGGATGTGCATCGCCTTCTCCAGATCCTCGTTCCTGTGGATATCCGCATAGAGCTGGAGACGCAGAAGCGCAAAACGGAACCGGTCGAGCGTCTCGTCATCGAGTTTCATGGCCTCGCGGTAGACCGGTTCAAGGAGATCGGGAAACCCCTGAGGGTTTTCCAGGCATGCGATGACCGGCTCGTAAATGGGAAGGGGATCTGATTTCCCGGAGAGAATCCGCAGGTAGTCCATGCTGGTTTATCCCTCGACGACTTTTATGAGCGCTTCCATGATCTTGTCCACGCTCGCCCACGTTGCGCTGTCGCCGCGCCGGATAATAAACGGCCGCCCCTCGTCGCCGGCCTTGCGCATCTCAATATCGATCGGGATCGCACCAAGGAACGGGACGGAGAACTCCTCTGCAATCTTTTTGCCCCCTCCTTTTCCGAAGAGATCGATCTCCTCGCCGCAGTGGG